>CAYLHO010000001.1:0-70411 GCA_964383665.1 uncultured Lachnospiraceae bacterium
TAATGCCAGTTGAAGACGTTTTCACAATCACAGGTCGTGGAACAGTTGCAACAGGAAGAGTTGAAAGAGGTGTTGTTAAAGTTGGTGACACTGTTGAAATCGTTGGGCTTGGCGCTCAAAAACAAACAGTTGTAACCGGCGTTGAAATGTTCAGAAAACTTCTTGATGAAGCTCAAGCAGGGGATAACATCGGTGTTCTTCTTCGTGGAATCACACGTCAAGAAATCGAAAGAGGACAAGTTCTTTGCAAACCAGGAACAATCCACCCACACACAGAATTCACAGCAGAAGTTTACGTTCTTAAGAAAGAAGAAGGCGGCCGCCATACTCCATTCTTCAATGGATACAGACCACAATTCTACTTCAGAACAACAGACGTTACAGGAACAATTGAACTTCCACAAGGCGTTGAAATGGTTATGCCAGGCGATAACGTTAGCATGACAATCAGCCTTATAACACCAATCGCAATCGAACAAGGACTTCGTTTTGCTATCCGTGAAGGCGGAAGAACAGTTGGTTCAGGCGTTGTTGCAAAAATTATTAAATAGTTTTTGCAAACTCAATTTAAACATCAGCAGTTTTTAATAACCGAACAATTAAAAAATGCTTCATAAAAAACCAGTTAACCGAACAAACTGGTTTTTTTATTTTGCAAAAAGAACAAAAAAAAGCCAAGAATTATTTCTTGGCTTTTTTCTTATCTTTTCCAATATTTTTTCTTAAATTTTTGTTGTTTGTTCCAAATTCCAAGGAACATTCCAGTTGGCAAAATCCTTGTTAAAAATGCCATAAGTTTTGTTGTTGTTCCATAAAGCGAAAATCTTTTTCTTTTCTTTGCACATTTGAGAGCGTATGCAACAACTTTTTTAGGGTCATACATAACTTGATAGTAGGTTATAACATCATTTTCCGTTGCTTTTGCGCGATTGAAAAATTGAGTTTTTGTCCAGTATGGGCAAACGCAAGTAACGCTTATTCCGCGTGGTTTAAGTTCCTCACCAAGCGAAACAGAGTAGCTTTTTAAGAATGCTTTTGTTGCCGCGTAAACATTAACATATGGGATTGGAGCAAAAGACGAAATCGATGAAATTTCAATAATCCTTCCGTCTCGAGGAATGTATGGCAAAACAAGTTCAGTCATCTTAACTGTTCCTTTGCAGTTAAGGTCAATCATGTTGCACGATTGCTCAAGAGGAATTTCGTCGTATCTTCCAAATTTCCCAAACCCGCTGCAGTTGATTAAAAGTTCAACCTCTGGTTTTTCTGTTTTTAATTTTTCAACAAGTGTTTCAAAACTTTCGTTGTTGGTTAAGTCCATTGGGATGGGAACAAACTTGGTTTTAAGTTCTTTTTGTGTTTCAACAAGCCCTGCCTCGTCGAGCGCAATCCCCCAAATTTCATCAAAGCCATATCCGTCAATTTGAAGGGTGAATTGTTTTCCAATTCCCGAAGATGCACCTGTTACAATAGCAATTTTCATATTTCTTCTCCTTTGAATATTATTATAAACCAAAAGGGAAAAATTCAAAATAAAAACAGCGAAATTTTAAGTTTTTTTTAACTTTGCTTGACTCAAAGCATTTAAAGTTGTATGCTAGAAATATACAAATTTTATAAGGAGAAAATATGAAAGTTTTAGTTATTAACGCCGGAAGCAGTTCGGTTAAATATCAACTTTTTGATATGGAAAACGAATATGTTATGGCAAAGGGAAATTGCCAAAAAATTGGAATCCCAGGAACATATATCAGTCATAAATTTAACGGGCAATCTGTTAAACTTGAAAAACAACTTGAAAGTCATGACGAGGCAATTGCCTTTGTTTTGGAACTTTTAACAAGCGAAAAATATGGTGTTATCAAAAACTTAAACGAAATTTCCGCAGTTGGACATCGTGTTCTTCACGGCGGGGAAATTTATAAAGACAGCGTTCTTATAACACCAGAAGTTATGGCAAACTTGGAAACTCTCAAACCGCTTGGCCCTTTGCATATGCCTGCAAATATATCGGGAATTTTGGCTTGTCAGAAAGTTCTTCCTTCTGCGCCTCAAGTTGCTGTTTTCGACACAGCTTTCCATGCGCAAATGCCAAAAGAAGCATTCTTATATGCAATTCCATATGAAGCATACACCGATTGGAAAATTCGCAGATATGGTTTCCATGGAACAAGTCATAAATATGTTTCAAACGAAGCAGCAAAACTTTTAAATAAGCCACTTAAGGATTGCAAGATCATAACAATTCATATTGGAAACGGCTCGAGCGTTGCAGCGGTTAAAGATGGCCACAGCATTGACACATCAATGGGTTTCACACCTCTTGAAGGTCTTGTTATGGGAACGCGAAGCGGCGACGTTGACGCATCGGTTGTTTCATACATTTCGGAAAAACTTAACTTGAAAGGCGATGAAATTGCAACATATTTCAATAAAAAATGCGGAATTCTTGGAATTTCTGGTGTTTCAAGCGACATGCTTGACATTAACGATGCTGTTAAAGCAGGAAATGAAAGAGCAAAACTTGTTGTTCCAATGATGGCACACAGAATTAAAAAATATGTTGGTTCTTATGCTGCACTTTTAAACGGCGTTGATGCAATTGTTTTCACAGGTGGAATTGGCGAAAACCAAGAGGATTTGAGAGAACTTTCAATGGAAGGAATGGAATATCTTGGTGTTGATTTCGACGTTGAAAAAAATAACAATCTTCCAAGGGGAACAACCGAAGAAATTTCTAAACCAAATTCAAAAGTTAAGGTTTACAGAATCCCAACCGACGAAGAACTTGTTATTGCTCGCGACACAATTAATTTAATCTAACAAAAAAATCAAAAATAAGTTGACAAAAGGGCGTTTTATGATATAATAGCACAGTAAGTTTATTGAAAAAGAAAAACAGGAGGAAATAAATATGGCAGTTCCAAAGGGTAAGGTTTCAAAAGCTAGAAGGAATTCAAGAAATTCAGCAAATTTTAAAGTTGCTGCTCCAACATTAGTTGAATGTCCAACTTGCCACGAACTTAAAGCTCCACACAAAGTTTGCAAAAAATGTGGAACATACAATGGCAAAAAAGTTATTGAAGATAAGAAAGAAAAAAAGGCTGAATAATTCAGTCTTTTTTTATGCAATTCCAAAAAGTTTAACAAAGTCTGCTGGGAAAACACTTGAGAAAATGTAAAATGCGGCAATAACTAAAAATAAAATTAATAAAACAATTCGAAGAATGCTTTTCCCAATTAAATTAACAACAACAAGCGCGGAAACAATTGTTAGCGCTCCATAGTTTTGAATATAATCGAAAAGCCCAGGTGCTTTCGCAACGAATTCGTCCATGAAATGGAGGTTGTTGTTAAGCGAAATCAAAAGAAGGGCAATTAAAAGCAAAAATCCGGCAATTGAAACAATCCAGTTAAGAATTTTTTTAAACATAAGTTCTCCTTATCATATTTTATATTATCACATTAAAAAAGATTTGGCAATAAGTTGGGAATTTGTTGTTTTTTTGTTATAATGGAAACATGATAATCAAGGAATCAAGTTTTTTAATAAGCGTTGCAAGCGAAGATAAGCTTCAAAAATTGAATGCTCCGGAATTTGCATTTGTTGGACGAAGCAATTGTGGGAAAAGTTCTCTCATAAATTTTTTGGCAAACAAAAAAGGGCTTGCAAAAACTTCGTCAACTCCGGGCTTAACAAAACTTGTTAACTATTTTTGGTTCAATAAAAATCAGGAAGATAAATTTGTTCTTGTTGATTTGCCGGGATATGGCTTTTCAAAAGCTGGAAAAAAAGCCCACGGTCTTTGGTCGAGTTTGATTGAAGCATATCTTCTTAAAAGCGAAAATTTGAAAAGAGTTTTTGTTTTGGTTGACATTCGCCACGAACCAAGCGACCTTGACAGAACAATGATTGAATTTTTGTATTACAATCAAATTCCTTTTTCTGTTATTGCAACAAAGGCTGACAAAATTTCAAAAAGTAAGCAAGCATCGCAGGTTCAATTAATTGCCAAAAGTTTAAAAATTGCAAGTGGAAATGTTGTTGTTTCAAGCAGTGAGAGCAGGGTAGGAAAAGAAGAAATTTTAAAAATTATTGAAGGAAACCTATAAAAAAAGAAAAAAACAAGAAATTTTCTTGTTTTTTTCTTTTATTTTTCTTGTCCCATGTCTTTTGAAACACAGGTTGAAGGTTGAAAATCGTTCGAAACAATTCTTGCAAGAACAAAGTCGATTGTTTTTGCGCAAACCAATTTGCAAGGGTTTTGTGGATTTTTGCTTTGAAGGCGATGTTGTTCCTCGCTTAAGAGAGACTTCAATTTTCTTTTGAAAGGAGTTTCTGGGGCATTTTTGAAATATATGTTAATTCTAGAAACCAAATTCGATTCAAGTTCGGCTTCGAATGGCTGAAGTTTTGTTTTAACAAAAGTTTCTCTTTCCTTAATTCCCTCTGGTTTTTTTGATGTTGCAGTTGCCTCTCTAAAATCGGCTGACATTTCAATAAGCATCATTTCTCTTCCAACAAGTCTTGCACCTGCTTCGTTTGCACGTTTTGTTGCGGAGGAAAGAAAACGCCCGGCTTTTTCTCTCGACATATTTTTAATTGCAAATTTTGGCTTTTCAACCCAAATTGCTCGTTCAAGCCTGCATAATGTTGCTTGGTCAATTTCAACTGTGAACTTTCGATTTTTCCCCGCAGGAATTGAAATTTTTGTTGTTAAATTTTGGGCAGCGCCGCTTTTTCTTAAATTTTCAATTGCGGCTTCTTGGCGATAGAGTTCGTCAACGTGTCTTTCAATTTGTTCGGCAACGCGCATTTTGTTTGAATCGATTTCAAGCCACGTAATGTATTCCTCAAAAAATCTTGATTCAAGAGTTTTTTGAACGCCTTTTTGAACGTCAATTTTTTGAGCTTTTTTAAGTTCGGAAATTTCTTGTGCAAGTTTTTTCGATTTGCCATAAGAAGTTTGATAGTATTCTTCCAAAAGGGCGGAGTAGGATTTTGCAAGAGTTTCAAGTTCAGCTGCAATTTCATTTTCGTGCGCTTTTTTCTCGCAAAGCATAATTTCTTTTGCGTCGTTAATGTATGTTCGACCTTTGTAGGCATATTGATTTACGCTTTCTTCGTCCATTTTTCCTCCAAGTTTATGTTTATAGTTTAACTCAAATTTAAACATAAATCAAGGGGTTTATTGAAAAATATCAAATTTAACTTGATTATTAACCTGGATTGTGGTAGTATAAAATTAGGAGATGAGATATGAAAAAGTTAAATAAAGGTTTTATGTTTTACTTTGGAATTTTTCTTGCAATTTTGGTTGCAGCATTCTTAATTTGCGTTGTCATCTTGGTTTTAAGCCCAGGAACAAGCATTTTTGGACTTAAATATTTTAAGGCAGATGAAAAAGAAACTTACAGCAAGATGCAAGTTTATGAACAAACTGTAACAGCCGATGGTAGTGTTTACACTTTTAAAGAAGAGGCAATTATTGGAACAAGTGCCTATCCAATTAAGAAAGTTGTTATTTCATCAAATGCGCATGCAATTTCGCTTTTTAAAGCAAATCCAGCTTACAAGGATTCAAATTCTTTCTTAATTAAAGTTGTTAATTCAACAAATGGATTTTCAACAGAAGAAGATGTTACATCTTCAAAAAGTCTTAAATATTATTCCGACACGGGAATTTTGGAGTTAACGGCAAGCATTCCTCAAGGGTTCTGGGTAACCGGGAACTCAAGCGAGATAAGAGTTCAAGTTCCAATGTCATTTGAGGCATCGGGAATTGATCTCGAAATTCTTGGCGGAACGGGAAGCGTTGTTCTTGGCGATTCAAAAACGTCTTCAAACATGAATCCAAATTGTTTAACTTTTAAGAGTGCAAACATTAAAGCAAATTCGCTTAACGTAACTGAATATGGGCAAATTGGAACTCCAAGTCAACAACACGATTGTTCGCTTAATATTGAAAATGGAATTTCATTAAAAACCGCAATTTTTGCCAACAACTTAACAATAAAATCAAATGGCGGAGCTTTGAGTATAAGAAAAGATGAGCTTGCGATAAGCGCATTAAACGATGTCACATTCGAAACAAAGAATGTAACAGGGGCTTGTGGAAATGTTATTTGTCAAAACCTTAATTTAATTAACATTTATGGGTCGCAAAAATTTGGAAATGTTAAGGGCAACATCATAATTTCCAAGAGCAGTAGAAATTGCGATTACAAATTTGATTCTGTTGAAACCTTAACTGCAGGATCGGCTCAAGAAGGCGAAACTCCAGAGAAAAAAGCAGAAGGCTGCAATATTGTTATTAACAAGTGTGCAGATGTCGTTTTCGATATCCACACAACAGGAACAGTAACAATTAATCAAAAAGTTAATATGAATGAAACATTAACTCTTTCTCCATCTGTTGCGGGTTACTTTGAAACAACAAAAATTATTAAGGGCGCAAGTTACACATTCTCCTGCACAGAAAATATTGTTGAAGGAATTACTCAAAGAACATTCAAAATAACTTCATCGCTTGGTGGGGAGGAAAGTGTTTCGTTTAATGATGGTGAAACGTACACAGAGTTTAATTCATCAATTGATGGAATAAGCTTTAAAGTGGCTTTCCTAGCAAAAGACTCATGGAAAATTTCCGCAACAAGATAACTTAAATCAAAACAATTTAAAACCACCAGCCAAACAGCTGATGGTTTTTTAGTGTAATTTCAGAGGCTCAATCGAAAAAAGTAACAAAAATTAAAATTTTGTAGTTGATGTTATTAACACGATAAAGGCTGTTATCAGGTTGCTTTTTTCTCATTTTTATGTTATATTAACTTTGATTTTGTTAAAACGTTGTGTTCCCTTAGTTCAATGGATAGAACAAGGACCTCCTAAGTCCTAGATCTGGTTTCGACTACCGGAGGGAACGCCAAGTTAATTTTTTCTAGCAGCCAAAGTTTTTTAAATGGTTGTTTTTTTGTTGGGAATGTGATATATTTACTGTGACAGAAGCACATTATGAGGGATACGTTTAGGGTAATCGAATTGATGCGTAATGTGCGATAAATTTAGGCAACAGATTTAACACATTGCGTGTTATGGATTCATAAGTAATTTAAGCTGGAGATTTTAACTGAAAGAGTTTTCGCAACATTGAAACAGACATCTGATTTTTATAAAAAACAAAGGGAGGAGTTTTTATGAAAACAAAAAATTTATTTACATCACTTGCAGTCATGCTTTTGGTTGTTTTAAGCGTGACGGTGCTTACGGCGTGCGCGGCGAAGCATAACATAAGCACTGAATGGACTTATGACGAAACAAACCACTGGCATGTGTGTACAACAGAGGGGCACACGGATGTTGAAGATTTTGGAGCGCATAGTTTTGTTGACGGCGCAACAAGAAAATGCAGCGTTTGCGGATATGAAATTCAATTCACTGAGGGGGATAATTTCTCCTATTGGCTTGCGGGAAGAGATGACGCAAAGAACAACAAACATTCTGAATATTCTTATAAATATTTATCGTCCTTCTATCTAGGTGAAACTCTTTACATTCAAGAATCTGAGGAAGAGGCTTTTGCGGCAGGGAAAATGTTTGAAAAGAAGAAATATGAAATTCTCGACGACAAAGCAGGTGTTATGCTTACAGAAAGAGAAGTTATTTCTGCAGTTAAAAACGTTACGGTTGATGGCGCTCAACGCACAAAGGTTTACACATATTCAAAAAGCTATAATTCAGAGCCTACAATTCAAGCAAGTTATGAATGGCCAGATTTGTTGGAAAAATATGGCTATTTCAATGGTCAATATTTAATTCAAAATTATCTTGAGGATTATTGTATTAACGAAGGAACCACATGGGCGGAAATATGCGCGGAAATTAACGAAGGGTTGGAAGATGAATATGGCGTTGAAGCCGATTCAATTACCTTAACTCGAAACAGCGATGGTTCTGTTACATTAGCTTATACATTGACTTGCACAGATAACCTTGGGCTTGCAGAAGAAGGCTATCAAAACTCGCGAATGGAATGCATTGGAAACATAATTGTTAAAGACGGGAAAATTATTGAGTTAAAAAATGAATCGGTTGTGAACAACATTTTCACCGACGAAAGCAAAAATAATCAATACACAATTTTGGATAGTCTTGTTGTTTCATATGTTTTCGATGACGAAACCTACGACGCAATTTCTGTTGAAACTGAAACGACAACAAACAACTTAACTGGCGATGTTACATTTGTTGTTGAGGGTTGCTCTGACCATCGTCTATCTCTCAGCAAACTTGTTGGAGAAACTTTGACACCTGCAGAAGTTAGAGAATCGATTAATTCAAATTTGGAATTTCTTATTGTAAGTTCTGGCGATGATAAATCCAAGTACTATGAAATTTACACAGACGAAGAAATGACACAACATTTCACAGGCGAAACAATGACAAGGGAAATGACTCTTTATGTTAAACTTGTTCCACCAAGCGATAAGGCGATTGTTGTAACTTACTTCCACAGAGGCGATCGAACTGCAATTAAATTGATTTATGCAACATATGACGAGGGTTATGTTTACAACCAACAAACGCATTTCTCCGATTACCCAATCATTTCAATTGACGGGGAACAAAAAACTTCGGTAACCTGCGTTGGGGGAAGCGTTCACAAGGTTGTTTACCAAGCTCCTGACAACTTAATATTTTAGGATTTAAAAAAAATAGGCGCAAGAAAGTGCCTATTTTTTTATTATTCTTTTTACCATCTTCTTCGTTTTTTCTTGACAATTGGAATTGTTATTCCTGCAATTGAGGCAACCAATGCAATCGACCCGCCAACGCCAATAACAATATACAGAGTTTTTGGCGAACTTCCCTTGCTTGG
Source organism: uncultured Lachnospiraceae bacterium (assembly GCA_964383665.1). Classification (GTDB taxonomy): domain Bacteria; phylum Bacillota; class Clostridia; order Christensenellales; family UBA1242; genus UMGS687. Next base: position 8,880 of record CAYLHO010000001.1, read on the forward strand.
AGTTTCCTTAATTGGAACGACCTCGGTTTTTAAAATTTCATGGCAACTTGTGCATTCTTTGTGCTTGTTTCCGGTTTCGGTTGTTGTTGAATCTTTGTCCAAAATCCATTCGCTTTCAGTATGGTCAATTTTGGGAATTACTGTTTGTGGTTGCAAAACCTTGTTGCAGTTTGAGCAAGCCGAACCGTCGGTTAAACCTTCTTTTTTGCACGTTGCCGGAGTTCCAGAAACAAGAGCTGGGGAATGGCCTTTTAGGGCAATAATTGTTTCGGAATATGATATTTCCGAGTTGTCGCTTAAAAAATATTTATTGCAGGAAGAGCATTTGTAATATTCAATGTTGCCAAGAGAAGAGCAGGTTGAATCTTTGAAATCAACTTTTGTTAAAGAATGAGTGTGGGCGCTTGAGATGTCGGTTCCGCTGATTTTAAAGGTTAATTCATCGTTTGTTAAGGTTAAAACCTCAACCGACAAATTGCTTGTTATTTGAAGACTTTCGCCTGCTGCAAGCGCGGAATCGGATTTCGTTGAGTATTGCCCGCCCAAAACCTCATAATCCCAATTGTTCTTTGTTGAATTAAGATTGTTTGGGAAGGTTGTATTCGCATTAATCAAAAAACAAACAAGCCCGCTTTTAATTGTTATGGTTTTTAAGGGCGCGCCGTTAGTGTCGTAAAGTGTTTTTTCTTGAGTGTCGTACTTATTGGTTGTTCCGTTGAACTTCCGATATTCCAAATATAAAATTTTGTTTGTGCTTGGAATTTTAAGTTTATAGCAAATGACGTCGTTTGTTGGCTCGCTTGACGTAACTTTAATTGTGTATTGTCCTTGGGAGGTTATTGTTTGAACATTTCCTTCGTTAAGCCAACCTAAAACCTCGCGTTCCTTTGCGGAGATGTATTGAGGAACAGGCGAAATTGCATTCGACATTGCCGACATATACCAAACGGGCGAGTTGCTTGAAGCGTTGTATAAATCTTTCAGCCCAAAAATATGTCCCATTTCATGAATCATTGTTTTTAAGTTTCCAAATTTTGCCGATGAAGTTGTTGAGTAGCAATAACGATAGTCATAGGTTTGTTGAACATATGCTTTGCTTGTTATTTTCCCACTTGACCCATTAAGATTAACCATGTCGCAATAGGATTGATAGTTCCAAAGACACCCTTTCCAAGCGCCGCTGAAATCAGTTGAATATTTGTAAATTATTGTTATGCTGTCGATGTTTCCATCGTTGTTCTTGTCTAAATCGTCAATTGTGAATTTTTGGGATTGATTAACGTCACTTATTTTGCAGTCGTTTTCAAGTGCAGTTTGGATTGCATTCGACCAATCATGTTTAAGTTCATTTAATCTAAATTCATATTGATCTGACGTGTATCCAATTTGATTGCCATCTTTGTTTTCATAGTAGTAGCCGCGTTTGTTCTCGAGAGTTAGCGAGCCTCCGTCTTTATCCAGCAAGTATACATTCTGCATGTTTATTTTTCCATTTGAAACTTTGTTGAAATAGTCTTTAACAGAGTAGGTTGAATTGGAGTAGCTGTTGTCGATAAGTTGTTTAACAGTTGTTCCACCAATTGAGTTGTTAACAAACTCTTCTTCGTCTTTAAACTTTGCAAAAACAATTAAATTTGTGAAATTAATTTGGGAAGATTTTTCGCTTGCATAAACAGGAAGTGGGTTAGTTTGCAGAAAAATTGCTCCAAAGAAGCTTAAGATTAAAATTAAATTAAAAATTAAATAATGTTTTTTCATTGGGATTTTCCTGTAAATTTATTTTCAAATTAAGTATATAACTTTTTGCATAAAAAATACAAATTAAAAACAATATAATTTAATTATTAAAACAAAATAAAAAATAATTTTCAAAATAAATAAAAAAATAATAAAAAACAGCTTTTTAACGGCTGTTTTTATAAAAATTTAATTATTTCGCTTAAATTATTGCAAATTTCAATATAATTTGTCCAATATTTTTTATTTTTAAAATCGGCGTCTTCTGGATTTATGCAAAGAGTTCGCGCGCCTGAAAGATAGACGGTTTGATCGTTGCTTCCATTTCCAACAAAAAGAATTTCATCGCCGGAAAAATTATTTTCTTTTTTAATTTGTTCAACATATTTATGTTTGTTGTCAAGAGGCTCAGATTTTCGTTCGATGCTTTCGAAGTTTTTGTTGTTAAAAATGAAATTATATCCCTCAATTCGCGTAACTAAATTTCTAAGGTTTTTAAGTTTAAAATCAATTATATTTCGAACGCCGCCCGAAATTATGTAAATCTTAATTTTATTGTCATTAAAAAATTTAAAAGCGTCTTCAATTCCGCTTATGAGGGTTATTTCATTTGCAAGGTTTTCGCAAACTGTTTCTTGAAGGTTGAGTTCAACAAATCTTTCCTCAATAAGCTTAATCCAAGTTTCGTCGTCTATTTCGCCGCTTGCAAACATATTATATAATTTGTTGTCGGTTTCAACATCGTCAAGAGCGCGCCAAACTCGCCCCCAACTGCTTGTTGAATTGTTTTCGTTAAGGGTTAAAGTTCCGTCGAAATCGAAAATTATTGCCTTTGTTTTCATAAATTTATGATAGCATATGTATAGTTTTTTTTCAAGAAAATTTTCGGCAAAAAAATTTAAAAAACTCTTGCAAAAATTTTTTTTAAGTGATATATATATGTGTTAAATATATAAAATCATATTTTAGGAGATGAGAAATTGTTTAAACTATTTAGATATTTAAGAGCAAAAGATTGGGTTATGTTGGCGGTTAGCGGGGTCCTTATTGCGGGCTGCGTTTGGCTTAACTTAAAAATCCCAGAATTCATGAGTCAAATAACAACTTTAATTCAAAGCGGGGGAACTGTTAAGGAAATTTTAGTTCAAGGCGCATTCATGATTGCATGTGCACTTGCCGATGCAATAATTTCCGGAACGGTTGGGTTCTTGATTTCACGCGTTGCAACAGGTTTTGCTGCCAGACTTCGTGAAAAGGTTTTTGTTGCAATTCAAAATCTTTCCGAAAATGAAACAAAGAAATTTTCGGTTTCTTCGCTTATAACAAGAACAACAAACGACATAACTCAAATCCAAAGCTTTTTGTCGATGGGTGTTCAATCTTTAATTAAAGCGCCAATCATGGCAATTTGGGCAATTTGCGTTATTGCGGGAAAAAGTTGGCAATGGACGGTTACAACAGCTGTTGCGGTTGTTTTGATTCTTATTGTTGTTGCGTTGCTTATTGCTTTTGTTATGCCACGATTCCGCAGGGTTCAAAAACAAATTGATGCGCTTAACAATGTTACGAGAGAAAGTTTAACAGGTGTTAGAGTTGTTAGGGCATATAACGCAGAAAGCTTTGAGGAAAACAAATTTGAAAAAGCAAACGAAAATTTAACAAAAACTCAACTTTTCACACATCGTGCATTTGGCGTTTTGAATCCATTTATGGTAACGTTAACAAACTGTTTAAGTTTGGCAATCTATTGGATTGGCGCAATAATAATTTCTTCGGCAACAGCCGGTGAAAAACTTGGTCTTTTTTCCGACATGGTTGTTTTCATGTCGTATGCAATGCTTGTTGTTTCGGGATTTATGATGCTTATTATGGTTTTCATTACGATGCCAAGAGCATTTGTTTCCGGAAAGCGTATTAACGAAGTTTTGGAAAGCAAGTCGGCAATTGTTGGAGGCGAGGGAGCTGCTGGGCAAACTCAAGGCGAAATTGAATTTAAAAATGTTGGGTTCAAATATCCTGACGCCGATGCATATGTTTTGCAAAACGTAAGCTTTAAGGCAAAGAAGGGGCAAACCGTTGCGTTTATTGGTTCAACCGGAAGCGGAAAGAGCACGCTTATTAATCTTGTTCCAAGGTTTTATGACGCGACAGAGGGCGAAATTTTGATTGACGGCGTTAACATAAAAGATTACACGCTTGACCAACTTAACAAAAAAATTGGATATGTTTCGCAAAAGGCATTTATTTTCAGCGGAACAATTCGAAGCAACATTGCCTATGGGAAGGACGCCCAAAACATAAGTGACGATGAAGTTACTAAAGCGCTTGAAATTGCTCAAGGAGCAAGCATTATTAAGGAAAAGGGCGGAATTGACGCGGAAATAACTCAAGCAGGAAGCAATCTTTCGGGCGGACAAAAACAACGTCTTTCAATTGCTCGTGCGCTTGCAAAAAAACCTGAAATTATGATTTTTGACGACAGCTTTTCGGCGCTTGACTATCGAACCGACAAGAAACTTCGATCCGCACTTAAAAGACACACAAAAACAACAAATCTTATTGTTGCTCAAAGAATTGGAACAATTCTTAATGCTGACGAAATTGTTGTTTTAGATAAAGGAGAAGTTGTTGGGCAAGGAACACATAAAGAACTTATGAAAACATGTAAGGTCTATCGTGAAATTGCGCTTTCACAACTTAGCAAGGAGGAACTTGAATGAGAAATCAGAAATCAGTTGGTAAAGCAAAGAACACGAAGAAAAGTTTGCTTCAACTTTTTAAATATTGCAAGAAATATCTTCCAGTTATAATTATTGGTTTGGTTTTTTCAACAGTTTCAACTTTGGCAGCTCTTTGGGGACCAAACAAGGTTGGGGAAATTGCAAACTTAATTTCTGGCGGGATGTTTTCGCCAGAGGGAATTGACCTTGAAAGGATAACAAAACTTGGAATTTTCCTTGTTTGCCTTTATGCTTTTGTTGGCGTGTTCTGGTATCTTGAAAATTTGCTTATGATTCAATTTTCGCAAAAGATAAGCAAGAATTTGAGAACAGACATTTCAAAAAAGATAAACAAACTTCCTCTTAAATATTTAGATTCAACCCCAACAGGCGACGTTTTAAGCCGTGTTACAAACGATGTTGATCTTATTTCAAGTTCTCTTAACAACACGGTTTCAGGAGTTGTTAGCGCAGTTATAATGCTTTTTGGCTCGGTTATTATGATGTTTATTACGAACTGGATTATGGCGCTTGCTGCAATTGCGTCTTCGCTTATTGGGTTTGGAGTTATGGCGCTTATAATGGCGAAATCTCAAAAATATTTCATGCAACAACAAGAGCAGCTTGGAAAACTTAATGGATATGTTGAAGAAAACTATTCGGGAATTAGCATTGTTCGTGCTTACAGCAATAAAGAAAATGCAATAGAAGAATTTTCAAAATTAAACAAAAATTTATATAACAGCGCCTGGAAAAGTCAATTCCTTTCGGGGCTTATGATGCCACTTATGAGTTTCATTGGAAACCTTGGATATGTTGTTGTTTGTGTTGTTGGAGCTGTTTTAGTTGCTTATGGAAAAATGGATTTTGGAGTTATAATTTCCTTCATTATTTATGTTAGACTTTTCTCGAACACTTTAACCGACTTTGCTCAAATTGGATCATATGTTCAATCAATGAGCGCGGCAAGTGAAAGGGTCTTTGAATTCTTGGGCGAAAAAGAGCTTTCCAACGAATCTAAAAAGAAAAGAAAGATTAGAAGAATTAAGGGCGACGTTGAATTTAAAAATGTTTCATTTGGCTATGACAAGGGCAAAACGATAATTCACGATTTCTCTGCTAAAGTTAAAGCAGGGCAAAAAGTTGCAATTGTTGGGCCAACCGGAGCGGGGAAAACAACGCTTGTTAACCTTCTTATGAGGTTCTACGAAATTAATAAAGGCGAAATTTTGATTGATGGTGTTTCAACAAAGAAACTTTCAAGACAAACCGTCCATGACCTCTTCAGCATGGTTTTGCAGGATACTTGGGTTTTTGAGGGAACAATTAAAGAAAACATTGTTTACAGCAAAGATAACGTTTCCGATGAAGAAGTTATTGCTGCTTGCAAGTCGATTGGATTTGACCACTTTGTTAGAACTCTTCCAAAGGGTTACGAAACAATTTTGGACAGTCAAACAACAATTTCTGCAGGGCAAAAACAACTTTTAACAATTGCAAGGGCAATGATTCAAAACAGCCCTATGTTAATTCTTGACGAGGCAACAAGCAATGTTGACACGCGAACTGAAATTCAAATTCAAAAGGCAATGGACAAGCTTACTCATGGAAGAACAAGTTTCGTTATTGCCCACCGACTTTCAACAATTAAAAATGCTAATTTAATTCTTGTTATGAAAGATGGGAATATAATTGAAAGCGGAACACATAAAACACTTATGAAAAAAGGCGGATTCTATAAAGACCTTTACGAAAGCCAATTCTCAAGAAAGAGCGCTGAAGTTATTGAAAACTAATAAAAAAAGCACATTAATTTGTGCTTTTTTTTAATTCTTAATAAACAAATATGTTGTGTTTCCAAGCGAATCGTTTTTTTGAACGCGCGAGCACGAACTTCCAAGCGTTTGATAAATTAAAGTGTTAATTCTTGTTATTGTTAATCCGGAAGAACTGTCAACTGCAATTTCAAATGTGTACATCGACGATTTCTCATTTGCTTTTATGTATGTTAAAAGATTTTTGAGTTCGGTTTCGTTGTTTATGAAAAGGTCGAATGTTTTTCCGCCGCTTGTGAAAGAAATGTTTTCATAAACATTGAGTTTGGTTGTTGCTTTAATGTTTGAATATTCGGTTGGATAGTAACCTTGGGAATTTTTATATTCATCGGTGAAAAGGAATCCGGCATAGGTTAGTGCTTCATAGCTTGAGTTAACCGTTAAATCGCCGTGGGTTGCATCAATTCCGAACCAGTTTCCATTTATATAAACTTTGTTCCAAGCATGAGCATTCCCAGTTACGCGAATTGCTGGAATACCTTCAATTTTTGCCATAATAAGGAAAGCTTTGCAAATGCCATCGCAAACGGCTTTTTCACTGTTGAAAACACCTTCTGCGAACCACGAATCGTATTTATACCACGTGTTCCCAACAATTTCGTCGGCGGCTTTATGATCATATGAATTGTTGAGAATAATCCATTCATAGATTGCACGTACTTTTTCAAAGTCCGACATTTCATCGTCGCAAATTTGCCTTAAAACATTTTTTGCTTTGTTGAAAATCAATTCTGCGCTTGAGCTTGGAACGCAAACTGGTTTAAGGCCTTTTTCAAGAGCATAAACAAGTTGGTTGCTTGTTGAAACTTGAAGTTCTTTTGTTACATTGTTGATTTTAAAATTGTCAAAACTTGAAGTTCTGTTGCTTTTTGACGAGTGGAGAACATATCCAACTTGCTCTAAAACGCCTTCATGTTTTTGGTCATAAACAAGTTTTGCCTCATCAGTCATGTCGTTTGAAATATAAATTTTAACATCAGTTTTGTTGTTTTGCCAATAGACATAGCCTGTGTTTTTATAGGAGAATGTTGCCTCGCCAATTGCGGCGGAAACGTCCTCTAAAAGATTACTTGTTGAAGAGAATGTTTTATAAACCAATTTTGCTTTGATTGCATTGCTTTTTGTTATGTTATTAAACAGAACATAATCAACCCAGGCAACAAGTTCGTTAAAACTTTTAATTTCAATTGACTCGGTTGCATTTTTGAATTTGGTAAGATAGCCATAGAAACTGTTTTCAATGATATAAGTTGTTGAAACATAAATTGTTGTGTCGTTTTTAATTTCAGCGGTTAAGCTTTGAGGCTTTGTTAATTCAGGGTCGGAAAAGAAATTAAGAGTGTAGCCCGAAAGGCCAAGCGTTTCTGCGTTTAAAGAAACGTCGTTAAGAGTTTGCCCGTTGTTGAGGGTTTTTGAGTAGTCAATTTTTTTTCCGTCAACAACGAATGAAACGGAAACAGTTTCCGAACTCCATTTTGCGGTTAGGGTAATATTTCCGGTTGATCCTTTTGTAACAATATAAGGGTTGTGGAGTGTTTCGGTTGACGAATTAAGCTTCCAGCCTTCGAAAATGAAGTTTTCTTTTGTTGGGTTATTAATTGTGAAAGTTTCGGTTTCAATGTTATAGGAAGTTGGGTTTGAAACAACAAAACCCCCGTTAAGATTATAGGATATTGTGTACTGAATGATTGAAAATTTTGGGCGAAGAGTTGCGCCAACAATTTCTTCAACAACTGTTGTGTAAACTTGGTCGCTACCTTCTTTTGTCCAGCCTTCAAATTTGTAGCCATCTTTTGAGCGTGTTGGAAGAGCTTGCTCAATTGAGAAAGATTGAGAAGAACTTTCATCTCCGTCCACGAAATTGATTATTAAATCTTTCTTTTTCCATTTTGCGGTTAAGATTAAATCTTCATGAACAGGTTTGGCATTTGTCCATTTTTCATCGCCGTTGAACCAGCCTTCAAAAGTGTAACCTTCGCGTTCTGGGGTTGGAAGTTTAATTGTTTTTCCTTCTGTAACTTTAATTGTTGTTTCCTCAAGTTCAGTGCCTTCGCAAACCAAGTCGACAGTGTAGGTTGCTTCAAAAAGATCTCTTCTGAAAACTCCAAGATAAATTCCTCCGCCAACAAGTGCAATAATTAAAATTGCAAGAAGTGTTCGTCCAAGTGCTTTCATAAATTTTCCTCTTTTTGAAATTAGTTTTTCTCTTTTATAATAATATATTAAAAAATAAATTGCAATTAAATTATTAAATAAAAAATTTGAATTATCAATTAAAAAAGTTTGAAAAAAAACTTTTGCGGTGTATACTAAAAACATGTATCAAACACTTTACAGAAAGTATCGACCAAACACATTTGATGAAGTTATTGGGCAAAGCCACATAACAAAAACCCTTTCCAATCAAGTTATTAAAGGGGAAATTTCCCATGCTTATCTTTTTTCGGGAAGCAGGGGAACAGGAAAAACAAGTGTTGCAAGAATTTTTGCGCGCGCGGTTAACTGCCTTTCGCCAAACAATGGGTCGCCATGCTATGAGTGTGACGTTTGCAAAGCGCTTTCGCTTCCAAACAACATGGATATTGTTGAAATTGATGCTGCGTCGAACAACAGAGTTGACGAAGTTAGAGAAATTAGAGAAAAAGTTAAGTTCCTTCCAACCAACGGAAAGTTTAAAGTTTACATTATCGACGAAGTTCATATGTTAACCGACAGTGCGTTTAACGCGCTTTTAAAAACCCTTGAAGAGCCTCCAGCCCATGTTGTTTTCATTCTTGGAACAACCGAGCCGCATAAACTTCCTCAAACAATTCTTTCAAGATGTTTGAAGTTCGATTTTAAACTTATTTCACCTGTTGAACTTAAAAAACATTTAGTTTCAATTTTTAATAAAGAAAAAATAAATTTTGAAGATGAAGCGGTTGATTTAATTGTTTCGGCTGCACAAGGCAGCGTTCGCGACATGCTTTCAATTGCAGATGCCGTTGTTTCGCTTGGCGGCGGAGTTGCAAGTTATGCAAATGCGCTTTCAATGCTTGGAGCAACAAATCAAGATAAACTTTTTGAGTTTGCAAGTGCAATTTTTGAGGGTAACACAGGAAAAGCCTTTGAAGTTATCGACGAGGCAGTTAAAGGCGGAATTAACATTTCGGTTTTTGCAAAAGATTTAACAGTTCATTTCAGAAATTTGCTTGTTGTTAAATCAACAAAAAATGCAACGGAAATTTTAAGTTTGCCTCAAGAAACAATTCAAAAAATGGAACAACAAGCCGAAAAAGTTTCGGAAGAGGCTCTTATGTTCCTTATGAAAAACTTTTCGGAAATTGAAGCGGATTTAAAATATGCATTAAGCCCAAGAACACTTGTTGAAGTTGCAACAGTTAAAGCGATTATGGGCGAAGACGGCTCAAAAAAAAACTAAATTTTAAAGCAAAAAATGAAAATATTTCTCCAAAACAAGTTTGGGGAAAACTTTTAACGCGTCTTCGAGAAAGCGGGGAGGCGGCTCTTTTTGTTTCTTGCGGCGAAATTGATAATGTTGAAATTGAAAATGAAACGCTTGTTGCAAAAACAGAGAAGGAATATATCTTTAACCTTATTGCAAACAACCAAAACATTTTAACAATTAAACGTGCTTTAAGATATTTGGGGTTTAGCATTGGCTTTGAGGTTAAAAAAGTTGAATCAAAAGATGCTGACATTATGAAAGATATTGAATTTCTTAAAGAAAAATTTAAGGATAATTTAGTTATTGAGTAAGAGGGTATAAAACAATTAAATTTTAGTTTTACATTTTAATTTAATTATGTTAATCTAATAAAAAAATAAAGGAGAATTTATGAGTGGATATAGAGGCGGATTTGGAAACATGGGCGGCTTTGGCGGCGGGTTTAACATGCAACAACTTATGAAACAAGCGCAAAAAATGCAAGAGGACATGGAAAAAGCGCATGAAGAACTTGTTTCAACAGAATTTGTTGCGAAATCGGGCGGCGGAATGGTTGAGGTTGTTATGACTGGGGATAAGAAACTTAAGTCGATTTCAATCAAACAAGAAATTGTTGACCCGGACGATGTTGAAATGCTTCAAGATTTAATTCTTGCAGCGGTTAACGATGCAATTAGTCAAGTTGAAAAAGTTGAAAAGGAAAACGCTCCTTCTGTTCCGGGGTTAATGTAAGATGAACGAAATTGAGGCGCTTGAAAAACTTGTTGCGGCGTTTCGAACGCTCCCAGGAGTTGGTTTGAAAACCGCGCAACGATATGCGTATAAAGTTATAAATTCCGATTTAGATTATGCGGAAAATTTTTCCAGTGCAATTTTGGAAGCAAAAAACAAAGTTGGCTATTGCAAAGAATGTGGGAATTTTACCGATGAGGAAGTTTGCATGCTTTGCAAAACAAGAAATCCCAAAACAATTTGTGTTGTTAAAGAGCCAAAAGATGTTATTGCAATGGAAAAATCGCGAGCATTTGACGGGGTTTATCATGTTTTGCATGGAACAATTAGTCCTCTTGAAGGAAGAGGGCCAAACGACATTCGAATTAAGGAACTTCTTGAAAGAATTAACAAATATGAAACCAAAGAGGTTATAATGGCAACCAATCCCGACGTTGAAGGCGATGCAACAGCAATGTATATTGCAAAGCTTTTGAAACCCCTTGGCGTTAAAGTAACCAGGCTTGCACAGGGAATTTCAATGGGAAGCGAACTTGAATTTGCCGACGAAATAACCCTTGCAAAAGCGCTTGAAGCAAGAAGGGAAATTTAGGAGAAAACATGGAACTTATAAGAGAAATTGAACGCTGTGTTAATGAAATAATTGAAAAACTTGGGGCAGAGGAAAGAGCGGCTGTTCTTTTTTCCGATCGCCCAGAAATTTCGGATTTTCAAACAAATGTTGCTTTTTCTCTTGCAAGAACTTTGCATAAATCTCCTGCAATTATTGCAACTGAAATTGCATCAAGTTTAGATAACAAAAATTTTGAGGCATTTGCAGTTAACGGGTTTTTAAACTTTAAATTAACGAATAAGTGTTTTTCGAAAATCCTTGAACAACTTTTTAATGATGAGCGATGCGGAATTGAAAAAATTGAAGGCGAAAAAGTTGTTTTGGATTATGGCGGACCAAACGTTGCAAAACCTCTTCATGTTGGGCATCTTCGAAGCGCTGTTATTGGGCAAACGCTTAAAAACCTTTTAAATTTTATGGGGAATGAAACAATTGGAGATGTCCACCTTGGCGATTGGGGGCTTCAAATGGGGCTTACAATTGCTGGGATCATGGAAAGATTCGATTGCACATATTATTTTACTGGAGAAGGCGAAAAGCCAAATTTAACCGAAGAAAATCTTGAAAAAATCTATCCAGAAAGCGCGCAAAAAGCAAAAAACGATGCTGAATTTAAAAAACTTGCACAGGAAATTACGGTTAAACTTCAAGCAAAACAGAAGGGATATTACGACATTTGGAAAGAAATTCGCGAAATTTCTGTTAATGCAATTAAAAAAACGTATAAACAACTTAACGTCGATTTCGAATATTGGTATGGCGAAAGCGACGCAGAAGATTATGTTAAGGAAGTTTTTGAAACTTTAAATTCAAAAAATTTAATTGAGAAAAGCGATGGGGCGGAAATTGTTAGCGTTGCAAAAGAAACCGATAACAGCCCAATGCCTCCGGTTATTGTTCGTTCAAGTGCGGGGGCGGAACTTTACGCGACAACCGAACTTGCAACAATTGTTTCAAGAGTTAAAGCTTTTAGTCCTGACAAAATTGTTTATGTAACCGACAACCGTCAAAGCATGCACTTTAATCAAGTTTTCCGTGTTTGCGAATTGAGCGGAATTGGCGAGGGGGTTAATTTTGCCCACATTCCTTTTGGAACGGTTAACGGAGCAGACGGAAAACCTTTTAAAACTCGCGACGGCGGAACGATGTATCTTTCGGATTTAATTTCTCTTATTGAAAATGCATGCGAGGAAAAAATTCGACAAAGTCAAAAAGTTGAAAGCGAAGACGAAATTAAAAGTCTTTCAAGAAAAATTGGAATTTGTGCTCTTAAATTCGGCGACTTAATTAATTTCCCTGCGAAAGACTATGTTTTCGACGTTGAGAAGTTCTCAAGTTTTGAAGGAAAAACCGGGCCATATATGCAATATTCTGCTGTTCGAATTGACTCAATTTTGGCAAAGGCGGGAAAATTTGAGCCAACTTTTGATGTTGCAACCCAAGAAGAAAAAGACTTAATCATTTCGCTTTTAAAATTTGCGCAAGATGTTAAAACTGCTTATGAGCAATTTGCTCCAAACATTTTTGTTCAAAGCGCTTATGTTCTTGCTTCAAACTTTAGTGCGCTTTATAACAAAACGAAAATTCTTGGCGAAAGCGACGAAAAAAGGCGCAATTCGCTTTTAACACTTCTTAAAACTGTTAGGAATGCGCTTGGAATTTTTGCGCAACTTATTGCAATTGAAATCCCTGAAAAAATGTAAAAAATATTTAAAAAAAGTATTTACAAACGGTGTTTTTTATGCTATCATATGAGCAGAAAAACCGAAATGGAGGCTTAAAACTTATGGCATTAGAATTTGGTGCAAAGAAAACAAGACAAAACATTAGTAATGAAAACAATATGATTAAGAATGCATTTTTAAATTGTGTTGTTGTTTCAGCGGGAACAGAAAAAGGAACAACAAAAAGCGATATTCACGATGAGCTTGTTAGACAATTAAAAACCCCTGTTAAAGAATCAATCGATTCAAAAACATATGCAGCATTAATGCAAGCATTCTGCGGCGGAAGCAATGGAGAACGCATAAACGAAAACATTGCAGAAATGTAATTAATTTAATTTTTGAAGCCACCAACTTTCAAGTTGGTGGTTTTTTGTTTTGTAAATATATTTTTTTTTGTTAAACTAATTTAGCTGAATTTTTTTGGAGGGACAAAAATTGAAAGTTGTTGTTGACACATTAGGCGGGGATAATGCGCCATTTGAAATTGTTAAAGGCGCAATTGATGCTCAAAAAAAATATAAAGATTTGAGAATTATTCTTTGTGGAAAAGAAGATGAGATAACCAAAGTTCTTACGGGAATGGATTTTGATAAAGAAAGAACAGAGGTTGTTTCTGCCCCAGAAGAAATTACAAACGACGATGTTCCAACCGTTGCAATAAAATCTAAAAAGAACAGTTCTCTTTCGGTTGCATTTGAAATTTTGCGTTCTCAAAACGACGTTATTGGGCTTGTTTCAGCAGGAAACACGGGCGCAATTTTGGCGGGTGGATTTTTGAGAATTGGAAGAATTAAAGGCGTTTCGCGCCCAATGCTTTGCCCGTTTTTGCCAACAAAAACAGGGGGATATGTTTTAATTGCTGATTGCGGAGCAAACATGGATTCAAAGCCAATAAACCTTGTCCATTATGCACTTATGGCAAACGAATATTATAAAGAGAGATTCGGAAATCCAAACCCTCGCGTTGCGCTTTTAAGCGTTGGAACCGAGGATCATAAGGGAAATGAACTTGTTCACGAGGTTTTCCCTCTTCTTAAAAAACTTGACATTAATTTTGTTGGGAATATGGAAGCAAGGGATATTATGAGCGGAAATTATGAGGTCGTTGTTTGCGATGGCTTTGCAGGAAATGTTCTTCTTAAATCAACCGAGGGTGCGCTTAAACTTATGATGGGCGAGGTTAAAAAATCAATTAAATCAAACTTTTTCTCGCGCATGGGTTCAATCTTTTTGCTTGGGGCGTTTAAAGGACTTAAGAAAAAATTTGACTTTAATGTTTATGGCGGAAGTCCGTTCTTGGGCTGTAAAAAACTTATAATCAAATCTCATGGGTCAAGCAAGGCAAAGGCAATTGAAGCGTCGATTGACGAAATTATAACCCTTTCAAATAAAAATCTTAACGAACAAATTGAAAAAGCGGTTTCAAAAGTCGATCTTGAGGAACTTGGAATTAATTAAACTTGATTTTTATTGGTTTTTGTGATACTATATTTATATAAGCAAGATTATTGCTTCAGAAGGGAGATTGTTATGTTAAATATTATAAAAGAATTTTTCCTTAATCCTTTTCTTTGGATTTTGTATATTTTTCCATGGAACAGGTAAAAACTTGGAAACTAAAAGTTGCGCATGTGCGCAATTTTTTTATTTATTTTGCCCATGTTTTAATGCAAAAATTGACGGTGGCAAATTGCGTTTTCGCTTGCAAAACAATGCGATTTATGTTAAGATATTCTTGCAAAATGTTAACTTATTTTTTTGCTAGAAATTTTTAAGGAAAACAACTATGAATTTTAAAGAACTCGACCTTGCTGGGTTCAAATCCTTTGCCGACAGGGTTGAAATTAAGTTTGATGATGGTGTTACGGCAATTGTTGGGCCAAACGGCTGTGGGAAAAGTAATGTTGCCGACGCAATTCGCTGGGTTTTGGGCGAGCAAAGTTCAAAAACCTTGCGTGGGTCGTCCATGCAAGATGTTATTTTTGCTGGGACAGAAAAAAGGAAAAGCTTATCATATTGCGAAGTTACAATGACGTTCGACAACAGTGACCGTTTTTTTAACTATGAATTTGATGAGATTGCAATAACAAGAAAATTATATCGAAGCGGCGAAAGCGAATATCTTTTAAACAAAGCGCCATGCCGTCTTAAAGACATAACCAACTTACTTTATGATTCTGGGCTTGGGAAAGATGGCTACTCAATCATTGGGCAAGACCAAGTTGGGAAAATTTTGTCGTCTAAGCCGGAAGATCGTCGTTCAATTTTCGAAGACGCAGCAGGAATTTCAAAATATAAATCAAGAAAACTTGAAGCAGAAAGAAAACTTGAAAGGACAAAAGATAACATCTTAAAACTTCAACTTGTTATTGATGAAATTGAAAGACAACTTGGACCACTGAAAAAACAAAGCGAAGATGCAAAAAAATTCCTTGAACTTAAAGAAATCTTAAAGAACTTGGAAGTTAACGCTTATATCTACCAATATGAAAATGCTCACGACATGAAGGCGAAAATTTCAAGCCGGCTTGATGCAATTAATGAAGAACTTGAACTTCGCCAAGAAGAACTTGAAAATGTTGTTGAAAGTTATTCAAATAACATGGCAAGCATTGAGGCAATCGACAAAACAACCGAGCGTCTTCACGAAAGCATTTTAAATTTAACAGTCAGTTTAGAAAAACAGGTTGGCGAAACAAATGTTGTTAGGGAAAGAATTAAATTCTTAAAAGAACAAAACAACCGTCTTTCGCTTGACATTGAAAATTATAACAACCTTAATTCTGCAATTAAAAAACAAATTGAGGAGCGTGCAAGTCATCTTTCTGAAACAAATTCACAACTTGAACTTTTGAAGAAAGAAGAGGAGAATGTTTCAAGAGAATACTTAAAAGTTGTTGATGAACTTAACTTAAACGAAGATGAAGCGGAAAGTTCACAACAAGAAATGTTTAATGCACTCGACCAACTTACAAACATTAAATCAAATTCTTCACGTCTTTTAGCTGAAAAAGAGGCAAGCAAAACCTCGCTTTTGGAAATTGAAGGGAGAATTTCGGCAATAAATGAAAAACTTGAGGCGCAAAAACTTGCTAAAGATGAAATTTTAAAACGCGTTTCGGCTTTAAACGCTCAAAACAAAGAACAACTTGATGTTGTTTTGAAGGGAAAACTTGAAACAAACAGAGTTCAAGATGAACTTTCAGCTTTGGAAAGGGAAGTTCAAAACTGCGGAACAAAAATTCAAGTTTATGAAAACAGAAAACGCATTTTGGAAGAGATGCAAGCCGAGCATGAAGGTTATGCGGGAAGCGTTAAAAAGCTTTTGAAAGAAGCAGAAAGAAACGAACAATTCTCAAAGAAAATGGTTGGGGTTTTGGCTTCGCTTATTTCTGTTCCAGAAAAATATGAAACAGCAATTGAAACTGCGCTTGGAAACGCGCTTCAAAACATTGTCACAAAAGACGAGCATGACGCAAAAAGTCTTATTGAGTTTTTGAAAGAACGTCAATTTGGGCGCGCAACATTCCTTCCAATAACATCGATGAAACCAAGAAATCTTTCGCAAGAGGAAAAGAATCTTCTTCGAACCGAGGGGTGTTTTGGAATTGCAAAGGATCTTATTTCCTATCCTTCGTCAATTGATAATGTTATTGCAAATCTTCTTGGGGCAACAGTTATTGTTAACAATTTGGACACGGCAATTCGCCTTGCCCAAAACGCAAAATTTGGGTTTAAAATTGTAACTCTTGACGGCGATGTTATAAATCCACAAGGGTCGATGACGGGCGGAAGCAAAAAGAGCGAAGCGGTTAACCTTATAAGTCGCGATCGAGAAATTAAAACTCTTGGTGAAGAACTTGAAAAACTTAAAGAACTTTTTGCAACAGGCGACGAAAAAATTAAGGCAAAGAAACAAGAACTTTCTTCGCTTTTGAAACAATTTGAATTCATTTCCTCAAAACAAAAGGAATTGGAAGTTGAAATTGCAAAAGAAAACGAAAAACTTTTGGCCTCCGAAACTTTAATTTCGTCAAGCGAAGCAGAACTTGAAAACCTTAACAATTCAAAGGTTATAACATCAAACAAAATTGAAGTTATTTCGCGCGAAATTCAAAACATTGAAAGCCTTGAAAATGAAGCAGGCGCAAGCAAAGAAGGGGCAAATGAGGCAATTGCAAAGCGACAATCGCGCTTCAACGAACTTAAAGCAGAACGTGAAAAGTTTAGCAAACAACTTACTGAAATTCGCGTTAACATTGCGTCTTTAACAAGCGAAATTATGGGGACAACCCAAGAACTTGAGCGCTTGGATTCGCAACTTACAGAATCTGAAAGAAAGCAAGAAATTGCACAAGCAGAACTTGAGCATAACACAAGAAGCGTTGAGGACGCAGAAAATTTGGTTGCGTGGCAAATTGAAAATGCAACAAATGCCGAAGCAAAACAAAAACTTGAAAATCTTAAAAAAGAGCAAAAGCAACTTGACGAAAACAAAGTTAACTTGCAACAAAGCCTTAAAGAACTTGAGGAAAAACGAACTTTCCTTATGGCAGAGGTTAACAAAATCAACGAGAAAAAGCTTAATGAAGAGTTTAAAATCAGCAAGGTCGACACCGATATCGACACAATGCAAGACAAGATTTTGGAAGAATATGAACTCGATTACGATGCTTGCTTGGCTCTTCGAGATGAGCAATTTAATCTTAACAAGGGGCTTTCGGAAATTTCAAGAATTAAAAAGGAAATTTCCCGCTTGGGTTATATTAACGTTGCCGCAATTGAGGATTCAAAAATTTTAAGCGAGAGATATGATGCGCTTGCTGGGCAAGTTGACGACCTTAACAAAGCGCAAGATGAACTTCTTCAAATCATCGACGAACTTTCAACCGAAATGAGAACAAGATTCACAGAGGAATTTGATAAGATCAACGAAAATTTCAAAATTACATTCCGTGAACTTTTTGGCGGAGGAAATGCCAAACTTGAACTTATTGGAAGCGAAAATGTTTTGGAGGCTGGAGTTGAAATTTTGGCTGAGCCACCGGGCAAAAAACTTTCTTCAAACTCACTTTTAAGCGGAGGAGAAAAAGCGCTTACGGCAATTGCAATTTTGTTTGCAATTTTGAAACTTCGTCCAATGCCTTTCTGCTTGCTCGACGAAATTGAGGCTGCGCTTGACGAAGCCAACGTCTATCGCTTTGCTCAATATCTTCGCAAGTTCTCAAGCGACACTCAATTCATCGTTATAACCCACAAAAAACCAACGATGGAACTTGCCGATTCGCTTTATGGGGTTACGATGGAAGAAAAAGGTGTTTCAAAAATTGTTTCCGTTAAACTTAGCGATGCGGTTAAGTATGAACAAAAAACAGCAGAATAATAAAAAAACAAGCAATTTTGCTTGTTTTTTTTGTTCTATTCATCGTCCTCGTTTAAATTTTCAACTGTTGGGGAAATTGAATCAAGAAGTTGAGGCTCGGAAGTTGTGAAGGCAAGTGTGTCAACTTTTCCAAGTTTTGTTTGAATGTTTCGTGTTTTGCTTTCGGCGTCTTTCATTGTGTTTGCAACCTCTTGAAGTTTTTTATTTGTTTTTGCCAAGATGTCGCCAAATTTATTAAATTCAACTTTAACTGTTGTTAAAACCTTCCAGACCTCACTTGTTTGTTTTTCAATTGCAAGAGCGTGGAATCCAAGTTGAAGACTGTTTATGAAAGCGGTTAATGTTGTTGGTCCGGCAATTGTAACTTTGTAGTCGCGTTGAAGGGTTTCGCAAAGGGAAGTGTTTTTCAAAACCTCGCAGAACAAACTTTCAATTGGAAGGAACATAACTCCAAAATCTGTTGTTAGCGGTGGATTGATATACTTATCGCGGATTTCTCCGGCGCTTCGTTTAATGCTTGCGGCAAGGGCTTTTCTTGCGGCAGCAACTTCTTCTTTATTTCCTTTTTCTTCAGCTTCCAAAAGTCTGTTATAGTCCTCAACAGGATACTTACTGTCGACAGGAAGCATTACAAAACTGTTTCCAACTTTGCTTGGAATTTTGATTGCGAACTCAACAAAATCCTTTGTTCGTGGCTTAAGTTTGACGTTTCTTTCATATTGGTCGGGCGTTAAATATTGTTCCAAAATGTTGCCAAGGCGAATTTCGCCCCAAGTTCCGCGGGTTTTAACATCGGACAAAACTTTTTTAAGGTCGCCAACGCCAGTTGCCAATGTTTGCATTTCGCCAAGTCCTTTATAAACCGATTCAAGACGATCATTAACAAGTTTGAAAGATTCGCCAAGACGCTTTTCAAGAGTGTCATGGAGTTTTTCGTCAACAGTTTGGCGCATTTGCTCAAGTTTTTCGGTGTTTTCCTTTTGAATTGTTCCAAGTTTATCCTCAACCGCAGTTCGAATTGCTTCAAGTTTTTCTTCGTTTGCGCGTGAAAATCCATCAATTCTGTTTCCAAGAACAACATTAATTTCCTCGCGTGTTGCTTTAAGCCCAAGGGTTAAATCCTCTTTAACGCTTCGAAATTCTTTTTCTAAATTTGAATTTTGCTTTGTTTTTGCAAGCATAAAAATTGTTATAATGTTTAGAACAACAAGTGCGCAAATTAGCGCGATTAAAACTATGTCCATATTCTTCTCCTTAATGATATTATATCATTCATTAAAAAATTAACAAATTGTTTGTTGACATTGAATAACTGAAAAATATATAATTAAGTTAGGGAGAATTTATTTATGGGACTTTGGAGCGACAGGGAAAAGAAGGGAATTATAATTTGCGGATTTGCAGGAATTGGCAAAACGGGATTTTTGGAGCATGATCCAAGCCTTGCAAGAAAAAGAGTTTTTGATCTTTCTTCGTCATATTTTAGGAAGAACGAGGGCTGGGAAAAGGTTTATTGCGACATTGCCGAAAGCCTTTCAAAAGACTATGACTATGTTTTCATTTCAACCCACAACATGGTTATTGGCGAACTTCTTTCACGAAGGACAAAGTTTTATCTTGTTTATCCAAGAAAGCACTGTAAAGACGAATATATTGAAAGATTTATTAAAAGAGGTAATTCAAAAGAATATATAACCAAATTTATTAAAAATTGGGATAATTTCATTCAAATGCTTGATGATGTTAAAATCGACAGCAAAATTGAACTTCGAAGCGGGCAATATCTTTCTGATGTTATCTACAGGCTTAAATAAGAGGAAAACAATCGACAAAAGGTGGCAAAAATTGCTGCCTTTTTTCATTTTATCTTTTTTAGAGGAATAAACAGAAAAGTTATAATGAAAACGTGGAAATTGTTGTTGAATATGTTTTGATTGACAATGTTGTTATTAACTTTTTAATTCTTCAACTTTCTGCGCTTGTTCTTCGAATTAAAGGGCGGCGAATTTGGTTTTTTGTTGCGGCGTTGTTTGGGGCTGCTGTTTCGCTTGTTTCGCCGTTGCTTTCGCTTCCAACATGGCTTTCAATTCTTTTTAAGTTCATTTTGGGAATTGTTATTTCAAGAATTGGACTTGGGGCAAAGGGGTTTAAGAAAGATGCACTTTCGTTTTCGGTTTTTTTAATTATGACGGCGGCTGTTGGCGGAGCGTGTTTTGGAATTGTTTTTCTTTTTGGTGGAACATTCGATTCGGGTTTCTTAACCGTTTATAACATGGAAGTTCCTGTTGGCGTTGTTCTGCTTGTTGCAAGCCTTGTTTGCGCCGGAATTGGAAGGGTTGTTAAAGTTGTTGGAAAAAGAAAGTTGGTTGGAAATTTTATTTTTCAGGGTGAAATTTCAAACAAGGGGAAAAGCACAAAATTTGATGTGTTTTTAGACAGCGGGAACACTCTTTTCGATCCAATTTTAAAAAAACCAGTTTTGATTGTTGAATTTTCGGTTTTTTCAAAAATTTTTGATGTTCCATTCGAAAGGATTATAACAAAAAAAATTGATGAAAATGAAATTGAAAACAGCCATTACATAACTTATGGAACAGCCTCTGGGAAGGGGGAAATTCTTGTTTGCGAGGCAGAAAAATTTTCGCTTGACGTTGGAGACGGAAAAACAGTTAAATTTGACAACGTTGCCGTTGGGCTTTCGTTTGTTAAATTTCAAAAGTGTTACGATTGCCGCGCGCTTATGGGCGCGGAATTTACAAGGGGGATTGAATGAGAATTGAAAAAATGTTAAGAAAAATTAGAACTTTTTTCTACAAATTAAAACAAAATGACAAAAATTTAGATTTTTTGGATACGGAAAGTCTTGTTTCATATATTTGCGGGAACGACGCTCTTCCTTTGCCGCTTGAGTCAAGCGAAGAAAAAATTTTGCTTGAAGAACTTACAAACGGAAACGAAAGCGCAAAAGAAAAACTTATTGAACATAACTTGCGCCTTGTTGTTTACATTGCAAAAAAATTTGAAAACACAGGGCTTGATTTGGAAGATCTTATTTCAATTGGGGCAATTGGGCTTATTAAAGCAGTTCAAACATATAAGTTTGATAAACAAATTAAACTTGCAACATATGCAAGCAGGTGTATTGAAAATGAAATTTTGATGCAACTTAGGAAAACAAGCAAGGTTAAGGGGGAGGTTAGTTTTGATGAGCCATTAAGTCTTGATGGTGATGGAAATGAACTTTTGCTTTCGGACATTCTATTCACAGAGGAAGACAGCGTTTCAAAGGAACTTGATCAAAGCGTTGAAAAACAATTACTTTGGGAAAGTATTAAAAAACTTGGTGCAAGAGAACAAGAAATTATGATTTTAAGATTTGGGCTTTTGGGGAAAGAAGAAAAAACCCAAAAGGAAGTTGCCGACCTTATGGGCATTTCGCAAAGTTACATTTCGAGAATTGAGAAAAAGATTTTGGAAAGACTTAAGAAAGAATTGCTTAAAGCATCGGGATAACAAAAAAACGGCAACTGCCGTTTTTTTAGTAAATTCCCGGATAAAGAATTGTGTTTGAAAGAACAAGGCTGAAATTATAATCGGTGTTTTCTGGGTCGGATTCGCTTTTAACAATGTCAAAAGCAATTTCGAAGAAAGACGTGTTGATTGTTCTTTCGTCAATAACTGTTGTTCCGCCAAACCCGTTTTCCGATTCAACAACTTTATAGAAATCTTGAATTGCGCTGCAATCTGGATTTGAAAGCTGCGTTTCGTTGGTCACGTTGTTAAGAAGGTCTTTGTTTTTAAAGAAACCAACGGTGTAGTAAGAGGCGGTGTAGCCGGTTGAATCGGTTTCTTCAACAACAAGCGATGGATCAAGTTTTGAAACGTCAACTCCAAAATCAAAATCGTTTTCATAACAGGTTTTTCCGTCGGCGTTAACATAACTTTCGGCATCTTCGAAATTGATTTCATCGGCTTTAAATTCATAGAAGTATCTTGTTCTGGTTGATTCGTTATAACAGCAGTAGCGAACGGTTGGAATAATTCGAAGGTCTTTGTTTTGGCTCATAAAGTTGAAAACAAAGCCTACTTCAAGTTTAAGTCCGTTTTCTTTTGTTGTTTCATCAGAAATTGCAGGAACAATAACAATTGATTGATATTCGGCATATGGCTTTCCAACAAATTGGTCGGTTGCCTCGGAATCGCCGAAGAACGATTCCCCTGGGAAATATTTAACATATGTTGCTGGCTTGGATTTATATGAACCCGAACCAACTTCTGTAACCTTTATGGTGCCGTCTTCATCGGTTGTTTCGCCGTTTAAAAGGTTGTTTTCAACTGCTTTTTCTTGGTCTTCTTTTTTGAATTTGTATGAAATCTTTGTTCCATTTGAATTAAATTCATATTCCCAAATGTCGCCGCTTCCGTCGTAGGTTTGCGAATAAACAAGATAGGCAATTGTTGAAACATAATCTCGGAAGTTAACAGGCTGACCTTTAAAATTGTTATAGTCATAAACAACAAGTTTGGCGCCAATGATTTCATTCAAGATATAGTTGATAAGTTTGTCTGCATTTTGCTTTGTTAAGCCGGTGTAGCGCGCTTTTGAAAGATATTCTTTCATAAGCCCGCCTGTTGGATTGGTTTCCGTCCCGCCTTCGCCATAGAGATAGGCATTAAGTTTTGCCAATGCCAGGTCTTGCCCGTCGTTATCGATTTTTGCACTTGTAGTAGAATTGTTTGATTGAAAATTCCAATCAATAGTTAAACCAACAAGGTCCGATTCCGACGATGATTTAACTTTTACGGAATATAATGTTCCAATAGCTGAAGAGGTTATCTCGGAAGCCTCAGGAGGGGGATTTGTGCTTGAATTAACAACAACTTCCAAAGTTGTTAAGTTTTCATACCCAAGCATGATTTCATAAAGAACGATTTGAAGAATGCTGGAGTAATAGTTGGGGAATTGATATGTATCGGGATCTGAAATTGCATTTGAGAAATCGGTCGCCCAATTTCCATAATTCGAATTATCCAAAGAGCAATCTTCACTTTCTGGATTGAAATTTTTTAACTTTATGTCTGTTGCGTTTGGATCTATTGTCCATTTCCAGTGTTTTGTTAAATCCGCTTTTGCATTTCCGTTTATGTTTCCGTTTTCAGCCGTAACAAGCATTCTTATGCTGTCGTAGAAAGGCGCTTTTAAGGAATAAAGATATTTTGACATTGCTCCACTTCCATAGTTCACCAAAAGTGAAGCTCTTAAGAGTTGAAGCATTTTGTTTGTTTGGTCTTGGCTGCTTGCAAGCCCACTATATTCTCCATTTTCTTTGTTTGCATAAACAGCGGCAATTCCAGATACATAATTTTCAAAAAAAGTTTCGGGAAGGGTTGTTCCGCCTTCGCCGCCAATTCCGCCCCCTTGCGAATCAACTTCACACCCCGCAAAAAGAAAGCCCGAAAAAGCAAACAAAACGGCAAGGCATAAAGCAAGAATTGTTCTTAATTTTTTATTAAGTTTTTTTGCGTTTGTTTTCATCTTGTTTTTATTATATCTAATTAAAAGAAAAATAGCAAGTTTTTCAATTATTGTTAACTTAACAAATTTTTTAACAAAAAAAATAAAAACGGCGAAGGGGGAAGTGCCGTTTTTGTTTCTTAAAACTCTTTTTAAAAGAGAATTATAGCAAGTTAAAATTTAAATTGAAAAACCGCGATAGTCCGCTTTTCCGTTCCCTTGAACAACGCGGAAGGTTTTTGTTTTTTGTTTTTCTTTTTTGCCTTTTGAAGCTTTTGCTTCGGTTTCAAAAACTGGGAATGTTATGTCGAAAATTGCAAGATTATTTTCTGCCGAGGCTTCTGCTGTTGATTGAGTTACAAACTCTTTAAAGTTTTCTTCATTTGTTATGCTTATTGTATTTGTTTTGCTGTTAAGCATGTAGTTTGCATGATCTTCTTGAGAGCCAAATGAACTGGTTATTGCCTTAACATTGTATATTTTATCATTTTTAATTAGTGTTAAATTTGTTTCATTTCTCGCTTGTTCATTAGAATTGAAGGCTGTTGCATTTAAGATTTCAGCGCCTTCAAGCCCAACCTCGCTTAAAATGTAAGTTGTAAGTTTGTTATATAGTTCTTCGGAGATTTTGCCCTTTAATATTGTTTGAGTTTCCAAATTTGTGTTTATGGGAGAAATCTCATTTAAAACTTCAACGGCTTCTTGATAGGTTGTTTGCGTAAAAGGCTTTCCAAGATAAAGGATGTAGAAGTATTTTTTTGTTGAGTCTATTTTTCTATCCGCTGTTAAATAAACAGTTCCGTCGAGTTCATTGATTTTAACAATTTTAACATTTCCAAATGTTGCGCGTTTGCTTGTTGATTGCAATTTTTCAAGAGCAATTTGTTGAATTCTCTCCTCGCATTCCTTCATATAGTCAAGTTCGGTTTTTTCGTCTGGTTTTGGAGGAGTTGGAGTTGGAGTTGGAGTTGGAGTTGGAGTTGGAGTTGGAGTTGGAGTTGGATCTGGGTTTGGGTTTGGGCTTGGGCTTGGATCTGGGTTTGGGTTTGGGCTTGGGTCTGGCGTTACAACAGTTGTTCCGGAATTTGGATTTTGAACTTGTTGGTTATTTTTTGTGACAGCGAAATATATTCCCACTGCCGCGCCAGCCATAACGCAGAATGTTGAAATTGTTGCAAGAATTTTTTTTGTTGAGTCTTTCATGAAAAATTCTCCTTAAATTAAACTACCTTTATTATATATTGGCAAAAAACCGATGTCAACCCCCAAAATTAAAAAAAGCGCAAACGAATTTGCACTTTTTAAGTTTTGTTTTATCCACGTTTTCTTGCGCGTTTTCTTGCAGCTTCACGTTTCTTTTTTCTTTTAACGCTTGGTTTAAGATATGCTTCTTTCTTACGAATGTCGCCAATAATTCCGTCGCGTTGGCATTTGCGTTTAAAACGTTTCAAAGCGCTGTCTAAACTTTCGTTTTCGCCAACTTTAACCATTGTCATATTCTCTCACCACCTTTTAGTTCTTGATTTAAAGCGGGGATATTATATCACAAAACAAAAAATTGTCAATGTTTTTTTGGACTTTTATTAAAAATATGTTAATATTCTCATATATGAACGCAACGGCAATTGTTGGGAACAATTTAAGCGAAGTTTCGAAAGCGGTTATTTCGCAAATTGAAATTTCAAGTTCGCTTGAACTTGAAAACTTTGTTGTTGTTCCTGACAGATTTTCGCTTCTTGCCGAAAAGCTTGTTTTTGAGCAACTTGGAATTTCATCAACGTTTAACATTAAGGTTCTTGGAATTTCTCGGCTTGCTTCAATTTTTTTTCAAGAGGAAAAAATTCTTTCTCAAAATGAAAGCAGACTTAAAATTTTTCAAATCCTCAAGGAAAACGATTTTGAATTTTTTAAACCAAATTTTGACCTTGCAACCGAGCTTTTCAACATTATTTCGCAAATTAAATCAAGCAAAGTTTCGCTTTTGGAGCTTGAGAAAAGTTGCAAAACGCAAAAGCAAAAAGAAATTGCTCGCGTTTTTTCAATTTATGAAGCAACCAAAAATTTCCCTGATCAAAGCGATTTAATTTCAAATCTTTCAAGCAATTTAAAGAAGGAAAAACTTGAAAATCTTTCCTTCTTCTTTGTTGGATTCGACAGTTTAACTTCGCAAGGGGAATTGCTTTTGGAAAAGCTTATTCTTTTTTCGAAGAGAATTGTTGTTGGGGCAACGCTTCCTTCTTCTCAAAAGAACTCACAGGTTTATGACAGCGACATTTTTAACAAACTTAACAGCATTTCAAGACGAAACAAAATTAAAATTGAAAAGATATATTTAACGGAAAAGGAAAATTCTCTTTCAAGACATATTTTGGAAAATCTTTTTTCGTTTTCACCAAAAGTTATTGAAACAACAAAAGTTCATCTTTTGGAGTTTGAAACTCCAGAAAATGAGATTCGAGAAATTGCAAAAACAATTTTGTTTTATGTTAAAAACAAAAATAAAAGATTTTCGTCGCTTAACGTTCTTTCTGGAAGTTTGGAAACAACAGCAAAAATTTTTGAGCGGGTTTTTGAGGAATATGGGATTTCATATTTTCTTGACACTTCTCAAAAAATTTCAAATCTTCCAATCCACACTTTTTTCTTCACGCTTTTTTCTTATCTCCAAACGAAAAGCGAGGAATGCTTTTTTAACCTTATTTTAAATCCATATTGCGATGTTCCTCAAAATCAAATTTCCGATTTTAAAAATATTATTTTATTAAATGGTCAGTTTTGCGAGGAACTTGCAAATAATTTTGAAAATATTAAAGAAATTATTGAAAAAATTAATTATTTTAATAAAAAAATTGAAAAAATTAATAATTTTTCAGGCTTTTCCAATTTAATTAACGAAATTGTTTTGGAATTTAATTTAAAAGAACGTAATGAGCAATTGATTAATCATTTTTCAAACGTAAATTTAAAAAGTGAAAAAATTTATGTTCAAATTTTTAAAAAGCTTGAAAACGTTTTAAATGAACTTGATTCAACGGCTGAAGTTGATTTTGAAACATATTCCACATTGTTCCTTTCAATTTTTGGAGAAAAAGAAATTTCGGCAGTTCCAATTTCAACCGATTGTGTTTTTGTTGGAAGCGAAAAGTCTTTCTTTGAAAGTCGAGATGTTATGTTTGTTTCTGGCGCAACGTCCGGAACAATTCCGCTTGTTTCAAAAGACCTTGGGCTATTTTCCGATTCCGACATTGAACAAATCAACTTGGGAATTGAGCCAACAATTCAAATGATTAACAAGCGAAACAAGCAAAAGCTTTTGTTTGATCTTTGTCCAAAAGAAGAACTTTTTGTTTCAACTTCGGGAAGTGCTCTTGGCGAGAAACTTGAGAAATCGGTTATATTTTCTGAACTTCAAAAGATTTTTACTTTTGAAAATTCGCCATTAAAAATTTTCAATAATTTCTTTGCACAATTTTTGCCAAGCAAGGAGTTCTCGCTTTTTGAAATCCAAAGTGGAAGAGATTTTGAACAAAAGATTCTTAAATTAAAACAACAAAAAAAGATTTCAGATGAAAAATTTAATTTGATTTTGGGAAGTAGAAAGAATCAGGAAGAAAAAATTTCGTGTGCGGAAGAACTTTACAAAAATTTTTCGCCAACAGGAATTGAACGGTTCTTTTCATGCCCGTTTAAACATTTTTTTACGCACGGTTTGAAACTTAAAGAAAATCCGAAAAATGTTTTTAATGCGCGTGACGATGGAAATTATTTCCATATTGCGGCTCAAAACTTTGTTTCGCGCAATCTGGAAAAAATTGGAAATCTTTCGGAACGAGAAATTCAAGATGAACTTGAAAAAATTGATTTAATAATTAAAAATCAGCCGCGTTTCGCTTTGCTTTCAAAAAATATTAAAAACAAACATATTTTTGAAATTCTTAAAAAAGAAACCAAAATGCTTTTCGAAAGCATAAATTTTGAACGCAAATTCTCAAATTTTGTTGCGAAATTTATGGAACAGAGCTTTGAACTTGATTTGGGGAAAAAGAAACTTTTTGGAATTGTTGACAGAGTTGATTTTTTTGACAACTATTTTCGAGTTGTTGACTATAAGAGCGGGGAAGTTCCAAAAAGTTTGAGAGCAATTTATAACGGAGTTGAACTTCAACTTTTTATTTACCTGATTGCAATGCAGAATAAGTTTGGGAAAGACCCATGCGCTGGGGTTTATCTTCCAATTGGGGGAGATTTCTCAAAAAATAAGAAAAAATTTCGTTTCGAAGGATTTATTCTTGGCGAGCAAGGAATTTTAAAGGCTTTCGACAGGCAACTTGGAGATAAAAAAGAGAGCAACATTGTTTCAATTAAGTTAGCGGCAAAATCTTCGCCAGCAAATCTTGTTCTTTCAACTTCAAAGAATGTTTTTTCGGGCGAGGGATTTGAGGCTGTTATTGAGTATGTTAAACTTTTACTATTAAGCGCGGAAAAGGAAATTTTAAGCGGAAAGATTCCAGCAATTCCAATTGAGGGATTCATTTGCAAGAACTGTCAATTTTTTGGAATTTGCTCATTTAAACAAGATGAGCGCGAGGAGCAAAGAGAAAACGGAAAACAACTTTCGCAAACGGATTTTATTTCAATTTGCGAAAGACAAAAGCCGAACTAACAAGGAAAATTTTATGGAAAGGAAAAAGATTGAGGAACAAGAAAGAGTTTTAGAAATCAATGGCGAAAGCGCAATTGTTTCGGCTTCGGCGGGAAGCGGGAAAACAACAATTATGATTGAAAAAATTCTTCAATATCTTATGAAAGGCGTTAAGGTTAAAAATATTTTAGCGCTTACTTTCACCAATCAAGCTGCTTCGCAAATGAAGCAAAAACTTTCTTTAAATCTTGGGAAACTTGTTGAAACAACAAATCGAATTGAGCTTGCAAGCGAAATTGATTTTCTTCCTCAAGCCGACATTTCAACCTTCCATTCGTTCTATGAAAAAATTGTTAAAAAATATTTTTATGTGATTGGAATTCAGCCAAGTTTTGAAATCCTTTCCAATGAGAAACTTCTTTCTCTTAAAGATGAAGCATTTTTGCAAGCTGTTGAAAATTTGAAAACCAACTCATTTGAAAAATATATTGAACTTTGCGATGTTCTTGGAAAAAAAAGAAGCGACAAGGCAATTAAAGAAAGAATTTTCAAAATTGATAATTTTCTTTCGTCGCAATATCAGCCAGAAGAATGGATTAAAAATTTTTCGATGAGATTGTTTGAAAACAAAGAAAAAACTTTGCAAATGTTTTTTGATGAAGTTTTTGACAATGCTCGTAATTTGAAGCAAAAACTTTGTTGTCTTCTTGAAAAAGCAAGCGGATTTAATGAGGACGGGCTTTGCGAACATATTAACTTATGCATTTTAAATATTGATGAAATTTTAGGGTTAAAAGAAAAAGAACTTTATGAAAAAATTAAAGGGGATTTTTCTTTTCCAAAACTTATTAAATCGAAAAAGACTCTAGAAACTGAAACCTTTTTGGAAGTTAAAAGAGTAAAAGAGGAGTTTTCCGATTTTATTAAGAAATTTAGGGAATATGACTTTGGAACTTATGAAAACATTGAGCACTCGTTTGAAAGTTGTAAGGGGAACATTTCGGAACTTGTTTCGCTTTATTTAGATTTCAAAAGCATTTTAAACAGCAAAAAATTTGAAATCAATTGCTATGATTTTTCCGATCTTGAAACTTTTTGTGCGAAAATTTTAGATAATGAGCAGATTTGCGAAGAGATTAAAAATTCTTATGAACAAATTTTTGTTGATGAATTTCAAGATATCAATCCAATGCAATATGAAATCTTAAAAAAGATTGCAAAAAATAACGTTCTTTATGTTGGAGATGCGAAACAAAGTATTTATGCTTTCCGACAATCCGATGTTGAAATTTTTGTTGATGTTTGCAAAGATTTTGAAGGAGAAGGAGAAAAACATTCTCTTCCGCTTAATTGCAACTTTAGAACAAATAAAAAAATTCTTGATTTTGTTAACGATGTTTTCAAGGTTTTGATGACTGAAAAAAGTTGCGGAATCAACTATGAAGAAAGGGCAATGTTCAAAGGTGAAAGTGAAAACTCGTGTGAAGGGGAAAGCGTTAAGATAATTAAAATTGCCAAAGAGGAAAAAGAAAAAGAAGAAGCGCTACAAGAAGTTTTTGAAGTTCTTAAAGCGAAAAGGAACTTTAAGGATTACAGCCTTGAAGCGAAAACAATTTTAAGAGAAATTAATAACATCATAAATCAAAAAGTTGTTTTGGACGAACAGGAAAGGAGAATAAATTTTGGCGACATTGCAATTCTTGTTAAAAACCGTTCAAGCCTTTTAAAAGATTTGGTTGCCCTTTTTGTTGAGAATAATGTTCCTTTTGTTGTTAATGATGAGTTCGACTTGCTTTCATCGAAAGAGGTTTGTCTTTCAATTTTAATTTTAAGTTTGTGCTTAAATCAAAAAGATGATTTCGCTTTGGCGGCGGTAATGGCATCGGCGTTGGGGAAATTTTCTTATGACGATCTTGCGCAAATTAGATTAAACGGGCAAGGTGAATTTTTCTTTGAAAAAGTTAGTGATTATGCAGAAAGGAACAGCGATTTAATTTCGCAAAAAATTTTAAAGTTTAATTCGTTGATTAGCGTTTTGCGTTTTGAAATTCAAACAATTGGAGCAAGCGCTGCTCTTGAAAAACTTTTCATTAAGGAAAACTTTTTCGAGTTTGTTTTGGGGCAAAATGGCGGGCAACTTCGCCTTGAACGTTTAAAACAATTTTTGGCGCATATTGAACAAACAGGGCTTGATTTTGACCTTTTTAATTTGGTTGAATATCTTAAAAACATTAAGGAACTTAAAACTGCAAGCGTTAAGAAGTGCGACGATAATTCTATTTTAATAACAACAATCCATGCAAGCAAAGGACTTGAATTTCCGGTTGTTATTTTAGGGGAATGCGGGAAAGATTTAACAAGGGCAAAGCCAGAAACCGATGACCTTAAAATTGATAAGAATTTGGGGATCGCACTTAACAATTATTCCAGAGCGGAAAGAAGGGTTTATGATTCAATTTTCAAGAGAATTATTGAAATTAATTCCAAGAAAAAAGAAATTGCGGAAAATTTACGTTTGCTTTATGTTGCCTTAACACGTGCGCAAAACAAACTTATCATAACAGGCGAAGTTCCAAAGGCAATTGATGAAATAACAAAAGAAAGCAATTTGCTTCTTGTTAAGCCTTCATATTTGAACTATATTTTGGGTGCTATTGGGAAAAGCGAAGTTCAAATTGAAGAAGTTTCAAACGTGGAGGTTAACGAGTTTAAAATTGAAGAAGAAAACATTGAACCGCTTTTATCTGCAAAAGAAAACATTGATTTTGTTTATCCAAATTTGAATGCAACAAAGCTTGCTCTTAAAACCTCGGTTAGTGAAATTGCTTTTGACGAAAATTCCTATCAAAGCGAAAATTTAAATCCAAACCGATTTTATGTTAGCGAACATCTTTCTTCGGCTTCAACGCCAGAGGAGGGAACTCGAGTTCATGAAATTTTGGAAAAGGTTGATTTTTCAAGTTGCAATTTGGAAAGAGAAATAAAAAGTTTTAATTGCAGCGAAAGCCTTGCTGACACAATTATTAAAAACATTGAATTAATTAAGCAAGTAATCCCGAACCCAAGTTGCATTTTCAAGGAAAAGCAATTTATGATTTATGCAAGCCCTAAAGAGATTTTTGGAGAGGGTGAGGAGGAAAAAATTTTAATTCAAGGGAAGTTCGACTTGATTTCTGTTGGCGAAAAGGTTGTTTTAATTGACTATAAATACACCTCAATTTCAAACGAAAGTGTCCTTAAAGACAGATATCGAAAGCAGCTTTTAACCTATGCTTTTGCTGTTGAGAAAGCAATTAACAAACCGGTTGACGAAATATATTTGTTGAGTTTAAAGAATGCGAAATTAATTAGAATTAATTAAATCAAAAAAATATTGAAAAATTATTAAAAAATATTGAAAAAATATTAGTTAATAATTTTTTTATGTGTTATACTAACAACGAAATTTAACTTGGAGGTTAAACAAATGAAATTATTAAACATTGATATTTTTCAAAGTGTAATAAATTTCTTCGAAACAATTAAAACCAATTTTTCGCTTGAATATTTATTATACATATTTATTGGGCTCGAAATTTTAACTATCATTGTTTTTTCAATCATTGCACACAACGTTTATGAGATGCGTTTAACTCGTGCGATTGACAAAATTAATGCATATTTATATGACGTCCAGTATATTAACGAGAGCAACTTAATTGAGTTTAACAACATGATGAAAAGAGTTCCAAAAACTCTTCGATATCACTGGCAACAATACATGCTTAACAGAGATAAAGCGCCAAGTGAATATATGTCGGTTGTTAACTGCATCGACAGACCTCTTAAAAGCAGTTCACTTTCGGCAAACATTAAAGTTGCAAAAACATTGAGTTATATCTATGCAGTTCTTTCGCTTATTTTCTCATGCGGAATTGCTTCAAGTCAAACCGATATTGGTGCTGGAGTTTATATCATTATTTTTGCAATCCCAGCAATGGTTTTGCTTTTGAACTATATTTTCACAATTGCATTGGACATTAGAAAAGCAAGCAACACGAACGAACTTTACCAAACGTTCCATATTTTCAACAGATTTATTGATAAGGCAGTTTCAACAATGCCAAGTTATGTTGATTTTGAAGTTTTGTTTACAGCAAAAGAAATCAAACGCGGAATTCCAGTTTTGAACGAGTACATTGAAAAACGTCAACTTCAAGAACAAGAAGAAATGAAGAAGGCAAGAGAGAATGCAATTCAGCATGAACTTTATAATTTTGAAGAAGCGGGCGAAAAAGGTGAACTTGTTTTGGAACGCGCAATGAAAGAAACGGAAATCTTTGTTAACATGCGTAACCGCTTGAACACAGAAATTGACCAGTTCGACAAAGAAATGGACAGTCTTAAACGTAGTTTTGAAAACACAACAAAAGACTATCAAAAGAAACTTCAAGCAAGCAAAGAAAACACAGACCGACTTAGAGAACAACAAGAAGCAACAACGAATCGTGTTGAAAGCAACTACATAAGAAAACAACAAGCTGACGAAATTAAAAAGCAACAACAAATTGAGAAAGATCAAGAAGACGCTCAACTTAGATTTAATCAAGAAATCAACAATTTGGCAGCAGAAATTAAGAAAAGAAAAGAAGAGCTTGAGGAAGCAAGGCTTAATGTTGAAAAATCCATGCTTGCCGAGTACAAAACCTTCTCTAACAAAATTTACGCTGAAATTCGTGAGAACGTTAACGAACATGTTAAAGAGGAAAGAGAAGAACTTATTGGCTCAAGAGAAGAAGTTGCTCGTGAACTTGAAAAGGCCATGACAAAAATTGATACTCTTGAAATCCAAAATAAAGTTTTGGTTAACAAAGCGGCAGAGCGTGAAGCATATGTTAAGGCAAGCGTTGAGAAAGAAAAACGTGAGCTTCAAGCAAGACTTAATGAAAAGCAAGAACAACTTGAAGAAAAGGAGAAACAAATTCAACTTATTTCTTCAAATTACATTTTAAATGAAAATCAACCTAAACCTTCGAAAAAAGAATCGAAGGCTGCAGCAAAAGTTGCAACAGAAGAGGTTTTTGAGAAGATCGAAATTGAAGAGCCAAAACCAGACCAATTTGGCGGGCAATTCGATGAAAACGGGAACTACACGTATCCATCTGGAGCATATTACGATGCTCAAGGAAATCTTCATGAGAACGGCAAAGTTTATGACAAAGACGGAATTTTGATTGAGGATAACTCTCAAGAAGAAGCAAAACAAGAAAAAGAGACTGAAGTCGAGGTTGTTGAAGAAGCAGCAAACGAAGTTGTTGAAGCAACTCAAGAGATTGAAGAAGCAGCAAACGAAGTTGTTGAAGCAACTCAAGAGATTGAAGAAGCTCACGAAGTTTCTCAAGAAATTGATGGTTTCGATGCATTTGCAAATGAAGTTTCCCAAGATGAAATTGCTCCAGAAGAAAACGTGATTGTTGAAGAGAGTGAGAGCGTTGAGGAACTTCCAACAGATGAGCAGCCTCAAGAAGCGGTTGCTGAACCTG
Source organism: uncultured Lachnospiraceae bacterium (assembly GCA_964383665.1). Taxonomy (GTDB): domain Bacteria; phylum Bacillota; class Clostridia; order Christensenellales; family UBA1242; genus UMGS687. The sequence continues at coordinate 42,754 of CAYLHO010000001.1, forward strand.
AGGAAATTTCCGAAGAAGTTGAAGAGAAACCAGAAGCAAAGAAGCGCGGTCGCCCAAGAAAAGAAAAACCAGAAGAAGAACCTAAACCAGCGGGAAAACGCGGTCGCCCAAGAAAAGTTGTTAGCGAGGAAGAAAAACCAGAAGCAAAGAAGCGCGGACGCCCAAGAAAGGAAACTGTTGAGGCTGAAGAATCAAAAGCGGAAGAGCCTGCAAAGAAACGTGGCCGTCCAAGAAAAGAAACTTCCGATGAAGAAACTGTTAAGCCAGCAGGAAAACGTGGCCGCCCAAGAAAGGAAACAGTCGAGGCTAAAGAACTTAAAGCGGAAGAACCTGTAAAGAAGCGTGGTCGCCCAAGAAAAGAAACTTCCGAAGAGGAAACTGTTAAACCGGCAGGAAAACGCGGACGTCCAAGAAAAGAGACTCAAACCCATGAAGAAGCGCCAAATGCAGAACCAAAGAAGCGTGGCCGCCCTAAAAAACTTAATATCGACGAGAACTTGAAACTTATTGAGGAAAGACTTAAAGAACAAAACAGACTTCTTAAAGAACAACAAAAAGCTCTCGACAAAACAGTTAATGGGGTTAATTCAAGAAAATAGTAAAAATAAAAAAATCACTTCAGTTTTTGGGGTGATTTTTTATATGAAGTAAAATTTTTATTCATGAATTAAAACGAAAAGTTTTGTCATATAATAAATTTGTGTTATTATTTTAAGGAAATGATGAAAAAGTTTTTTGTATTTATATTAATAGGATTATTTGGGTTAACACTTGCGGGCTGCACATCGGCAGTTACGCTTTCTGGAATTAACACAAACATTTCGTCATACTATTTTGTTGCTGATTTTTCAAGTGGATATGGAATGCTTAATGAAAGCGAAAAGGCGATTTTGGAAAATAAAGTTAATTCGCTTGCAAGCGATTATGTTGACGACCTTATTTTAAGATATTACGCAGCACTTAATTTGTTTGAGGAAAACGGAAAGATTTCGGCAAATGAAAAAATTGTTTACAGGAATCATTTAACTTGTTCAACTTCTTGGGAAAACGGAATGTTTTCAATTCAACTTGATTTCTATTCAAAAGAATCGTCAAGGATTTTCATTTTAAGTTCGGATTATGCAGGCATAACAAACGAAGAAACAACTTTTAAAACCGTTTCAACCGAAAAATTTTCAGGTGTGTTCTCGAAAACAAAAAATAATTTGATTTCAACAAGTCTTGAAGATTATTTCCTTTCTGGGGCTAAGGCGGCGCTTTCAACTCTTGGAGGAGATTCTGCCCAAAAAATTAACACAACTGAATTCTATTATATGTTTGTAACTGAAAATGTTAAATTGAGAGCAAAAGATGCAAACGAAACGCTTGAGCTTTCGGGCGGAACAATTTATTGTTACTATTCAAACAGCGATTTTTCAGAACTTGAATTTGAGTTTTACATTGTTCAAGCAAATCGTCTTGTTTACTATTTAATTTGTCTTGCAATTTCATTCACGTTTGTTGCAATTTACCTTATGGTTATTTACTTTAAAAAACCTAAAAGCAAACAAACTGAGCAAAAAGAACAAGACGAAACAACAAAAATTGAAATTCCAACAAATGGCGAAGGTTAATTTAATTTGACTTTCGCTTTTTTTATGTTATAATTCGCGTGTGATTGACGGAAAACAAAAGCGTAAATTTAAGAAAGATGTTAAGCGAAGAATGATTGAAATGTTTGCTTCAATTCCTTTTGGGGTTGGTTTTGCATTTCTTTTCTATTGGCTTAAACTTTCTGTTGGGCTTCAATTGTTTTTAACAGTTGTTTGCTGGGGTGCTGTTATTGGAATTGTTGAACTTGTTTTCTTTTTTGTTAACAGAGCAATTGAAAAACGAAATGAGTTGAAACCAAAACGTCGCGACCCATTTGCCGACTAGGAGGGAAAAATGAGCGAAAAATTTAAAACCATGCCACACAGCATTGAGGCGGAACAATCGGTTCTTGGCGCAATGCTTATTGATAATGAAGCGGCTTTAACAATTTTTTCGGCGCTTACGGGCGACGATTTCTATTCGGCTGTTAACAAACAAATTTATCAAAGAATGCAAGAACTCTATCGCGCAAACAAGCCAATTGACTTTGTTACATTAACCGATTTGCTTGATAAGAACGGCGAACTTGAAAACGCTGGGGGAATTGAATATATAACAACATTAACAAATGCTGTTCCTTCGGCTGCAAACTTCAAATATTATGTTGACATTGTTAAAAGAGATTCGCTTTTCAGAAAACTTATTGCAAGCGGGCAAAAGATTATTGAAACGGCATATGATGCAACCGACGACAAGGCGGCTTTAAAATTTGCAGAAAAAGAAATTTTTGATATTGCAGAAAATCAAGACGTTTCGTCGCTTGAACATATTGAAGGTGCGCTTAAGGAAGTTATTGAGAAACTTAACAAAATTGCAAAAGATCCTAACTCGCTTCGTGGACTTTCAACAGGGTTCACAGATTTAGATGCAATAACAAACGGGCTTCAAAACTCCGACCTTATTTTGCTTGCAGCGCGTCCTGGTGTTGGAAAAACATCGCTTGCGATGAACATTGTTACAAATGCTGCAGTTGACGGGCAGAAAAACTGTGCAATTTTCTCCTTGGAAATGCCAAAAACTCAAATTGCTCAAAGATCGATGTGTTCTGTTGCTGGAGTTAGCATGGAAAAGGCTCTTAAGGGGCAACTTTCTGTTGATGAATGGACAGCAATGATTAAGGCAAGCAGAAAACTTTCGGAAGCAAACATTTTTATTGATGATTCGAGCATTAATGACCCAAATGATATCCTTTCGAAATGCAGAAGAATTAAGCGCGAACGCGGACTTGATCTTGTTATGATTGACTATCTTCAACTTATGAAAGCAGATAAAAACTCCAACTATGATAACAAGGTTTTGGAAGTTGGGGAAATAACAAGAACTCTTAAAATTGCAGCAAGAGAACTTAATGTTCCAATAATTTTGTTATCGCAACTTTCGCGTGCTGTTGAACAAAGAAAAGGCGACCATAGACCGGTTCTTTCCGACCTTAGAGACAGCGGATCAATTGAGCAAGATGCAGATATTGTTATGTTTATTTATAAACCAGACATGTATAACGATGTTGTTACGGAAGAAAGCGATGTTGCAGAACTTATTGTTGCAAAGCACAGAAATGGGCGACAGGGAACTGTTAAATTGCGTTGGATTGGAGAAACAACAAGCTTTGCCGATTACAACAAAGGGCAACAAGTTCAAAAGCCAAAAACTGTTGTTGCACAAACCGACGAGGAAACGCGCGCGGACCCTGTTTATGACGAAAAAGAACTTGAGGAAATTAAGGACTTATTCGATTAAAAGTTATTAATATAAAAGAAGAACCTTGAAGAGGGTTCTTTTTTTGTTGTTAGTTTTAAAAGGTTGAAATTTAGGCGTAAATTGGCATTATCAGCGCGAAAAAACAAGAAAAAAGTCGAATATTGTAAAAAAATAGTAAAAAGATTTTGATATTTTTACAAAAATTAGTAAAATTAATGGCAGACGTGATTGACAATGGACATTTTTGATTCTTATAATTTTTTTGTCATTATGAAAATTAATTGGCAAATTGTATTTAATTAATAAGGGGAAATCTATGGAATTAGAAGTTTGGGCAAGAACAATGTTAACGGTTCAAAGACATTTGGAAAGAGTTACAAAGGCTCTTGATAAAATCATTTTAAAGAAGGCTGTTTCATCGGCTTTTGTTACATCTAAGAACTTAATGGAGCAAAGCGTTGAAAAGATTAGCAAATACATAATTAACCTTTCGCAAAGCAAGATTAACCTTATTAACTTAAACACAATTTGTGTTAACTCGCTTAAAGGGATTGACAAAACTTCTGCGAAAATTTTGATTTTAAAGCATATCGACGGCAAGCAGAGCAACGAAATTGCGTCGCTTTTGGGTCTTAGCAACAGAACGTATTTCAGGCGTCTTAATTTGGCTTATGAGAAAATTGTTGGTTGGCTTTTGGCAAATCACTATGATGCGGAATTTTTTGCGAAAAACTATTTTTCTGAAGGCTGGATTATGGAAGTTTATAATAAAAATCTTGAAGTTGTTTCAAGCAGCAAACAAAGCGATGTTTGCATTGATGTTGGGCTTTTGAAGGGGATTGTTTCGTCAATTGCAAAAGCGGCTCATTCGTCATACTCATAATAATCTTGGTGGCGAATTTTTTTGCGTTTTTTCCTAGGTTTAAGGTCGGCTTCCTCAAGTGCTTTTGCTGTTATTTTTGTTGGACGGAAAAGGAGATAGATAATAATTAAGCATGGAAGGCAAACTGCAATTATTATAACAATTTGAGTTGCGGACGGAAGAGAGCTTAATACGTCGTCGCTAGAGGGGGTTGCGGAAACATCAACCGTGAAATTTGGCTCGTCGATATATTCCAAAACTTCGGTGTTAGTTGGAATTTCGGTTAGGGAATCGCAAAATGCATTGTAAACATATCCAAAATATTCTTTTCCATTTTTAATATACTTACAAAAAAACCAAGTTTGAGTTCGGTTTGAAATTGCTTCCTCGCCTTCAATTTCACCATAATATTTTAAATTGGTTTCAAGATAGCCAAGTTGTTCAATTGTGTTTATGCCTTGCGATTGGCTTGGGGAGGAGCGAAGTTCAACTCCGCCTGGAACAAAAACACGAAAAGTTGCGTTTGCAAAAGGTGTTTCGGGAACCCCGCTTACGCATTGGACTTCCGATTTTTTAACGTAGCCATAAACATCGATGTAGCGCGCGGAAAAGAACAAATCGTTTTCGCACCTGTCGATTTGGATATAGTAACTTTGCGGAATTACGAAGTAGACATTTGAAAAGGTTTCGTCTCCGCTTGTTGAACGATAGAGTTTAACATTTTTTGAAATCGCTTTTGCAAAAAATGTTTCATTGGCGAAAACAGTTGTTATGTTTGGAAGTTGAAAAAAACGGGGCAAAACAGCCGCAAGAATTAACAAAAAACAGAAAATATAACTCTTTTTTTGCATGATTAAAGTTTAACAATTTAACGGGGGTTGAGTTAAGAAGAAAAAAGTCGATTTATTTGGGAAAACAGAGAGAAAATGAAAAAACAAAAAATTTATGAGTCAATTTTTGAAATTGAAAGCGAAATTGAAAGGAGAAACAAGTTTTCTGCGCTTGAAAAATATAACACGGGAGAGAAAAAGCACCTTAAACAGCTTGAGTTTCACAAATGCACAAAAAGAAACAGGTGGGTTTTTGGAGGGAACAGAAGCGGAAAAACCGAGTGTGGGGCGGTTGAATGCGTTTGGCTTGCAAGAGGAATTCACCCTTTTCGCACTAACAAAAAAGATGTTTCAATTTGGGTTGTTTCGCTTTCGAAGCAGGTTCAAAGAGATGTTGCGCAAAGCAAAATTTTTTCCTATTTAAAACCAGAATGGATTTCGGAAATCGTTATGGAAACGGGAAGCAAGGATTTCCCGCAAAACGGTTTTGTTGACTATATTTTAATTGAAAATGTTTTTGGTGGGAAAAGTAAGATTGGGTTTAAAAGTTGCGACCAAGGACGTGAAAAGTTTCAAGGCACGTCTCTTGACTTTGTTTGGTTTGACGAAGAGCCGCCGGAAGAAATCTATCGGGAATGCAAGATGCGTGTTATCGACCGATGCGGGGAAATTTTTGGCACGATGACGCCGCTTAAGGGGCTTACCTGGGTTTATAACGAGATTTATTTAAACGAAGGGAACGACGATGAGGTGTGGTCGATTTCTATGAACTGGGACGATAATCCATATTTGGACGTGAAGGAAATTAAGAGTCTTAAATCAAGCATGAGCGAGGAGGAACTTGAGGCAAGGTGCTATGGAAAGTTTAGGAGTTTTGGGGGACTTGTCTATCCCGAATTTGACCCGCAAATTCATGTTATTGAGCCTTTTGATGTTCCAAAAGAATGGTTCGACAAAATTTCAATTGACCCCGGGCTTAACAACCCTCTTTCTGCGCACTGGTATGCCGTTGACTTTGATGGAAATGTTTTTGTTATTGCGGAGCACTATGAGGCGAGAAGGGATATAATTTATCATGCAAATGCAATTAAGCGCATATGCGAAAATTTGAACTGGAAAACGGGGTTTGGCGGAAAGGTTGAGGCAATTATCGACAGCGCTGCAACTCAAACAACTCTTGCAAGCGAAAAAAGCGTTTGTGATTTGTTTTTTGAAAATGGGATTTTGGCAAACCCACATGTTAACAAGGACCTGTTTTCTGGGATCAACAAAGTTAAGTCGTATTTGAAAAACGCAGAGGGGAAAAGCAAACTTTTTATTTTTAAAAACTGCGAAAATTTAATTATGGAAATTAAGGGCTATTTTTGGGCCAATGGCGACAGACCAACAAAAAAAGACGACCATTCGCTTGATGAACTTCGTTATTACATTATGTCGCGTCCAGAACCTGCGAAAGTTAAGACAATAAAAACTGATGTTGAGAAGGACAAGGAAAGGCTTATTCGAAAACTTGACTTTTCAAGAAAAAGCTTTGGAATTAAAAAGATTAATTAATGGAATAATATATAAATGCTCGACAGAAAAGAGAAAATTGTTATGTCATATATTTTTCTTAAATGCGAAAACGACGAAAAGAACAAAACTCGTCTTTTTTCGTCGCAAGAAATTGTTGATTTGCTTGCAAAAAGAAAGTATGTTGTTTCAACAAGCGAACTTAATGAAATTATGATTTCTCTTTCAAAGGACGGACTTATTGATTTTGTTTCAAGCGAAAGCAAAAAGGGAAGTGTTTTTTGCATTTCGCTTAAAGAAAAGGGGCTTTTGTTTAAAAAAGACAGCCAAAAGGAAAAGTTGCATGCTTCGTGGATTATCCTTCGGACGGCGCTTTTGGCTGTTTTAAGTTTTGTTGTTGGGCTTTTGCTTAGAGCAATTTTTTAGCAAATTATGACGAAAAGCAATAAGCTGCTGTTAAAATTTTATTAAAAAGGGGGCTATTCCCCTTTTTTTGTTGATTTTTTTTTGAAATAAGGTTATAGTTATATTAACCAAAAGAGAGGGAAAATGATTCTTGTTAAAAATTTAAGTTTAAAGTTCACAAAGGAATTTTATGCGCTGTTTGAAATTAACCTTGAAATTAAAAAGGGCGAGGCTGTTGCGTTGCTTGGCGAGGAACACAGCGGAAAAACAACTCTTTTAAGGGTTCTTTCTAAACTTGAAAAGGATTACACAGGCGAAGTTTACATCAAAAACATTCCGCTTAAGAAAGTGGATTTTTCTGTTGATGTTAACATGGGATATATTCCTGCTGCTCCTGTTTTTCTTGAGAAGAAAACAGTTTACCAAAACCTTCAAGAACTTTTGAAATCCAGAAAAATTAACAAATCACAACGAGAAGAAAAAATTAACAAACTTTTGATTGAATATAATCTTGAAAAATATCGCGACGAAAAAGTTAAAAATCTTTCACTTTTCGAAAAATATATTCTTTCAATTGCGCGCCTTTCTCTTCGAGAAATTGAAATTGTTTTGATTGATAACATTTTTGAAAATCTTTCAGAAGAGGAATATGAAAAGGTTTGCGAACTTATTAAAAAACAATTCCTTCAAAACAAAGTTACAACTGTTGTTGCAACAACATCTTCCTCGGTTGCCAAGGACTTGACAAAACGAACAATTAAGTTTAAACTTGGCTCGATAATGGAATAGCAAAAGAAAAAATTTTAACTTGAATTAAACTTGGGAGCAGTATGAAAAACGAAAATGCTATTTTCACAGTTCAATCTAACAGAGATCTTTTTTCAACAGAGCGTGTTGCTGGAAAAAAACTTCATGTTGTTGACTATAAAAGATTTTTTAAGAATAAAGAACTTATTAAAATCCTTGAAAACGAGGCTCTTTGCGAAACGGCAAAGGCTTTCTTGAACGGAAATTTGAATCTTGCTTTGGCTTCAACAAATTCTTACATGCATAGGAACACTCTTATCTATCGCATTGAAAAAATTAACGCAACAATTGGGCTTGATTTGAAGAAATTTGAGGATTGCGTTCTTTTTGTTAACATGTTAGAAATCTATAAAATGGTGGTAAGCAAAAAATGATGTTTAAAAACTCATGTAAATTAGTTGCTGCAAATTTCGCAATCGTTTGGAAGTTGATTCTTTATTACATTATTGTTGCAGGAATCACAATTGGCTTGATTGCTCCTTTTTTTGGAACAATTGGTGAGTTTTTTAATGCAAGCGGAACGCTTAACGAAATTGGAACTCTTTTAACAAGATTCAACGTTTCGGTTAATCCTTTCGATCTTATTGTTGATCTTAACACTGTTTTAACAAATCTTTTGAATTTAATTTTTGAGTTTTTCTTTGCTAAAACATGGGTCGCAATTTATTTAAGCGTTGTTGTTTTCTATGTTTTCCCATTCCTTCTTGGGCTTGCCGACCTTGCGGTTGGGCAATCGCTTTTTGGATATATGAGCAGTTTAACAAGATATTCGTTCGTTGGGTCATACATGAAGTTTTTTGCTCGCAGCGCAAGATTCCAACTTTTCAAAACCCTTGTTATGCTTCCAGTTAATTTGCTTATCATAACTCTTCTTGTTTTAACCCTTCGTTTAACTCTTATTGGCGGAGTTATGGTTTATTTCATGCCGTTCATTATTGTTGCGGTTTTAATTATTTTGATGTCGCTTAAGAAAACATTTTTTGCGGGGTGGATGCCAGCAATTGTTGTTTACGATTGCAACATGTTCAAAGGGTTTGCAAAAGGCTTTAAAGCGGTTATGAGAAGATTTTTCAAAATATTCTCAAATGCGCTTGTTATAATGCTTCTTTGCGTTGGAATTATCTATGTTTTTGGAACATTTGCATCGCCAGTTCTTGTTCCATTCTTTGCGGTTTTCTTCTATGTTTTTGAAATGGTTATGTTCTTTGGAAGCCAAGGAATGAGATATTATGTTGACCTTGACACAATCCTTTCGCCAAAACGTTTGGAAGAAAGCGATTCATTTAAAAAAGTTAAAAAAATTATTTAATTTATTTTTTCTGCAACTTAAAAAACATTAAATTGTTTAAATCAATTCAAGAGATAAAGGCAAAATTTGCCAAATTTTTAAATTGAAAATAAAGCAATATTTTTTGCTTTAAATATATTATATAAAGGAATATTTTATGGAAAAAAATGAAAAAACATTAACAAAAGATGCAAGCGCTCCAAAAAAGCGTAATTTTGTTGCAAAAAAACAAGCACCAAAAAAGGAACAACCAAAAAAGGAGCAAACAAAAAAGGCGGAAGGCAAGGTTGCTTTGAAAAAACAACCAAAGGAAAAGACAAGCGAAAAAGCGGTTGAAACAAAACCTTTGGCAAAAGCAAAAGAAGTTGCTGGGAAAAGCTCAAAAAAGCCAGTTAAAATAACTTTCCTTGGGGGAGTTGGAGAAATTGGAAAAAACATGACCGCAATTGAATATGACAACGAGATTATTGTTATTGATGGCGGGCTTTCTTTCCCAACAGGGGAATTTCCGGGAATTGATCTTGTTGTTCCAGACATTTCCTATCTTCTTGCAAACAAAAGCAAGGTTAAGGGAATTTTGTTAACTCACGGGCATGAAGATCATATTGGCGGACTTCCATATGTTTTAAACGAACTTAAAGTTCCGGTTTATGGAACAGCAATGACTCTTGCGCTTCTTGACAACAAAATGCAAGAACACAAAATTGAGTATAAAGGGGTTTGCGTTAAGCCAAAAAACCTTTTAAAAATTGGGAATTTCCAAGTTGAATTTATTAAGGTTAGCCATTCAATCGCAGGCTCGCTTGCCCTTTCAATTTCAACCCCTTGCGGGAACATTATCCACACAGGCGATTTTAAAATTGATTTTGAACCAATTGACGGCGTTATGACCGACTTAACTCGTTTTGGCGAACTTGGGAAGAAAGGCGTTAACCTTCTTCTTTGCGAAAGCACAAACGTTTGCCGAAAGGGATATTCAATGAGCGAATCTAACGTTGGGAGAACTCTTGAAACGTTGTTTGACAAATTTAAAGGAAAACGACTTTTTGTTGCAACTTTCGCTTCCAATGTCCACCGTCTTCAACAACTTCTTTGGCTTGCAGAAAAGTTTAAGAGAAAAGTTGCTTTTGCAGGGCGAAGCATGATTAACGTTACAGAGGCTGCAGCAAAAATTGGTGAAATTTCTTATGATAAGAATAATATAATCGACATGGACAAAATTGACAAATATGCCGATGGCGAATTGCTTATTCTTTGCACGGGAAGCCAAGGTGAGCCTTTAAGCGCGCTAACGAGAATGGCGCATGGCGAATTTAACAAAGTTAAACTTGATGACGGCGACGTTGTTATTTTCTCGGCATCTCCAATTCCCGGAAACGAGAAGGCAGTTTACAACGTTATCAACGAGCTTTTCAAAAAGGGTGTTGATGTTATTTATGATGAGCTTGCCGATGTTCATGCTTCGGGTCACGCTTGCCAAGAAGAACTTAAAACCATTCACGCATTAACAAATCCAAAATTTTTCATTCCTGTTCATGGCGAATATCGTCATCTTAAACAACATAAAGAACTTGCTGTTGCAATGGGAATGAACTCAAGAGATATAATTTTGCCAGAACTTGGAATGCAAGTTGAAATGGGCGAAAACTATATTAAACAAGCGGGATATGTTACAGCAGGAATTCGTCTTGTTGACGGGTCGGGGCTTGGCGACATGGGAAGTTCAGTTTTGAAAGAAAGAAAACAACTTTCGGAAGAGGGATTCTGTGTTGTTGTTTTAAACATGAGTTCCCTTTCGGGCGAAGCTGGATTTGAGCCGTTCATAATAACCCGCGGTGTTGTTTATGACAAAGAGGCAGAGGAGTTTACACAAGATGCAAGAAAAGTTATTGCATCGACTCTTCGCGAACAGGATTTGCGCTCATTCGATCCAAATGAGATTAAGGCGAATGTTAAAAAAGTTCTTTCGAATTTCATCTTCAAAAGAACTAAACGTCGCCCAATGATATTAACAATTTTGCTTATGGCTTAAGATTTGTTTTGCGCTTTGAAATCGTATGCGCGAGAAGTTGGAGTGTTAACGCCATAAAGTTCAACAAGGATTGCGTCTTCGCCAATTTTGCAAATTTGTGAAAACGGAATGAAAAGGTCGTTCCCGCCTTTCAAAAATCCAAAAATTGATTTATTTCCCGGAACAACAATTCCGCTAACTTGGCTTGTTTGAAGCGAAATAACAATGTCAACGATATGCCCAAGGCGTGTTCCGTCGACAATGTTAATAACCTCTTTGCATCTTAAATCCAAGAATGAAGACTCCAAATTATGTTCCTTTTTAATATGTATATATGATGAAAATGCAAAAAATAACACCATAAAACAATTTTCGACAACAAAAAAACCGCAAACGCGGTTTTTATTTTTTAACAAATTAAAGAGTTTGAAGGAAGTTGATTAAGTTTGAAACGTCTTCAAATTTTCTGTAGACACAGGCGAAGCGAATGTATGCAATTTCGTCAAGTTCTTTAAGTTTTTTCATAACAAGTTCGCCAATTTCGGTTGAACTTATTTCTTGATTAAGAGAGTTGGTTAATGTTTTTTCAATGTCCATAACAACTTCTTCAATTTGGCTCATGCTAACAGGGCGTTTTTCGCACGCTTTAATGATTCCTTTTTTAATTTTTTCTGGGTCAAAGGTTTGGCGGCTTCCATCTGTTTTAACAACCAAAATTGGTGTTGTTTCAACAGTTTCATATGTTGTGAATCTCTTTCCGCAATTCAAGCATTCTCTTCTTCTTCGAATTGAGTTCGATTCATCGGTTGAGCGCGAATCAATAACCTTGCTGTCAAAGTATCCACAATATATACATTTCATTTTGCACCTCTTTTCAATATCTAGATATAATTTAGCACAACGAACTTTAAAAAACAAGCGAATTTCAAAACAATTTCATTTCAAGAAAACTTTAAACATAGAATATGAGTATGAAAGTTATTTCGCTTTGTGAATGTGAGAAAAACAAAGAATATGTTGTTCAAAAAGTTGAAGAGGAAAGCGTTGGTGTTTCAAGGCGACTTAGCGAACTTGGGTTTTACGCTGGGGCAAAAGTTCGCGTTTCGTGTTTTTCGGCGCTTAAGAAAACAATTCTTGTTGAACTTGAGGGCTACACGCTTTCTCTTCGCTCAAGCATTGCAAACGGAATTAAAGTTTTGGAGGCGAAAACATGATTATAAGAAAAATTAACAATCCGCTTTCAAAACTTTTAGCAAAAAAAATTAAGGTTGGGGCGCAAAGCGAAAAAGAAAAAATTTTGCTTGTTGGGAATCCAAACACCGGGAAAACAACTCTTTTTAATTCGCTAACACGCTCAAACGAGCATGTTGGGAATTGGCATGGTGTTACGGTTAGCGAAAAGGAAAAAGTTTTTTCGGTTGGCGAAAAACAATATGTCCTTGTTGATCTTCCGGGGCTTTATTCTTTAACGCCGTTAAGTTATGAGGAAGAAGTTGCAAGCCGATATGTTTTCGAAAATTCAACATGTCAAATTATTAACATTTGCGACATCAACAATCTTAAAAGAAATCTTTTTTTAACGTTTCAACTTCAGGAATTTGGAAACATAATTCTTTTTGTTAACACATTCAAAAATGTTAAAAAAAAGGATGAAAAATTAATTGAAAAAATTAACGAAGCAAAAATTGTGTTAAATAAATTAAATATAAAATTTTTTATTGGAAATGCGGAAAATAAAAATGACATTAAATTATTTAAAAAAGAATTAAATAATTTAAAAAAACATGAAATTAATGTTAATTTAAATAAAATTCAAGAAAAATATGATAAAAATAATAATTTAAATTTTGAAATTGAAAATTCGAAAAAATTTAAATATATTAATTCATTTTTTAAAGTTCAAAAAAATGATGAAGCATATGGAGCTTCAAAACTTGACAAAATTTTTCTTAACAAATTTTTGGCGCTTCCAATTTTTTTTGGAATTTTGTTCCTTGTTTTCTATTTAACTTTTTTTTCGCTTGGGGCTTTTCTTTCCGATCTTCTTCGAACATTGATTCAAGATGTTATTGGAGGACAAATTGTTTCGTGGCTTAAAAGTGTTTGCAGCATTGCATGGGTTGTTGACCTTGTTCAAACGGGAATTATTGGAGGGGTTGGAAGCATTCTTTCGTTCCTCCCACAAGTTATTTTGCTTTTCTTTTTTCTTTCGTTAATTGAGGACAGCGGATATCTTGCGAGAATTGCTTTTTTATTTGAAGATGTTTTTGCAAAAGTTGGGTTAAGCGGAAAAAGTGTGTATTCTCTTCTTATGGGGTTTGGCTGCTCAACAACAGCTGCGCTTACGGCAAGAAACATGGAGGATAAAAATGCAAAAATTAAAACAGCGCTTCTAACGCCATATATGAGTTGCAGCGCAAAACTTCCAATTTATGCTGTTATTGGCGGGGCATTTTTTGGGGCAACAAATGTTTTTGTTATTTTTGGGCTTTATATGCTTGGGGTTTTTGTTGCAATTTTGTTAAGCCTTGCTTTGGAAAAGAAAGTTCTTAAAAGCAAAGAACAATCTTTCATTTTGGAATTTCCTGCATATCGAGTTCCATCATTAAAACGCGTTTTGAAAATTCTTTGGGAAAACATTAAACTTTTTCTTGTTCGAATTGGAACAGTAATTTTTTCGCTTAACATTGTTGTTTGGCTTTTGCAAAGTTTTTCGTTTGGATTTAAATTTGTTCCAACTGATGGCGGAACAAGCATGCTTGAAACAATTGGGGGAATTGTTGCACCAATTTTTATTCCTCTTGGTTTTGGGAACTGGGGAGCAACATCTGCGCTTATTGCTGGACTTGCGGCAAAGGAAATTATTGTTAGTTCAATTGCGATGTTTAACAGGGTTGATGTTTCGGTCGACAGTTTGAACAGTCAAACCATGAGGTCGATAACGAACCCTCTTGCTGCGGTTTATTTTACGCCCGCAAGCGCACTTTCATTCATGATTTTTTGCCTCTTATATTCTCCATGTCTTGCAACGATTTCTGTTTTTAAAAAGGAAATTGGGAACAAATGGACATGGATTTCAATTGGCTTGCAATTTGCAATTGCCTATGTTTTAGCATTTGCTGCTTACAAAATTTATCAGCTTGTTGAGATTGTTGGCGCGCTTAACTCAATTTGGATTTTCCTTGGGATTTTTGCAATTGTTTTTTCAATTTATTTTGCAATAACAAAAATTAAAAAGAAAAAATTTTGCAGTTATAATAACTGTGATAAATGTAAAAAATGCGAGAAAAAATAAAAAAAGAGCAAAAATTATTTTTGCTCTTAAATTTATTTGTTGTTTAAACCAAGTTCTTTTGCTTTTTGGCGAAGACGCATGTTGTGGTCGAGTTCCTTCTTGCGAATTCGAATATTCTTTGGAGTTACTTCCAAAAGTTCATCGTCGCACAAAAATTCAATGCAATCTTCAAGCGTCATAACTCTTGGTGGAATTAAGCGGAGCGCTTCATCTGAACCTGAACTTCGGCAGTTTGAAAGGTGTTTTTTCTTGCAAACGTTAACGGCGATGTCGTCGCCTTTTGGATTTTGTCCAACAACCATTCCTGCATAAACTTGTGTTCCTGGGGTTATGAAAAGATCGCCGCGTTCTTGCGCGTTGAAAAGCCCGTAAACAATTGCTTCGCCGGTTTCAAAAGCGATTAAAGAACCATATTCACGGCGGTTAATTGGACCTTTATATTCTTCATATCCGCTGAAAACTGATGCCATAATTCCTTCGCCGCGAGTGTCGGTTAAAAATTCCGATTTAAAACCAAAAAGTCCGCGTTCTGGAACTTTAAATTCCATTTTCATTCTTGAATTGTGGTCGGACATTTGGATAAGTTCACCTTTTCTTGTTCCCATCTTGCTCATGATTGTTCCAACGCAGTCGGCAGGGACGTCGATTGTTAAGAAATCCATTGGTTCAAGTTTCTTTCCATTTTCTTCCAAGAAAAGAACTCTTGGCATTGAAACTTGGAATTCATAGCCGTCGCGACGCATGTTTTCAATTAATATTGAAAGGTGCATTTCGCCGCGCCCGCAAACCGTGAAGGCTTCGGTTGATGAAGTGTCGGAAACGCGAAGAGAAAGGTCTTTAACGGCTTCCTTATAAAGTCTTTCACGAAGATGTCGGCTTGTTACGAATTTTCCTTCCTTGCCGGCAAATGGGCTGTTGTTAACCATGAAAGTCATTTCAACTGTTGGCTTATCAATTTGGACGAACTCAATTGGAGAAGTTTCAACAGGGGAGCAAACAGTGTCGCCAATTTGTGCTTGTTCAATTCCAGCAATGCAAACAATGTCGCCAGCCTTTCCAACTTCCAAAGGAACGCGTTTAAGCCCAACAAATTCAAAAAGTTGAACAATTTTTCCCTTTATGTTTCTTTCTTCATGGAAATTTGTTACAACAACGTTGTCGCCAACATGAGCAGTTCCTTGCGCAATTTTTCCAATAACAAGTCTTCCAACGAAGTCGTTGTGTTCTGCGGAAGAAATTAACATTTTTAAAGGTTTTGTTTCGTCGCCACTTGGAGCAGGAATATGTGAAATTATTGTTTCAAAAAGAGGTTTCATGTCGGTTCCAAATTTGTTTGGGTCAAGACTTGCGTGGCCTTGGCGCGCCGAGCAGAAAACGAATGGGCTGTTAAGTTGGTCTTCGTTTGCATCAAGGTCTAGGAAAAGTTCCAAAATTTCGTCTTGAACTTCGGAAATTCTTGCGTCTGGCTTATCAATTTTGTTAACAACAACAATAACTTTTAAGTTAAGAGCAAGTGCTTTTTCCAAAACAAAACGAGTTTGAGGCATTGCGCCTTCAAATGCGTCGACAACAAGCAAAACGCCGTCAACCATTTTTAAAACACGTTCAACCTCGCCGCCGAAATCAGCGTGTCCAGGGGTGTCGACAACGTTAATTTTAATTCCGTTATACATGCAGCTTGCATTTTTTGAAAGAATTGTTATCCCACGTTCGCGTTCAATTGCGTTTGAGTCCATAACCCTGTCTTCAACAACTTGATTTTCATGAAAAACATTCCCTTGTTTTAAAAGTTCGTTAACAAGAGAAGTTTTGCCGTGGTCAACGTGGGCAATTATTGCAATGTTTCTAATTTTTTCGTTTGTCATAAAATTTCCTCATTTATTTTATTTATTTAACTTATTATTAAGACTTTTCGAGTATAGCACTTGAAAAGACGGGTTGCAAGTGAAAAAGCAAAAAAGTTTGAAAAAAGTTTGAAAATTTATTGACAAAGTTAAGAAAACAATATAGAATATTTCACGCTAAGGGGTGTAGCCAAGCGGTAAGGCACCAGACTTTGACTCTGGCATGCGTAGGTTCAAATCCTGCCACCCCTGCCAAAAGAATCGCATATTAGCATGCGATTTTTTTATTTTGATATTCAAATCAAACATATCGCGCCCCAAAAGACTTTTTTTAAAATTTAAAGAAACAATCGTCATAAATATTATAAACGAATGAAAAATGTTTAGGCTTTTGAGAAAAAGATGATATAATCAATTTTGAACAAGTAAAATGCAGTTCAACAATTAAGGGGAGAAATTTATGAAAAGAAAAATTTTAAGTTGTGTTTTGGCTTTTTGCTTTTTGATTCCATGTGCAATTGCTTTAACCGCTTGCGGGGCTCATGAACATAACTTCAGTCCAAAATGGGAATCAAATGCAACCCACCACTGGCATGTTTGCACAGGCGAAGATTGCAAAGAAAAACAAAGCGAAGACGAACATGAATGGGGTGAAGGGGTTATAACAACTGCGCCAACTGCAACCAGCGACGGGGTTAAAACATACAGTTGCACTGTTTGCGGCTATGAAAAAACAGAAACAGTTACATTTTTAGAACTTAAACAAGTAACTTCAACTCAATGGGGAAATGCGTTGAGTTTTTCGGGAATTAATTCATACACATTAACAACGAAAATCCCGGGCAATTCAAACTTTAAATCTGTTATTAAATGTGATGGAACAAAAGTTTACACCAATCAAATTGGCTATCCAGACGATGCAACAAGCACAAAAGTTTCGGAAGAGTTTTATAGCAAAGTTACATCGGGCAGCGATGTTAAATACTATCACTATTCAAAATTATATGGAAGTTGGATTTGCAATGAAATTTCCAGCGCGTTCTATGAACAAATTATTCCAAGCACAATTTTTTCGCTCTTCCAATATAATCAATTTGCTTTTAATGCGCAAAAAGGAACATACGATTCAATAGCTCCAATCGAATCTATTGGCATTGATTCGGCATCTTTTGAGTTTGTTGAAGGGCGTTTGACCAAAGTTGTTATGGTTATGGACGTAACAACAGAAATGGAATTTTCATATGAACCCGTTTCATTAACTGTTCCACATGTTCCTGAAAAACAAATTGAAGAAGAAATGTGGGGCAAGGCGTTGAATTTTGTGGGGGTTGAAAGTTACACAATGTTAACAACATCGCCTCTTAATTCGAAATTTTTAGCTGTTCATAAAGTTGATGAAACAAAAATGTATTTTAGGCAAGATGGATATCCAAATGTGGATAATGGATTTGTTGCTGAACGTTATTACGCAACAACTGGTTCGGGCGATAACACTAAATATTATTTGTACACGAAAACAGACGGAGTTTGGACTCTTGACGAATGTGAAAAGAGCGAGTATGACGGGAATCGTCCAAACGCGATGTTTGCAGAACTTCAACTTAAAGATTTCACGTTTGACACAACAACTTTGAAATATGAGGCTTCAAGTTTAACAATAGGCGGAGAAGAAATTCAACATGTTTCTTTGTCGTTTGAAGATAATCGTCTTGCAAGAGCAACATTTGTTCAAGGAGGCATACAAATGGATTTTGAATTGTTATATGATGATGTTACAATAACGCTTCCAACAATTGGCTAATAAAATTAAACACAGAGAGGAAAAACTTTCTGTGTTTTTTTGTTCTGTTAATAAAAAAGAAGAACGATTTTTCGTTCTTCAATTTTTTATGGGGTGGAAGATGAGATTCGAACTCACGACCTCTGGTGCCACAAACCAGCGCTCTAACCAGCTGAGCTACATCCACCATATTTTCAAAACACGTTTAGTATAGCGGGAAAAAGGGGAGTTGTCAACAATTTTTGAACAAAATTATTTTTAATTAAGTAAAATTAACATTTGGAAATGAGAAACTTTTGTGATAAAATCATATCGATGAAAAAACCACTTGTTGCAATTGTTGGAAGACCTAACACAGGGAAAAGCACTTTTTTCAACAGAATTTGCGGAAAAAGAATTAGTATAACAAATGATATGCCGGGCGTAACGCGCGACAGAATTTATGCTGACGCAACTTGGGTTGGAAAGGTTTTCACGCTTGTTGACACTGGGGGGCTTGACAGCAAGAGCGATGATGTTTTCCAAAAAACAATTCGTTTGCAGGCTCAAATTGCCATCGATCTTGCAGATGTTATAATTTTGATGGTTGACGGGAAAGATGGGCTTACGCATGCCGACGAGGAAGTTGCAACTCTTTTAAGAAAAACGAACAAAAAAGTTATTCTTGTTGTTAACAAACTCGACAGATTTGAAGTTGAAAACACATATGATTTCTATTCTCTTGGGCTTGGAGAGCCTTTCCCAATTTCTTGCGAGCAAGGAAAAGGGCTTGGAGAAGTTTTGGACGAAATTGTTTCTTCGCCATGTTTCAAGGATTCGTTGGAGGAAGGCGAGGAGGACAACAGAATTAAAATTGCTGTTGTTGGGCGTCCAAATGCAGGGAAAAGTTCAATTGTTAATCGCCTTTTGGGCGAGGAAAGAGTTGTTGTCTCAAATGTTGCTGGAACAACGAGAGATGCAATTGACACACCTTTTAGATATAACGGGAAAGAATATGTTTTGATCGATACCGCCGGAATTCGCCGACAAAGAAGCGTTGAGCGCGAAAGTGTTGAAGGATATTCTGTTATTCGATCGATGGAAGCGATTAAACGCGCGGACATTGTTTTGATTGTTTTTGACGCCAGCCAAGAAATTAGCGAACAAGACGTTCGAATTGCAGGCTATGTTCACGAAGAAGGAAAACCAAGTTTGATTGTTATGAACAAATGGGATTTGGTTTCAAAAGACGAAGGAACAATTTTGGAGTATACAAAAATGCTTCAAGACAAACTTTCTTTCATGAGCTATTTCAAGCCTGTTTTCGTTTCGGCATTAAGCAGAAAGCGACTTGAGAAAATTATGCCAACAATTGTTGAAGTTAAGGAAAACAACAGCAGAAGAATTACAACTGGAACACTTAACGAGGTTATTCAAAAAGCGCTTCTTGCTCAAGAACCACCAACAAAGGCGGGAAGAAGACTTAAAATTTTGTATGGAACGCAAGCAGAAATTTGCCCACCAACGTTTGTAATTTTTGTTAATGACGCAAGTTTGGTTCATTTTTCATATCAAAGATTTTTGGAAAATCGCCTTCGCGATGCAATAAATTTCGAGGGAACTCCAATTAAGTTGATTTTCAAGAACAGGAAAGAAAAGGAGCAATAAGAACATGGAATGGTGGAAATATGTTATTGTTATTGTTGTTTCATATTTTCTTGGGAACATAAATTTTGCAAGAATTCTTTCAAAGAAAGTTTTGAAAGACGACATAGAAAAACATGGAAGCGGAAATCCGGGAACAATGAACATGCTTCGTTCGTTTGGATTTAAAGCGGGAATTTTAACACTTTTTTTGGACGCGCTTAAAGGCGCGGCGGCGGCTCTTTTGGGGTTTTTCATTTTTGGAGGATTTGAAGGGTCGTATATGAATGTTTGGGGGCTTCATTCTTCCGCTCAAGGAATGCTTGGGCTTTATGTTGGCGGGCTTAGTGCAATTGTTGGACATAATTTCCCGGTTATATATAAGTTCAAGGGAGGCAAGGGCGTTGCCTGCATGCTGGGAATTTATGCGGTTTCGTCGCCACTTTGGGTTGCAATTTGTTTCGTTTTTGGATTTATTTATCTTTATATTTTCGATTATGCAGCCGTAACTTCATTCCTTTTCATTTCGATTGTAACGTTTATTGAAGCGCTTAAATATACGGGCGTGAATGCAAATTTGCCGGTTACAATTATTCTTTTTGTTATGTTTTGTTTAACATGGTTTATGCACAGGAAAAACATTTTCCGACTTCTTGTTGGAACGGAAAACAAGGCGAATTTAAAAGCATCGCTTAAGAAAATGTATTCCAAAAAGGATATTAAACAAGAACAAAAAGAAATTAAACAAGAGAAAAAAGAAGATAAGAAAAAGGATATTGGATAGTTGGACATTAAGGGGCTTAAACAAAAAAAGCTTAAAGAAAATTTAAAGAAAAAGCAGAGCGAGGAGGCTCGAGTTTTTGTTGACGAAAAAAGCCCATCGCTTTTTAGAAATGTTGAAAAATGTATTAAATGCGGACGTTGCGTTGATTCTTGCAACAAAGCAACAGGGCTTCGGGAATTTTATGGGACGAGCGATGTTTGTTTGAATTGCGGGCAATGTACAATTGCATGTGGGGCAAACGCACTTTTGGAAAAGGAAAGTTACTCCAAGGTTTTTAAGGAACTTGAAAATTACGATAAACTTCTTGTTGTTTCAACCGCTCCTGCTGTTCGGGTTGCGCTTGCGGAGGAATTTGGATTTGCTCCCGGGCAATTTGACGAGGGAAAAATGATAACTGCGCTTCGCATGTTAGGATTTGATTATGTTTTTGATGTCACTTTTGGGGCGGATTTAACAACAGTTGAGGAAGCAAGTGAACTTGTTGAAAGGATAACAAAAAAGAATAAGCCTCTTCCAATGTTCTCAAGTTGTTGCCCTGCATGGGTTAAGTTTGTTGAAACTTTTGAACCGTCGCTTATTGAAAATCTTTCAACAACAAAAAGCCCAATTTCAATTCAAGGGGCTATAATAAAAACATATTTCGCACGTCAAAAAAGAATTAAACCAGAAAATGTTGTTCATGTTGTTATTGCTCCGTGCACGGCAAAAAAATATGAAATAACACGCGAAGAACTTTCAATTTCCGATGACTATGGCTACATGCCGGGAATTTATGATGTTGACTATGTTTTGACAACACGAGAACTTGCACATATGATCAGGAAACAGAACATTCCATACGGAAATTTGTATGATGGAAATTTCGATCAAATTTGCTCAAGAGGCTCGGGCGGCGGACATATCTTTGGAGCAACAGGCGGAGTTACCGAAGCGGTTTTAAGAGAAGTAAATTTCATGATAACTGGCGAAAAGCCAAGCGAAAAACTTTTGAACCTTGAAAATGTTCGCGGACTTAAAGGGATTAAGGAAGACGCGGTTAACATTGGAGGAGCAATTGTTAAAGTTGCTGTCGTTAGCGGGCTTCGAAACTTTCATGAACTTTTGCAGAAGATTAAAAGCGGGGAAGCCGACTATGACTTTGTTGAGGTTATGGCTTGCCCGGCGGGGTGCGCTGGAGGAGGCGGACAACCTAAAAAAGTTGATGATTTCGTTAGACAAAAAAGGATTGATTCGTTATACTTAAAGGACGAACAACTTGAAGTTCGCTGCGCAAATGAAAATCCGGAAATTAAGAAAATTTATTCCGAGTTTTTGGGGCGTCCGCTTGGCGAAACAAGCGAAATGTTGCTCCACACGCGCTATTTCGATTGTTCAAATAAAAAATAAAGGAGAAAAATTATGGAACTTAAAGGGACTAAAACCGAAAAAAATTTAATGGAAGCTTTTGCTGGCGAAAGCCAAGCAAGAAACAAATATACCTATTATGCATCAAAAGCAAGAAAAGAGGGATATGAGGAAATTGCTAACATTTTTGAAGAAACTGCTGGAAACGAAAAAGAACATGCAAAAATGTGGTTCAAGGCGCTTCATGGCGGAGCGGTTCCAATGACTCTTGAAAACTTGCTTGATGCAGCAGCAGGGGAGCATGGCGAATGGACAGACATGTATGCAAGAATGGCAAAAGAAGCAAGAGAAGAAGGGTTCGATCGTCTTGCATATCAATTTGAGGCTGTTGCGGCAATTGAGAAAAATCATGAAGAGCGTTATCAAAAGCTTATTGATGAAATTAAAAATGGCTCAACATTCAAAAAAGACGAAGTTGTTGCTTGGAAATGCTTGAATTGCGGACACATACATTTTGGCAAGGAAGCGCCAAAAGTTTGTCCAGTTTGCGACCACCCACAAAGCTATTTCACAAACAAAATTTAATTTCAAAACGCAGTTTTGTGGCTGCGTTTTTTATTTAAAAATTTTTAAAAAAGTGGCATTAAACAGTTGACATTTGGTTTTTGGAAGAATATAATTGTGCTAGCACTTCAGAAATGAGAGTGCTAGCAATATTTTTTATCTTATTGCATACAATTATAAAGTCGAAAGGGGGAAACTTGAAACTTAGCGAAAGGAAAAAAGAGATTCTTCTTGCAACAATTGAGGACTATATTAAAGATGCAAGTCCAATAACAAGCAATTGCGTTAAAGAGCGGCATCTCCCAAACATAAGTTCTGCAACACTCAGGTTTGAACTTAACGCGCTTGAGGCGATGGGGTTTTTGAAACAACTTCACACCTCGGGAGGAAGGATTCCAACAACTCAAGGTTACAGATTTTATGTTGAGAATTTGCTTAATGGATTTAAGTTTGAGCCATCAAAAATTGATAATGTTAGTGAAATTTTAAGCGAAAGAACAAAATCTGTTAATGAAATTGTTTCGGAACTTGCAAATTTAATTAGCGAGGCAACAAACTATCCAACGGTTGTTATGATGGACGGCTATGACAATTTGATTATTGACGAAATCAAAATTGTTTCGTTGCTTAATGAAACGGCATTAATTCTTATTGGAACACGAAGCGGAATTGTTAGTTTTTCAATTAAGTCGAACGCAGGACAAAGGGCTTGCGACGATGCTGCAAAGCTTTTAACTAAAAAATTCCAAGGCGAAACAATTGGAGCAATGACCGAAAATATTTCGTTTATTGAAAAGGAAATCAGCAAGGAAATTGACGACTATAAATTCATTGTTCAAAGTCTTCTTGGCGAGCTTAAAAAACTTTCACAAAGCAAGTATGTTGGAGTTAAAAACAAGGGTTCATTCAAACTTTTGGAAAGCGGAGAGGAAAGAACAATTGTTGGGACAAAGCGAACGCTTCAAATTTTGGAAGATGAAGAGGAACTTGAAAGTTTGCTTTTGACCGACGAGAAAGAACTTTGTGTTGACCTTTCCGACGATGATGAATTGCTTGGGGGAGTTGCAATTGTTAAAGCCCCACTTGTTGTTTCGGGAAAGTATGTTGGAACAATTGGTGTTTTAGGGCCTCAACGAATGGACTATTTAACAATTGCTTCTGCGCTTAAGTTTCTTACAAACGAAATGGAAAATCTTGACAAACTGGAGGATAAAAAGTGAGCAAAAAAGAACAGGAAAAGAAAGATTGCTGCTGCGAAAAAGATTGTTGCTGTGAAAGCGATTGCGGTTGCAAGGATCAAGAGAAAAACGAGTATCTTGAAATGGCACAAAGGATTCAAGCCGAATTCGACAACTATCGAAAAAGATCAAACGACATTGTTAAAGTTTCAAAACAAGATGGGATTATTGATGCGGTTTTAAGATTTTTGCCGGCAATTGATTCAATTGAGAAGGCAAAACAAATGATTAAAGACCCAAAAACCCTTGAAGGAATTGAACTTATTGAAAAAGAACTTAAAAATTCTTTAAAAGCACTTAACATTGAGGAGATTGAGGCTTTAGGAAAAGTTTTCGACCCTAAAATTCACAATGTTATTGCAATTAAAACAGATAATTCGCTTGGCGATTCCGTTATAACAGATGTTTACCAAGCTGGTTATAAAATTGGCGACCGCGTTTTGCGATATTCCCAAGTTATCGTGAACAAAGTCCAAGAAAATAATTAAAAAAAGGAGATATATAATATGAGTAAAATTATTGGGATTGACTTAGGAACAACAAATTCTTGCGTTGCTGTTATGGAAGGCGGGCAACCAACCGTAATTCCAAACGCTGAAGGAGGAAGAACAACACCTTCTGTTGTTGCAATTAACAAAGACGGCGAACGACTTGTTGGGCAAGTTGCAAAACGTCAAGCAGTTGCTAACCACGAAAACACAGTTGTTTCAATTAAAAGAGAAATGGGAACAGACCATAAGGTTTCCATGGGCGGGAAAACATACACAGCGCCTGAAATTTCTGCCATGATTTTGGCAAAGCTTAAACAAGATGCTGAAAGTTATCTTGGCGAAAAAGTTACACAAGCAGTTATAACTGTTCCTGCTTACTTTAACGACAGCCAACGTCAAGCAACAAAAGATGCAGGAAAAATTGCTGGGCTTGAGGTTTTAAGAATTATTAACGAACCAACAGCAGCATCTTTGGCATATGGACTTGACAAAGGCGAAAACAACAACCAAAAAATCTTGGTTTACGACCTTGGAGGCGGAACATTTGACGTTTCAATTCTTGAAATTGGCGATGGCGTTTTTGAAGTTCTTTCAACAAACGGCGACACTCGTCTTGGCGGAGATGATTTCGACAACAGAATTATTAATCTTCTTGTTGAAGAATTTAAAACTAAAGAGGGAATTGACCTTTCAAAAGACAAACTTGCAATGCAAAGACTTAAAGAAGCAGCTGAAAAAGCAAAAATTGACCTTTCTGCTTCAACAAAAACAACAATAAGCCTTCCATTCATAACAGCAGATGCAACCGGACCAAAACACCTTGAATATGACCTTTCACGTGCTAAATTCGACAGCATAACTTCCGATCTTGTTGACAAAACAATTGTTTGCACAAAGAAAGCAATGGCAGATGCTAAACTTTCATATTCCGACATCAACAAAGTTATCCTTGTTGGCGGATCAACAAGAATTCCAGCGGTTTTTGACGCTGTTAAAGAACAAACAGGAAAAGAGCCATACAAAGGCATTAACCCAGACGAATGCGTTGCAGTTGGCGCTGCAATTCAAGCAGGCGTTTTGGGAGGAGATGTTAAAGATGTTCTTCTTCTTGACGTAACCCCACTTTCACTTGGAATTGAAACACTTGGCGGAGTTTTCACCAAATTGATTAACAGAAACACAACAATTCCAACAAAGAAATCACAAATTTTCTCAACTGCAACAGATAATCAACCAGGCGTTGACATTCACGTTTTGCAAGGCGAAAGAGAATTTGCTGCTCAAAACAAATCGCTTGGACGTTTCCAACTTACAGATATCCCACCAGCACCACGTGGAGTTCCTCAAATTGAAGTTAGTTTCGATATTGATGCTAACGGAATTGTTAACGTTTCAGCAAAAGACCTTGGAACAAACAAGGAACAAAAAATTACAATAACTGCTTCCTCAAATCTTTCGGAAGAAGAAATTGACAAAGCAATTAAAGAAGCAGAAGCGCATGCCGAAGAAGATAAGAAACACAAGGAATTTGTTGACACAAAAAATCAAGCAGACCAAATGATCTATCAACTTGAAAAAATGCTTAAAGAAAGCGGAGATAAACTTGCAGAGGAAGATAAACAAAAACTTCAAGATGCAATTGAAAAAGGCAAAAAGGACTTTGAAACAACCGACCTTGAAGAACTTAAGAAAGGACTTGAAGAGTTAACAAAAGTTTCGAATGAAGTTTTCACAAAAATGTATCAAAACGCAAGTAACGCACAAAACACAAATCCAAACGACAATAACTCAAACAATGGCGATAACGGCGAAGAAGAAGTTGTTATCGACTAGTAAACTTGAAAGGTGATTATGGCAAACAAAGACTACTATGAAACTTTGGGTGTTAATAAGGACGCAAGCGCCGACGAAATTAAGTCGGCGTATCGTCGTCTTGCAAAGAAATATCACCCAGACTTAAACAAAGATAATAAAGATGCTGCCGAAAAGTTTAAAGAAATTAATGAAGCATATGAAGTTCTTGGCGATGAGAAAAAACGCGCCAACTACGACCAATTTGGGAACGCTGAAGGACAACCAAACTTTGGAGATTTCTTTGGCGGAAACGGCGGAGGCTTTTCGCAAAGTTTTGGTGGGTTTGGCGATTTGTTTGGTGATCTTTTTGGAGCATTTGGCGGAGGCAGAGGCCGAACTGTTGAACGCGGCGAAGACATTGAAGTTCAAATGACAATTTCGTTTGAGGAAGCCGCATTTGGAGTTAAAAAGGAAATTAATATTCCAAAAATTGAAAAGTGTTCGTCCTGCTCAGGGACAGGCGCAAAAAACGGAAAAGAATTTTCAACCTGTTCAACATGCCATGGCACGGGACGCGTTAGATATTCGCAACAAACAATTTTTGGAACAACAATTCAAGAAGGACCATGCAAAGAGTGCAACGGAACGGGCAGAATTGTTAAAGAAAAATGCTCGGATTGCAACGGCAAAGGCTATAAGAAGATTACGAAATCTGTTAAACTTAACATTCCTGCCGGAATTGATAACGGGCAAACCATGACAATTCGCGGCGAAGGGAATGCACCTGTTCGTGACGGTGTTCCGGGCGACCTTCGAGTTCACATTCGCGTTTCGCCACATAAAGTTCTTGTTCGCGAGGGAAGCGACTTGCTTTTGGAACTCTATATCCCATTCACAACCGCGCTTCTTGGCGGAAAGGTTACAATTCCAACTTTGAAGGGGAATTACGACCTTGAAATTAAAGAACTTACCCAAAGCGGAACGATTATGCGCCTTAAAGGAAAGGGCATTAAAGTTTTAAATCGCGAGGCATATGGCGATTTGATTGTTACAGTTAAAACCGAAGCACCAAAAACCATAGACAGGAAAACAAAAGAGCTTTTGAAACAAATTTCAGAGCAAATTCCTCAAAGCAGCTATTCAAAATTTGAAAGTTATCTTAAGAAAATTCGTTAAGATTTCCTTCAAATTTTGGGAGCTATATAACAAAATTCGCTAGATCCCCCTCTAGCGAATTTTATTTTTCCGCAACATAGTTAAAAAAACAGCCCTTTGAGGCTGTTTTTTAATTGAAATTATGATGCGCTTAAGGTTAATGTTTTGTTAAGATTTAAACTTGAAATTGTTGTGTAAATATTTCCGCTTGCGCCTTTCCAAGAATACCCGCTCTTTGTTGGAAGAGTGATTGTCTTTCCGTTTTTAATCGCCTTTGGGGTTTTAATCTCAGTCAAGGCCGAGCAGCCTGTAAGCATATCAGTGGCGGTTGAAATGCTTGACATATCGAAATTTGAAAAATTAAGACTTGTGAGTTTGTTGCAGCCATAGAACATATTTAACATATTTGTAGCGTTGCTTGTGTCGAAGGAAGAAATGTTAAGGCTTGTGAGGTTACTGCAGTTATAGAACAAGTTGTACATGGTTGTAACATTACTTGTGTTGAATCCCGAAAGATCAAGGCTTGTGAGTCCGCTGCAACCTTGGAACATATAGCCAATATTTGTGGCAGAGCTTGTATCAAAGTTGGAAATATTAATGCTTGTAAGTCTGCTACAGTCCTGGAACATGCCATACATATTGGTAACGCTGCTTGTGTTGAAGTTGGATAGATTAAGCGAAGTTAAATTGCTGCAGTTTGA
>CAYLHO010000001.1:70511-73756 GCA_964383665.1 uncultured Lachnospiraceae bacterium
CGCTGCTTGTGTTGAAGTTGGATAGATTAAGCGAAGTTAAATTGCTGCAGTTTGAGAACATATGTGACATATTTGTAACCTTGCTCGTGTTGAATCCTGAAAGATCAAGGTTTGTGAGCTCATTGCACTTAAAAAACATATAGACCATAGAAGTGGTATTACTTGTGTTAAAATTTGAAAGATCAAGATTCGTGAGGCTGCTGCAATTAGAGAACATTCTAGCCATGTTAGTAACCTTACTTGTGTTGAAATTATCAAAAGATATTGATGACAAATTTGGCATATATGTGCTACCAGTACTGAATAACCAACTTGAATCAACTGGTGCGTAAATTATTGCAGGGGTGTAGAAAATTACGTCGTATTTTGTTGAATCGGTTGAGTTTGCTTTAATGTAAGCGGTTATGTCGGAAACGCTGGTTTTTGACGACGTCCATGCGGTTGTTCCGTTTTCGTCGTTTGCGCCAACGGAAACGGTTGTGTAACCTGTTCCAGTTGGAGCGGTTCTTGTGAATTCAATTGTTTTAATGTTTGCTCCAATGTAGTTTGAATTTTTTGCGGTTATGGCAGAAAGCCAGTCTTTGCGGAGATAAGCATTTGGACTCATTTTTGCATACAGTGTGTGGTTGGTTGTTGCGCTGACAACTGTTGTTGAGGAAACGATTGTGTCGTTTGTTGGGGTTGAACCGGTTTCAAGTTTGACGTTGCTTATTAATAAGGTTGTTCCGATTGCGCTATTAAGTCCAAAGCGGAAGCGAAGACAGGTTGTTGTGCCTGGCGTTGTGAAGGCAATGTAATATCTTCCGGTTGTTGAATCATATTGTTCAGACATTACTGCGCTAGCATATGAGGTTGCAGTTGGAGAATCATAGAAGAAGATATAGTTGTTAACTGCGGAAGTTTGAACGGATTGTTTCCAAGAGAAAACATAACTTGTGTTTGGAGAAACGGTTACATAACTAGCGATGTCGGATCTGTTTCCGTTCCAAGGAGTTGTGTAACAGTCGGCGCCGGTTGCTGTTAAAGTTAAGGTTCCTGCGATTTGGTCAACGATTGAAGTTCCGTTTGAGCAGGACCCGTTATAGTATGTTAGCCAGTCATCAAAATTAAAGAGGGAATTTGTTAATCTCCAACCATCGAATGTGTAACCTTCGACATTTGGAGGAGTTGGAAGTTCCCCATAAGTTGAATTGTAGTTAACGTCTTTAACAGCATTAAACTTCATGTTGCTGAAAGTGAAATTTAAATCTGTTTCGTCATCGCAATATCCAAAGTTTAAACATAAATAATATGTTCCCGAACTTGTTGGCGTGAAGGTTAGGGTTGCCGTTCCGCTTGTCGATGAAAGCAATTCAAAGTATGCTGAACCGGAAGTTGTGTTAACTTGGTTAACAAGATTGTCGCCGTCGTCAACTTGAGTTAAGATTTGCGCGCGCATTCTTCCCGCGGAAACACTTGAAGTATATTGCGCGGATAAGGCAGGCATTACGTAATTGAAAGACCAAGTGTATTTTGTTCCGGTAAGAAGATTAACAGGAATGAATCTTGCTTCCCAACCGCCGCCACCATGTGTTTTAACGGTTAAATTTCCTTCGTTATTTTGCCAGTTCGTGAAACGCGAAGTGTATGTGGAGTTAACATCGGACCATGTGTAGGAAAGTATGTCTTCTGTCATAGTGGCTGTTGTTGAAACTCCAACCCATTGAGCATATAGGGTTGAGTCTGATGCAATGTCATAGTCTTTTGCGCTTGTTCCGTTTGGTGCATAGTAGAAATGTCCTTTAATTGATGCCATAAGGCTGAAATATGAAGCCCCGCTTGTTATTCCAGTTAAATCGAAGAACCTAAATTGTGAATAGTCAATTCCGTCTCGTGTTGAAAGGTCTGATGAGGTTATGGTGTGGTTAATTGTTATAACATAGTTGCTTCCGTCGGCATAGTAAGTCCAAGTTGTTATGTCGTTATCGTTGAAGTCGATTGATGTTGGCAAAACTGATGACCTAACCGTAACAGCAACCTTATCTCCAACGGCAAGACTTGAAAGCGTGAAGTTAATTCTCCTCATTTGGTCATAATTATCTATATGCGAAATTGCAAGTGGACTTGAAACCGATCCATATCCTGCGAATACATAGTTCTCACGCGTTGGGAGTGTAAGATTATAGGTGCGGTTCAATTTTTTATAAGTCGTTGGCATCGCAGAACCGTATGTTGCAGTTATGCTTGTTGTTCCGCCAGTTCCGCCGTTTGCGTCAAGAGAAACAGTGTATTTTTTGCCGGATAAATTTATAGTTGAAAGAGTTATTTGTTTATTTGTACCTACTTTTTCAACAGCAGGAAGGTTTTCATAAGATTGTGTAATAACTTGAGTGGCGGTTCTATTATACTGCGATTGCCATTGGTAGCCGTTAGTAACAGGAAGAACAATGTTTGCGCTTCCAACGGCAATTGGACGTTTAATTTCAGTTAACTTCTTGCAAGAGGTTATTGTGTTGGTTGCGGTTGTTGTAAACTCGAAACTTGCGCAAGAGAAATCAAGTTCAGTTAAACTTGAATAGTTAAACAAGCTTGAAGCATCTGTTGGCATATACATTGTGACAGGGGAGTAGAATGTTATTGTATTAAGTGTATATGTTGTTCTAACCCTTGTGTATGTTACATAAGCTGTTATATCTTCAAGCCCGGTTCGTGACGAATATTGTGTTGCTCCATCGCTTCCTGTTGCGCCAACTGAAACTGCTTTGTATGTTCCGCTAATTTCAGGCACAGTGTTTGTGAACACAATTGAATTGAAAGATCGTATATAGTTGAAAGTTCCACTGGTGCCTGCAATTGATGTTTCTATTGCAGAAAAATAATTTTTATATAAGAACGCATAGTTTGCATGCAAAACAAGGGTTTTGCTTGTGTTTGTTGAATTGAGTTGAGTGTGTGAAGTGAAAGTTCCTTCTTCAAACCAACTTTTAAGGGTGCTGGTTGGCAAGTCAACAACAACGCTTCCCATTGCCTTCGGGGTTTTGATTTCCGTTAGGGCTAAACATTCTTCAAGCATGTAGGAGGCGTCATCTGTAATTTTTGACAAATCGAAGGATGATATATCGAGGCTTGTGAGTTTTTCGCATCCAACAAATATCGCTTCTATACATGTCACCTTGCTTGTGTCAAAACTTGAAACATCAATGCTTGTAAGCTCGGTGCAATATTGGAACATGCTTGACATATCTGTAACCTTGCTTGTGTCGAAA
>CAYLHO010000001.1:73856-322913 GCA_964383665.1 uncultured Lachnospiraceae bacterium
TGTAACCTTGCTTGTGTCGAAACTAGAAAGATTAATATAAGTTAAGTCCTCGCTGTCTTCAAACATACCGTTCATATTCGTAACCTTGCTTGTGTCGAAAGATGAAAGATCTAAAGTATTCATACCACATGTCCAGAACATCCATGCCATATTTGTAACATTGCTTGTATTAAAGTTGTTAAATGTAATTGTTGAATCCAAAAGAATAAATAAATTAGTCGAATCAACCGGAGCGTATATTGTTCCTGGGGCGTAGAAAATTATGTCGTATTTTGTCGAATCGGAGGAGTTTGTCGTAACATAAGCGGTTATGTCTGCAACGCCAACTGTTCCCGGAACCCAAGCGGTTTCGCCGGTTGCGTCGGTTGCGCCAACGGAAACTTGCCTGTATCCGCTTCCGGTTGGAGCGGTGCTTGTGAATTCAATTGTTTTAATATTTGGTCTAGTGTAGTTAGAATTTGTGGAAGTTAAAGCTGTAAGCCAGTTCTTTTGGAGATAAGTTGGTCCGGCAACCATAATTAAAGTTTTGCCTTCGCAAGTTGAATCAATTTGACCATATGCTTGCGATTGATTTGTTTTGTCAACCCAAATATATCCGACATTTTCATTTGGCAATCCGGCAACAACGCTTCCCATTGTTGTTGGGGTTGTTATTTCGGTTAAAGCTTTGCACGCACTGAACATGTCGCTTGAGGAAGTAACATTTGTCATGTCGAAAGATGAAAGGTCGAGGCTTGTTAATGCCCGACAGCCTGAGAACATGAAATCCATATCTGTTACGCTTGTTGTAACAAATTTTGAAGAGAATGTTATTGATGTTAAAGTGTCATTATCTCCAAGACCGAACATTAAGGACATGTTTGTTACTTTAATTGTGTCGAAAGAGGAGACATCAAGTTCGGTTACATTTCCGCCGTCGAAATAAAACATGCTGCTCATGTCGGTTACTTTAGAAGTTTTAAATCTTGAAAGGTCAATTGAAACAACATTCATGCAGTCGCCAAACATATAACTCATGTTTGTAACTTTCGATGTGTTAAAGTTGTAGAAAGTGAATGTTTCAATGTCATAAATGCTGGAGAATAAACCTGATGAATCAACCGGGGCATAGATTGTTATTGGGCTGTAGAAAACAAGGTTATAGTATGAATATTCGTTTCCAAAATCGTCTGCATCGTCGGAATCGTGGAAAACATAAACAATTATGTCGTTAACTCCAGTTGCAGCCTGCGTCCAAGCGGTTTCGCCGTTTGCTGCCGACGCGCCGATTGAAATTGAGCTGGTTGCGTTTGCTGCGTTTGTTACCGCTTGTTTTGTAAACTCTATGGATAATGCATGTTCAACGTAGTCGCTGTCAATATTTTCAAGAACTGTTTTCCAGTCTTTGCGGAGGTAGGAGGCGGAGTTCCTTACAACGTTGAGTTTGACGGTTGCGTTGCCTGCGCCAAGTTGATATGTTGCGGTTGTGCTTTCGCTTGAAACTGTTCCAATTTGCCCTTGAAGCGAACCTTTCGACCCGCTAACTTGTTTCAATTCTTTGAAATAGTAGGTGTCGGGAACGGTTATAAGAGATTTATATATCGTGAAAGTTTGACCGGCATAGCCCGAAGCAATAACGTTTGTTCCGGTTTTGCCGTCATACATTCCGTTTCCAGAATCAATTGAAAGGGTGTAGGTTGTTGGCTCCATAACTTCATAGTGGATAATTGCTCCGGCTTCCATTCCATAGCCGCCGCAGTTGAAATCAACGTGCAAAGTTCCGCCGATTGTTGATGTTGTTTGATAATTGGAATCGAGAATATAATCGGAGTAGTCCAAGCCAAGAACGTAAACTTTTGGCATTGGAATTGGGTGTCCGCAATAGACATTAAGAATTTCGCTTTGCGCAAGAGTTATATACAAATTTGAAAGTTCGTTTGTTGTAACTTTAGATGCGGTTATGTTCTTTGTGCAGTGCCAGAGAGTTAATTCCAATTTGTAAGCCCAATGGCTTGTTTTAATTGTTGCGTAGTAGTCTTCTTGAACACTGTTGTTAACATACTCGTTTCCATATTCCAAAACACTTAACTCATTGCCTTCATAATCGACTTCGGATATCTCCAAGAAATATCCTTCCGGAACACGAACTGAATATTCGGCATTTCCCCAGATGTAGATTGTTGTTCTTAAACCGTTTGTTGCATTAGTTCCCAAGCCTTCAACGGCTTCCCAAACCGAAGAATCTTTTGACAAAAGTTGAATGTAGTTCGCATTTCTTGCAATTGTTGAGCTGAAATCTTGATTAACATATGCAAGTTCATCGCCATATAGACTTGTTGTACCATTATAAACATAAGCGAAATTTTCTCCGTTATACGGAAAATATCTATATTCCTCTGTGCTAGGTCCCCAATATGGGCTTTCGGCGCGAAGGTCAATTGTGTATGCCGGGCGAAGGATTATGCTTCCGTCGGTAAGCATGCTGCTTGAAATTTCTGAATATGCGCCGTTCATGTCCTCGTCATACCAATTTGAGGAAGGAAGGGCAGCCGATTTCGCTCCAATTGCATTTGGTGTTTTGAGTTCAATTAATGAGTCACAGTCGCCAAGGAAATCTTCAGCTTCAGCAATGTGTGTTACGTTTGACATGTCAAAACTTGAAAGGTCAAGAGTTTTTAATTTTATGCAATCAAAGAACATTTCGTTCATGTTTGTAACGTTGATTGTGTTAAAACTTGTTACGTCAAGGCTTGCGAGTCCGCTGCAGTTGGCAAACATGCCATCCATATTTGTTACGATGCTTGTGTTGAAGGAAGAAAGATCAAGGCTTGTTAGATATCTGCAACGGCGGAACATGTAACTCATATTTGTAACCTTACTTGTGTTAAAGTTGGAAATGTTAAATGTTTCCAAAGATTCGCACCCATAGAACATGTAACTCATATTGGTTACGTTTGAGGTGTTGAAAGAAGAAATGTTAACGGATTCTAAATGATAGCAACCACTAAACATTTCGCTCATACTTGTAACCTTGCTTGTGTCGAAACTTGAAAGGTTGAGGTCAACAAGCTGACTGCAACCAGAGAACATGATGCCCATATCTGTAACATTGCTTGTGTTAAAGTTAGAAAAGTTAGGATACGCAAGTTGTTCGCAATTGCAAAACATACCAAACATGGTCGTGACATTTGAAGTGTCAAAACTAGAGAGGTTAATGAAATCCAAAGCATATAAATCCGAGAACATATAAGACATATCTGTAACATTACTCGTGTTGAATGATGAAAGGTCGAGATTTGTAAGACTACTGCAGAAATAGAACATGTTGCTCATTGTTTTTGCTTTGCTAGTGTCAAAATTGTTAAAGGAAATTGAAGTTACCCCTCCCCAACTGTCATTTTCGTCAGAAAATAAATAACTCGAATCTTCTGGTGCGTAGATTGTGTATGGGCAGTAGAAAACAATGTCGTATTTGCTGGAATCGGAGGAGTTTGGCGAAACGTAGGCCGAAACGTCGAAGCAGCCGCAGCCTTCGCTCCAAGCGGTTGTGCTTGCTGCATTTGTCATTCCAACAGAAACTGGAGAAACTCCGCTTGGAATTTTTGTTGAGTCGGCTGTGAAAAGAATGGTTTTAATGTTTGTGTTGTTTCCAATTGAACTTGCAAGCAAACTTTGCCAAGAACTGCTTAAATAGCCTTCGTTTTTAATCCAAGTTGAAGCAACGTTGCGGTCGGCGGTTATGTTGGTGAAATCTGTCCAGTCTTTAAAAGTGTAGCCGGCGCGAACAGGGTTGGTTGTTGGGCGAGTTGCGTCTTGACCATAGGAAACAGTTTAAGATTGGAAAACTGTGTTGTCGTAGTTAAGGAAATTGACGGTGTAAGAAGGAACGGAATATTTGATTGTTCCGCCCATGTTGATTTCTTCCTTTTGCCCTGCCAAAACGCCAACAACAACTCCGCAGGTTGCGAAGATTGTTACCGCAAGGGCAATTAAAAATTTACTCCAAAAACTCATTAATTTCATAAGCGTTTCTCCTTTGAATATAAAAAAGAAAAACCAATGTGTTTTTTAGGCACAACGGTTTTTCCTTGTTTTAAATATTAAGTTTGAAGGTGCAAAAAATAAGTTTGCTTCTTGCGAGGCAAAGCGGTTTAGGAGCGAGTTACTCTCTCTCTCTCTCTCTCTCTCTCTCTCTCTCTAGGATTCCGCGCATTTTTGCTCCCCTGTAATAAAGTTAAAGGTTAATATGTAACTTTATATTACATATATTTTACATATTTTGAGATAAAATCCAAATAAAAATAGTATATACATAAAAAAATTTAAATTTAAAAAAACTGACGAAATTTGCAAAAAACTTGCGTGAAAGGGCGAAATGTTGTATCATATTCATATGAAAGTTGTAATCCACACGCTTGGCTGCAAAGTTAATCAATATGAAAGCGATGCAATCGCTCTCGCCTTGGAGGAGAGAGGGATTGATGTTTCATTCGAACTTGAAAAAGCCGATGCATATGTTGTTAACACTTGTGCGGTTACGAACGAAGCAGAAAAGAAATCGCGACAGGTTTTGGCAAAGGTTCAAAAACTTAATCCGAAGGCGAAAATTTATGTTTGCGGGTGTGCAAGCGAGCATAATATGAAAAATTTTCAAAAGGGAAATGTTGTTTATGTTTCTGGCGTTGCAAACAAACTTGGAATTGTTGATGCAATTGAAAAAAACATTGAGAGTTTTGAGGTTGAGCCAATTCCTTTGGACTATAACGACACATATATGTCGAAGCCATCGAAAACAAGAGCGTTTATTAAAATTCAAGACGGTTGCAATAATTTTTGTTCATATTGCTTAATTCCATATTTAAGGGGACGAAGTCGATCGAGAAATGTTGTTGAAATTCTTAACGAGGTTGAAAATCTTCAAAAAACCGCGAAGGAAATTGTTTTAACGGGAATTGATATTTCGGATTTCAGAATTGACGGAAAGCCCGCGCTTGGGAAACTTTTGGAAATGCTTTCGCCATATAATGTTCGAATTCGAATTGGGTCGCTTGAACAGGGAATTGTTAACGACGAGCTTTTGGGGGTTATTTCAAACATGAAAAATCTTTGCCCGCATTTTCATCTTTCGCTTCAAAGCGGAAGCGCAAGTGTTCTTAAAAGAATGAATCGTCATTACACCCCAAAGCAATTTTTAAATGTTGTTCAAAAAATTCGCGAGTGTTTTGTTAACCCGGCAATAACAACCGACATAATTGTTGGCTTCCCAGGTGAAACAGAAGAGGAGTTTAATGAAACAATTAAATTTGTTAAGAAAGTTAAATTCTCGCAAATTCATGTTTTCCCATATTCGAAACGCGAAGGAACTGTTGCGGCAAGAATGACAGACCTTAACGGAGATATTAAACGAAAAAGAGTTGAAATTCTTGAAAAAATTAATGAAAAATTGCAAAAAAAATATATTAATAAATCCAAAAAAACTCTTCATTCTGTTTTAATTGAGGAAAAAGAGGGGAATTATTACGTTGGACATTCCGAAAATTACATAAAATGTTATATTAAAGCGGAAAATTTACAATTAAATTCATTTGTTACGGTTAAAATTAAAAAACCTTATGTTGACGGCGCATTAACGGTTTTAAAAAGCATTAAAAAATATTAAAAAATAACTCAAAAAAATTAATTTTTAATTAAATTTAAAAAAAATAAATAAAAAAAGGAGAAAAAATAAATATGGATTGTGTTTTTTGTAAAATTATTTCAGGGGAAATTCCTTCGCAAAAGGTTTATGAGGACGAAATGTGCATAATTTTTAAGGATATTGAACCAATTGCTCCAATCCATTATCTCTTGGTTCCAAAAAAACACTATGCGCGCCTTGAGGAAGCAACGGTTAGCGAGGCAATGGAACTTGCATTCATGCTTAACAAACTTGCGCAAATTAAAGATGACCTTGGGCTTTCGAAAGGCTATCGAATTATAATTAACCAAGGCGATGATGCGGGGCAAACTGTTCAACATTTGCACATTCATGTTCTAGGCGGGAAAAAACTTTCGTGGGAAGCGTAGGGGAAAAATAAGGTTGAGCGAAGAAGCTCAACTTTTTTTGTTTCAACGCATTTAAATTTTGCTATTGACAAATTTCAACATTTTTGCAATAATTTATGCATAAAGGGAAGGTTATGGCAAAAAAGAAATATCTTTATCAAGATAAAAAGTTTTTAAGCGGAAGGAATTTGGAAAGCGAGGATTTGGTTAGTTACATTTCGCCAATGCTTGCAAAGAAAATAAGCCAAAATTTTTTAAGTGACACGGCTTTTATGAAAAAGACGTTTGAATTATACTTTGATTCATTCAGAGAATTTGGAATTTCAACGCTTTTAAATCCGAAGAAGGTTAGGGGAGATATTGATCAACTTCTCATTTGTTCTGCGGACGGGCTTGGAATTTTGGAACGCAGCACTGCCGCTGCAACATTCCCAGATAAAACAGTTTTCATACGTGGCAACAACAAAGCGGGAGATTATGCAGTTCTATTTCACGAGCTTAACCATGTTTTGTCTTTTCATAACTATTCAAACAAAGATGCAACATATGACGAACGCGGACCTTTGCAAACAAACAGTGCGATAAATTCGAAGAGTGGTTTTAACACTTTCTATGTTGATGGCGACTCCGAATTTTTGCTTTTTAATGAAGGAGTAACTGAATATCTTGCATTGCGTCAATCTGCATTCGCTTCAAAAAAAGAGGTTGTTGTTGGTGCATATGACAACGAGGTTGCTTTTGCAAGAATGTTATATTTAATTGCAGGCAACGCACTTTTTGATGGATATTTCAACGGCGGAAATTTTGATGCTGTTAATGCTGGAATTGGAATTGAAGGATTCTCAAAAGAAGATCTTAAGTCTTTTGCCGACATTGTTTCGTTAATTGACGAGCAAGAAGATGCTCAAGACCATCTTGATGTTTTCTGCTGTGCATATGAAGCAATAATATCAATTCTTGGCTTGAAAGTTGAAAAAGAAATATGCGAAAATTTCGTTAAGTTTAAAAATCCAGACGAAATTGTTGGCTCTGTTACAAAGGCATACGCAAATTTTGCAAAAGCTATATACTTCGGTGGAACTAAACTTAATTATGGGAACGCAATTCGAGGAGAAGTTTTTGATTTGCTTTGCTCTTCATATGTTGAAACTCTTTCTGCAATTGAAACGCGATTCTATGAGGAAGGGCAGCACTTAAAATTTAATCAAAACTTGAAACTTGATCAATCTGAAATTGAAGATGCGTGTGGACTTTTTGAGTTTGTTAACTTAAGAAATTACGGAATTATCACGAAAGACGAAAAACCAATCACAGTTGATAACTTACTTGAACAAGAAAACATTGTTGTTTTAAAGCAAGGTAAAGCTGATTATATTAGAAAAAAGATGAAAATGGACGACCCGGTTGAGATGAGGGCATTCGGAGAAAGTTTTTTACAATAAAAAATAAACTTTATTGGAGAGAGATATGGGAAAAGTTATCGAATATTCAAAAGACAAATGGGAAGAGGCAAGAGTTGAAACCTCGGCAACTCGTTTTTTGAAAGAACTTTTTTCAAGTTTGGGGGACGAATATGACCCAAAGAGCCCAATTAACCTTTCCAACATTCTTTACAACATGGGAATTTCTGTTGGAGGTTCTAACGACACAAATTATGTTGCAACTCTTAACACTTCAAGCAGCCCATTTGTGCTTTCATTTGGAGAATCAACTCTCGACAGTTTTCAAACTGGGGTGGAAGTTTTGGCTGCCACTGCTATGTATGTTTTTAATCAGAGAAAATTTGTTGAGGAAAACTATAAAATGGAAGCCCCAACAGCCGAAATCGTTAGCAACTATCGCGAATATTTAACAGATGCTGTTGAAGATATTAAAATTCCAGATCGTCTTGTTGCAAACAAAAAACGATTAACACATTCCGATAAGAAACTTTATAAAAAGTATATTGTTGAGACGCAACTTCAAGAGATGCAAACGCCGGAAGGCTTTAAGGAGTATAAGAAAGCACTTATTGCCCCATGTGCCTTTGATGTTGGATTTCTTGATGAAATGATCAACTCGGAATCGGAAACGGCTCGACTTAATGGACTTATTATTCGAGCAGTTGCAAAACGTGATTCTAAATATAACAAAGAAAACTCAAATGATTACTACATGTAAAAAGAAGGCGCGAAAAAAGTTTCGCGTTTTTTCTTGACATAAATAGTAAATTATGTTAAATTACAATCGTGCCGCGTTAAAGTGGTTTTTTATTAAGTGCTTTAAAGCCACCACAAGAGCGAGTTTGGTTAGAGGAGGTAAGAAAAAATGTTTGCAATTGTTCAAACAGGCGGAAAACAATATAAAGTTTCTGTTGGCGACGAACTTAACGTTGAAAAACTTGAACGCGAAGTTGGAAGCAAAATTAAACTTGATGTTTTAATGCTTTCCGATGGCGAAACAGTTAAAGCAGGAAATCCTGTTCTTAACGATGCTGTTTGCGAAGCAGAAATTGTTGAGCATGGAAAAGGTGACAAAATTATCGTTTTCAAATATAAAGCAAAGAAAAACGAACGCAAAAAACAAGGTCATCGTCAACCATACACAAAAATTAAAATCACGGCTATAAAATAATGACAAAAATAACTTTTTTCAAGAAAAACAACCTTATTTTGGGGTTTAGAGCAGAGGGGCACACGGGCTT
The DNA here is from genome assembly GCA_964383665.1 of uncultured Lachnospiraceae bacterium. Taxonomy (GTDB): domain Bacteria; phylum Bacillota; class Clostridia; order Christensenellales; family UBA1242; genus UMGS687. The sequence goes on from CAYLHO010000001.1 coordinate 82,564, forward strand.
TTCGGAAGAAGGAACGGACATTGTTTGTTCCGCAATTTCAACGGCAACGCAACTAACAGTTGTTGGGCTTGAGGAGGTTCTTGGCTTAAGGCTTAACTTGAAAAGAAACGACAAAAATGCACTTTTGGAGTGCAAACTTGCATCAAAAGAAACCGAAATTGAAAAGGCACAAAGTTTTTTTAAAGCCCTTGAAATTTCGCTTAAACAAATTGAGCAAGATTTTAAAAAATATATGGAGGTTAAAGATGAAATTGTTTAATATTCAACTTTTTGCTCATAAGAAAGGTGGCGGTTCAACAAAGAACGGCAGAGATAGTAACTCAAAACGTCTTGGTGTTAAAGCTGCTGACGGACAATTTGTTCTTGCAGGCTCAATCATCATTCGTCAAGTTGGAACAAAAGTTTATCCAGGCGTTAACGTTGGCCTTGGAAAGGACTACACACTTTTTGCTCTTAAAGATGGAAAAGTTAAATTTTCAAAGAGCGGAAGCAAAAAGCTTGTTAACATAGTTGAAGAATAATTAAAAAACGAAACATTGTTTCGTTTTTTTATTTTTTCTTTGGGAATTTGTGATATAATATCCTCATGAATTACAAACTTGACAAAAACAAAATTATTGTTCTTTGCGCCCAATTTAACGCTAAAAGTATTTTTGAATGTGGTCAAGTTTTTTCATACAAAAAATTTGATGATATTTATGTTTGTTTTCCGCTTGGGAATCTTGCTGCGGTTTATGTTGAAAATGGAAGTTTTGTTATTGAAATTTTAAAGGGGGAACCCGAGTTTTTTGTTAAATATTTCGATTTGGATCGCGATTATTCAAAAATTATTGAGGAAATTAGAAGCCTTGATTTGAATTTTGGAAAAGAAATTTTAGATTCCGCAATTGAAAACGGAAAAGGAATTAGAATTCTTAAGCAAGATGAACTTGAATCAATCATAACTTTCATTTTCTCTCAAAATAACAACATAAAGCGTTTCACAAATTCTCTTTTTAAACTTCGGGAGGATTTCGGGGAACGGATTGTTCCTGTATTTAAATCTGCAAACGAAAAGGTTAATGAAATTTTAAATTCCGAAGCCTTTTTCTCATTTCCGTCAATTAAAAAGCTTCTAACAATTTCGGAGGACTATTTCAAAAAGATTGGTGCGGGCTATAGAACAACATATCTAACAGAAGCAATTTTGAAAATGCCAAAATTTTTAAGCCAAAATTTCAACTTAATTTCAACGCAAGAGCTTGAAAATCAACTTCTTTCATTTAAAGGGATTGGGCTTAAAGTTGCAATGTGCATAATGCTTTTTGGGTTTCAAAGGTTTAACGTTTTTCCGGTTGACACGTGGATTAAAAAAGTTTTCTGCGATTTTAGAACTGGCGAAAATCTTCCTGCAACCGAAATTTCAAGGAAACTTGTTTCAGAATTTGGCAAACTTTCTGGCTTTGCCCAGCAGTATCTTTTCTATTTCAAACGAGAAGTTTAGTTTTTGGTTATTTTGAACAAAATAAATTATTGATTATTGACAAAGGGAATGTGGTGTGATAACATAATTTATGGAAGCAACCCCCATCAAAATTATTGTTTCCACGAAGAGAGTGTTTTATAATTTTTTTCGCTCTCTTCTCCTTTTTTTTATAACGTAAGCTGGCAAATTTTTTGCCGCTTTTTTATTTTAAAAAAATTTAAAAAAAGGGCTTTATTTTTTCTAACACATATGATATAATACAAATATCAAAAAATTTTAAGGAGATGACGGACTATGTGGGAAGAAATTGTTCAAGCGTTCACGTCGATGCAATGGTATATTATCCTTCCTCTTTGCTTGGGAGTTGTTCTTTTAGTTATTGAATGTTTCGTTCCGGGATTTGGTTTCTTTGGAATTTCTGGAATCGTTTGTTTGGTTGGAGCAATTATTGCAAATGCGGTTTTAACAAAATCCGTTGTGCACACTTTGTTCTTAATTGCCCTTTTGTTCGTTTTCATTTTCCTTTTATTTTTAATTTTTATACGTTCGGCAAGGTTTGGGCTTATAAGTAAAACGCCGTTCGTTGAAAAGAAAACCGCTGTTCCAAAAGATTTTGTTGAAAAGGACGAAACAAAAAAATTGATTGGACAACGCGGTGTTGCGACAACGCCTTTCACTCCTTCTGGGAGGTTTATGATTGATGACAAAGTTTATGAGGCAACAACTCGAGGAGAGCCTCTTGAAAGGAACGATGTCGTTAAGGTTTCAGAAGTTGAAGGGAACAAAATTATTGTTGAAAAAGTGGAGGTTTAAAAATGAGTTTATCGTTATTAGGATTATCGGCTGGAATGATTGCATTAATAAGCGTTTTATGTGTTTTAGCAGTTGCGTTTATTGTTATTATTTGTTTAGTTCCAATTAAACAATGGTTCATTGCTCTTGTTTCCGGCGCGCACGTTTCAATGGGACGTTTGATTGGAATGAGAATGCGTCGCGTTAAAATAACACCAATTGTTTCGGCTTACATTCAAGCAAAAAAAGCGGGAATTGAACTTGACATCGTTGACCTTGAAACACACTATATGGCAGGGGGAGATATTGAGAAAGTTATTGTTGCGTTAATTTCAGCACACAGCGCGAAACTTCCTCTTTCGGTTGATCAAGCAAAGGCAATTGACCTTGCAGGCCGTGATGTTGCGAAAGCGGTTAAAATGTGCGTTACACCTGTTGTTATTGAAACTGGCTGGATTTCGGCAATTGCAAAAGACGGAATTGAACTTAGAGTTAAAGCAAAAATAACACTTCGTTCAAACCTTCCTCGTCTTGTTAGAGGAGCAGGTGAAGAAACGATTTTGGCGCGTGTTGGCGAAGGAATTGTTACAACCGTTGGTTCAGCTTTAACCCACACAGAGGTTTTGGAAAATCCAGACATTATTTCAAAAACCGTTTTGAACAAAGGTTTGGACGTTTTCACTGCATATGAAATTCTTTCAATTGAAATGGCAGATATCGACGTTGGGCAAAACATTGGCGCAAAACTTGACATCGACCGCGCTGAAGCAGAAAAAGCAGTTGCTCAAGCGAAAGCCGAGGAAAGAAAAGCAATGGCAAACGCAATTGAGCAAGAGATGAAGGCAAAAACTCAAGAAATGAAAGCGATGGTTCTTGCTGCGGAAGCAGAAGTTCCAAAAGCAATGGCCGATGCAATTAAGAGCGGAAACCTTGGAGTTATGGATTACTATAAAATTCAGAACTTGAATTCCGACACGGCAATGAGAAATTCAATTGCTGGAGTTGATAAGAAAAAACAAGGCGGAATTTAATTAGTTAAAAAAATAGAAAGTGGTCCGCTTGGGCCACTTTAATTTTAAATGAGGTGAAAATGGTTTGGATTATTATTGTTGCTGTTTTGGTTGTTCTTGCTTTAGCCTACTTTGTTGCACCAAAAATTTTGAAAAAAATTAAAAGCAAAGATGGACCAAAGAAGGATAGAGCTTCAGCACGTGAGCAAAAAAGACAAGAGCGGCTTCAGAAAAAAGAAGAGAAACGATTAGAAAAAAAAGCAAAGAAAGAAAAACAGGAAGACGTGTCAACAGATAATCCGCATGTTTTTGAACTTAAAGGCGACGAATTTGGCGATGAATTTAAACCGATTGAAGATCCCGACACAAAGGTAAACTACGACAATCTCGACTTCGGCGGAGATGAGGAGCTCCAACCGAAACACGTTGAAGAGCCAAGCTCATTTTCAAACAATATAAATGACATGTTTAATGAATTTTTCCTAGATGAAAACGAGGAACAAAATCAATTTAAGAACCCAGAAGATACATTTGAGCTTAATTCTAAAGGGTCTGTTGACAGCTTGAACGAAGACGATGAAATTCAAGATTTCCTTGAAGAGTTTGAAAGAATAAGAAATGGCGGGTCAACAATTAAGGACGATTTCGAAAATCTTTCCCCAGAAATGAAAGCTCTTATGATTTCAAATTTTCTTGACAGGAAAGATGACATTTAATTTTTGGCAGTGATAATTTACATTTTAATTTTTAGCACCGTATAATTGAGAAAAAATCAATTATGCGGTGTTTTTATGTCAAAAAATATATCAGAAAAAGAAATTAAAAATGCACTTTATAAAAAGGCAATTGGATATGAAGCTAACGAAGTTGTTGAAGAGTTTGTTCTTGACGAAAGTGGCGATTTTAAATTAAGCAAAAAAAAGGTTACAAAAAAGCATATATCGCCCGATTTAGCGGCGGTTAAAATACTTTTAGAAAAGCTTGAGAAAAAAACAGAAAAATATGCAAATTTATCTGATGAGCAGTTAATTAGAGAAAAACTTCGGCTTGTTGAGTTGCTTGAAAAATATAATAAAAAATAATTTTTATTTTAATTTTTTATTATTCATTTTAATATTTAGCGAATTTTTCGCTTAATATAATAAATTTTTAAATGGAGGAATAAAATGGACGAAAAATTTAATCAAATTAATAAAGAAAATATTTTTGAAGAAGATTTGGTTAAAGAAGTTCTCGACGATTTTAAAACAAGACAGCAAGAGCGTAAAAGTTTTGAAACACAATGGGAACTTAACATGAACTTTTTAATGGGAAATCAATATTGCAGCATTGGGCCATCAGGAGAGGTTGAGGAGTTTGACAAGCAATTCTATTGGCAAGAACGTGAAGTTTATAACCATATTGCACCAATAATTGAATCTCGTCTTGCGAAACTTATTAACATGAAACCAACAATGACTGTTGTTCCGGCTTCGGGCGATGAACGCGATGTTAAAACTGCAAAAATTTCTAAAAAAATTGTGAATGCTGTTTATAACAAACTCAGCGTTAGCGGTGTTATTTCGGAGGCAAACAATTGGAGTGAGGTTTGCGGAACAAGTTTCTATAAGGTAAGTTGGAACACAAACAAAGGAACTCTTTTGAAAAGCGACGAAGGGCAAAAAGTTTTTAACGGCGAAGTTGAGGTCACTGTTTGCCCGCCTTTTGAAATTTATCCAGAAAGTTCAAGTTGCGGAGGAGTTGAAAACTGCAAGTCGATAATTCATGCAAGAGCATATCACGTTGACGAAATTAAAAATATATGGGGTGTTGATGTTAAAGGGGCGGACATTAATGTTTTCTCTCTCGACAATGTTGCTGCAATTGGCGGATATGGATATTTTGGGAACACAAGCAAAGTTACAAGCGGAGTTAGAAAGAATTATGCTGTTGTTATTGAAAAATATGAAATGCCAACAACGCAATTCCCAAATGGAAGATTAATTATTATTGCGGGGGATAAACTTGTTTATCTTGGTGAACTTCCATACTTGAACGGAAATGATGGAGAACGCGGATTTCCGTTTATAAGGCAAACTTGCGTTGAGCACCCGGGCTGTTTTTGGGGATCTAGCATAATTGAACGCTTAATTCCGGTTCAACGTTCATATAACACGCTTAAAAATCGAAAACACGAGTTTATGAACAGGCTTTCTATGGGTGTTTTGACTGTTGAAGATGGTTCGGTTGACACCGACAATTTGGAAGATGATGGGCTTAGTCCTGGGAAAGTTTTGGTTTACCGTCAAGGGGCAACGCCTCCTAAATTTATGAATTTCGACAGAGTTCCTGTTGATTTTGCTGCCGAAGAAAACATGTTGTTAAATGAATTTACTTACATAAGCGGGGTGTCCGATTTGTTAAGGAACTCACTTTCAAGTTATTCGAATATGTCGGGGGTTGCACTTCAAGTTTTGGTTGAACAAGATGACACACGAATTTCAATTACAGCCGAAAAAACGCGCGAAGCAATTAAGACGATGGCAAAACATGTTTTAAGGTTGTATCGACAATTTGCAACTGTTCCTCGTCTTTCAAAAATTGTTGGGGATAATGGCGAAATTGAAGTTTTTTATTTTAATGCATCCGATATTTCAAGTGATGACATTGTTTTTGAAACTTCAAATGAGGTTGGCGAAACTGTTGCGCAAAAACGAAGCATGGTTTTCGATCTTCTTAATGCAGGGCTTTTGCATGACGAAAACGGGAAACTTTCAAACAGAATGCGTGTTAAAGCGCTTGACCTTCTTGGGTTTGGCGTTTGGGAAAATGCTCAAGACATCAACGAACTTCATCTTAAGAAGGCATCGAGTGAAAACTTGAAATTCTTAAAAGGCGAAGCGAAAATAGAGCCGTTGGAAGTTGATGACCACGACATACATATTTCGGAGCATACTGCACTTATGCTTGGGAATGAATTTGCGAAGAAGGCAGAAAGAAACGAAAAACTTACCGAAAATGTTTTACAACACATTCGCGCACATAAACAAATGAAAGCAATGCAAAATCAAGTTGAAAATTTAAAATAATGGAGAATAAAAAAAATGGAAGAACAAAAAATTTTTGGGGAACAACCATTAGAATGCAAACAAGCACAAGAAGGAATTGTTGAGGAAGAAAAAATTGAGAAAAATGGTGCTGATGGATTGCAGAATGGCTCCCAGTTTGGCAAATTTTCTTGCGCGGAGGACTTGGTTAATGCATATAACAATCTCCAGGCTGAATTCACAAGAAAATGTCAAAAACTTAGCGAAATTCAAAAACAAATTGCCGAAAAAGAAATTGAAGAAACGTCTTTTAAAGAAGATGAACCAGAAAAAATTTCTCCGGCATTTGAAAACGAAAACTGGCAAACAAAGGTTGCCGAGTTCTTGGAAAAGAACAACGGGGCAAAAGAATTTTCGCGTGAAATTTCAAATGAAATTTTAAATGATAGAAGTCTTCAAGCTTCGCCAGATATGCTTGAACTTGCATGGGCAAGGGTTCTTTCGAAAGTTTATAAAACACCGCAACAAATTGCAAATGAAAATTCGTTTATGGAAGAATTTGTTTTAAACAATGAAAACGTTAAAAAACGAGTTCTTGGAACATATTTGAATGAAATTAGAAATGCGCCAAATGTTATTGGCAACAGCGGTGGGAGAGGCGGAGAAACCTTGTTTTCAAAAGTTTCAAAGCCAACTTCGCTTGATGACGCAAAAGCGTTGGCTGAAAAACTTTTTAAAAATTAATTTAATTAAATTCAAAGAAAAACATTAAAAAAATACAATTTTAATGTTTTTTTTCTTAACTTTGCGTTAAAAACAAAAATTGGAGGATAAAATGGTTTCATTAACAAGCGCTAGCAACGCCTTAAAAAATGTTTACTTAGGCGTTGTTGCAAACCAACTTAACACAAACGCTAACCCTCTTCTTGGGAAAATTGAGCAATCAACATCAGATGTTTGGGGAAAGCAAATTATTAAACTTGCACCTTTTGGAATTAACGGCGGAATTGGAGCGGGAACTGAAACTGGTTCTTTGCCTATTGCGGCGGAAAACCAATATGTGCAATTTGTTACAGACCTTAAAAATTTATATGGAAAAATTTCAATTTCCGACAAGGCAATGAGAGCTTCAGCAAACAGCGCAGGAGCTTTTGTTAACCTTTTAAATGCTGAAATGGAAGGGCTTGTTAAGGCAAGCAGCTTTAACTTTGGCCGTATGCTTTATGGAGATGGAAGCGGACTTTTGGCAACTGTTTCAAGTTTTAGTTCTTCCGACGGGGCAATTTCTGTTGACAGCGTTAGAAATCTTATTGAAGGAATGGTTGTTGACGTTTATAACGATTCAACAAAAGTTGAAGCGGCAAGCGGAAAGAGAATTAAATATGTTGACAGAGTTAACAAAAAATTCTATCTTGACGCCACCCCAAGCGCTTTAACAATTTCCGAGGGGAACACTGTTTTCGTTCAAAATTCAAAAGGGCTTGAAATAACAGGTCTTGGCGCAATTTTTGGCAATGGGGAAACTCTTTATGGCTTAACAAAAGCAAATTACCCTTGGCTTTCACCATATCAAGATTCAAATGAAAAAGAAATCTCCGATGAAACAATTCAAGCAGGGCTTGACAGTTTGGAAGAAATGGGCGGACTTACTGCAAACTTTATAACTTGTTCAAGAGAAGTTAGAAAAGCATACCAAACATATTTATCATATTTCAAGAGAAACATTGACGTTATGGATCTTGCAGGGGGATATAAAGCAATAACATATAACGGCATTCCAGTTTATGCCGACAGATTTGTTAAAGATGATGAAATGTATTTGCTTAACACAAATGAATTCACATTACATCAACTTTGCGATTGGAAATGGCTTGAAGGCGACGACGGAAAAGTTATCAAACAAAATGCTAACGAAGCAACCTACTGCGCAACTCTTGTTAAGTATGCAGATTTAATTTGCAACAAACCAAATGCGCAAGGAAAAATTTCTGGAATTTCTTCAACTGTAACAAATCCATTTAAGTCGACAACAGTTGTTCAATCAACTCTTGACGCTTAAAAAAGATAGGGAGCTTTAAAATGCTTGTTGAAATTTTGAATGATGTGTTTTTTATTGAAAAAAGGATTAGAGAAATTGATTTGTCCTATCGAATTTTCTTTAACACAAAAAGGCAAAAGTTTGAAATTCACAATTTAAGTCAAGTTGGGAACAGTTATTGTTTAACTGTTCCTTATTCTTGCCTTGACGAGAGAACGGTTTTGTTCGTTAGAAAAACGAGAGTTGAAAACAGAGAGAAACTTATTAATGAAATTGATCGAGAAAACGAAAAGAAACAGGAAAGAACACAAAAAAGCATGTTAAATAATGCAAAAGACAAACTATTTGAACAAATTAAATATTCAAAAATTTAAAAGGAGGATTAGAAATGACAATTAAAGGCATTTTGAAAACCGCTTGCGTTTTTCTTCAAAAGGAAGATCTTTTGGAAGTTTTGGAACTTGACGGAACTGAAGAATCAACCGAAGCTCAACAAAAAGAAATTAATCATCTTTTAAGATGTTTAAATCTTGTTTTAAGTGAGATTTCAACAGATTACATTCCAATTTTGAAAACGGAAAAAGTTTATTGCTCGAACGGAATTGTTGAGATTTCAAATTTGTCGAAAAAAGTTTTGGACGTTTATAAAATCGAAAACAAATTTAATTTAACTCAACCCTTCAAAGTTTTTTCCGACCGTGTTGAAACCTCTCCGGGAGATCTTAAAATAACCTATTCCTATGAGCCAGATAAACTTGAAAGCTTAACAAATTCACTTGACGAATTTTCTCAAAAACTTAGCGAAAGAATTGTTGCTTATGGCGTTGCAATGGAATATTGTTTTATTTGCGGACTCCACGACGATGCGTCAATTTGGGAAAAGCGCTTTAAAGATGGTTTGATTATTGCAGCAAGAAAGAAATCGGAAATTCGTCTTCCAAAACGGAGGTGGATTTAATGATATATGAAAATCAACTTCTTTTAAAAAATAAAACAACAAAAAAACTTTCTCTTTCAACTTTTAAGCACGGAATTAACACCGAAACTGACGAAAGTTCACTTCCATATAGTTATGCAAAAGTTTCATACAACTATAATTTTAACCGCGGCGAGCTTAAAACAGGAATTGGTTTTAAAACCTTAACGCTGCCTCAAACAAGCGAGGCAAATTCAACAATGCGAGAACTTCAAATTGTTGAAGATTTCACAAAACTTAACAAGCTTTGGCTTTTCCCATATTACGACACTACGTTTAACCACCGCGACCACATGCTTGTTTTGAGTTTTGACAACCTTGTTGAATACGTTAAAATTATTGGAATTAATCCAGTTTTCGACAATATCGATCTTGCTGGAGATCTTGAATTCACATCTGAACCAAGCGCTGTTTACTATAACATTAATGGAACGGACGTTATGCTTGTAAGTTCTCCAACAGACGGAATGTTTAAATTTCAACCAACAACAACCAGTGAACTTCTTGAAAGTGCGCCAAAGATTATTTCAATTTGCCGTCACTATGAGCGAGTTTTTGCAATTGAGGAAGGAAAACGAAACAAACTTGTTTTCAGCGCAAACCTTGACCCAACGAATTGGGACATGAGCCTTGACGACGCGGGATACATTGAAATTATTGACGACAGAGGCTGCTTGCAAAAAGTTGTTAGTTTTAATGATTATGTTTACATATTCAAAGAATATGGAATTTCAAGACTTTCAGCATATGGCGATCAAACAGAGTTCAGTCTTTCAAGCATGTTTGTTACAAGCGGAAAAATTTATGGAAATTCTGTTTGTGTTTGTGGCGACAGAATTATGTTTTTGGCACGAGATGGAATCTATTCGTTTAATGGTTATTCGGCAACAAAACTTTCGCTTAACATTGAATCGATGTTTGAAGACAACAACGATAAATGCTGCAGTGCATATCACAACGGGAAATATTATTTGGGTTGTCGTTTAAAATATGACGATGAAGAAACTGTTGGGTGCGAAAGTTATGAGGGCGGTTATGTTAACAACTCGCTTATTGAACTTGACCTTAAAACGGGTGAGATAAGTTTAACAAGAGGTGTTGATCTTAAAGATATGTGCTCAATTGAATATGAAACCGTTAACAAACTTGCAGTTCTGTTTAATAATGAACATAAAAAACAACTTGGGGAAATGGATCAAAGCGGGAAAATTTTTGGCGTTCCTCTTAAAAAGGTTTGGACCTCGCCATTCACGAATTTAGGCTATCCAGACAAAATTAAGAAGGTGACAAAATTTACGCTTGTAACAAAAGAAGATTGCAAAGTTATTATTAAAACAGACGTGGAAACTAAAAGTTTTGAGGTTAAAGGAAAAAACACAACATCTGTTATCTATCCAAATTTACGGGGCGAAATGTTCCAATTTTCAATTGAGTCGGACGGAGGTAATGCGGCAATTGCTTGCCCGGAAATTACAATTGATATAAGCAGATGACCCTTGATAATATACGAAACAAAAATATTGAAAATTTCAACAATTTAGGAGGAGTTAAAATGGCAGAATATAAAAGCTCAAGTTCCGCCGTCGATTTTGAAAAGCAAAAAGAAGATGCTTTTAAGAAACTTGAAGAAATCGACAAAAAATATTCTTTGGAATCGTTTACACCAAAGGAAATAACTTCACTTGGCTTGGAGAAAAAGGAGTTTAACGAGCCAACCGAAGAAGAGATAAGATCTCAAGCAGAAAGTTCACTTTCGGAGGAAAGGGAAAATGGAAGGCAAAAAATTGAGAATTCTTACATAAACAAATTTTCAGATTTGGACGCAAAAATTGAAGATGCCAAGGATAATATGGACGATTCAATTGAAGATGCGTTTCAAAGTTATAATTCGTCACTCAGAAAAACAACAAACAATTCAATTAAGCAGGGTATTTCACGTTCATCAATTTTCAATGAGGCTGTTAAAGCAATTGAAGGGGAAAAAGAAAGTGAAGTTAATTCGGCAATTAATGAGTTTAACAGAAAAATTGAGCGCCTTGAAGGCGAGAAGAGTGTTTTGGAAATGCAAAAACAAAATGCGCTTGATGGGTTCGACATTTCTTATGCGGTTAAACTTGAAAATAAAATTGCCAAGATAACAAATGAAATTTCAAAACAAAGAAAAGAAGTTGAAAGCTTCAACAAAGAAATTGACAAGCAAGAAAAGGCACATGTTGAGGCGCAAGAAAAAGCAAATTTGGAGGAGCAAAAAAGGATTGATGTGCGAAATGCGGCTCTTACGAAACAAAAAGAAAAACTTGGAGAGCAGGGATTTTTAAATCAAATCCTTTCCGAAAAATATCAATCGATTTTGGATTATCTTAATTCAATTCCAAAAGATGTTGCAATTAGTCAACTTGAAAATGATAAACGTTTTGAAAACATTTTAAGTTATTATTACCCTGCAATCTATTCACAAATTTCAAACAGGAAGGAATAGAATGGAATGTGGCAAGAAATTTTAAAACTTGTCATTTCTAACGGAATTTTTGCAACGCTTTTCGTTTGTCTTTTGGCATATTTGCTTAAGGACAGTGCAAAGCGCGAAGATAAATACACCCAAACAATTAATTCGCTTAACAAAAATGTTAGCGAAATTCGTCAAGCAAGCGAAAAAGTTGATGAAATTAAGGAAGATGTTGGGGAAATTAAAGATTCTTCGAAAGAAAGCAAAAAAGAAATTGCTATGGTTGCAAATGCAACAAGGGATATTCAAGGAAAACTTGAACAAACAAGCTCCTCAATTTCGTCAATTAACGAAAATTTGAAAACTCAATCGAAACTTATTAAAAGAGTTTCGCAAGATGTTAAGGGTGTTAAAAATGACGTTAAAGAAATTAAGAAAATTGTTTTTCTAAAAGAAGAGGAGGAGTTATGAAAAATATGTTTAAAAACTATGGCTTTTGGGTCAGTTTGTCAAGTGCTGTTGTTGTTTTGGTTGAGGCAATTGGAAGAGCTTGCGGGTTTATTCCAGATGGACAACTTGTTAACGACATAATTATGTCGGTTGCCGGAGTTTTGGTCGTTTTGGGTGTTGTTACAATGCCAAATGCAAAGACTGACAAAACAAAGGATAACAAAACAGATGAAACAAATGAAATCAAAACGCCGGAAGAAAATGACGAAACAAAGAATTCGGAAGGAACGGAAAACAACAAAGAAGAAATTAACAAAGAAAATTAAATTAAAAAGCCAAGCAAAATTGCTTGGCTTTTTTGTTTTAAAGAATTATTCCGCCGTCAACTTGAATCGTTGCCCCTGTTATGTAACTTGCATTGCTGCTTGCAAGGAAAACGGCAAGGCTTGAAACATCGGAAGGTGTTCCAATTCGCCCAAGAGGAATTGACGAAACAATTTCGTCGATTGTTTCCTTTGAAAGACTGCTGTTCATGCCTGTTTCAATAAGCCCGGGGCAAATTGTGCTAACTGTTATGTTCGACGGGCCAAGTTCTTTTGAAAGCGCTTTGCAAAATCCAATAACTCCCGCTTTTGCCGCAGAGTATGGCGCTTCACAAGATGACCCATAAATTCCCCACATCGACGAAATTGCAATTATTCTTCCAAATTTGTTTGAAATCATGTTTTCGCAAACCGCTTTGCAAGAGTTAATAACTCCAACAAGGTTTATGCCAATAAGATTGTTGATGTCTTCTTTTGAAACATCGATTAGCGGCTTAATTTGCGCAATTCCTGCGTTTGCAACAAGAACGTCAATCTTCCCAAAAATGGAAATTGCAAATCTTGCCATTTGTTCGCACTCATCTAAATTTTGAACATTGCATTTATAAATTTCAGCAATAACATTTGGATTGTTTTTGTTAATCTCTTCTTTAACTTTAATTGCATCGGCTTCAGAATTATTATAGTTAATTAAAACATTGTAGCCTTCTTTAGCAAAGTCTTTTGCAATTTGAGCCCCAATTCCTCGCGATGCGCCTGTTACAATAACACTTTTGTTCATACGATTATTATATCACATAAAATCATTTTAACAAAATAACTTCGCCGTTAATCCACGCGTTGAAATACGATTCCAAACTTCGCTTTGAAGTCTTTTCAAACGACGCAATCAAATTATTTGGGGTCACGTTTTGGAATTTGTATTCCTTAAAATAGTTTTGAAGACATTTCTCAAATTGATTTTTGCCAAGAATTTCTCGAAGCGAGTCGAAAAGGAGCATTCCTTTAACATAAGCAACGTAGGTGTATTGTTGCTCGCTTTCATATTCGTTTAATGCGCGATCCATTGACGTGTCGATGCTTCCGTAAACTTTTTCATAAACTTGAACGAAAAGGGAGTATAGAGAATATGCGTTGTTGATTAATGCATCTTTTGAAATTCCGTATTCCTCATGCTCTTCAAAGAAAAGGGCAGTTGAATATTCGGTTAAGCCTTCGTCAAGCCAGCCCGATTTAAACGCGTTGCTTCCAACAAGGTTATACCACCATTGATGCGCAATTTCATGAACAATAACTTGTTTATAGAACAAAGGGTCTTTAACGTCGCTTGAAATATAAACTAAATTTGGGAATTCCATTCCGCCATGAACAAAATTTGCTTGAACAACCGAAAGGGTTGAATATGGATATTCGCCAAAAGTTTTGTTGAAGAATTCAACGGCTTTAACTCCAACCTCCAACGATTCCTCCGGAGCTGAATCGTCGAAATGGTAATATGTTATTTCTGTTCCGCCTGTTTTTTTGGAAAGTGATTTAAATTTCTTTGAAAGAACAATTGCAAAATCGCGGACTTGCTTTGCCTCCATGGTTAATTTTTTAACACCATTTTCATTGCTTTGACTTACAACTTTGCCTGTGTTTGAAACAATGTATTCGCTTGGGACTGAAAGTTCAACGGAGTAGGTTGCCATGTTTGAAAAGAATGGGTCGCCGTTGGGGCTGTATGGAGATTTATCGAAATCACCGTTGGAAAACACGCACGCAATAGGGTAGAAATTGGCAATGTTAACTGTGTCGTTGCCATAACCAAAACGGTGGTTTATGTTTGGGAGAATAACGGAAAAATCGATTTCGATTTCGGTTTTTTCGTCAGGGAAAAGTTGGTCTTTAAGGATAACATACAAAATGTTTTGGTCTTCTCCGCCAATGAAATATGTGTTTTCTGTTGGGCTTGTTGTTTTCCAAAATTCTGTTATTTCACTATATGTTGGCTGTGTTGTGTTTTGCATAGCACTGTATATTGCGGTGTTATGCATAACTGACACATTATCTATTGTTATGCTCCCATAACTTTTTCCGTTTGGAAAGGCTTTTGTTTCGTTTGAAAGAGAAACAACTTTTTGTGTTGCGCCTTCGCGAAATGCGTTTGGATAAAGATGGAAACAAACGAAGTTGAGCGCGGTTTCTGTTTCGTTAACATAGGTCAATTTTTCTTTGCAAGAAAGACTTTTTTCCTCGTCGTTAAATTCAATGCTCAAATTATATTTCGAAAGATTGTTTAGATTTGAATTGTTTTCGCAGCCGGTGAAAAGAACGATTGCAAGAGCAACAAGACTTATTGCGCAAAGGCAAATTAGCGTTCTTATTGCAATTTTTTTGAATTTCATATTTCTCTCCATTTTTAAAAATTTCTAAAATATGTATATGAGAGAAAAATTTGCGTTATTATCTTTTTTGGGTTATAATCAAATATATGAAAATTGACATTTTAACTCTTTTCCCAGATATGTTTGCGCCTCTTTTCGAAAGTGTTTTGGGGCGCGCTGTTTCAAGCGGAAAACTTGAAATTAACGTTATTAACATTCGAGATTTTTCAAAAGATAAACACAAAAAATGCGACGATGTTCCTTTTGGCGGAGGAGCAGGAATGCTTATGACGCCACAGCCAATTTACGACGCAATTAAAAGTGTTTTGAAAGAAGAAAGTGTTTTAATCTATCTTTCACCAAAAGGGGAAGTTTTTTCGCAAGCAAAAGGGATTGAACTTTCGAAGGAAAAGCACCTTGTTTTTCTTTGTGGACATTATGAGGGAATTGACGAAAGAATTATTGAAATTTTTAATCCAATTCAAATTTCAATTGGCGACTATATTTTAACAGGCGGGGAACTTCCGGCAATGGTTGTTGTTGATGCAATTGCAAGACATGTTGACGGCGTTTTAACGAAGGAATCGCTTTCGGAAGAAAGCCACACAAGCGGGCTTTTGGAATATCCGCAATACACGCGCCCAGCAGATTTTATGGGGTATAAAGTTCCGGAAGTTTTGCTTTCGGGGAATCACGAACATATAAGGAAATTCCGTGAAGAGAAGGCAATTGAGGAAACGAAAAACAAAAGGGAGGACATGTTTAACAAATGGAAAAAATAAACTGGTTTCCTGGGCATATGCAAAAAGCGCTTCGAATGATGGAGGCGGAAGCGAAGAATGTTGATGCGTTAATCTATGTTCTTGATTCGCGTGCTCCTTTTGCATGTTTGAATCCAGAATTTGTTAAGATTATTGGGAACAAACCAATTCTTTTCGTCCTTAACAAAATTGATTTGGCAGACGAAGCAAAAGTTAAAGAAATTAAAACCAAGATTCCAGGCGAAAACAAACTTGTTGTTGAACTTAACAGCACGTCATCTGGGGCAATTAATTTAATAACAAATTCTCTTAACGCTCTTTGCGCCTCAACAATTGAAAAATATAGGAGCAAGGGGGTTAACTATTTTGTTCGTGCAATGGTTATTGGCGTTCCAAATTGCGGGAAATCGACGCTTGTTAACAACCTCTGCGGGGTTAGAAAAGCAATAACGGGGAACAAGCCTGGGGTCACGAAATCGAAACAGTGGGTTAAACTTTCAAACAACATTGAAATTTTGGACACTCCGGGAACGCTTTGGCCAAACTTAACAAATGAGGCTGAAGCAAGAAAACTTGCGTTCATTGGCTCAATTAAGGACGATGTTGTTGAAATTGAGCAACTTTCACTTTTCTTAATCGAAACCCTTTTGGAGCAATATCCAAAATTGATTTTAGAAAGATATGGCGTTGAAACAGAGGGGGAAACAGTCCTTGAGATAATGGAAAAAATTGCTGAAAAAAGAAAATATGTTGTTCGAGGGGGCGAAATTGACTATGAGCGAACAGCAAAGGCAATTTTGGACGATTTCAGGAAAGGAAGAATTGGAAGGATAACGCTGTGAACACAAAAATTCTTGGAACAAGCGGAGAAGCAAAGGCGGCTCAATTTTTGAGAGATAAAGGATATAAAATTTTGGCAACTAATTTTTCAAACAAGGTTGGCGAAATTGATATTGTTGCCGAGGATAAAAATTTTGTTGTTTTTGTTGAAGTTAAAACGCGTTCTTCAAAACTTTTTGGGCTTCCATGCGAGGCTGTTACATGGCGCAAACAGCAAAAAATTAGGCAGGTTTCGCTTTCATATTTGAAATCTCAAAAAATCCTTAACAAAGTTCAATCCCGTTTTGATGTTGTTGAAATTATTGGCGATGAAATTCGGCACATTGAAAATGCATTTTAAAATTTAAAGGAACAAAGAGCATAGCGCAAGGCAAATTAAGAAAGAAATTATGCCTTGCGTTGTTTTTTGCATGAAGAAAAATTTTTTAGAAATTTTAAACTTATTCAAAAAGGCAAGTGCTTGAAAGGAAATTGCAAGGCCGCCAAATGAAATTAGAAAACAGCAAATTGAAGCTTTAAAAGCAAGGGGAATTGTTGAAGAAGCAACAAGTAAGCAACCTTTTGTCATTTCAAAAAAACCAAAAATAAGCCCATTTGAAACGTTTGCTTCAAGCCCAAGAGTTGAAAGCAAAAGAGAAATTGGCTTGAAAAAGCCGAGCGACGAAAAAACTTCGGTAACAACAAAAAAGATTGTTATGAATCCACCAACAAGCAAAATTGAATTAACGCCGTCGAGCATTGTTTTGCTTAAGTCAAATTCGTTCTTCTTCTCGATTTTTTGAGAAGATTGGGGAATTTCTTTTGGTGTGTATGAGCGAAACAGAAGCCCGTTGACAAGCGCGCCAAGAATGTGGGAAATGTAAATTAAAACTGCCGCTTTTTGAGACAGTAACATTCCAACTCCAACTGTTCCAACAATAAACATTGGTCCGGAGTTTGAAGTGAAAGAGCAAATTCGATGGGCTTCAGTTCGGGAGATTTTTCCGTTTTCATAGAGTTCGCTTGTAAGTTTCGCGCCAAGAGGATAGCCTGCCAAAATGCTCATTAAAAAAACATATGAGGAAACTTCCGGGCAGTTAAATAATTTTTTTGTGGGTTTTGAAAAGTGCTTTGAAATTTCAGTTGGAAATCCTGTTGCGGTTAAAAGTTTCGAAAAAATCATAAAAGGGAAAAGCGATGGAAGAACGCAAGTTGCCCAAACTCTTATCCCTTGAAACGTAAATTCAGAATACTTTTTGGGACTTAAAACAATTGCGAAAATTATTGTTAGAATTAAAATTGCATAAATGAAATTAACATTGGTTAATTTGCGTATAATATTTTTTAAACAAGTGGTTTTCTTTCCAAGTTTATTTGACAATTTTGATTTATTCATTTAAAATAAATTTACGTTAAAACTTTGGAATGTATGAAAACCACGGGAGATTTTATGTTCAGCGAAAAGATGCTTATTAAAAAAGCGAAAAAGAAATATAAAACAATTGTTTTTCCTGAAGCAGATTTCAGCGAAAGAACAATGGAAGCGGCAAAATTTTTGAACAAAAAGAAAATTGTTCGAGTTGTTTTGCTTGGCGATGAAAGTGCGCTTGTTTTGCGCTTTAAAGACCAAATTAAGGGAATGACAATAATCAACCCAAAAACTTCGGAAATCTATGATGACCTTGTTAAAATTTTGTATGAAAAACGCAAAGATAAGGGAATGACATTTGAAGAAGCCGAAAAACTTGCGCTTGATCCAATTTGCTTTGGAACGCTTTTGGTTGAGGCAGGAATTGCAGACGGAATGGTTGCCGGGGCAGAAACACCAAGCGAAAAAGTTATTAAAAATGCACTTCAAATTATCAAAGCAAAAAATAAAAATGAAATCGTTTCTTCCTTCATGATGCTTTATGGAAAAAACAAATTCTTTAAGAAAAGAGGAGTTGTTTTTGCAAGCGACATAAGTCTTAACATTTCTCCAAGTTCGGAAGAACTTGCTCAAATTGGAAAACAAACCGCCGAAAGTTTCGAGTCGTTTGCGTCGGGAAAAGCAAAAGTTGCAATGCTTTCATATTCAACAGACGGATCGGGGAAAGGCGAGAGCGTTGAAAAAGTTAGAGCGGCGGCGGCAATTTTGAAGAACAAAAAACTTATTGTTGACGGCGAAATCCAATTTGATGCTGCTGTTTCAAGCGAAATTTCTAAAATTAAGAATCCAAAAGGTTGCTTAAAAGGCGATGCAAATGTTTTTGTTTTCCCGGATTTAAACAGCGGGAACATTTGCTATAAGGCAATTCAACATGTTTCGGGCGCTAAAGCAATTGGTCCAATCCTTCAAAATTTAAACAAGCCGGTTAACGACCTTTCTCGCGGTTGTTCCGTTTGGGACATCGTTTTGGTTGCAGCTGTAACCGCAATTCAGGCATAAATGGAAAAATTATATTATCAAAGAGCAAAAGAAAAATTTGAAATGTTGCGAACAAAAGAAATTGTCCGCATTTTATCAATTGAAAGTTCGTGCGACGAAACAAGCGTTGCATTAATTGAAAATGGACGAAAAATCCTTTCGAACATAATTGCTTCGCAAATTGATATCCACACGCGATTTGGCGGTGTTGTTCCTGAAATTGCATCAAGAAATCATGTGACGGCAATTTCAAACATCTATCGTGAAGCGCTTGAAAAGGCAAACATTTCCGAAAAAGAAATTGATGCTGTTGCCGTAACTTATGGCGCTGGGCTTGTTGGCGCGCTTTTGGTTGGAGTTAACTTTGCGAAATCGCTTGCGTTTTCGCTTGATGTTCCGCTTATTGCT
The DNA here is from genome assembly GCA_964383665.1 of uncultured Lachnospiraceae bacterium. Lineage (GTDB taxonomy): Bacteria > Bacillota > Clostridia > Christensenellales > UBA1242 > UMGS687. The sequence goes on from CAYLHO010000001.1 coordinate 101,851, forward strand.
GTAAGCCACATTAAAGGGCATATCGCTGCAAACTATTTAACATACGAAAATCTTGAGCCTCCTTTTGTTTGTCTTATGGTAAGCGGCGGGCACACCGCAATTTTGAACATTCCTTCCTATAATTCCCACGAACTTATTGGAACAACCGTTGACGATGCTGCCGGCGAGGCGTTTGACAAGGTTGCGCGTGTTGTTGGACTGGGCTATCCCGGAGGCCCAAAGGTTGATAAAGCGGCAAAAGAAGGGCAGGAATCAATTAAATTTGTTTCCCACAGCCCAATGCAAAACTCATTTAATTTCAGCTTCAGCGGGCTTAAAACAGCAGTTATTAACTATGTTCATAAATTAACTCAAAATGGCGAAGAAATTAACGTTCCAAACATTTGCGCAAGTTTTCAAAAAGAAGTTACAAACGAACTTGTTGGAAAAACAATTTTGGCTTGCGAAAAATTGGGCGGGAAAAAACTTGTTGTTGCTGGCGGAGTTTCGGCAAACTCAAAACTTAAGGAAACCCTTAAAACGGAAACGGAAAAGCGGAACATAGAGTTGTTCATGCCTTCTCTTATCCTTTGCACGGACAACGCGGCAATGATTGGAAGCGCTGCATATTATCTTATGAAAGACGGGCTTGGGCTTAGCGATTTGTCGCTCACGGCGTCTTCAACAGTTTCGCTTTAAAAGACTAAAACAGAATTAAAATGGAGAAGATAGATTGAAATGGAAAGCCCCTATCTTCTTTTTTTTGTTCCAATAATTTTGATTGTTGTTTTTCCGCTAACAATTGACGGGAAATTTTCTTATGACTTTCTTGAAAATCATGGGGCAATTTCTGTTCATCTTTGGTTTATCAAAATTTTCGTTGCAAAAATTAAAAGAGAAAAAACAAGGATAGTTTTGATAACGCAAAAGGGAAATAAGGACGTTAAAATTGAGTTCGGCGAAAAACAACTTCGTTTTTTAATCTTTTTTCAAAGGGAAGTTGGAAACAAAATTAAGGTTCGAAAACTCAACGTATATTCTGTTGTTGGCGAGGGAGAGCCATTCAAAAGTTCGCTTGTTTCCGCTGCATTTTCAAATGCTGTTCAAATTTTTCTTGCTCGGCTTAAAACCAAGCAGCAAACAGGAAGTTTTTGTTTGAAAAATAAAACAGAATTTTTTGAAAGTAAATTTTCTGTTGGAATTTCAATGTGGATAACCCTTTCAATTTTTGATGTCATCTTCAGCGGACTTGTTTCAATTTTAAGAAACAAAAACGACAGCAAGGTCGACCGAAAACTAAAAAATGTTTAAAAATTTTAATAAATTTTAAGTTAAAGTGCAAAATACATTTTGAGGTTAATTATATGAAAGTTTATGAAAGAACGTCAACAATCGACAACTTGATTGAAAGAACAATTGCATCTCTTAAAACAATTTCAACAAATGAAACAATTTTTGGGAATCCAACAAACTTGCCCGACGGAACATCAATTATTCCTGTTTCAAAAATTACTGTTGGGTTTGTTGTTGGAGGCGGGGAATATGCCGATGTTTCAACGCGACGAGTTGCAACCCATTATCCAACGGCTGGGGGCAGCGGCGGAGCAGTTATGCTTAATCCAATTGGATTTCTTGTTTCAACGCCAAGCGAAGTTAAATTTGTTTCAACAACAAATGAAACAAACTATCAAAAAATTTTGGAACTTGTTGCAAAAACAGCCGAAAAAATTTCCTCATCATTCGAGAAAAAGGAGACAAACAAATGAAAATAAGGAAAGTTAAGTTAATAATTCTAATTCTTTGTTTGGTCATGATTTTTTCCTTTATTTTTTCGTCTTTCCTTGCGAAGCCAACCGAAGTTGTTGCCGAAAATCGAGATCTTTCGTTTTTGGATTCAACCGAAGAAACTGCAACTTATGCAAGAGGAATGGCTGTTATTGAGGCGTCAACCGGCCGAATTTTGTATCAAAAAAATTGTCATGGGCAATTTCCAATGGCATCAACAACAAAAATTATGACTGCGCTTGTTGCCCTTGAAAATTCAACAAACCTTGATGAAACTTTCGAGGTTGACCCTCGAAGCGTTGGAATTGAAGGAACAAGTTTGTATCTTAAAAAGGGAGAGAAAAAAACTCTTCGCGAGCTTCTTTATGGGCTCATGCTCCCATCTGGGAACGATGCGGCGGTTGCAATTGCATGTCGCGTTTGCGGGAATGAGGATAAATTTGTTGAACTTATGAACAAGAAAGCAAGTGAACTTGGGCTTGAAAACACAAGTTTTGCAAATGTTCATGGCTTGGACATGGAAGGCCATTTCACAAGCGCTTATGACCTTGCAAAAATAACTGCATGCGCAATGGAAAATCCGGTTTTTCGTGAAATTGTTTCAACAAAAAACATAAGAGTTTCGGGAAACGATGAAGTTCCGGCAAAACTTTTAAAAAACAAAAATAAACTTCTTTGGGAAATGGATTGTTGCGAAGGGGTTAAAACCGGTTTCACAGATAACGCAAAAAGATGTTTTGTTGCAAGCGCAAAGCAAAACGGAATGAGGCTTATTTGCGTTGTTTTAAACTGCGGACCGATGTTTGAGGAAAGCAAAAGACTTTTGCAAATGGGGTTCGAAAATTATTCAATGGTTTCGCTTTTAAAAGAATATTCAAAGCAGCCAAGTGTTTGCGTTGAAAAAGGGGTTAAAGAAAATGTTGAAACCTTTTCAAAACGCAAGTTCGATTTTCCGCTTTCAAAGCAAGAAATTGAAAAAATAAAAACAGAAATTGAACTTCTGTCTTCAATTGAAGCCCCAATTGAGAAAGAACAAGAACTTGGAAAAATTTCAATTAAACTTGGTGATGAAACAATTTTTGAGGAAAAAATTTATTCAACAAACAAAATTGAATCAACAAAGTTTATGGATAAAATTGAAAAGATAACTAATAACTGGAATTTGTGAAATATGTTTGCTTTTGTTGTGTAAATGATTTAAAATTAAATCATGAGATTAAATAAATTTTTAAGCACGGCAGGTGTTGCCTCAAGACGAAAAGCAGACGAATTAATTAAGCAAGGAAAAATTTTTGTTAACGGGAAAGTTGCAAGCGAACTTGGAACTGTTATCAACGAATTTAAGGACGAAGTTGTTTTAGACGGTCAAAAAATTTCCCTTTCAAACGAGTTTGTATATTACAAACTTAACAAACCAAAAGGATATATTTGCTCAAACAGAGATGAAAAAGGAAGAAAAACAATTTTTTCTCTTCTTCCTTCATCAACTCGTCTTTTTTCAATTGGAAGGCTTGACTATAACACAGAGGGGCTTATTCTTATAACAAACGACGGTGATTTTGCCGATTGCGTTATGCACCCTCGCTATGAAATTGAAAAGGAATATATTGTAACAATTGAAGGCAAGGTTCAAGAAAGCGAACTTGCTGTTCTTCGTGCGGGTGCGGTTGAAAATGGAAAAAGAATGCCGCCGGCAAAGGTTAAAGCAATTAAATTTGACGGGAAATTAACCCGTCTTTCCGTTGTTATAACCGAAGGGCAAAACCATCAAGTTCGAAGGATGTTCGATGCAATTGGAAAAACAATTGTGCTTTTAAAACGCATTCGCGTTGGCGAAATCACGCTTGGAGGTTTGCAACGCGGAAAATTCAAAGAACTTTCGAAAAGTGAAATGGAAATTGTTAACAATTTGAAACTTGACGGTAAGTTTGATATATAATACTTTGGAGGAAAAAATTGAATTTTGTTAAATTTTTAGTTTATCCATGGGTTTGGCTTGCATATCCAACAGCATTTAAAGGGAAGAAAAACATTCCAAAAGGGAAGGTTATTTTTGTTTGCAACCACATGAGCAATGTTGATGCAATTTTGCTTGTTTTGGCAACATGGCGAAAACAATATTTCCTTGCGAAAAAAGAACTTTTTAAAAACAAATTCATGCGCGGGATTATGAAATTTGTCCATGCAATTCCTGTTGATAGGGGGAAAACCGACCTGAACGCAATCAAACTTTCGCTTAAAGTTTTGAATAGTGAAAAAGTTTTAACAATTTTCCCGGAGGGAACACGAAACAAAACCGAGCAAGACCTTTCAGAGGTTAAGGGCGGGGCGGCAATGTTTGCTATCAAAACAAAAACGCCAATTGTTCCCGTTTGGATTAAGAAGAAACCAAAACTTTTTCGCCCAAACACTCTTCGGTTTGGAAAACCTTTCACTTTGGAAGAGTTTTACGATCAAAAACTTACGGCAGAAGTTATGGAAAAGGCGGGGCAAAAAGTTGCCGAAAAATTGCTTGAAAATAAAATATAAGACCAATAAGTCTTATATTTTTTTAATAAAAAAACGGCTTAATTTCTAGCCGTTAATTTTTTTTGCGTTATCTAAAAGTTTTGCAAGAGTTGCTTTCTTTGAGTTTGCGTTATTTTTGTGGATTACATTGTCTTTAGCAGCTGTGTCCAAAAGCGAGAAAACTTCGCTTAAAAGTTTTTGAGCTTCGTCGAGGTTGTTTTCTTTAACTGCCATTTTATACTTTTTAACATAAGTTGAAATCTTGGATTTAATCATTCTGTTTTCCAAGTTTTTCTTTTCATTAACTCCAACTCTTTTAATTGCTGATTTAATGTTTGGCACGGTCTTTCTCCTTTTTGTTATCTTACTTTCGAGAGTTTAACACATATTGGGAAGATTTGCAAGCAAAATTTTCATATTTTCAAAAAAATTTCAAAAACTAGGGTTATGAAAAGGCAAACAACAAATTTGTTCGATGAAATTGGGAACAAAAAAAATTTTTCATGCGAAAAACACGATTTCGGGATTTCAATTTCAAGGAATTTAAAGAAAAAGGAAGTTATAATTAGCGCCCAGTCGCTTTTTCTTGTCGGTTCAAAAATTGAAAAGAATCTTAACAGCCTTTTAAAAAATGAACTTAAATCCACATTCAAAATTAACAAGGCAAAAAATATTTTGATTGTTGGACTTGGAAACAGAGAGGTCGGGAATGATGCGCTTGGACCAAAAACCATTGAAAAATTGTTGATCTCTCGCGGGCTTGAACTTTCGCCGTCGGTTTGCGCAATTGCACCAAATGTTCAGGCGAACACTGGAATTGAAACGTTCGAAATTGTTAAGGCAATTTCAAAAATCGTTTCGCCAGATTTGGTTATTGTTGTTGACGCCTTGGCAACAAATTCAATTTCAAGGCTGTGCTGTTGCTTTCAAATTAGCGAAAACGGAATTTCGGCGGGAAGCGGGAATGGGCGGCTTTCGAAAAAGATTTCAAAGTCATCGCTTAAGGTTGGGAAAGTTTTAACAATTGGCGTTCCAACGTTAATTTATGCTTCGTCAATTGCAAATGAAATTTCTAACCCAAAACTTAAAAATCAATTGCGAGCGGTTGAAAATTTGATGCTTTCTCCAACAGATGTTGAAAAAAGCATTGAAACACTTTCAAAAATTATTTCCAAAGCGCTTAACGAAACCCTTTTTCCGTCGCTTTTGCCAAGCGAAATTGAAACCATTGTTCGATAGGATATTTAGCCTTTTTTAAGTTTTTTTCATATATATTTTTATGTTGAAAAAAATTGTTGTTTACGACAGCGGAATTGGCGGGGCAAGCATTTTGAAAGAAATTAAAACCCTTTTGCCAAGTTATGATTATCTTTATTTTGCCGACACAAAAAATTCGCCTTATGGAAACAAAACAAAGGCGGAAATTCTTGGTTGTGTTTTGCATAACATTTTGGAAATTAACAAAAACGATGAAATTGGAATGCTTGTTTTGGCTTGCAACACGGCGTCAAGTGTTTGCGGGAAAATTCTTCGCTTGGTTTTTCCTTTTCCAATTGTTTGCGTTGAACCAGCCGTTAAGAAAGCGGTTGATGAAGGGTTTAAAAACATCTTAATTCTTGCAACATCTCAAACGCTTCAAAGCAATGAACTTATTAAAAAATACCTCAAAAAAACTCCGCCAGAAACAACAATAACAAAACTTCCGCTTTGTCAGCTTGCAAGTTTAATTGACGAAAACACGGCCGATTTCAACCGTGTTTTGCCATACTTGTCTAAAAACCTTAAAGGTTTAAGACCCTCATGCGTTGTTGTTGGTTGCACCCACTATAATTTTGTTAAAAAGCAAATTCAAACAATTTTGCCAGATGCAAAAATTATTTCGTGCGAAAAACCCGTTGCGCTTCAAGTTCAACGCGTGCTCTCAAGTTGTAATTTGTGTCAAACAAAAGGAAGCTTGAAAGTTGTTTTAAGTAAACATAATGCAAATCTTAACCATTTTCTAAAAGTTTATTTGAATGCCTAGACCCAACGCAAATTCCTCCAAGAAACCAAATTAAGTTTGGATTTATTGGCGGAGGATTGAAACATGGGCTTGGGAACGGACGCTCAAAGCAGAAATCGTTTTGGCAAGGGCTTCCAAATTCTGGAGCAGGAAAACAATTTTGTGGGCAGGAAAACCTTGGACAAGGCGAAACGCTGCAAAATGGCTTAAGCGAGCAATATGGGCGATTAACATAGAAGCAATCGAATTGATTTGAATTGAAACATTGCATAATTTTCCTCCTGCTTCATTCTATGAAAAAAGTAGGTTGTGGGTTAAAAAAAGAGCAAATTTTTGCTCTTAAAATTTTATTTCAACAAGTTTGTTTCCAACAAGGTCGCAAGAAGTTAAATAATATTTAACGCCGCCAAACTCATATAGGAAATTCGACCGGCTTTTTGAACCGTGGAGGTGACCATAAACAACGCAACTTACGCCATATTTTTCAAACAGTTTTGTAAACTCGCTTGGTTCATGTTTAATGTTGAAGGGCGGATAGTGGATTAACGCAACAATTTTTGCATCTGTTCCGTTTTCTTTAAGTCTTGCTTGTTCGTCCTTTGCGCTTTGAAGAGAAAGTTCAAGGCGGATTATTTCGCGCTTAAAAATTTTTTCGTCTTCCTCGGTTTTGAATGTTCCTTCTGGAACTTGCCAGCCTCGCGTCCCGCAAAATATTGTTTCGTCAATTGCAACGTGGTCGTTTTGTAATGCAAAAAAATTGTTTGGAAGAATGCTTCGAACCCCGGAAATGCTTTTCCACCAGTAATCGTGGTTGCCTCGAATCATAATTTTTTTTCCGGGCAGGGCAGCAAGAAAATCAACGTCTGGCTTTGCGTCTTCAAGTTTCATTGCCCAACTTATGTCGCCAGAAATAAGAACAACATCGTCGTTTCCAACTTTCTTTTTCCAGTCGTCAACAATAAGGTCAACATAATTATCCCAAGCCGGTCCAAAAATGTCCATAGGCTTGGGATTGTTTATGCTTAAATGAAGGTCGCTTATTGAATAGATTTTCATTATTCTCCTGAAAATTAAAATTGACGTGCGATGTCGCTTACAAGTTTCATATCACATTTTCCTGCATATTCAGTTCTAAAATGCTTCATAACATTTCCAATTGATTTGTCGGAAAGGGTTGAAATTATCTCGCGGATTTCTTCTTCGCTCATCATTTTTGGAAGATATTTTTCCAAAATAACTCTTTGAGCAAGAATGTTTTCTTGTTCAGCTGTGTTCCCAACTTTTTGATAGTTTTCCGCTTCTTCGGTTAACTCTTTAATTGTTTTTTGAAGGATTTGAACCATGTCGGCATCGGTTAACTCTTCGTTTTTTTCACGTTTTTTAATTGTTTCAAGCATCGCTTTGTTTGAAACAATTCCGTAAATTGTTCTTGCGTTTGTGTCCTTGTTTTTAAGGGCTTCAATGTTTGCCTTTTTAATATCGTCTAAAATCATTTTTGTTTTTTCTCCTTTTTAAGTTTTTTCTTTTCAAGAGAAAGTTCGAAATCTTGAAGTTCTTTTTCTTCAAACTTTCTGCTTTCCTCTTCAAGAGCCCATTTTTTCTTTGTCCATTCAAGTTTTTTGTTTCCGTGGAAATAGTCGTATGCCGTAACGATAAGACCTTGACCAATGTAAATATAATATGTGAAAATTCTCCAAATCAACATTGCCCAGAACAAATTTCCGCCAATTTCAAATAAATCTGCGAAAAGAACCGAGAAGGAAAGTTCGCTTGCACCCGTTCCGCCTGGGAGAGGGAAGAAACTTGAGGCCAGGTCAACCATCACACAGTAAATGAAAATTTGCGCAAAAAGCTCAAAATGGAAACCATAGAATGATGCGTGGATTAAGAATGGAAGAGCGTAGGTTAAGAACAAATTAACAATTGAGATTCCAAAAATTGAAAAAAAGGTTTTTGGGTCTTTTGCGTAATATTTCATTGTTGTTTGATAGTCGTTAACTGTTCTTTGAACTTTGTTATAGTGCTTCTCATAATTTTTGAGAATTTTCATTTTGCAAAGGAGTTTCAAACAACCTGAAACAAGTTTATCTCCAACTTTTTTGCTTATCGAAACAAATCCAACAAGAATTATTATGAATGCGTTAAGGGCAAATCCAATCCAACTTGTTGCCGTAACAACGGTTGTTCCCGTTCCGCCATCGTTAGGAAGCGTTATTCCAATAATCATAACAATAAGGGCGAACGCAATGTAAGTTATTTGCTGCAAAACATATTTTCCAATTGAAATTGAAAGAGAGTCCGCTCCCTTAATTCCATGTTTTTTCATGTAGTAAATTTGGAATGGCTCTCCGCCCGACGAAAGGGGAGTTATGTTGTCGTAATATTTTCCAAGAGCACTAACTTTATAGGAAAGAGCCGGTCTGTTCGTGTTGCATGTCTTTTTGAAAAGCACCCAAAACTTTGCTGAATCCGTGAACATGTTTAAAACGAAACAAAGAATAACAAGAAGGAAAATTTCCCAGTGAATGTTTGAAATTAAAACAGAAAATGGAGCAACGTCTGAATTGTCTGTTAAAAGTTGATATGCCAAAATTCCAGCAACAACAAGAATGTTGATAATAAAGCCAGCAAGGCTTATCCATTTTTTCTTTTTTGATTTTTGAGCCTTAACCGCTTCCTCGGCCTCTTCAAGTTGTTGCTGTTCGGAAGGAAGAACGAGGGGAGCTTCAGGTTCTTGCTCTTTCTTTTTTGATTTTGCCTTGTTAACCTCTGCTGGTTTGTCGGTTTTTATTTCGTTGGAAGGTTGTTCAACCTTAATTTCCTCGCTGGCAACTTTATCTGCGCCTTTTGACGCTTCGTCAATCGACTGCTCAAGAGTTATTTGCTCATAGTTCCCAGATTGCTTTGATTTGTTGTTTGAAAAGAAAACAGGCGCGTTAAGCTCTTGATTCTTATCCAAATTTTTCTCGACTTGTTTCTTTTCTTTTTTCATGCAAATAATATTCTAACAAAAATATTTATTTTGTCAAACTAAATTATTTATTATTAGAAAATTATTTAAACATAAATTTAACATCAAAAATTAAATAATTTCGTTTCGCGAACGCTTAAGAAGGTAGGCAAGTTCATAAATGTCGCCTGCGCCTAAAATTAAAATACAATCATAGTTTTTGTAAATTTTAAACACTTCGTTTTTAACTTCCTCAAAAGACTCAAAGTAGTTTAGATACTTTTGGTTAATTTGACTAAATAAAACTTGTTCGCTGTTTCGGTTGAATTCAACATTTTTTTCATTAAATTCATTTTGGTCGAAATAACTAAGTTGACGTTGTCCAAAATTTGGATTTTTTAAAAGCAGTTTCTCATAAAGCGCCTTTGCTGTTGCATTTTTGTCCTCTTCCTCTCTTGCCGGGTAGGTTTTAAAAAGAATAAGCCCGTCGGTTTCATCAAATGCTGTTAGAAATTCTTTAAAAAGTTTTTTAGTTCGCGAAAATGTGTGTGGCTGAAAAATTGTTAGAACGCGCCCAAAATTTTTAGATTGCGAAATGACTTTTGATATTTCTGTTGGGTGATGTGCGTAATCGTGGATAACAAGAGTTTCGTCAAGCCTTGTTATTTTTTCAAAGCGGCGTTTAACCCCGTTGAAATGACGAATTGCTTTTTTGATTGTTGAAATTTTGATCTTAAAATAGGTTGCAACAATGCAGGCAACAAGAGCGTTCTTAACGTTATGTATTCCTGAAAAGTTTGTTTGAATTGATGCTTTAATAAGTCCATTTTCATAGAAATCGAACTTATATCCTAAATTATTTTTTTTAATATTCTTGGCTGAATAAATTGCGGAAATTTTTTCATTTTTTAGTATGTAATCATAATCGCTGTTTTTGAAAATTTTTGTTTTTGAATTGTCTAAAAAGCAGTTAAAACTGTGTTTAATTGCTGTAAGATTTTTAAAGAAATCCAAATGGTCGGGCTCAATGTTAAGGACAATGCCAACAGTTGGATTAAGCGAAAGAAAACTGTTTTTATACTCACATGCTTCTGTTATAAAAATTTTTTTCCCGCCAATTAAGAAACTGCTTCCGTTGCGCTTAAGAACGCCGCCAACATGAACAGTTGGTTTCAAATTTGCCTCAATAAAAATTTCGCTTATAAGCGCGGAGGTTGTTGTTTTTCCGTGCGTTCCGCTTATTGCAATAACATTTTTAAATTCCTTGCTAACATTTCCAAGAAATTGAGCACGAGTTAAAATTTTCTTCTTGTTCTTAATTGCCCAAACAAGTTCAACATTATCCTCTGAAATCGCGCCGCTAACAACAACAATATTGGGGTTGAACGACTTTATGTTTTCCGTTTTATGACCGATGAAATACGGAATGTTAAAATTGTTAAGAGTTTTAAGACTTTCGCCGTCCATCATATCACTTCCGGAAACTTTGTTGCCTTTTGCTGCTGCAATTGCCGCAAGCGAACTCATGCTTATTCCGCCAATTCCGATGAAATAGATTTTTTTTGCCATAATATAACTTATGAAAATGTCCTTAATTTTGTTTGGAAAAATTGAAATATAATGATAAAATTAACTCAATTTAGCGGGGTGCTAAAAAATTAAAAAAAGGACGGAATAAAAATTTGGAAATCACAGACGTAAGAATTAAAACTGTTGAAAATGGAACAGGAAAACTTAAAGCATTTGCAACAATAACAATTGACGAGTGCTTTGTTGTTCACGACATTAGACTTGTTGAAGGAAAAGATGGTTGCTTTATTTCAATGCCAGGCAAAAAAACACCAGACGGCGAACACAGAGATATTGTTCACCCAATTAACCAAGAAACAAGAACAAAAATTTCTGACGCTGTTATTGCAGCATATGAAAATGCTAAAAATCAAGCAGAATAAGTTTTAGGGCATTGCTGCTCAATTTGAATTAAGGAGAAACATGAAGCCGCAAACAAATGCACGCAGGTTTATTAATGCCTATAACAAAATTGATTATGCAATTCGAGTTCAACATGGGTTTAAGCGAAGCATGAGTTTTTCGGAGGTGGTTCGAAAAGCTGTTCCGCTTAATTATATCGTTCGAAAATTTGAGGACGATCTTGTTGACTATGGAAGGCTTAGGAACGCAATAATCCATAAAAGCAATGATGACTATGTTATTGCCGAGCCTCACGAGGAAATTGTTGAGAAAATTGAACATATTTGCGATCTTATAACAACGCCACCAAGAGCAGTTGAGGCAATTCAAGATAATAATGTTCTTTGCGTTCAAAACGATGTTGTTGTTAAAGATGTTATTCAGCTTATTGCAACATCGAAGTTTAGTAATATCCCAGTTTATAAAAACGGGGGATTGATTGGTGTTGCAAATGGTCAACGAATTTTGGACGAAATTGGTAAGCAAATTGCAAGCGGAAATGACATTGATGAATTTGTTGAAAAAACAAAAATTGAGGACATTTTGAGCGCAACAAACAATCTTAAATATTATGAGGTTGTTTCAAAAGATGCAACAATTGAAGAAGTTTTAAACTTGTTTACGAAAAACAGAAAGCTTATTGCTGTTTTGATAACAAAAACTGGAACACTTAATGAAACTCCAATTGGAATTGTAACATCTGCCGATGTTATTTCGCTTAACGACATTTTGGATAACTATTAAAAAAACCAACTTAAACAAGTTGGTTTTTTATTTCAAAACATAAATAAAAGAACCGCAGAAATTCTGCGGCTTTTTTATTATTCTTTTGCAGCTTTTGTTTTAGCTTTCTTACCTGTTAAATCACGAAGATAATAAAGTTTTGCTCTTCTTGCGCGTCCACGGCGAGTTACTTCAACATGGTCGATTAAAGGGCTGTGGTATGGGAAAGTTCTTTCAACACCAATTCCGTAAGAGATTCTTCTAACAGTAAATGTTTCGCGAACTGAACCATTGCGTTTCGCAATAACAACGCCTTCATAAGCTTGAATACGCTCTTTATCGCCTTCTTTGATTTTAACGAAAACTTTAACAGTGTCTCCAATGTTGAATGGAGCAATTTCATCTTTTCTAAGATTTTCGTTTTCAATTGTGTCGATAATGTTCATTAGCTTTTCCTCCTTACTAAACATAGCGTTCATGTTTGATTAAACAGCGGACCGCTCGAAGCCAAGCATATTTATATCATAGTTTTAATTTAAAAACAAGTGTTTTTACCAAATTTGTTAAAAATTTTTATATTTAATTTGTTTTGAACAATAAATTTTTTTGTTTATACTATCATTGTTAAAATTTAGACGAAAGAGGAAAAACAAAAATGCTTTCAAAAATTAAATGTTTTGGTCTTAATGGAATTGATGGCTTTCTTGTTTCAACCGAGGTTGACATTTCAATTGGCCTTCCCGGGTTCGACATTGTTGGTCTTGGCGACACGGCAATTAAAGAAAGCAAGGAACGCGTTAAATCGGCAATAAGAAATTCCGGTTTTTCATATCCTATTAATAAAATCACGGTTAACCTTGCACCTGCCGACACAAAAAAAGAAGGGCCGCTTTTCGACCTTTCAATTGCTGTTGGAATTCTTTCAGCAAGTAACCAGATTCCAATTGATAGAACAAGCGACTATATTTTCCTTGGCGAACTTTCGCTTGATGGGGAAATTCGTCATGTTAACGGGGTTTTGCCAATTTTGATTGCCGCAAGAAAAGCAGGGCACTTGAAATTCATAATTCCTTCGTCAAACATGAAGGAAGCAAGTTTTATTGACGGAATTGAAGTTTATCCAGCTGGAAATTTGAGAGAAGTTGTTTCATTTTTGAATGGGGAACGTGAAATTTTGCCAATTCAAACAACAAGTTACCAAAATTTCTTTAATTCCCATAAGGAAGCATTGGATTTTAAGTTTGTTAAAGGACAAGCAAGCGCAAAACGCGCTCTTGAAATTGCTGCCGCTGGGGGACACAATATTTTGATGATTGGACCTCCGGGAAGTGGAAAAACAATGCTTGCAAAGTGTTTCCCAACAATTTTGCCGGATTTAACCTTTGACGAGGCTCTTGAGGTTACAAAAATCCACAGCGTTGCCGGAACTCTCGACAGCAAGGAGGGAATCATTTGTGAACGTCCGTTCAGAAGTCCGCACCACACCGCTTCTCTTGTAAGTTTAACTGGAGGAGGGAGACATTCAAAACCTGGAGAAATCAGCCTTGCCCATAACGGTGTTTTGTTTTTGGACGAAATGCCAGAATATGGAAGGAGTGCAATTGAAGCCTTGCGTCAACCGCTTGAGGACGGAGTTATAACAGTTGCAAGAGCAGAAGCAACAGTAACTTATCCTGCGAACTTCATTCTTATTGCAAGCATGAACCCATGTCCATGCGGACACTATGGCTCAAAGGACGGCGAATGTAAATGCACGCAAAGCCAAATTCATAAATACCTTGGAAAACTTTCTGGCCCGCTTATGGACAGAATTGATTTGCATATTGAAGTTGACAACGTAACTTATGACGAACTGACAAGCAAAACAAGCAACGAGGAAAGTTCATCAGAAATTAAAAAACGAGTTGATAAAGCGCGCGAAATTCAACTTGAACGATTTAAAAACGAAAAGATTTTCTCAAACGCAAGCATGGGAGTTAAGCAATGCAATGAATTTTGCGAACTTGATAAAACAAGTGAAATGCTCCTAAAAGAAGCATTTGAAAAACTTAAACTTTCAGCGCGCGCTCACAATCGAATTTTAAAAGTTGCAAGAACAATTGCCGACCTTGAGGGCAGCGAAAAAATTTGTTTCAATCATCTTGCCGAGGCAATTCAATATCGTTCGCTTGACAAAAAATATTGGCAATAAAAAACATCTCGCGTTTTGCGAGATGCTTTTTTTGAAATCTAACTTTTGAAAGGGCTTCGATTAAGCATATGCATCAACAAGCATAACAGTTCGCGACTTATTTGTTTCAACAACTTTTTCATATTTTGTTGGAACAAGCGATTCTTCTTCGCCGCTTTTTTGTGCATATGTGCAATAAACAGTTATGTATTCTTGAATTAATAAGTAAGTTTTTTCAATTGTGTCGCCATTAATCGAAAGATTAAGATCTGGAACGAAGGCAGAATAAGTTTCATCTTCTTCCTTCATAAAAACAACTGGGAAAACGTATTGATGCATTTTTTCAACTCCTAATCAATTTTGATTTTATCATAAAAAATTTGATATTCAAAACATTTAACGCTTTTTTCTTTATATATTTTATTCAAAAGGTTTGACTTTATGGCACGATTTTTATATAATTTTTCCCGTTAGGAGATAATATGGACTACACGAAATTAAACGAAAAACTTAATGGGCTTTCAAGCGAGGTTGACATTCGCCGCGCAAAAATCGATTTTTTAAAGGAAAATGGAATAATCCCATACGTTGAAAAGTTTGAAAAAACAAACAGCATTCTTGAAGCAAGAACTCTTGAGGAGGGAAGCAAAGTTAAACTTGCGGGGCGTGTTATTTTCAGAAGAATAATGGGGAAATTTGGATTTATGAAAATCCAAGACGTTGAAGCCGCAATTCAAGTTAGTGTTGGAAGAAACGAAATTGACAAGGAAAGTTACGATTTTTATAAAAAACTTGTTGACGTTGGCGATTTTGTTGGGGTAACTGGCGAAATTTACACAACACAAACAGGCGAAATAACCGTCAGGGCGTTTAAAGTTGAATTGTTGTCGAAAGCAATGCGTCCTTTGCCAGAAAAATTCCATGGGTTAACCGATCAAGAACAAAAATATCGTCAAAGATATTTGGATTTAATTTCAAACGAAGAAAGCCGAAAGGTTATGATTGGGCGAAGCAAGGCAATGACTTTCATTCGCAAGTTCTTAACTGAAAATGGATTTATGGAAGTTGAAACTCCAATTCTTCAAAGCGCTGTTTGCGGAGCAAGCGCAAAACCTTTCTTCACGAAACATAATGCACTTAACAAAATGTGCAACCTTAGAATTGCCCCAGAAACTTATTTAAAACAAGTTATTTCTGCTGGGTTCGATCGCGTTTTTGAAATGGGAAAAGTTTTTAGAAACGAAGGTATGGACACTCAACACTTGCAAGAGTTCACAATGTGTGAATGGTATGCTTCATATTGGAATTTTGAAAATAACGTTGAATTCTTCCAAAAATTCATTCGCTCGCTTTTAAACGAAGTTATTGGAACAACAAAAGTTGTTTATCAAGGAATTGAACTCGACTTTGGCGCTGAATGGAAACGCGTTGACTACACATCAACAATGCGTGAAATTTTGGGGTTCGATTTTGTTGGAATTTCTGATGTTAAGGAATTGATTAATGAGGTTGTTAAAACGGGATTGTTTAAAGAAGACGATTTCGACGGAATTAAAACTTGCGGAGGAGTTATCGACTATATCTATAAGCGTAAAATCCGCCCAGACCTTGTTCAACCAACTGTTTTATATAACTATCCAGCATGCCTTGTTCCGCTTGCAAGACGAAACGACAAGGATAATCGCCTTATCGACATGTTCCAAGTTCTTGCAGTTGGCTGTGAACTTTGCAAGGCATATTCCGAGCTTGTTGACCCAATAACTCAACGTCAAACTTTTGAAGAGCAAGCGCGTGCAAAAAGCCAAGGGGACGACGAAGCAATGGATTTGGACGAGGACTTTATGCTTTCAATGGAGCACGGAATGCCTCCAATTTCGGGGCTTGGGTTTGGGCTTGACCGCCTTATGGTTGTCATGTTTAATCAGCCTTCAGTTCGCGATGTTGTTTTGTTCCCTCTTATGAAATAGGGTAAGTTAGCATGGAAAATTAAGCCCCAAATTGCTGGGGCTTTTTCGTTCTTGACATATGCTTTCAAATTTGATATCATATGCAAGACTAAAAGGAGAAAAAATGACAACAAAATGGCTTAACAAGCTTGATGAACAAAAACTTGTTGGACTTGAGCTTTTTGAAGGGAACAAAATTGTTTGGGCAAGAAAAACCGAGAAAAATTGCGAAACTTCGCTTGATTTAATTTACTTGGACGAGGGGAGCAGCTACGAACTTTTTAATCGTTTTGTTAATTTCTTTAAAGCAAAATGCGAAACGGAAATTGGGAAAAACGTTGAAAAATTCTTAACAGAAAATGAATATGAAATTGATGAATACATGAATTTCTTTGAATATGACCCTTCCCACCCAGCGCAATCTTTCTTAAGCTTTGCAAAGGAAAACGGAATTAACATTAACTATGTTAAAGTTGATGGCGATTTTGGGCATGTTGCTCAAGTTATTGGAACAGAAAACACTTCAATTGAGGAATTCAAACCTGCTTTTGAGAATGCTTTTGTTTCAATTCTTACAAAATTTTTCTTTCAACCATATTTCTGCGAAGCAGGAATTGCAAAAATGGAAGCAAGAAAGCAACACCTTGAAGAAATTTCGAAAAATCAAACAATTCTTGAAAGAATCAACTTTAAAACCGATGAAAAAATTGTTCATTGCTTAAATTCAATTGAGGCATTCACAAACGAATTAAATTACTACAATCAAAAATATGCTGAAAGAGAAATGAATTCCACAAATGAATTGTTAAATCGAATTGAAAAGAAATATAATCTTGACCAAGGAAAATAAAAAACGGCGTTAAGCCGTTTTTTTTATGTTATGTTTTTCCTTATGTTTTCAAGAGCATTCTTTTCCATTCTACTAACTTGAGCCTGTGAAATTCCAATTTCGTCGCTAACTTCCATTTGTGTTTTTCCAATGTAATAGCGAAGCATAATGATTTCTTTTTCGCGAGGAGAAAGGTTTGAAAGCGCTTCTCGAAGGGCAAACCTTTCAATAAGACTTTCAACGTCGTTTTTAGGGTCGGCAACTTGGTCCATAACACGAATACTTTCGCCCTTGCTTGAATAGATTGGGTCGGAAAGGGAAACAGTGTCGGAAATTGCATCAAGCGCAATTGCAACGGTTTTAACGCTTTCGTTCATGTCTGCAGCAATTTCGTCAAGCGTTGGGTCGGTGTTTTGCGATGCTGTAAGCTTTTCGCGAGATTGAAGAGCGCGATAAGCCGTGTCGCGCAAACTTCGCGTAACTCGAACAGGAGTGTTATCTCGCAAGTATCTTCGGATTTCGCCAATTATCATTGGAACAGCGTAGGTTGAAAATTTAACGTTAAGATCCATATTGAAGTTATCCATCGCTTTAATAAGCCCAACACAGCCAACTTGAAAAAGGTCGTCGGCTTTTCCTTTTGTTCCTCCAAATCGCTGGACAACGCTTAAAACAAGCCTTAAATTCGCAATTATAAATTCGTCACGTGCAAATTCATCGCCTTTTTTAACTTTCTTTAAAAGTTCCATTAAATCTGAATTTTTAAGTTTGGGAAGTTGCGACGTGTTAACGCCCGTTACAGAAACAATATTCGCCATAAAAAAACACCTCTTAATTGCTTAAAAGGTATTTTTTCCTTTAAAAAACTTTTTATTCTTTTTAATTTTTATTGCTTTTGCTAGTAGTCGCTCCTAAGTTCAATTATAACAACATTATTTTTTTGCGTTCCAACCTTGTTTTTGAAAATTGCAAATTCAACAATAACCTCATATAAATTATGTTCGTTGATATATTCAATAAGCTTTTCGAATCCCGGAATGTTCCAAAGCCTGTCGTCAAAAAGTTCACATGAAAGCGAAATTTCAGGGGAGTTGTATATGTTTCGGTGGTTTGCATTTTCTGCTGTGCTTGCGCTAATCGTAACAAAATTGTCCTTAACGAAAATGTCGCCAAGCAAAATGCGTTCCAACCCGTTGAATGAAACTGAAATTGAAAATTTGTTTGCGGAAATAGTTTTTAAATATCCTTCCGCTTCCTCAAAGTTTTTAACAAAAGCATATTTTCCCATTGGTGTGAAAATATCGCGAATTATATATTCCTCGGCTGGATTGTTTTCAAAAAATTGCTTAACTTTTGATGGGTTTGTTTTGTCCAAAACAGCTTGAGGCATGCTGTTAAGCCCCATTTGATTGATAAGTTCAACGCTGTGCTCTTTGCTTTTAATTTTTATCATAATTTAATTATATCACTTGAATTTTAAATCTAAAAATATTTTTTATGTTGTTCCTTGACGTCTGGCAGTTTTTGTTATATACTTAAACTGAAATTAATTGGAGGAGAGAAAAATGTTTTATTCATCAAAATGGCATCACAACATAAGTTAGTGTCTGCAAAAATGTTTTGTGGATGCTTTTTCTTGTTAACGTTGCAAAACATTGAGATGAATTTAAAACTAAACATAAATTAATGCTCGTTGGAGGTGTTTTGCAAAACATTTCCAGCGAGTTTTTTGTTTAAGGAGAAAATATGGAAGAAAAAGAAATCTTAAAAGAACTTATTGAAATTAAGAGTTACAACGAAAACAATAATGAGGAAATAATCGAATATTTGGTTAATAAGTTTTCGAAATTTTCAAAACAAATCATTCGCGTTAAATGCGAAAAAAGCAACAGAGAAAACCTAATCATTGGGGTTAACACAACTCTTGAAAATGTTAAGGACGCAGTCGTTCTTTCTGGTCACATCGACACCGTTGTTGCAAACGAAAAAGAATATTTAACAAATCCATATGTTGCAACAGAAAAGGAAGGAAAACTTTTTGGACTTGGGGCAATCGACATGAAAAGTTTTTTTGCTTGCATTCTTGCAAATGCAAAACAACTTCGAAAACTCAACAAGCCAATTGTTGTTGCAATAACAGGCGATGAGGAAACTGATTTCAGCGGGGTTAGCGCGGTTGTTGATGTGCTTAAAGGAAAAGTTGTTCCAAAACTGACAATTGTTGGAGAGCCAACAGACATGCAAATTTGCACAGAGGCAAAAAGTTGTTTTGATAACGAAATTATTGTGTGCGGGAAAAGTTGCCACAGCAGCATGCCGCAAAATGGAATTAATTCAAATTTGATTGCGGCAAAATTAATTTTGAAAATTGAAAAGTTGTCAAAAAAGTATCGCGGAACAACAATGAATGTAAATGTTGTTGGCGGCGGCGAAAAAGTTAACATAATTCCGTCGAAAACAGTTATCAAATTCGACATTCGCTCGCAAAAAAGAAACATTTTTGAAAAGGCGTTTAAAGAATTAAATTCCTACGCAAAAAAACTTGAAAAGCGTTATAAAGGCGCTAAAGTTGAAATAGAAAACTTGGTTAAAATTTTGCCTCTTGAGCGCGAAAAAAGAGGGTTGCAACAAAAAATCGTAAGAGATTTCAACCTTAATGAAAGCGAATTTCAAGGCGGCTGCGAAGCAGGATTCTATCAAACGCTTGGTGGAAGTGCAATAATTTTTGGTGTTGGAAATTTGTCTCTTGCCCACAAGTCAAATGAGTTTGTTGTTTTAAGTGAATTGGAGCAATACAGCAAAAAACTTTTGGAAATTATTTCCAAAGTGTAATTTTGCGCGGAGGGTGAAAAGGCGACCAATTTCGAACAGAGGTTGCCGAAGGAGCGGAAAAGAAAAAAGAACCGGAAGGTTCTTTTTTACTTTGGAGCGGGTGAAGGGAAACGCGCCAAGCGCCGACCGAACAGGGAGGAAGAAAGCGCAGGCAAGTTTCTGTGAGAAAGGGAGAATTTTGCGCGGGAAGCGAAAAGGCGACCAGTTTCGAACAGAGGCGAGAAAGCAAACGAAGTTTGCGGTGCGAACCCATGATACCGCCGTGAAAGAAATAACTGCTTGAATTTTTTAATTACGGATTGTTTAGATTTTGTTTTTAAATTTTTGCTGAACTCCGCATAAACACGAAGGTATATCGCTTTTAATAAAAAAATAGGGCGGTTGCGTAAGTTTTTATTCAAACGTTTTATTTTGTTGTGTTTGCAAATAAATTCACAATTTAGTTCACAATTTTTTTAATTAAAGCAAGTAAAAGCTTTTTCGATCCCTCCGGAAACAAGATCCATGGCTTCTTTTGTTTTTTTAGCACTTTGATGGGTGTAAACGTCAATATTGATTTTAGTATTGCAATGTCCCATCATTTTTATTCGTGTCGTCTCGTCAATATTTTCTTCGTAAGCAAGTTGATTAAAACAATGTCTTAAATCATGAACTCGCATTTTGATTTTAAATTTTTCTAGAATTGCATTGTGAAAGGTCCTTGAAATGTAATTTGGGTTTGTTGGGACCTCTCCGCAAAATGGATTAGCGCAAACGTAAGGGGAGTTTAAATTATAACAAAGTTTTTTGTGCTCTATCAGCTCTTTTTTTAGGAAGTCACTCATTGGCAATATGCGACGACTTTTTGTTGTTTTCATTTTTTGTTTGTCAAAGGTTCCCGATTTTGTCTGAATTCTATTGTTTTGAATTGATATAATATTATTTTCAAAATCTACGGATTCCCACTTGAGCCCAAGGAATTCGCCTCGTCGAGCACTGGTAGTGCAAGATAATAAAACTGGGATGTATAGATTATAGTAATTGCCTTTCAAATAAGCCAATATTTCTCCAAGTTTTTCCGCTGATAAAATTGTTGGGTTGAAGAATTCTTCATCTTTTGGGAAATCAACTCTTTTTACCCTATTAAACTCTAAATAGTCCTGTGAAACACCCCAATTTAAAACAGCTTGAATGTGTTTGTAGTATTTTTCCAGGGTTGATTTTTTTAATCGTTGAGAGGGGTTTAATTTATTTGGAAGTGTTGCGAGTTGGTCAATTACTTGTTGAACAACGCGGGAGTTGATGTCTTTGATTTTAACAGAGCCTAAAAGGTCAATGCATCTTTTAACAATGTGTTCTTGTTTGTCAATTGTTGTTGGGCTTATTTTGTTTGCTCTTGCTTCTTGGTAAAGCTTGTTTAATTCTTTAAATGTCATTTCTGAAGGTAGATTTTGCTCGAGAATTAAAGATTCTATTTCATCGCCCCAACGTCGAGCGGCAACTATGGATTTGAAGCCGCTTTTGTATTTTGACTTTCTTTTCCCGAAGGCATCGCAATATTTGGCCCAAACACGTACAGTAAATGTTCCGTTTGGCTGTTTGTCGATTTTGATTGACATTTTCCCTCCTAGATTTTTCTTCTTATTTCAACTGCTTTTCCAATAACTCTAACAGGGAGTGTTTCGATTTGCTCGCTTGAGAAAAACATAGGTTCATAATTTATGTTGATAGGGTGGAGCATAATGCCATCTTGCGTTATTTTAACGCGCTTAAATGTTGCGTCATACCCATTAACATAAACGCAGCAATCCTCATTGCTTTCGGCGCAATCCTGTTTTAGGAAAATAACAACATCTCCATCGAGATATTTGGGCGACATTGAATCGCCTTTTATTTTTAATGCAAAATATTCCTTTCCGCCTTTTAACATGTCCGGCGAGATTTCTTCATAGTCCAAAATGTCTTCAATCGCTTCAATTGGAACGCCCGCAGGAATAAGACCCAAAACGGGTATTCGTAAACTATTGGAAGTTTTTTCATTTTTCCCCAACAGATAGTCAATTGAAACAGAAAAGAAATTTGCCAGTTTGTTGAGTGTTTGTATATCCGGTTCACTTCCTCCGCTTTCATACATCGCAATTGTTGAGCGAGATATTCCTCCAATTTTTTCAGCCAACTTTCCTTGAGTTAGACCGTATTCTTTTCTTAATTCTTTTAATCTCACTTTTTCTTCCCCTTTTCCTATTGTCAATAATATTATGTCAAAATTCTTGACATTTATCAATAAATTTTTAAAAATTTCTGTCAAAATGCTTGACATCCAGAAAAAACAAGGCTAAAATAATGTCAAGAAACTTGACAAAAGGAGGTTAAAAATGAAAATTAAGCAACTAAGATTGTCTAGGAATTTGACGCAATTAGAGTTTGCCCAAATTATCGGAGTCAAAAGAACAACTCTGAGTAACTGGGAACTTAACAGAGCCAATCCAAGTGTTTCAATTCTAAAAAAAATAGCTCAATACTTTAATTGTTCTATTGAAGACTTAATCTAAAGGAGGAAGAAAGGTGAAAAAAATAACTTCAAAAGAAAATGAAATGCTTCAGCAGGTGAGACATTCAATCGGATATTATTCGATTAAGGAATTGCAAGTTATGTTTTTAAGTTGTGGCCGGGCAAAAATTGATTACTTAGTAAATTCAGGCAAATTAAAATTTATAAGCCCAAACAATCGTGAAAAATACATAAAACTTGAAGACTTTTTGTCTTGTCTTCAAAATGAAAAAGAGCTTTCAAAACAACAATTGGCAAGTTCGAAAGCTCCTATTCACACTAACAATTCAAACAATAGTGCACCATTATTTTAACACAAAACAAAATTTTAAGCAACAAAAAAATTAGGAAGGAAAAATTAAATGACAAACAAAATTGTATTTAGTGGACCTGTTGCCAAGGTTGCCGGGCTTGTTAGGAACATGCAAGAGTTTGAAACTTTGGGTAACTTTTTTAAGGTCCAAAACGAAATTAAAAAAACAAAGAAACGAAACGAATTGGAGTTTGTGTTTCCAAATCAAATTTCAATTTTCCAAGAGGAGGAATTATGAAAAACAAAATGGGAGATTTAAACAATCATTTATTCGCCTGTCTCGAAAGGCTTAACAACGAAGAATTAACTGATGAAGAACTTGATCGTGAGGTTAAGCGTTCAAAATCAGCTGTAAAAATTGCTGAACCAAACCAATGGGCGCTTAAGCACCGATTAATCTACGAAAGGGCTTTTGGAGCCGTTCCTCGAGATAAGATTATTATATTTCTTGACGGCAATAAGCTCAACTTTAATATTGACAATCTAAAAATGATTACTCGCAAACAAAATTCTTTTTTAAACAAACAAAAATTAAGATTTGATAATCCAGAATTAACAATGATTGGAATTAATATCTCTGCTGTCTTGGAGAAATGTTTAGAGGTAAAAAAGGAGGCAAGATGAGTAACCTAAAGAGAATCAGAGAAAAGAAAGGGTTAACGCAAACGGAACTTGCCGAGGCTCTTGGAACGGATAAGTATATGATTTCGAAATTCGAAAACAATGTTTGCTTGCCGATTCCAATAATGACAAGAAGACTTTGCATTTTACTTGAAACTGAAATAGACAAAATATGGAAAAAAAGCGAAATTTACATAACACCTCGAAATTTAGCCCTAGAGCGACGAAATGAGGCGAACCGATTAACTTATTACAACTTTGCTTGTCGCATTCCTAAGGCATGTTGCAACACGTTGCAACAAGATAAATTAAAACAAATGGGCTATTCAAGCAAGAAGGAATGGCTGTTAAAGCAAATTGAGCGCTTTGAGCGAGAGTTTGAAGCGAATGAAAAAATTAAGAACAAGAGGAGGGGATAGAAGTGGAAAGGAAAGGATTTACTTTTTATCGGTCTATGTTTGAAACCGCACTTGATTTTGTTGATAATGATGAACCGGACGTTGCAAAACGCCAAGCCGATGCAGACGCGTTGGAATTGGCATGGTATAGAGGGATTTTCAATTTTATTTTCAGAGGGCAAGAGCCAAATTTTAAAAGTCGAGAGCTTAAGATTGCATGGAGGAATGTTTTGCCGATATTAATTAAGTCAAATAATTTGGCTCGTGCTGGAGCAACAGGGATAAACCAAGCAACAGAAATCGATTTGAATCAATCAAAATCAATTGAAATCAACTCAAATCAATTGAAATCAATTGAAAAACAGACGCGCGTCTTTGAAACAGACAAAGAGGGTATATCTTTGTTTGTTAATAAAAAAATGTTTAATACTGTGAGCGCGTGCGCGCGCGTGCCTGTGAGAACAAACGAAGAACGGAAACCTTACTTTGCAATCTTTAGCGATTTCTTCTCAACCTTGCCGGAAAACTTTAAAGAAGATGCATTCGAAATTGTTGACACAATAATTCAAGCAGCTGAAGAAGCCAACTCAACTTATGGGCTTAAATTTGACGGACGATTGTTTGACGGCAAAGGCTTCGCGGAGTTGATTTCAAAACTGACAAGCGAAAGTATTCAAGAAGTGTTTAAGTCTATTCATTTTTGTGAACCGGATCGGATTAAAAAACGCCCGGCATATATTTTGCAATCCCTGATTGAGCAGGCAAAGCAAATAGAGGCTAGACGTCGAGTTCAAGACAAAATTCGGCGAATAACGGATTTAGAAGTTGAAGAGTACAGGAGGAAAAATGAACAAAATTAATTTAAACAAGGGCGTTGTTTCCGGGCGAGTTACAACGGACCCGGAAAAATACAAGTGGAACGGGGTTGAGTATTTCAAGTTCACGATCAGCCCAACAAGAATTAGCGGCGTTAAGGACAACATAAACGTTTCGATTGAAACAAAATTAATTGGCGAGGTTAAGAAAGGCGAATTCATCAAACTCAAAGGTTGCTTAAGAAGTTTTCGCAGAGATGTTGAAGGTGCTCGCAAACTTCTCTTTGTTTTTCAAGCCTATCAAGTTGAACAAACAATTGACGAGGCAGAACTTAACTTCTTTCAGTTTGAAGGGTACATATGCCACCCCGTTGTTTTCAGGGAAACCCCGACGGGTTGGAAAATTAGCGATGTTATAATCGCGATCAATCACGGGCTTGGGCCAACAACTTACTTGCCATGTATTTTTTGGCAAGAAAACGCTGCAGCAATCAGCACTTGCAAAATGGGAACTAAACTATCAGTTCAAGGCAGATTGCAAACGCGATTCTATACCAAAGAAATTTCGCCGGGGGTGTTTGAAGAACGGGAAACGCAAGAACTTTCGGTTAGTCAAGCGGTAGTTTTAGAAGAAGAGGTTGTATGAGAATTTTTGAGGACGTAAAAGTTCAAGATTCTAAGCTTTACTCGCTCTATGTTAATATGAGCGGTTATGCCTATGCCGAGTTTTGGCCGAGCCGAAAAAGAAAGTACTTTTTTCCGAACGAAAAGGGTTATATTTTCGTTTTCGGAAAGAAACTTAACCTCAAGCGATTAATTTACAGTGCGGCTTATCCAAATTTAGACTTAAGCGGGAAGATTGTTGTTAAGATTAGGGGCAACAGGTTCTCAATTTTTAATTTGGTTATTTTAACTAAAAATGAGCTTAGACTAGCGCGAAAATATGGTTACAAAATTCGGCGAAATATGCGGACGGGAGAGTGTTTTTTTACTTCCAATGGGAGATAGGGCTTTTTAGCCATATTTTTCGTACTTTTAGCGAATTCTCCCATTGGCATTAACTTGACAAAAAAAAGTCTTCCGTTAAACTAACTGCGAAAGGAGGACCCAGTTTTTGCAAAAGATAAAAAATTAAAAAAACGGAGGTAAGAATTGAATAAAAAGAAAACAAAAAAAACATTCGCTCAAGCGGTTACTGCTTCACGAAAATCTTCAGCTAAAAAGACGGCGAATAAAGCGTCAAAAAAGAAAGAATTCCCAACAGAATTTCCATTCTGGGGAAGATTGAAGATTGACAAAAAAAGAACAACGCTTGTTATAGACGATTGCATGGCATTTAATAAAACAACGAAGAGGTTTGAAGAAGGTTTTGTCAACAGAGAGGCAACGCATGTTCCCAAAAAAGGAGCAGAGCGGATTTTTCCCAACCCAGACAAAAACGACAAAAAGCCGATGTATTTAAAGAAAGCGACTAAAAAACCTAAAAAGTTAATTGAACCGCACAATAAGAAGTTAAACATGCCGAACTCGTTGAAAAGCAGATACAGCAAGAATAACAAGAAAGCATAAAAAAAAGAATTTCAATTCCGGCCTCTCGCCCTCTGCCTTAAAAATTAAGGTCAATGAAATTCTTAATGAAAGAATAGCAAATCAAAATTGATTTGTCAACACTTTTTTCAAAATAAATTTTAAAAATTGGAGGAATTAAAATGAAATCATTTTTAGGATGTTTTTTCGCCATTGTGCTTAGCGTTGGAATCTTCTTCGGCGTTGCCGGGATTATGGGATCGCAACATGGCAGAGGAGTTATCAACGAAATTAATTCATGGGGCAAACCAGCCGTTGAAACAACAACTGACGACAACACAACCGAGGACGTTGACAACACAACTGAAGACGCGGACAACACAACCGGCGATGAAGTTGAACAAAATTTAAATTAAAAAACAAGATAGCCCGAGGGTTATTCTCTCTGGCTATTTTTAAAAGGAGGAAAAATGAAAAAAGCGAAAAAGTCCGGTTGGTACAAAGCATTAATTGGAATAACAGCAGTGTTAACTTTTTTTGCTGTTTGCATCATTATTGCATGGCTTTATTTATGGCTAACAGATAGATTCCCGGAAACAACCGGAACTAACTATGTAACATCAATTACAGATGCTAACGGTGAAGAACATCGCTTTCTTGAGTTGAACTACTATGCCAATACTAACGGAACCGGCAAAGAAGTTGCCGAACTAACGTTTAACTTCTATTCCGACGAGAATATGACGAATGTAATGGCTTATACTATTCAACGTGTTACAAACGTTGACGAAGAAGGGAACAAAACATATAAATGGTCCTACTATCAAATCGCGCCCGAGGTCAACGTTTCATGGTCTGCAGTTGAACGACTTAAAGCCGGCGACGAGGCCTCACCGATGTATATTGACATAAACGGCGAACCTTATTGTGTAAAACTTAACGGAACGTACAACTATTATCAAGTTGACGTTCTTAAAAGTATTCCGTCACTCATTGTTAGGCAAGAACTTACATATAACGTTAAAACGTATAGCTACAGTGTCGAGCAGTTTTTCGATGCTTGCATTAATCACTTAAGTAAATCTTCTGAAGGTTATGGTTCATTCAACTTGCCTTTCGTTGATTTGTCCGGATATTTCTCGATTTACAAATTTGACACAACCTCAAAACAATGGGTTGAGCACACGAATGTTTCGGAAGCACGAAACTTCTTTTCATTCGATGTTTCAACATATCGCTATGGCTTAGTCTATGCGTCACAATCGAAGGTTAACATGGTTAATGGAGATGCTGAGTTTAACATTTCCGGGTTTCAATCGGAAGGCGAAGATTATTGGAAACATTTTATTGTAAAAAATTTAACTTCAATAGACTTTGACCTCGGTTATTCTGCAGCTGATAATGGCTACTATCTTTCAATTAAAGATGAAGTTATTGACGAGTTAATGAGTTTTAATGACTTAAAAATTAACGTCACAATTGATTTAGATTACTTCACAGATAAACGTGTTATAGGGCTAGATTACTATGCGTTATTTGGACTTAACATTAGCGAGTTCACTGTCAAATCTTCAAAAGCAGTAGATTTTAACCTTAAGGACTATTCCCTTTGGGATACAAATTTAACAACAATCAAGCATTCGTCAAGTGTTAATTTGATTGTGTCTGACTACACATCGAACAAAAATTTAACGATGGAGGTGTTCACATGAGTTTAAATAATTTAGGCTGGATCATCTCAGATTTGTTTAACACCATAACAACGTTACTTATTGTTGCCGTTGTTGTTGTGCTTTTTGTTTTTGCGTTTAAATACGAAAACTCAAGAAAATTCATTTTGTTTGGCATTTGTTTTGTATTGATTGTTGCCGCAATCTTTGCCGCAATTAATATTTGGGAGCGAATGACAGCCTCGTCTTATACAAATGGAAAGATTGAGTATGTCGACGTTAACTATGAGAAAGTTTTTTCAACAGAAATTAACCCTCTTATTCTTTACGCAAAAGATGATGGAACATATTATTTTGACGACAACCTTGCTGCAGTTGAATTTGATGCAACGAAAGCAGATTATGAAATTTTTGTTAACGGCAGACCAACAAATAATGTTGAATTAGGCGCAGGTTTTATTGAATCAGATTTTGTTCTTGAGGTTTATGATATCAACAATTCGATTGTTTCAAAAATAATTCTCGATATACGTTTAGAATTTTTAACTACTCAAACGCATTTGTTGATCACGTCAAAATTAACAGCCGAGGATGAAGCGTTCTTAAGAACATACATTTCCAACAACTCGTTTGTTGTTGAAGTTGCTTATGCAACTTACACTCCGGTTGTTAAAATCTTAGATTAAATGGAGAAAATATATGGACAAAAAGAAAACTTTAATTATTGTTTTTTCTTGTATAGGTGTTGTCCTTTTAGCTGTTTTTGGTCTACTTTTAGGCCTTAACTGGAATAAAATAACCTCTTGGTTTAATGGTGCACGGGTCTACACCTATGAAGAAATTCAAGCTGCAACAGAGGACGCTTACAATAAAGGAGTGAAAGAACGAGAGGCATTAATCAAGCAAGTTGAAGATTATAAAATTCAAGTTGATAGATTGTTGACAAAAGTTGATTCTCTTAATGTTGATAATTCGTTGAAAGATGAAGAAATTTCAAGTTTAGAAAAAGAAATAGAAGCTTTGAAAAAAACAATAACTGGTTCTACTCTTACAGAAACAGAGTTAACCGAAGAATTAAGTTATTTACAAAACAAATTAAATGAAAGGCTAAAAAGTAAGTGGAATGAAGGTTACAACAAAGGCATTGCTGATGGACTTCTTTATGGAGTAACTAACGTTCCAGATAATAGTTGTGTTGTTGTTTTTAATGCAAACATTCCACAAAATTCCACATCAAAATTGGTTGGAGAAATGCCTTTAAAAGTCTTGAGTGTCGATAAAAATTCATTGCCGCAAAACACTTTTACTTTGAAGGGGTATTCTTTCACTGGGTGGAATACTGCAGCCGATGGGAGTGGTAAGGCATATGCCGATTTATCACTAGTTGACTCTTCGTTATTTGTTGGGAAAAATGTATTAGGACTTTTTGCTCAATGGTCAGTTAATTCATACAACTGCGAGTTTGTTGTCAATGCAGTTACTTATAATGGGCTAACCAATATTAGTTCACCTGTTGCATTTAATTTAACAGCAAATTATGATGAATTTTTCAACATGCCAAGTTTTGATATTAATACACTTTCGCTTAATCACTTGGGCAGTGATTTTGATTTGACTTTAAAAGTAAATTTTTTCAAGTGGGTTAATGTTGATACTGGCGAGGAATTTAGCATTAATGAACTCGTTCGTAATCTAACAGAAAATGAAACAGTTAAATTTGTTGCGAACTATGATTTAGTTGGTGATTATACAGTAAAAAATAATATTGTTCTGATTGAAAATGGTAAAAATATTTCGATGACTATGTCGTACAGTGTTTTACTCTACAACTTGTCTGTTTTTCCTCAAAATGCAACTAGAATAACCGAAATTAATTGTTTAACCAACTCATCAAATCGTCAGGTTTATTTTAAGTTGTCGAGCAGTAACGAATTCTCATACACAGACAATTTGAATGTCAAGTATTATTTAGACAAATATAATTGCTTTAGGACTCTTCAAGTTGGAGGCGCAATTGGCTCCGGCCCTGTAAACCTTTATGAGGAAAAAGGAACTTTAACAATTGAGAACATTACTTATGAAATTTTAATTAAAGGAGTAAACACATGAAAAAAACTAGTAAAATAATATTTTTAATTGTTTTTGCAGTTATTGTATTCGGCGTTGTTGGCTTTTCCATATATGAAGGAATTGCTAACAACCGTGGACCAATATCCGCATTAAAAACATATTTTGCAACCGAGAAAAACCCGTCTAATGAACCGATTGAGAACGAACAACCAACGCATGAATGCATATTCAGTGAATGGATGCTAACCGTTGCTCCAACATGTACAGAAGAAGGCGAAGAAACGTCAACTTGCAGTTGCGGAAAAACTCAAACTCGCTCAGTTGCAAAAATCTCGCATGAATTTATCGTGAAAATAATTGGGCAGGAGCCAACTTTAACTGAGAATGGGTTTTATGAAAGTATGTGTATTAATTGCGTGGAATCGGAGATTACTGAAACAATTCCAGCCACATTAATAGGTCGTGTTTTTGTTGCCTTTGAAGACGAAGAAGGAATGGCTGTTTATGCTTTCGTATCAGATAATGCAGACGGAGTTAGAATGTATTGCGGTTATGCAGAAATTGTTCAAGGGCATATTCTAGTTCTTACGAATGCAAATGACGGAGAAGATTATTTCATGTCTTGTTCATCTAAGGGAGAGAAAATTTATTTAAATAACAATTTAGATAGTTACATGTGGGTTGATGAGGAAGCTGGAGTTTTAAGGTTTTACAATGAAGATGTTACCATGCCAATATTAACTGGCTTTGATACAATTTCATTCGGATAGAGTTTTGAAATAGAAAAGGGGTTGAATTAATCCCTTTTCTTCCTTCTAAAAATGGCTTAGAATTAAGATTTTTTTTGGCAGAAACGGATTTTGACCGTTATTCCAAAAAAAATTCAAAAAAAATTATATATACCTTTAGGTATATATATTTTCGGCGAGGCGACATGAAAAAATGGGTATTATTGATAGGTATTTGTGTTGCAGTCTTTACAATCTTATGGGTTGTATTTACTTTTTTAATTGAACTAGCATTACATAGGGCAAAGATTAAAATTACTCAAAGGCTAGAGGAAAAGAAAAAGAAGAAAGAAGAGCAGCGCAAGAAGAAAGAAGCGGAGAAATATTGCAAGGTTAAACTTGATAATCCATACCTAGCGCAACTTACAGCGCAGTATAACATAATAGTTTGGGGGCGACTTGGATCGGGAAAGACAATTTTTGCGAATCTGCTTTGTCACTATCTGAATGAGAAGTATGCAAAGGACGACAAAAAGAACCGACGTTACAACAAATATATGCGCGAGGATTACGTTGCAGATCTTCAGAAGCTAGAGAAAGAGAATCGCCTAAGGGTTTATTCAAGCATAGGGCTCAAGAAAGGCGAGAAAGTTAACAACGAACTTTGGCCGTATTTAACTCAACAAAAGAGGTTTGTTGAACGTGGGATAATTTTTACCGACGAGATAGGAACGACGCTAGGAAAGGATTTGTATTTTTCCGAAGTGAAAAATTCAATCGAAGTTGAAAGGGTTGTTGACATGTCGCGCTATGCGCGGCAAAATTGCGATGTTAAGTGGATTGGGACGGAGCAGAGTTGCGACAACATTTTCAAGCCAATTCGAGACCGGGGTTTCACAGAGATTGAAGCCTTAAAAACATATGTTGGGGTTTCGAAATGGGGGAAGTTAAAGCGAAGAGCTTTAATTTTAATGAAGTTGATTCTTCCGGGGATATTTACGTTGAACCTGAAGAAAGTTTTTGAAAAGCAGCTGTTCAAGAAAGACAAAGTTTTAACTATGTTAAGGCTGTTGCTCCCGGCATATTTTTTACTTCCGCGGGATTACTATATTTCCAAAACAAAAACCTATGCAAAAATTAAGAAGAAACACACACGTTTCAAAACGTTAATTAATTTTTATGGCAAGCAAATGTTGTTCAAGTTTTCAAACAAAGATATCTTCGAGTACAACACGCGACAAAACCGTGCAAGTTATCTTAAGCAATTTGACAAGGAGGGAAACAGAATTGATTAAAATATTTAAACGAAAGAACAATCCAATTTTGGATCTTAAGAATCACTTTTCAAAAAGATTTGCAGCAGCTGTTGAACAGTTGCAAAGCGAAATTTTAACGGAGGAAGACGTTCAACTCTTGATCGCGAATGAACCAACGGTTGCATTTGTTGTTGAGCAGATTAAACGGGAGCAACTCGAGGCGTCCAGGCGCGAAGCTAACGGGGCAATATTGACCCGGGACGAAGATTTGATTGACTTAACGATTTCCAAAGTTCAAGAGGAACTTCTTGTTTTAGAAGAAGAGTTTTCGCGGCTTATGCAAACAACCCCGGCCAGTCCAGAGGAAATTAAACTTAAGCGCCGCAAATTAAACAAGTTAAACAACAGGATTGAGTCTACGGAAATAATCCTAAACGACCTCGAAAATTGCAAGGTCAACAATTTTAAGCCCTCTCGAGGCCGCCCTCGAAAGAGAGAAGACAAGAGCTTAATTGAACTTGCAAAGGAAAGGGAAAAACCCTCGAAAGAAAGAAAAAAATAGTCTAAATTTAGACTATTTTTTTTGAATTAGAACTTAATAAAAATCGTTTTCGTTCACAATTCGTTCACAATTTTAGCGAGTTGAGGCGGGGAACAAAAAAATAAAACTCCCTATTCAATCGATAAACAGGGAGTTTTAGCGTGGTGATCCCGACGGGATTCGAACCCATGATACCGCCGTGAAAGGGCGGTGTCTTAACCACTTGACCACGGGACCAATTTTGGTAGCGACGGAAAGATTCGAACCTTCGACCTTTCGGGTATGAACCGAACGCTCTAGCCAACTGAGCTACGTCGCCATACTTTTTGAAACCTTCCGTTTCTTAAAAACTGGTTGCGGGAGGAGGATTCGAACCTCCGACCTTCGGGTTATGAGCCCGACGAGCTACCTAGCTGCTCTATCCCGCGACAATTTAAATTGTCAGGCGAGTTTTATAATAATATATACAAAAACTTTTGTCAACCATTTTTTCAAAAAATTTCAAACTAATTTTTTGGTTAAAATTATTGCAGGGCAAATGTGTTTGTGATAAGATATACATATAAGGAGATTTATGGAATTAGACACGAAGGAAATTAAGGATAAACTTAACGCTGCAAGAACAATTGCGCTTTTCACACATATCAATTGTGATTGCGACGGGATTGGAAGCGTTTTGGGGCTTTATGAAATTTTAACACAACAAGGGAAAAATGTTAGGCTATTTTGCGACAGTGAAATTCCAGAACGTTTTTCTTTTTTGAAGGGCTTTGACCTAATTAATTTAGACGAAAGAAAAAATCAAGATTCATTTAACAAAGAAGAATTGAAACATGAGGTTGAAGTTGATTTTTCGAAATTCGATTTGTTAATTTCCCTCGATTGCGCAACTCTTGAACGCCTTGGGAAGTATTCTTTATGTTATAAAGAGGCAGAACAAACAATTAACATAGACCATCATGCAAGCAATTCTTTCTATGCAACAACAAATTATGTTAAAACTTATTCCTCTTGCGGGGAAGTTCTTTATGAGCTAGTTAAGGAAATGAGGTTTGAAGTTAATGAAACGGCGGCAACATGCCTTTTTGCAGCAATAAGCTCGGACACAAATCGTTTTTCAAACTCAAACATTAATGCGTTAACACACCAGTTTGCTGGGGAACTTATTGAGCTTGGGGCGGATCACGATTCTGTAAATCTTAATTTGCACAAGAGTAAGAGTTTGCAACAACTTAAACTTATTTCCTACATGGCTAAAAAACTTCAATATTACAAAGGTGTAACATATTTTTATGCCAAAATTAAGGACCTTAAAAAATTACATGTTAAATCCAGCGATGTAACAAGTTTCATGTATATAATTTGCAACGTTGGAGATTCTCGAATTAACATAACCGTTAAGGAAAGAGGCAATAATGAATATCGCCTTGGTTTAAGATCGGTTGGGGAATATGACGTTAATCGTGTTGCATCAAAATTTGGTGGCGGCGGGCATAAAAATGCTTCAGGCTGTGTTATTCGCGGAAACTTTAAGAAGGAATTTAAAAAAGTTTTGAATGAATGCGTTTCAGAAATTGAACGAGTTGAAAAGAATTTGATGTGAGGAAAATGGACGGAGTTATTGTTCTTAACAAACCTGCTGGGATAAGTTCAAACACAGCGGCAAACATAGTTAAAAAAGCGGTTGGCGCAAAAAAAGCGGGGCATTTGGGAACTCTTGACGTTTTGGGCGATGGAGTTTTGCCAATAACGCTTGGGAAAGCCACGCGTCTTTTTGATTTCTTCCTTGAAAAAAGAAAAACCTATCGAGCGGTTTTTGCTTTTGGGTTTGAAACTGAAACACTTGACGCGGAAGGAAAAATTATTGAAACAAGCAACAACATTGTTTCAAAGGATCAAATTGAAAATGCGCTTAAAAATTTCCAAGGCAAAATTTCTCAACTTCCGCCTCAATTTTCCGCTTTAAAGATTAATGGAAAAACTGCATATGAACTTGCAAGAAAAGGTGAGACGGCAAAGCTTAAAGAAAGAACCATTGAAATTTTTTCCTTTAAACTTTTAGGCGAAATTTCGCAAGGGAAAAGAGAAGAACTTAAGAGCAGATTTTTAAAATTTCATGATGAACAAGAAGCAGACGAGCTTGGAGTTGATGTTGTTTTTGAAAAACAACTTTTCGAGTTTGAAATTGAGTGTAGTTCGGGAACATACATTCGGAGCCTTTGCAGAGATTTAGCGCATAGCACCGCAAGTTGTGGTACTATGCTTTGCATAACACGCACTAGATGTGGGAAATTTGACATTGAAAACAGTTTTTCGCTTGAGGAAATTAAAAGCGGGAAATATGAACTTCTATCGGCATTTGATGTTGTTGATTTGCCTTCCAAAGAAATTTCAAAAGAGGACGGAAGGGCAATTTTAAACGGAAAAACTGTTTGTGTTTTTCCAATTGAAAAAGGAAAATTTAAACTTGTTTGTGATGGAAAGTTTTACGGAATTGCAAATAATTTAAATGATGGAAAAGTTAAAATTGAAACATTTTTATTGGAGGATTAATGAAAGAAATTTTGTTTGGACCTTCGGGCAACAGCAATTTGTTTTATGAAACGGGTCATAAGAGCAGCCTTGAAGCGCCGGCGTGGCTTAAAAGCCTTGGGCTTAATGCCTATGAATATTCTTTTGGGAAAGGATATATCATGGGAAGCGAAAAAGCACGTTTGCTTGGAGAAGAAGCAAAAAAGAATGGAATTGAAATAAGCATTCACGCACCATATTACATTAACTTTGCGAATGAAAGCGAGGAGATGATTGAAAAATCCTATGGATATGTTTTAACTGGGTTAAAGTTTTTGAAAGAGATGGGCGGGCAACAACTTGTTTTCCATTCTGCATCGCAGGGAAAACTTCCGCGAGATAAGGCGCTTGCTCTCACGCGCGAACGACTTAAAATTCTTGCAGATAAAGTTCGCGAAAATGGATTTGGAAATTTAACCCTTTGCCCAGAAACAATGGGAAAACCTCTTCAAATTGGAACTTATGAGGAGGTTATTGATCTTTGCACGGTTGACAAAATTTACACTCCAACTTTTGATTTTGGGCATATATATGCTTTAAATCTTGGGAACTTTGGAACATATGAGGATTTCAGGAAGGTTTTTGAACTTTCAATTGAAAAACTTGGCTTTGAACGAACCTCAAATTGTCATATCCATTTTTCAATGATTGAGTTTGGGAACAAAGGCGAAGTTCGCCACCTAAATTTTGATAATGGAAAGTTTGGACCTTCGTTTGAGCCACTTATGAAAGCAATTAAGGATTTAGGGCTTAAACCGATGATAATTTGCGAGTCGCGAGATAACATGGCAACTGATGCGCTTGCGCTTAAAAATGCTTATGAGGCGCTTTAAAACGCAAAAAATTGTTGCAAATAAGAAAAAACTATGATATAACTTAAGTTGGAAAAAATAAATTAAGGAGATTTTATGATTACAGCAGGCGATTTTAGAAAAGGCGTTACTTTTGAAATGGAAGGAAACATTTATTTAGTTGTTGATTTCCTCCATGTTAAACCGGGGAAAGGTTCTCCATTTGTTAGAGCAAAAATTAAAAACATTGTAACTGGGCAAGTTCTTGAAAGAACATTCAACCCTTCGGATAAGTTCCAAGTTGCAGTTATTGAAAGAAAAGAAATGCAATATCTTTATAACGAAGGCGAAATTTTCTATTTCATGGACATGGAAACATATGACCAAATTCCTCTTAACAAAGGTCAAGTTGAAGATGCGCTTAATTTCATGGTTGAAAACATGATGGCAACAATTCAATTTTATAAAGGTTCTCCATTCTCTGTTGAGCCTCCAATGTTCGTTGAACTTACAATAACCGAATGCGAACCTGGAATTCAAGGGGACACTTCAAAAGCAGGTTATAAACCAGCAAAACTTGAAACAGGTTACACTCTTAACGTTCCTCTTTTCGTTAACCAAGGCGACAGAATCCGCGTTGACACAAGAACTGGAACATACATGGAAAGAGTTAAATAAGTTAAATTTAAATGCTTGAGTTTTCAAGCATTTTTTTACAACAAAAACTTGCGAGAAAAGTCAAATTTCGCAAGTTTTTTTTATTGCCTTAAAAATAACTTACAATATGGAACAAAAAATTGAAGAAACATTTTTGAAAATTTTTCCGCAGGTTTTAACTTCGGCAATTTTAAGGAAGGTTAACCTTTCCCAAATTAATGAGATAAGACTTCGAGCGGGGCGGCCAGTTGTTGTTTTGCTTGGGGCAAATTCCTATTTCCTTTCAGAAAACGGAATAACCAACAAGGAAAATGAAGCAATTGTTATTTCTAAAACAGACATTGAAAACATTGTTTTTCGAGCAAGCGAATGTTCAATTTATGCCGTTAACGACCAAATTAAGCAAGGGTTTTTAACAATTGAAGGAGGGGTTCGAATTGGGCTTGCTGGAACAGCGGTTTGCGAAGGAAGCGATGTTAAAACACTTAAAAACTTTACGTCGATTGTTGTTAGAATTCCGCATGTTATAAGAAATTGCAGTCTTTCCTGTTTTCGACATATTTTGGAGAATGGAAAATTCCATAGCACATTAATAATTTCACCTCCGGGAGGCGGGAAAACAACTTTTTTAAGGGATTTTTTATTTCAACTTTCTTCAAGAAACATTTGTTTTAACGTTCTTCTTTTGGACGAACGCGGAGAAATTGCCGGAGGAACAAATCTTAATTTGCTCGACAGTAATTTCTGCGATGTTCTTTCATTCATTCCAAAAAAACAAGGCTTTGTTTTTGGAATTCGAGCGCTTTCGCCGGGAATTGTTGCATGCGATGAACTTGGCGATGTTGATGACCTTCAAGCAATTGAGTTCGCGGCAAATTGCGGGGTTGGAACAATTGCAACTGTCCATGCGTCAAGCGTTTCGGAATTGGTTAAAAAGCCTAATTTTGAAAAACTTTTGGAAAAGAAAATTTTTGAAAGATATGTTGTTCTTTCGTCAAGGGAAGGGCCGGGGACATTTGAAGGAATTTATGATGAAAATTTTTCAGTTATTTTCAGAGGAGAAGAATGAAGTTCGTTTTGGTTGGAGTTATCGTTTTGGGAATGGGATATATTGGATTTGGGATTGCCGGATTCTATCGCAGGCGAAAGCGCTTTTTCGATGATTTAATTTTGTTTTGCGAAAAACTTTGTGTTGACATAAGTTTTTCAAAGGAGAATTTAAGTGCAATAATTTCAAATTCAAAAGCAAATTTTTCCAAAGATTTTAAGGCTGTTGTTAACGGATATTTAGATTTTTTAAATCTTAAAACGAATGAGATTTCGTCCGAGCTGCTTTTCAAAAAACAAAGCATAATTTCGCAAGATGAACAGGAAAATATTGTTCTTTTTTTCAAAAGTCTTGGACGACTTGACGCAAGCAATCAGATTGCGGAAATTGTTAATTTCAAGGAAAAATTTTTTGAATTTAAGAAAAAAGCTGAAGATGACAACAAAAAATTTGGATCGTTATCCTTAAAACTTATGCTCCTTTTTGGGGCTCTTGTTGTTATTATTTTGATTTAAAAAATGGAGGGCAAAAATGGGCGTTGAAATAATTTTTAAAATTGCAGCCGTTGGAATTATAACGGCGGTTGTTAATCAAATTTTGAAGCATGCGAACAAAGAAGAAATTGCAACTCTTTCAACGCTTGCGGGGCTTATTGTTGTTTTGCTTATGGTTCTTAATTTAATAAGCACGCTTTTCGACACTGTTCGAACAATGTTTAAGCTTTAAGAATGACAGGAGAGCAAATTGGAAATTTTCAGAATTATTGGTGTTGGAATTATAACCGCAATAACGGCTTTGGTTGTTCGCCAGGTTAAGCCCGAAATCTCTGTTATCATAAGCATAACAGGGGGAATTTTGATGCTCCTTTTAATTGCAAACAGTTTAACAAGCGTTTTTGAAACGTTTAACAGCGTTATTGAAAAAAGCGGACTTACAAAGGGACTTTTTTCAACAATTTTAAAAATTGTTGGTGTTGGATATATTGCTGAATTTTCAGCATCACTTTGCCAAGATGCAGGGGCAAATTCTGTTGCCGATAAAATTTTGCTTGGAGGGAAAATTGTTATTCTTGTTCTTGCGCTTCCAATTGTTACGAACATAATTGAAATTATTTCGGGGCTTTTGCCATGAAAAAACTTTTGGGAAATAAAAAACTTCGAAGTGCTTTAATTTTCTTTGCAGTTTTGGGCATTGTTCTTTTCCAGTTTTGCCCGCAAATTGACGTTGTTTATGCCGATGAAACCCAAGAGAAATCGCTTGAGGAGCAACTTCAAGAAAGTGTAACTTCTCAACTTAATAAGCTAAATTTTTCGGAAATTAATGAGGTTCTTGCTTCGCTTAATGCAAACGAACTTGAAATTTTTGGGGCAACTTCTTTTGAAGGGAAAATTGAAAGCATAATTAATGGGACTTTTGCTTCAGGGCAAAAATCAATTCTCACGGCAATTGTTAACCTTGTTTTTGATGACATTTTAAAATATATTCCGCTTCTTTCATCAATTGTTATTGTTGCAATAATTTGCGGGTTTGTTTCAAACCTTAAAAGCGAAAACAATGGGAAATCTGTTGGCGACATAATCCACTTTGTGTGTTATGGGGTTATCATAATTTTGGTTATGGCGGGGGTTACGAAACTTATAACCTCAACTTCAACAACAATTCAAAACATAAAAACGCAAATGGAAGTTGTTTTCCCAATTTTGTTAACTTTAATGACGGCAATTGGGGGAACGGCATCGGTTGCGGTTTATCAGCCGGCAGTTGCATTTTTAAGCAGCTTCATTATGCAAATTTTTACGTCAGTTTTAATGCCGCTTTTCATTTTTATGTTGGTTTTCACAATTGTTTCAAACATTTCCTCGAACGTTAAACTAAACAAATTCACAAAATTTTTTGGGTCGGCGTTCAAATGGATAACGGGAACTGTTTTCACGGTTTTTATGGCGTTTTTGGCAATTCAGGGGATAACAGCAACAACATACGACGGAGTTTCAATTCGAACGGCAAAATATGCAATTCGTTCATATGTTCCGCTTTTGGGAGGCTATCTTTCCGAAGGGTTCGATGTTATCATGTCGTCGAGCATGCTGATTAAAAATGGAGTTGGAGCAAGTGCGCTTGTTTTAATGTTTGCGTCGGTTCTTTCACCAATAATTCAAATTGCGGTTTTTTCGCTTGTTTTAAAACTTGTTGCTGCAATCCTTGAGCCGCTTACCGACAGCAGAATTTCAGATTTTATTTTCACTGTTGGAAAAACTTTAACCTATCTTGCAACAATGATTATTGGTGTTGCTTTTATGTATCTCATAACAACAGGGTTGATCATGTGCACGGCAAATTACATTTAAAGGAGGAAACATGAGCGGAATTTCAAGTTGGATTTTGTCGATTGCGGGTGTTTGTGTTCTTGGCGTTTTGGTTGATTTAATTTTGCCTTCAGGGCAAACAAAAAAATATATTAAAGGGATTTTTTCGTTTATCGTTGTTCTTGTTGTGATTTCGCCGCTGCCTTCGCTGATTAATAAAGATTTTTCACTTGCAAACATTTTTAAGGAAGACGAAACAATTGCAATTCAAGAAGATTTCATTTTTGAAATTAACAAACAGAGGATTACATCAATTGAAAACATGATTGAATCCGATCTTAATGAGCAGGGAATTGCCGAGGTTAACGTTTCGTTAAGCGGAAACATTTTCGATGAGAATCTTAAAATTGATGCTGTTTTTGTCGATTTAAGCCGAATGGTTCTTTCTTCAAATTTAGAGCATAAAAATATTAATGAACTTGTTATTAAAAGCGTTTTGAAGTATGTTCAAATTGAAAGAAACAACATCGTTTTCTGCTGATAAACGCATTGCAAGGAAAGGAGGAAAATTTGGAAGAAAAAAGCGAGAAAAAGGGGCTGTTTTCAAATGTTAAATTTTTTCAAAAGCTTCGAAGTATAAAGCATATTGAAATCATTGTTGCGGTTGTTCTTGCGGCAGTTGTCCTTTTAATCTATCTTTCAACTTTCAAATCAACTTCAAAAAGTGAAACAACTCAATCAACTTCAACTTCGGAATATGCAGCCATGCTTGAAGAAAAACTTGGAAACATAATTTCGAAAATTGATGGCGTTGGGAATGTTTCGGTTATGGTTACGCTTTCAAGTGGACCGGAATATGTTTACGCAACAAATGATGAAGAAAAAGTTAACAAAAACGAAGGAAATGGAAGCTCAACAACTTCAACAACAACTTCTTCTTCGCCAATAATTGTTTCAAACGATGCAATTGTTGTTAAGGAAATAATGCCTGAGGTTGGGGGAATTGTTGTTGTTGCAAAAGGCGCTGAAAGCACAAAAGTTAAACTTGAAATTATCAAAGCAATTCAAGCACTGGTTGACGTCCCGCAAGCCAACATTGAAGTTTTGGCGGGAAAATAATTTAAAAGGAGATTATTAATTTATGAGCAAAAAGAAAAAAATTATTATTTTGTCGGTTATGGTTGCGCTTTTGGTTGTAACGGGATATCTCAACATTGCTTTAAATAACAACGTTACAGAGCAGGTTTCAAATCAAAACTCTAACCTCGATTTCTATTCGTCCTATCGTGCAGATAGAGATGCTTCAAGAGAAAGTGCAATTTTATATTACAAAGGCATAATTGCCGATGAAACAAGCAGTCAGGAAGCAAAGGACCTTGCCGAAAAAAGCCGCCAAGAACTTGTTGCTGCAATGGAAACAGAATTAACAACCGAAGGATTGCTTAAAGGTCTTGGATTTGAAGATGTTGTTTTAACAACAACAACCGATAACATAAATGTTATTGTTAAAGCAAAAAGAGAGGATTTAACCGATGCTCAACTTGCCCAAATTGGAACAATTGTTCAAGAGCAAACAAAAAAATCCCCAGATAACATAAGAATTATCCCAGCGGAATAATAAAAGAGCCTTTTGGCTCTTTTATTTAAGCATGTGATGTTTGCTGAAAACCGATTCAATAAGCGAAACGGTTGTGTTTGGATCAAAACAATTAAGATTGAGAGTCTCAACAATTTCGCTTAAAAGGATATCTTTTTTCTCTTGTGATTTTGGAGTGAGAAATTTTTTAAAACCATATTTTTTTTGTTTTTTAACAATCAAAAACTTTTCTTTTTGAACAAAAAATTTAAAGTTTTTTATAAAATGTTCCAATTCTTTATTTTCTTCAAAAAACATATCTTTCCTCCCTGTTTATTATAATAAAAAAATTTAAAATGCCAAACATATTTACGGAGTTTCGTAAGACATGATATCTGTATAAAAGTAAAATTATTACGAAACATCGTTACGGAGTTTAGTTATTATGAACATTGATGAAGCAATAAGAAAAAGGATTAATGAAATTGTTAAAGAAAGAAAAACAACATTAACTGCTTTGTGCTTAAATTCAAACTTAACGCCATCAACAATTTTTGATTTTATGTCGGGAAAAAGCAAGTGCCCGAAAGTTATTACAATTAAGAAAATTTGTTCGGGCGCAAACATAACTCTTGAGGAATTTTTTGCAAGGGATTATTTTAACGGAACAGAGGATATATATTAGGATATTAAAAATAAATTTGGCTAAAGGATTAATGAACTTAAAAATGAAAGAGGGCTAAGTCAGGAAGATTTGGCAAGAAAACTTGGAATCGACCGAACAACCCGTGACCCATTGGAAAAGCAAGGGAACAGAACCGAATTTCAACATGCTCATTGAAATCACTGCGCTTTTCGATTTTTCAACTGACTATCTTCTAGGAATTGAAAATTAGTTAAAGAGAGTTTCTCTGTGAGAAAGGGAGAATTTTGCGCGGGAAGCGAAAAGGCGACCAATTTCGAACAGAGGTTGCCGAAGGAGCGGAAAAGAAAAAAGAACCGGAAGGTTCTTTTTTACTTTGGAGCGGGTGAAGGGAATCGAACCCTCGTGGCCAGCTTGGGAAGCTGAAGTTCTGCCATTGAACTACACCCGCAAATTTATTTTATGGAGCATTTTTAACATATTATTTTTAAAATGTCAAATAAAAATTTATTGTTTTACTTTGAAAAAATGTTATTTAGGATTAAAATCATTCTTATGAAATGTGAGTTGTGCCCAAGGAAATGCGGAGTTAACAGGAACGAAGTTGCTGGCTTTTGCGGCGTTAAAAAACTTAAAGTTGCGCTTTCAATGTTGCATATGTGGGAAGAGCCAATTATTTCTTGCGGCAATGGCAGCGGCGCAATTTTCTTTTCAGGCTGTTCGCTTAAATGCATCTATTGCCAAAACCATAAAATAAGTCAGGGGCTTGAAGGAAAAGAAATAACAATCCAAGAACTTGCTCAA
This sequence comes from uncultured Lachnospiraceae bacterium, assembly GCA_964383665.1. GTDB lineage: Bacteria > Bacillota > Clostridia > Christensenellales > UBA1242 > UMGS687. Next base: position 144,411 of record CAYLHO010000001.1, read on the forward strand.
ATTTTCAAGGAACTTGAGGAAAGCGGTGCGGCGAATATAAATCTTGTAACACCAACACATTTCGCAAATGAAATTGCTTTGGCGCTTGAAATTTATCGTCCAAAAATTCCAATTGTTTGGAACACAAGTGGCTATGAAGAGATTTCAACAATTCAAAAAATTTCGAAATATGTTGACATATATTTAACCGATTTAAAATATTTTAGCAGCGAAATTTCAAAAGAATTTTCAAATGCGGAAAACTACTTTGAAAAAGCGTCTAAAGCTGTTTTGGAAATGCGAAAAAATCAGCCTGTTGACTTGGTTGAAAACGGCGCTATGAAAAAAGGGGTTATCGTTCGTCATCTTGTTTTGCCAACTTGCGCTAAAGACAGCATTAAAGTTCTTGATTGGATTAACGAAAATCTTGGAAATCAAACATACATAAGTGTTATGAGCCAATTCACTCCGTGTTTCAAGGCAGAGCAAAATGAGAAGCTTAAAAACAAACTTAAACCAATTGAATATAAGGCGGTTTTAAATCACGCGCTAACCCTTGGGTTTGAAAATGGATTTTTTCAGGAGTTTGAAAGCGCAAACAGCAAATATATTCCAAAATTTTAGAATTGACTGTTGACAATATTCTTGTTTTTTAATAAAATGGAAGCATGAAATTTGATAATATTAAAACCTATGAAAATTTTTTAGGAAACAGACTTAAAGAAATTTCCAAACAAGGCGATTTCGACGTGTATCTTCATCTTGTTGATGTCTTTTCAAAAGATTATGACAGCAAGAAATCGGAGGACGAAATAATTGAAGATAAAGCTCTTTCAATTCTTTCGAACGGACTATATTTGAACGCATCAACCTTTTTCCCAATAACATATTCTTCGCTTAACGGAACTTCTAAATTCGTTGGGCAGGCAAGCACGTTAAACATCGACGATGTGATTGACTATTCTTATAACAAATCGAAAGATATTAACAGGGTTGTTGTTTTGATTGCAATTCCAAAAAAAGTTCTTTATAAAGGAAATGAAATTGAGTTTTCATCGCTTGACGGAATTCATGAAATGACCGAAAATGCCTTCAAGCAAAACGAAAAAATTCAAGAGGAATTTAAAAATTGCGATGACTTTCGATTCACTCGATTAAGCCTTTTCGATTGCACACTTCGAACAATTGTTCCAAAAGAATATATTTTTGGTGTCCAAAAAATTATGCCAGAAAAAGGATTGGCGTCGTTTGGCGAAAACAAAAATCATATTTGCAATTTAAGTAAGGACAAATTTGCCGAGTTTAATGAAAATGTTGAGAAAAAACTTGAAAGCCTTGGCTTAAAGAATGATGGATCGAACGCAATTGAAATCATGGGCGAGGCAAGCAGAAGCGATAACAGATATTATACTCAAAGAATGCTTGAAGATTTTTAGTTTATTTTATTGACAAAAAAAAATATAAGTATTAAAATAACATCGGTTTTTAATTAAGCCGATATGGTTCGCTAGCTCAGTTGGTAGAGCAACAGACTCTTAATCTGTGGGTCCGGGGTTCGAGCCCCCGGCGAATCACCAAAGAAAAAATCCCTTAACGTTAAGGGATTTTTTTATTTAAATAATTCCTTTTTTCGGGCAATCATTTCGTCAAGGCGAGAAATATATTCCTCAATGAACTTGACGTTTGCACTTCGCTCAATTCGATTTTCAATTGAGAAAACTCTTTTTGAAATTGCATTCGCGCCGCACGCAAGAAGAGAGCAAGTTTCTTCCATGCTGTCAACGTTGAAAATGCACACTGTTCCCTTTTGGCAATATCCAACATTTTCAAGACCAAGAGGAGTGTTTTTTTGTTTATACATGTAGTATGGCAAATATCCTTCTTCGTGGAGGCGTTTTGAGGAGTAGTCGATCATTTTTTTTACCTCTTCTGGAGGTGCGCAATCGAAAACTGAAGTGTCGTTTGTTTTAATTGCCTCATTTGTTAGATTTGAGCCGCGTTTCAAAGCAAGCGAATGGACAGTTATGTTTTCCGGAGCCATTTCAATTGCGGTTTCAATCGATTTTTTGAAAGTTGAAAACTTTTCGCCAGGAAGCCCGGCAATAAGGTCGATGTTAACCTTAAATCCAAATTCAACAGCCATTGCGTAAGCCGAAATGACGTCTTTAACGGTGTGCTTTCTTCCGATGAGTTTAAGCGTTTTTTCGCAAAAAGTTTGAGGATTAACGCAAATTCTTGTTACGTTGTTCCTTTTAAGAACTTCAAGTTTTTCACGTGTTATGGAATCTGGGCGCCCGCATTCAACCGTAAATTCAACCGATGGATAGGAAAGTTGGCTTAAAATTTGGTCAAGTTCATTCGCAGAGAGCACGCTTGGCGTTCCGCCACCAATGTAAATTGAACGGACAATAAGATTTTTTTCGTTAATAATTTTTTTTGTTTCCTCAATTTCTTTTAAAACGCAGGAAACATATGTCGGAACAACGTGCTTAACCTTGTCGAACTCCGATGAAATGAAACTGCAATATTTGCATCTTGATGGGCAAATTGGAATGTTAACAAAAATGTCAACAAGGCTGTCGTTTTTTATTATGCAATTTTGATTCGAAACAATTTCCTTAAGAAGTTTTGCTTTGCTTTCCGAAAGGCAATAGTTCTGCATTAAAGTTTCTTTAAGCATAAATTTTGATGTTCCATTTTCAAGAAGGTCATAAGCAAGTTTTGTTGGACGAACTCCTGTTATCGAGCCCCATTCAAAAGTTTTTCCAAAATGGGAGGACAGGGCAAGATAGAAAGCGCGCTTTTCGTCGTTTTTTTCTTTAAGAGTTGTTGCTGGAAATGAGTATTGTTTTTGGTCAATCGTTACAACATTTTGATTGTCTTGTTTTTCAAAAACAATTTTGTGGTCATCTTGTTTTTCAAAAGTAGGGAAAAAAAGCGAAAGAATTTCGCCAAGCTCTTTTTCAAATTTTGTTCCAATGTAAGTTACTTCCATTTTTTTTGCCTCGTTATTTATTAACTTGTTTTAAAAAATTTATTGTTGAAAGAATTTTTGAGTTTGAAAGGTCGTTCTTTTTGTTTTCTTCAATTTTAATTGTTAAGTCCTCGCCGGTTTCAATTTTAACAATTCCAAGTTCGGAAAGAATCAACAGATATGCATAGAAACAATTGAAAGGAATTTTAATTGTTTTGCAAATTGAATTGTAGAAATGGGAAATGTTTAAGAACTTTTGTCCGTTGAATGCTTTAAGATTAACATAAAAATTCCCAAAAGACGTTCTTGAAAGATTAAGAGTTTGAAAAAGTTTTTTTGGGAACGCACCAAAAGAAGGAACATAAATTGTTGCATCTGTGGTTTTTGAAATTGCAGCAAGATATGACTTATCTAAAATTGGTTCAAGGAAAACAATCTTTTTATAGTTCTTAAAAATTTCAAGGTTTGTTGGGTAAAGATAAAGTGCGTTATAGGCGGAATCGGAGGAATTGTTGAAAACAAAAAGTTCCGCAATGTTCTTGCTTGAATATTCTTCAACAAATTTTCGATATGATTCGCAGTTTGAAGAAACAAAAATTGTTCCAAAAGGGCAGGAATTGCATTCGGCAAGAAGTTCAATAAGATTTGATTTCTCATAACTCTCAATTTTGCAGTTGCCGCGTGTTCCAATGTGTCGAAGTTGTTCAAAAACAAATGCATCAAGATTTCCTGAAAAACTTTTATCAAGTTCAAATCCGCCATCGAAATTTTTAACGATTCCCTTAATTTGCGAACCTTGTTTGTTTTGAATTTCAAAAATAACATTTTTTTGCTTTGAATATTTAAGCGAAAAATATTTTTCCGTGCAGTTGAAATATAGCAAACTTAATTTTCCAATTCCAATGTTATAGTGGGTTGAAAAGTTTTTAAGTTGAGCTATTTTTGCATTTTGAGAGGAAATTTTGAAAAGGGGTTTCGAGTTGTTAAGTCCAAATGGTTCAAACATTGCAAGTTCGGAAAGGAATTTGTCGGTTATCATGTTTTCCTCAATGTCAAGGTCGTAGTAGTAAATTGGGGAAAAGGCCTTTGTGCTAACTTTTTTGAAAATAAAATCATTAACACGCGATTTAAATTCGTTAAAATTTTCCTTTTTAAGGCACAGCCCCGCCGCCATTTTATGCCCGCCAAACGTTTCCAAAATGTCTTGCATGCTTGAGAGAATTTCATGGACATTAACGTCTTGAAGACTTCGAGCCGAGCCTTTCAAAATTCCGTCTTCTTCCGAGAACAGGAATGTTGGGCGATTATATGTTTCAACAATACGCGCGCAAACAATTCCTAAAATTCCGCTGTCCCAATTTTTTGAATAGAGAACTATTGAGCGGACAGAGGAAAGGTTAACTTTCTTAAGCATTTTTATGCAGTCGTCATAAACATCGCTGCATGCTTTTTGCCTTCGAGTGTTATGATTGGAAATTTTATTAATTTGGGTTTTAATTTTAACTGGGTCGGTTTCAAGATAGAGCTTTAACGAATCGGCAGCATCGCCCATGCGCCCGCTTGAATTGAGCTTTGGGGCAATTTTAAATGCGATGTCGGTTGAGTTAACGTTTTTGATTGAAATTTTGTTCTCTTTGAAAAGCGCCTTAATCCCAACTGGCAAGTATTTGTCAAAAAGCTTGATCCCAAGCGAAACAATTGCGCGATTTTCGCTTGTTAAGGAAACAATGTCGGCAATTGTTGCAATTGCGGCAATTGGCAAAAACTCCTCGGCGCTTTCGTCGCCCAAAAGTGCTTGAGAAATTTTAAGGGCAACTCCTGTTCCGCAAAGCTCGTGGAAAGGGTAGTCTTGATTTAAAAATTTTGGGTTTATTGTTATTGCATTTGGAATTTCATCTGGAATTTCGTGGTGGTCGGTTACAATAACGTCAATTCCAAGGCTTTTTGCATAGGCAACTTCATTTTTGCAGGATATTCCGCAATCAACAGTTATTATAAGTTCTGGATTGAAATTTGCATTAATTTTGTCGATAACAGAGTTTGTTAAACCATAGCCGTCAACAAACCTGTTTGGAAGATAGTAGGAAGCAGAGCAGCCAAGTTTTTCAAGCGTTTTAAGCATGATTGCTGTTGCACTAACTCCGTCAACATCGTAATCGCCAAAAATTAAAATTCGCTTGTTGTTTTGAATTGCCTCTTTAATTTTTTTGGTTGCTTCTTCCATTCCCAAAAGCAAAAATGGATTGAAAAAATCCTTTTTTGTTGGATTGAAAAAGTCATGTATTTTTTCTTCTGTTGTAAGGCCGCGCGAAAATAAAAGCTCAACCGTTTTTTCGCAAAGATTGAGTTTTTGCGACATATCGGACATGAGCGCAAAGTTGTCTTTTGCGTTATAAAATTTTTGTTGTATCATAAAAAACCTTGTTTTTACACATCAAATGTGCAACATATTCACTGTTAGGATACCACAAATTAAGTTTCTTACAAAACAAAAAAGGAAAATCTTTCAAAAGATTTTCCTTTTGCTTATTAAATCAAATTTTTTAATTATCTTGGGGATCGTCGAAAAACACATACATGTTTGCAAGGGTTGCACAGCAAATTATAAGTTCAAAAAATCTTTTTTTTGCGTTTGTCGAATTGATTTCTGCTTTAATTTCACCTTTTTCAATTGTGAATCGATAGTGATTTGCAACGTCGGTTATGCATTGTTTAACATCACGAGCGGTAAGTTCATAGGTTGTGTTCATGAATCGAAGAGTGTTTTTGTTGTCGGTTAAAAAGAATTTATCCCCGTCCTTTTTAACAAAAACTCGAAGGGGAATTCCCTTTTTTAATTCAACATTTGTTTTAATTTCAACAAATGAACTGTCGATTCTTATAATTTCGTTTTTAGATTGAATTAAATTAATAATTTCTTCCATCATTCTTTCTTGCCTCTCTTCGTTGTTTTTGTTTCATTTTTTTGTTGTATTGAGCCATGTTAATGTTGTTTGAACCGGTGTAAGCATTTTTAACTTTTTGACTGTTGTAATAAGATTCATTACGAAGTTCAAAGTTAATTTCTTCATCATTTTTTTGAGCTTCTTCGGAAGTTTCATAATGGAAAATTGAATTTTTGTTTTTCTTGGCTTGTGGCGTCGAATGTTTATATGAAACAGGCATTGTTTCAAGGTCGAATTCTCTTTCGTCTGGGCCAAATTCTCTTTCAAGTTCTAAATCGATTTCTCTGTCGGAAATTTTCGATTCTTCCGCCGATTCAACATAAATTCTTCTGTGTTTCAAAATTGGCTTTTGGTCTTTTATGTTTTTTTGCGATTTTTTCTTTGTTTGTTCTTTTCCAATTGCTTGAAGTTTTGCTTCTTCTTTCTTTTTGCAAATTTCAGTTATAAGTTCAAAATATGGGCCTGCTTTTTCAAATTTTTGAGGCATTCTTTTGAAGTCCATTTTAACGTTATATCGCTTGAAGAAGAAATTTTTTGCTTCGTCGCAATTGTTAAAAGTTTGGAAAGGAACAGCCTCTTGTTTTCCCATAATTTGTGATTGCAAAATTTCATCGGAGGAGTAGCCTTCATTTTGTAGAATATTAAAAAGCGAAACGGTTGCACGTTTGTTTGTGTAGTGCAAGTGGGCAGTTGACATCAAAAGACGACATTGTCTTTGTTCGGTGTAGTGCCTTGAGCCGTCATAGAACAAGTTTTGGTGGTTGGAATTTGGGTCGTATCTTTCAAGGTTAACAAAGTTTTTTCCGCCCAAAACAACGCCAAGGCTAGATTTAAGAATGCTTTTCTTCTTTCCGTTAACTCCAATTGTTTCTCGTTTGAAATTAAGTTGGAAAGGAATGTATTCCCCGTTAAGTTTTCCAATTAACAACATTCTAATTTCGTCTGTTAAAGTGTTGTCGGCTTCCTTTTTGTGGACGTGCTGAATTTTTGCAAGAACTTTGTCGCAAGCAATAAGTTGTTCAACAAATCTATCTTCCAAAGGAACAACAATTTTTTGAACTCTTGTCATATATGAATGAGTGTCGAAAGCGATGTTATCGATAAGCATGTCTTTCGAAATGCTGTAGAATCTTTGAGGGTTATATCCCAAAATTGAGTTTGCAGCATTGGTCATGGTTATGAAAACTTTTTCAATGTCTTCTTTTGGGGTTAGCGTTAAATTAAGATTCTTTGCGCTAACTTCCTTGATTGGTGTTAAGGTTTTTCCAAATTCGTTTTTGTTTAATGTTGATTTAAATTCTTCCATTTTTTCTCCGTTCCTAATTAAATTTTAATCTAAAGATTAAACAAAGTCAATAGTTAATTCTTGATTTTTGGAAAATACATGCTATAATATGAATATGTTTCCTATAGCAAAAAATTGGTATGAACTTTTAAAAGACGAATTTAATTCAAACGAGTTTAAAAAACTCCAAACTTTTTTGAATGCAGAATATGCAACCCACAAGGTTTATCCTGCGGCAAAAAACGTTTTTAATGCACTTAATTTGGTTAAATTTAATGATGTTAAAATTGTTATAATTGGGCAAGACCCATACCACCAGCCAAATCAAGCCCACGGGCTAAGTTTTTCGGTTAAGGATGGAACAAAAATTCCACCTTCACTTCAAAACATCTTTAAAGAAATTAAAAAAGAAACAGGGAAAGATTCGCAATCTAACGGCGATTTAACAGTTTGGGCAAAACAAGGCGTTTTGCTTTTAAACAGTGTTTTAACAGTTCGTGACAGTTGCCCAAATTCCCATAAAAACAAGGGTTGGGAACAAATTACAGGGAAAATCATTAAACTCCTTAACGAAAGGGAAGACCCAGTTATCTTCTTCCTTTGGGGAGCAAATGCAATTGAACTTGGGAAGGATATCGACGAAACTAAACATAAGGTTTTAAAATGTTCCCACCCAAGTCCATATTCGGCAAATAAAACATTTTTTGGTTGTAACCACTTTGAAACAGCAAATGAATTTTTGCGAAGTCAAGGAAAAACAGAAATTGAATGGTAGGAAGGAGGGAGATTAACAATGGGTTGGATTGTTGCTCTTGGAAGTATATCTGTTGTTGCGTTAATAATTGTTTTGGCATTTGGAATTAAGAAAAACAGAGAAAAAAAACACAAAGATAATGTTAAAAAAGAGAAAAAACCATTTACATTTGAGTTTAAGAAAATTCGAAAAAACAAAAATGGAAAACTCGACACAAAAGGTTCTTATTGCGACACTGTTGATAAATTCCTCTATCGAAAGGAAATTAAAGTTTATGTTTTAATTAACAAGGTTTTGCCAAAAGGATTTATTGCTTTTCCAAAGATTTCTTTAAAATCAATTTTAGAGCCGGTTGGAAGCCATGTCTTATATGATTCCGTTAAGAGCAAGGTTGTTGACATTGTTGTTTTTGAGAGAGAAACAATGAAGCCGCGAGCAGTTATCGACATTTTTGATGGGAGTATTGGCGATGAACAACTCGACACTTTTTCGCCAGCAGTTGCGGAAGCGCTTAAAAGCGCCGAACTTCCAATTGTTTCAGTTAAAGTTAAAACTGATTACGACCAAAAAGAACTTGAATCGCAGATTCTCGATGCTCTTGGATTGAGTTGTAATCAAGAAGAAACAGAAAATTAAGAACAAACAATCAAAGAATAAAAAATAATTTTTGTGCATAATTATTCAAAACGTCAACACTTGGCATTAACCAATGTTGATGTTTTTTCATATATAAAACAAATGGGAAAAAATGGCGAAAAAATAATTTCAAAAAAACAACTTTTAAAAAATCTTGAAGAAATTAAAAAACTTGCAAAGGGAAAGAAAATTTGCGTAATGATTAAGGCAAACGCCTATGGGCATGGGTTAAGCGAAATTGCAGGCATGTTGCGAGGGAGAGTTGATTTTTTTGGGGTTGCAAACGTTAGTGAAGCGCTTGAGGCTCGAAAAGTTTGCAAAAGTTCAAAAATTTTGATTGTTGGAAAAACTTTTGATTTTAAAACATGCGAAAAAAACAATATAAGTTTTGTTATTGAAAGCTTTTCGCAATTCAGTAAGCTTGTTGAATATGTTAAAGATAAAAATGTAAAAAACTGCATAAATATTCATATTAAAATAAATTCTGGAATGAATCGACTGGGGATTAATTCTGTTAAAGAATTTAAGGAAATATATAAACTTTGCGAAAAATTTGGGATTTGTGTTGAAGGAATTTTAACCCATTTTGCAACAGCCGATTGCGATTCGAATTTTTATGAAAAACAAAAAACTTTCTTTAAAAAATTTCTTAATGAAATCCCAAAACGTGAAATGCCAATTGTCCATGTTGGAGGGTCGGCGGCACTTCTTCAAAATAACGATTTTGATTTTGATATGATTCGGGTTGGAATTGCAATTTATGGATATTTAAAAAAGTGTAATGTTAAGGGAATCCTTCAAATTAAATCGCATTTAATTAAGGTTTTTGAAGTTAGAAAAGGCGATAGAATTGGCTATGCGAATGGGTTTGTTGCAAAAGAAGATATGAAAATTGGAATTGTTCCGCTTGGTTATGCCGACGGAATTTCAAGGAATCTTTCTAACAAGGCGGAAGTTGTTGTTAACGGGAAAAAATGTAAGATCGTTGGATACGTATGCATGGATATGTTCTTTGTTGATTTAAGCGGAAAAGAAGCAAAAGAGGGCGATGAGGTTATCGTTTTTAACGACGCAAAAAAATATGCCCGAATTCTGGGCATATCTCCATATGAGGTTTTAACGCGTTTTTCTTTAACAAGGTAGTTGGGCTAGTTTGCTGTGCCAACAAGTTTAAGCATGTCAACAAGTTTGCATGTATAACCATATTCGTTGTCGTACCATGCAACAAGTTTAACGAAAGATGGGTTAAGCATTATTCCAGCTTTTTCGTCAACAATGCAGGTTCTTGAGTCGCCAATGAAATCGCTTGAAACAAGAGGAAGGTCTGTTGTTCCAATAATTCCTTTAAGCTCGCCGTTTTCGGCTTTTTTAATTGCGTTAATAATTTCTTCGTAAGTTGTTTCTTTTTCAAGTTTAACGGTTAAATCAACAACTGAAACATCAAGAGTTGGAACTCGGAAACTCATTCCAGTAAGTTTTCCTTTAAGTTCTGGAATAACTTGGCTAACCGCTTTTGCAGCGCCCGTTGACGAAGGAATTATGTTGTTGGAAGCCGCACGCCCTCCGCGCCAGTCTTTTTTTGAAACGCCATCGGCAGCAAGTTGCGAAGGGGTTAAAGAATGGACTGTTGTCATAAGCCCTTCTTTAATTCCAAAGTTATCGTTAATAACTTTTGCAAGTGGGGCAAGGCAGTTGGTTGTGCAACTTGAATTTGAAACAACTTTCATGCTTGGGTTGTATTCGTTGCTGTTAACTCCCATAACAAACATTGGGCAACCTTTCCCTGCGGCGGTTATAACAACTTTTTTTGCGCCCGAGCCAATATGTTTTTCGGCTTCTTCGGCAAGGGTATATTTCCCGCTTGCTTCGGCAACAACGTCTGGTTTTGTTAAGTTCCAGTTAATGTGGGCTGGTTCATATTCGCTGTAGAAATCAATTTTTTTTCCATTAACAACAAGTTTTCCGTCTTTTGCGTAAACCTCGCCGTTAAATTTTCCGTGGACTGTGTCGAATTTAAGCATGTATGCGGCATAGTCGGCGTCGATGAATGGATCGTTGATTGCAACAACTTCAACGTCATCTCGTTCGCTTGCAATTCGAAGGATCAAACGTCCAATTCTTCCAAAACCATTTATTCCAATTTTAACTTTCTTTTTCATATTTTTCTCCTTTAAATTAAGTTTTCTGGATTTAAGCATTTAAGTTTGTCAATAACAAAAAGTCCATCTTTTCGAATTAAAACATCATCGAAATAAATCTCTCCGCCGCCGTGTTCTTTAAGCATTGAAAGAACCATGTCCCAGTGGATTGACGAAATGTTTCCGTTTGGTGCTTCATTTTCATAGCAACAGCCCGGTGTGAAGTGGATTGAACCTGCCATTTTTTCGTCGAATAATATATCCTCGAAGCCGCGGGTTATATACGGGTTAACGCCAAGCGAAAATTCTCCAAAATATCTTGCGCCTTCGTCGGTGTTTAAAATTGAGTTAAGCTTTTCTTCGTTTGTTCCTGTTGCTTTAATAATTTTTCCGTCTTTGATTTCCAAACTTATGTTTGAAAATGAAATTCCGTTATATGAAGTTGGAAGATTATAGGATATTTTCCCGTTAACACTTGTCTTAATTGGGGCAGTGAAAACTTCGCCGTCGGGAATGTTCATGTTTCCTGCGCATTTGATTGCAGGAATTCCCTTAATCGAAAAAGTTACATCTGTTCCTGGGGCAACAAGGCGAACCTTGTCTGTTTTTTCCATAACTTCAACAAGATTCTCCATTGCTTTGCTCATTTTGGAGTAGTCCAGGTTGCAAACTTTATAATAAAAATCTTCATATTCTTCTGTGCTCATTTTAGCACTTTGGGCAAGCCCTGCGCTTGGAGCCATTAAAAGAACCCATTTTGTGTTGCTAACTCGTTCGGACCTTACTTTTTCGGTTAATCGATTGTTAATTGAAATTTTTTCGGAAGGGACATCGCTTGTTTCAAAAATGTTTTGTGCTCCGCGAATTGTTATATATGCGTCCATTTTTTTCATAAATTCAAGATCGAAATCGCTTTTAAGTGAAATTCTTTCTTCGCTTTCGCCCATGAGAATTTCGCGTGAAATTTCGCTGCTTAAAAGGGTTACATATGGAAATGCGCCAACAGAGTAGGCTTCCTTAACAAGCGCCTTAACAATTTTTGGATCGCAATCTTTTGCCTCAATTAAAAGGCGTTCGCCTTTTTGAAGATTAAGAGAATATGAAATTATGTTTTCAGCAAGTTTCTTAACTCTTTCGTCCATTTTAAGCCCCCCATTTTAATATTATTGTCTTATTCGTCAAAATTATCAACAACGTCAAGAATTTGTGCTTTAAGAGTGTAGGCAATTTGCCCAAACCTCTTGTTGAAAAGAGTTCTTGTTAAGCTGTATAAGAAAAGTCCAAAAATTGCGACCTCGCCAACAATATAGGAAAACATACCAATAAATGGCAAACCTACGCCAAGAACTGCAAACAAAATGTTTCCAACAATCATTCCAAGGAAAAGAGTTGCCCAAAAAAGTGGGAAAACAATTTTTTTGAAAGGAATTGGTTTTTTTTCTTTTTCTTGGTTTGAAATTGAAACAACTTTTGGGTCAACTCCAGCCCAGCCATTAACTTTTGTTAAAAGCGCGCTTTTCCCATCAAGTTGAGCAAGCGTTTCGCAAAGAACATTATTTAAAAGAATTATGTCTGCTTCGCCAGGGTAGAGCTTAAGCCCAATAAAAATTCGCGTAAAAAAATTTTTGATTGCTTCAAACGCTTTGGTTAAAAAGTTGTCGCTTTTAAGTTGTTTTGAAACAACAATTTGAGCACCGTTTTGAGCTTTCTCAATCATTCTGTTAACATCGTCGAAATTAATGTTTTTTGCCGATTCTTTAAAAAGAACAGCATTTCCAAGGCTTTCGGTTGAAACAAGAGTTTCAAACATTTGCTCTGGGGTTGCGGTTTCGTTGAAAATTATTGTTTTAAAATTAATGTATGGGAAATGGTTTGAAAGTCTTTCATTTTCTTGTTTTTTGTTCGTTAAAAAAATAACCTGATAGGAAGAAGTTGGCAAGCTTATTTTTTTTGTTAGCTCGCTTAAAATTTTTTCTCTGTTTCTTTCACCAAGAAAAACAAAACTGTAAACCATAATTTCTCCTTAGCCTAATTTTTTAAGGCGCTTTGAATGGCGTCCTGCTTCGAATTGAGTTGTTAAAAACTCTTTAACAATTCTAATTGCCTTGCGTTTTTTCGTGTATCTTCCGGCAAGAACAAGAACGTTTGCGTTGTTATGGCGGCGGGCTAAAGATGCAATTGTTGGATTCCAGCAAAGCGCAGCGCGAATTTTTGAGTTCCTGTTTGCAACAATGCTCATTCCAACTCCAGTTCCACAAATGTAAATTCCAATGTTATTTTCACTTTCCAAAACTTTTGCATTTCCAAGTTTTGCAAAATCTGGATAGTCAACAGAATCGGAACTGTATGTTCCAACGTCAATTGTTGTTATGTTTTCGTTATTAAAGAACTTTTTAATTTCTTCTTTAAGTGGATAACCGGCATGGTCGCAAGCAAGAATAATCATAATTTCTCCTTAATTCAAAAAATAGTTTAACACAAAGATTTTAAAAATTAAAACTTTTTTATTTATTTATTTTTAACATTTTATAATTTTTTGAAACAATTTTAATTAAAAATAAAAAAGTCCGCCATAAAAGCGAACTTTTTGATATTGAATATTTGTTAATTAATTGCTGTTGGGAAAAGAGGCAAATCGCCTGAACCCGGGCAAATTTGAGTTTCAGCTTGTCGGCATGGTGGAATAACTGGATAGCCATAGGAAGGAACAAGAATGTCAACTTTTGCGCTGACTTTTAAGATTATGTTTATGCAGCCAGTTACTGTTGCTGTGTTGCCTTCGGTGTTGATTGACCCAATTGTTGAATTGAACGTCGCAAAAACTGTTACGTCAAGCGGAGTTACGGAAGGTTGAGGAACAAACATAATAACACTTTCAGGAATTGTTATTGTTGAATTTGCAACCCCAAGAGCGCCGTTTGCATCGCGATAGTTAACGCGAATTGGAACAGTAACCGTTCCCGAAACATTTGCGAAGTTTGGACGTTGTTCAAGCCTGTCGATTGTAACATCGCTAATTGTTGCTGGGGCATCGGTCACGGTTGTTGCGGAAATGAATGTAAGTGGCATGGTTGGGCCGGCTGGGTTGAGGTCGGAAAGGGCAAGGGTTAAGCCTGTTTCAACCATTTGTTGGCGGCACGCATCAAAAACTTTTGTAACTTCGATAAGCGCCTTTTCGCACAAGCCGCTTGAAGGGTTTCCGCTAATCCCTCCCGGGCGACAAGTGTTATTGTTGTTGATATAAAAAGACATTTTAAACCTCCATTTTTATTCTCTGTAATAAGTTTATGCGCCGCTTGCGATAATTGTTCAAATCTTAACGAAAACAAAATGTTTGACAAAGAAAAACATAGTTGTTAAAATTCAAAGTATGATTATTGAAAATGAGAAAATAAAAATTAAAGAATTAGAAAAAGATTTCAGCTTTATTAAGGAGTGTCTTTGACCCGGAAAGTGTTAAAGAAAAAATTGAAAGTTTAAAGAAAGAACAGGAGCAGGAAAATTTTTGGCAAGACAGCGAGAAAGTTTTGAAAGTTGGCAAGGAACTTAAAATCCTTGAAAACAAACTTGAAAAACTTAAAAAACTTGAGGGAAAACTTTCCGATCTTTTTGCACTTGTTGAGCTTATTGAAATTTCAAGCGAAAGCGAGGCGGCGGAATTTTTTGAAGAATTAACAAAAAATCTTAAGCAATTTGAAGAGGAAATTGACAAAACAAAACTTGAAACGCTTTTGAAGGGGAAATATGATTCAAACAACGCAATTCTAACAATTCATGCCGGAGCAGGCGGAACAGAAGCGCAGGATTGGGCAAGCATGCTATACCGAATGTATTGCATGTATAGCGAGAAAGAAGGGTTTAAAACAAGTGTTTTAAGCGTTTTAGACGGCGACGAGGCGGGAATTAAATCGATAACTTTTCTTGTTGAAGGCGAAAATGCTTATGGTTTTTTGAAATGCGAAAAAGGGGTCCACAGGCTTGTTCGAATTTCCCCTTTCGATTCAAACGCTCGCCGACACACAAGTTTTGCAAGCCTTGAAGTTATGCCGGAAATAAGCGAAGCGCCTGACATTGTTATTCGCCAAGAAGACCTTAAGGTTGACACCTATCGAAGCAGCGGCGCCGGGGGGCAGCATGTTAACAAAACCGAAAGTGCAATTCGTATAACCCACATTCCAACTGGTTTTGTTGTTTCGTGTCAAACGGAGCGAAGCCAAATTCAAAATCGTGAAACCTGCATGAAAATGCTTCTTTCAAAACTTGTTGAAAAGCAAGAACAGGAAGAACTTGAAAAGTTAAACCAAATTCGTGGCGAACTTAAAAAAATTGAGTGGGGAAGCCAAATTCGATCCTATGTTTTTGCGCCATACACAATGGTTAAAGACCACCGAACCAACTTTGAAACAAGCGATGTTTATGGGGTTATGGACGGAAATATTGAACCATTTATAAGCGATTATTTGAAAAAAAGCGCAAACTAAACGAAAAATGTTAACAAAAGTGTTGCTTTTTCTTGAAATTGTGTTATAATAACAACGACTTAAAGATTTGAGCGAGGTGAGCCGAGAGGCTCACCTTCTTAAAAATTTAAAGGCTTTTGCAAAAAAATTGCAATTAAAAGGAAAGATATGGCAAAAACAGTTGAAATTGTTGAAGAAAAAATTTGTCCAATAATTGAAGCGCTTGGCTATGAAGTTGTTGAGGTTGAATTTGCTAAAAAAGTTGACGGAATGAACTTAACGTTCTATATCGACAGTCCAAATGGAATAACTCTTGATGATTGCGAAAAAGTTCATAAGGCAATTGACGAACCTTTGGACCAACTTAATCCAACAGCCGACGGGGCATACATTCTTAATGTTAGTTCTTGCGGGCTTGATCGTCCTTTAAAAACCGATAAGGATTTGAAACGAAATCTTGGGAAAGAAGTTGACATCAAACTTTACAAAGCAATTAACAAGAAAAAAGAATTCACTGGGAAATTAATTAGCTTCAACGAAGAAACATTAACCCTTGAAGGGTTTGAACCTTTTGAAAGAAAAGCAATTGGGAACATAGTTTTGCATGTTGAGTTTTAGTTGCAAAAAAAACATTTAAACAAGGAGAATAAAAAAATGATTAACAAAGATTTCTTTTTAGCACTTGACGAATTGGAAATGCAAAAAAAGATTAATAAAGAGCAATTTATTGAAGCGCTTGAGTTTGCTTTAACTTCGGCATATAAAAAAATGTATGGCGAGGCAAAAAATGCGCTTGTTAAATTAAATCAAGAAAAAAACACAATCAAAATCTACAGCTATAAAAAAGTTGTTGAAGTTCCAGAAGATGAGGATAAGGAAATTTCTTTAGAAGAAGCAAGAAAACTTAAGAAATCCTATCAAATTGGCGACAGTGTTGTTGAAGAAGAATCGCCAAAAGATTTTGGAAGAATTGCCGCTCAAACTGCAAAACAAGTTGTTATGCAAAAACTTAAGGAAATTGAACGCCAAATTGCTGTTGACGAATTAAGTGAAAAAGAAGACGAACTTTTAACAACTGTTGTTAAGAGAATTGAAAACGGTGTTGTTTACGTTCAAATTGCTGGATCCCACAGCGAAGGAGTTATGCTTGAAGGAGACCAAATCCCAGGCGAAAAATTCCACGAGGGCGACAGAATTAAAGTTTATGTTAAAAGAATTAAAGATTCCTTCCGTGGTCCGCAAATTCAAGTTTCAAGAAGCAATGTTGGATTTGTTAGAAAACTTTTTGAACTTGAAATTCCAGAAATTGAAAGCGGCGAAGTTATAATTAAAAACATTGCGCGTGACCCAGGAAACAGAACAAAAGTTGCTGTTTACAGCGAAAAGCCAAATGTTGATGCTGTTGGGGCATGCGTTGGAAATCGTGGAGTTAGAATTAACACAATTGTTTCGGAACTTAATGGCGAAAAAATTGATTTAGTTCTCTATTCCGAAGATCCGCTTGAATATATTGCTCGTGCTTTAAGCCCTGCTCAAATTATTTCTGTTGAAACAAACGACAGCCTTAAAGCTTCAAGAGTTATTGTTCCTGCAAACAAACTTTCTCTTGCAATTGGAAAGAGCGGGCAAAACGTTCGTCTTGCTGCAAGACTTACTGGGTGGAAAATTGATGTTAAACCAGAAAGCGAAGCAACAAAAGAAGAAGAACAACCAACAGAAGTTGAATATGAACTTACAAGCGTCCCAGAAGACAACGGCGACTTCGACTTTGGCGGATTCGACGATCTTGAAGAAATTGACGCAGAATAAGGAGAGAGATGGAAAGTTTAAGAATGTGCTGCGTGTGTCGAGAGATGAAAAGCAAGGAAAAGCTTCATAGAGTTTGCAAAAACAAGGAAGGTGAGTTTTTCATTGACCAAACCCAAAAAGCTGAAGGGCGCGGGGCATATGTTTGCAAAGACGGCGAGTGCATTGGGAAACTTAAAAAAAACAGGGGGCTTAACCGTGCGTTTAAAGGTCAAGTTCCAGAAGAAATTTATGATAAACTTATTTGTTTAAAGGAGATTTAATGGCAGAACAAAAAGGAACTGGTTTTGTTAACCTAAAAAAGATTCACGACATTCAAGTTGCGGGAACGGTTCAAGCGTTAATTCGCGATCTTCGCTCAACAAGAATTCAACTTGAGCACATCTTGTCGGAAGCATCAAGAATTAAAAAGCAAAAATTGGCGGCGGAAACAAAAGTTGAGCCAAAGAAAGAAGAACCTGCTTTGCCAAAAACAGAAGTTGTTTATGAAAATAAGCAAAGTTTTTCGGCGCAAGAAACTCAAAAATCGCAGCCTTCAAACTCAAGAAATTTCCAACAACGTCAAGATTTTAAGGGCGAAAAGAAACAATTTCCAAAGCCTTTTGAGCGCCAAGGACAATTCCAAAAAACTTCAAACAATCAGTTCCAAAAACAAGGTCAATTTAACAAAGACAAGCAATTTAACGGGCAAAAAACCGGCGCAGGATTTGCTGCAAGCAAAGGCAACAATTTCCGCTCGTTTGCCGCTCCGGACATTGTTATTCCAGAAAACAATCGAAATTTCGGAAACAAAAACAAGTCGCCATCGCGAGAAATTGAGGAAAAACGTCAACCTGCAAAGAAAAATCAAACAGGACGCGAAAGAAATAATCTTGTTGTTAACAATTCCGATGGGTTCGAAGAAATTAGAATGGGATCGAGAAAACTCATTAAAACAAAGAAAGAAAAACAACCTTCTTTTGTTGCTCCAGTCATCGACCATGCAGTTATAACAACCGAAACTGTTTCTGTTAAAAATCTTTCGGAAAAAACAGGAAAACCGGCAACAGAAATTATCAAGCAACTTATGATGCTTGGCATTATGTCCAACATTAACAGCGTTATCGATTTTGAAACCGCTGAACTTGTTGCAAGCGAACTTGGAATAACTCTTGAACTAAAACTTGAGAAAACTTTTGAAGAACAACTTAAGGAAATGACTGAATCCGATAACACAAATCTTGTTGAAAGACCACCTGTTGTAACAGTTATGGGTCACGTTGACCACGGAAAAACTTCTCTTCTTGATGCAATTCGAAAAACAAATGTTGTTTCGGGCGAAGCAGGTGGAATAACTCAAAGAATTGGAGCGTATTCAATTGAAGCAGCAGGAAAGAAAATTACCTTCATCGACACTCCAGGACACGCAGCGTTCACGGCTATGCGTGCTCGCGGGGCAAAGATAACCGACGTTGCAATTCTTGTTGTTGCAGCAGACGATGGACTTATGCCACAAACCGAAGAAGCAATTAACCACATCAAAGCCGCAGGCGTTCCAATGATTGTTGCAATTAACAAAATGGATAAACAGGAGGCAAACCTCGACCGCGTTCGTCAACAACTTGCCGACAAAGGAATTTTGCCGGAAGAATGGGGTGGCGACACAATTTTTGTTCCAATTTCAGCAAAAACTGGAATGGGGATTGACAAACTTTTGGAAACAATTTTGCTTGTTGCAGAAGTTCAAGAACTTAAAGCCGACCCATCGCGTATGGCAACTGGGGTTGTTATTGAAGCTGCATTAGACAAAAATCGCGGGCCGGTTGCATCGGTTCTTGTTCAAAACGGAACATTACGCGTTGGCGACAACATTGTTTCGGGCTTAACATATGGAAAAGTTCGTGCGCTTTATGATGAAAACGGGAAACCAGTTAAAAAGGCAGAGCCTTCAATTTGCGTTTCTGTTTTAGGGTTCAACGATGTTCCAGAATCGGGCGATTCGGTTGCGGCAATCGACGAAAAACTTTCGAAACAAGTTATTGAAGAAAGAAAAACAAAAATTAAACTTGAAAAAGCATCGGCAACTTCGGGTGTTTCTCTCGACGACTTTATGAGCCGCGTTAACGAAGGAAAACTCAAATCGCTTAACATAATTATTAAGGCAGACGTTCAAGGTTCGGTTGAGGCGCTTCGCCAAACTTTAACTGCAATTCGAAACGACGAAGTTAAGGTTGTTTGTGTCCACAGCGGCGCTGGCTTCGTTACGGAATCTGACGTTATTTTGGCAAAAGCTTCCGACGCAATTGTTATTGCATTTAATGTTAAAACAGGGCCAAAAGCAGCGCAACTTGCAAAAACTGAAAAAGTTCAAATTAAAGACTATTCAATCATCTATGAGGTTGTTGACGACTTAACCGCAGCAATAACCGGAATGCAAACTGTTAAATATGAACAAGTTACAATTGGACATGCCGAAGTTCGTGCAATGTTCAAACTTTCGTCTGCTGGATATGTTGTTGGTTCATACATAACCGACGGAAAGGCAACGCGAAACAGTTTTGCTCGTGTTTTCCGCGGGAATGAACTTATTTGCGAAAGTCAAGTTGAAAGCCTTAAAATTGTTAAGGACGATAAAGCTGAAATTCTTAAAGGCTTTGAATGCGGAATAAAAATTAAAGACGCAAATCTTGTTAAGGTTGGCGACACGCTTGAATTTTATGTTAACCAACCAATCAAAAACAATTAGAGGTGCTAAATGAAATTTAGAATGGAACGAGTTGATCTTGAAATCAAAAAAGCACTTTCAAAAATAATTTCAAATTTGGACGATTTTCGTTTGAGAGATAAGTTTGTTACAATTTGCGATGTTAAAACTTCGCCAGATTTATATTCATCAAGAATTTCAATTTCGTGCATAAACGAAGACGGCGAGGAAATTGTTAAAGTTCTCAATCAATCAAAAGGATTCATAAAAAAGGAACTTGCAAAGCAAATTAAAATCAAACGAATCCCAGACATTTTCTTTGTTTCAGATTATGTTGAGAAAGATGCACAAAGAATTGATGAACTTTTAAATCAAATTAATAAAACACAAAAATAAGGATTAATTCCTTATTTTTTTTGAATATATATCTTCTTTTTCCAAAAAATATAGCAATGGAAAAGTCAAAGAATAAGGTTGCAACAAGTTTCGCGCGAGGAACTTTAATCTTAACAATTGGGGCGCTCCTTTGCAAGGTTGTTGGAGCATTCTATCGCATTCCGCTTTCAAACATTCTTGGTCCGGAAGGAATTGGAGTTTATCAACTTATTTTTCCGGTTTATTCGCTGTTTCTTATTTTCGCAAGCGGAGGAGTTCCTGCGGCTCTTTCAAAACTTGTTGCGATATGCCGCGCTAAAGGCGAGAAAAGCCGGGCAAAGCGATTCCTTGTTCAGTCAATTTTGCTTTTAACTTTTTTTTCTTTAATTTTTGCTTTCATTTTTCTTTTTTTAGGAAACAAAGTTGCAACAATCCAAGGGAATTCTCTTGCATCGCGTGGATATTTTGGCGCGGCAATTGCTGTTGTTTTTGCAAGCGTTTTAACAGGATTCAGAGGCTATTTTCAAGGCTATCAAAACATGCTTCCAACGGCGGTTTCGCAAATTATTGAGCAGGTTTTGAAACTTGTTTTAGGGCTTGTTTTTGCTTCGCTTTTAGTTGAAAAAGGTGTTCAATTTGGAGCAATGGGGGCAATGTTGGGGGTTGCTGTTAGCGAGGCAGCTGCCTTTCTTTTTTTGGTAATAACCTATTTTTTCAAACGCCAGAAAAATGATATTCTCGAGCCTAAAAACGAAAAAGGGTTTTGGGAAGATTTTGGAATTTTAATAAAGCAGGTTTTGCCAATAACCCTTAATGCGTCGGTTTTGCCATTAATTTTGGCAGTTGACAGTTTTTTGATTGTTAATTTACTTAACAAAAGCGGCGTTTCATCGTCATTTTCAACGCAAATGTTTGGGGTTTACAGCGGAATGGTCAACTCTTTGGTCAACTTTCCAACAATTGTTTCAACCGCACTTGCAACAAGTCTTATTCCCGCAATTTCATTTGAAAACGGACTTGGAAAAAATGAAAAAGTTGGATCAATTTTTAAAATAGTTTTTTTTGTTTCAATTCCATTTGTTTTTGTTTTTTTTGCTTTTTCAAGAGAAATTATTGCTGTTCTTTATCCAAGCGCAAGCCAAGCCGCTCTTCATGAGGTTGGGGCGCTTTTGCTTCGAATTTGTTCAATCAACGTTTTTTATATTTCAATTTTGCAAGTTGCAACAGCAATTTTGCAAGCAAAAAACAGGAGTTTTGGCGCGCTTTTAAATCTTTTTGTTGCGGGAGTTGTTAAGGTTTTGTTAACTGTTTTTCTTGTTCAAACTCAATTTTCAATTTATGGAGCGGCAATTGCGTCGGTAATGTGTTATGCAATTTCAAGCGGGCTTAACATAATTATGTTGAGAAATGAAATAAACTTTGGAATTAAGTTTAAAAGTGTTTGCTTTGTTTTCATCAATTCAATTTTTGCGGTTGGAATTGCCGTTGGATTAAATGAACTTTTTAAACTTGCTTTTTCGGGTTTCGTTTCAATTCTTTTTGCCCTTCTTGTTGCTGGCTTTTCATATCTTATCCTTTGCCTTTTAACACCTGTTTTCGAGGACGAAGAAATTGAAAAAATCCCGTTTGGATTTATAATTATTTTCCTAAAAAACAAATTAAAATTAAGAAAAACTGGGAATAATTAATCTATGAATAAAAATGAAATGATTGAATTTGTTTCAAGAAAAGCAAAACTTTCAAAAAAAGATTGCCTTTCGTGTTTAGATGCAATAACTGAACTTATTGCTGAAGTTTTGAAAAGAGGCGAGGAAGTTAAAATTTGCGGATTTGGGAAATTTGAAGCAAAAATAAGACAAGAAAGGGAAGGGATTAACCCTCAAACAATGGAAAAAATTACCATAAAACAATCTGTTGTTCCATCGTTTAAAAGTTCAAAAGAGTTTTGCGAAAAGCTTAAATATTAAGTTGACTTTTTCTTAAGGTTTGTTTAAACTTTTCAATATGAAAATTGGAAATGTTGAACTTAATAATAACATTTTTCTTGCGCCAATGGCTGGGGTTAGCGATGTTGGATTTCGCGCTCTTGCTTGTTTTTTTGGCGCTGAAATTGCATTTTCCGAAATGGTTAGCGCAAAAGGGCTTGTTTTTGGAGAAGGTAAAGCGCTTTCAACTCCTTTAAATCAAGATTTTGCAAAAAATGAACCAAAAATTGCAACAAACAAATCGGCGTGGCTCTTGCTTTCAACCGACCAAGAAAAAATTAAAGCGGCTCAAATTTTTGGGGCTGACCCAAAATTCATGGCAAGAGCGTGCAAACTTGATATTCTCAATAAATTCGATATTATCGACATCAACATGGGTTGCCCTGCGCCAAAGATAATTCGTAACGGCGAGGGAAGCGCTCTTATGGACAATATTGATGTTGCAAGGGAAATTATTGTTGAATGTAAAAAGGCAACAAACAAGCCAATAACGGTTAAATTTCGAAAGGGATTTAAAACAGAAAAGGCAATTGAGTTTGCGAAAATGTGTGAGGAAGCGGGCGCAAGTGCAATAACAATTCATGCGCGCCTTGCAAGCCAAGGCTACAGCGGAAAGGTTGACTATAACCTTGTTTCCGAGGTTAAAAAAGCGGTTAAAATTCCTGTTATTGGAAGCGGAGATGTTGACGGCGCCGAAACGCTTTTTAAAATGCTTGAAACTGGGGTTGACGGAGTTATGGTTGGCCGCGCAAGTTTTGGAAACCCAGCAATTTTCAAAACCCTTAACGAAATTAAGGACGGAAGAGAAAAAGAACCAATTGAAAAGTTTGTTCAAAGAGGGGAGTTCTTCAAAGATGTTTTAACAAGCGATGACCTTGTTAATCTTTCAAAAAACGAAAAATATGTTAAATACCTTTGTGCAAAAAAACACGTTCAAATTTTAAGGGCATTCTATTCCGAAAATTTCCTTGTTAAATATATGAGAAAGCATATGCTTTGGTATTCAAACGGAATCAGAGGAAATGCGGATATAAAGAAAAAAATTGCGCTTTCAAACAATCTTAACGATTCGCTTTCATGGCTTAAGGAAATGATTGAAAATGAAAACTGTTCTAACTAAACAGTTTTTTTAATATAAATACCTCTGAAAAACGGAGGATTTATGAAATTTAAAAAAATTAAGTTAAAAAAGAGCAAAGAAGTTGAAACTCAAGAAGCCGAAAAGCCAAAACTTTGGCTCAACATTTTGAAGGGGAGCCTTGTTTCGCTTGCAATTTCGCTTGTTTTAATTTTAATCTTTGCTTTTTTCATTAAATATGTTGCTGTTCCAGAAAGCGCAATTAAGCCAATAAATCAAGTTATTAAAGGCATAAGTTTGCTTGTTGGAACATTTATCGCACTTAAGAAATCAAGCCAAATGGGGCTTGTAAGTGGGCTTTTAATTGGACTTTCCTATACAATTTTGGCTTTTGTTGTTTTTTCAATTTTAGACGGGAACTTTGAATTTTCAAAAACTCTTGTTAACGACCTTCTTTTTGGAGGGATTATTGGCGGAATTTGCGGGGTTATTGCTGTCAACTTTAAGAAGAAAACAGCGTGAAATTTGTTTAGATTGAATAAAATTCTTCCAGGAAATAAAAACTTTGTTAAAAGATTTTGATAATTTCTTCCAATGTTGTAAAATAAGTTTCGGTTGGCAAGTTGCCTTCCGAAATTTAATTTTAGGAGAAAACGAATGGCTAAAAACAAATATGTCTATTTATTCTCGGAAGGGAATGCGGACATGAGAAACCTCCTTGGAGGAAAAGGTGCAAACCTTGCAGAAATGACAAACATTGGTCTTCCTGTTCCACAAGGCTTCACAGTTACAACAGAAGCATGTGCAAGATATTATGAAGACGGCAAAATGTTGGCAGACGACATAATCGAAGAGATTATGGAAGGGCTTGCAAAAATGGAAAAAATAACAGGCAAAAAATTTGGAGATAAAACAAATCCTCTTCTTGTTTCTGTTAGAAGCGGTGCAAGAGCTTCAATGCCAGGAATGATGGACACAATCTTGAACCTTGGCTTAAACAGTGAGGTTGTTGAAGGGCTTGCTTCTTTAACCGGTAACACACGCTTTGCTTACGACAGTTACAGAAGATTTATTCAAATGTTCTCGGACGTTGCTTTGGGGCTTGAAAAATCTAACTTTGAAAAAATCATCGACAAGATGAAAGAAGAAAAAGGCGTTAAACTTGACACTGAACTTGACGAAAACGACCTTAAAGAAATGGTTAAACGTTTCAAAAATCTTTTCAAAACAGAAATGGGATATGATTTCCCAGAAGATCCAAAACTTCAACTTTTGGAAGCGGTTAAAGCAGTTTTCCGTTCATGGGACAACCCACGCGCAATCTACTATCGCCGTGTTAACGACATTCCATCATCTTGGGGAACAGCAGTTAACATTCAATCCATGGTTTTTGGAAACATGGGCGAACAAAGCGGAACAGGCGTTGCATTCACTCGTGACCCAGCAACCGGCGAAAAGAAATTGTATGGCGAATATCTTATGAACGCTCAAGGGGAAGACGTTGTTGCAGGAATCAGAACTCCACAACCAATTTCACACCTTGAAGAACAAAACAAAGCGCTTTATGAAGAATTTGTTGCAATTGCAAACAAACTTGAAAACCACTATCGCGACATGCAAGATATGGAGTTCACAATTGAAAATGGAAAACTCTATATGCTTCAAACAAGAAACGGAAAGAGAACTGCAAAAGCAGCGCTCAAAATTGCAGTTGACCTTGTTAAAGAAGGAATGTTAACAGAGCAAGAGGCTCTTATGAAACTTGAGCCAAAACAACTTGATGCTCTTTTGCATCCACAATTTGATGCAGCAGCACTTAAAGCTGCGCAACCAATTGGAAAAGCTCTTCCAGCATCTCCAGGCGCAGCAAGCGGAATTGTTGCATTCACAGCCGAAAGAGCAATTGAACTTCATGCAGAGGGAAAGAAAATTGTTCTCGTTCGTTTGGAAACTTCCCCAGAAGATATTGAGGGAATGGCAGCCAGCGAAGGAATTTTAACAGCGCGCGGAGGAAGAACATCTCACGCTGCTGTTGTTGCAAGAGGAATGGGAACAGCATGCGTTGCTGGTTGCCAAGATCTTCTTGTTGACGAAGAAAATAAAAAATTCACACTTGGCGGGAAAACATTTGTTGAAGGCGACCCAATTGCAATTGACGGATCAACCGGATTGATCTATGGCGAAGCTGTTAAAACAGTTCCTGCTTCAATTTCAGGCGATTTTGGAACAATTATGGCTTGGGCAGACGAAAACCGTGCTCTTCAAGTAAGAACAAATGCCGATTCTCCAGCTGACGCTCAAACAGCATTCAATTTTGGAGCAGAGGGAATTGGTCTTTGCAGAACAGAACATATGTTCTTTGATGCCGACAGAATTCCAGCAGTTCGTGAAATGATTGTTTCAAAAACTGTTGAAGAAAGAAAACGTGCTCTTGCAAAACTTCTTCCAATGCAAAGAAAAGACTTTATTGGCATGTATAAAGCGATGAAAGGAAGACCAGTTACGATTCGTTTCTTGGATCCACCTCTCCACGAATTCTTGCCTCATGAAGATTTCGAAATTGAAGGCCTTGCAAAAGAAATGGGCTTAACGTTCGACGAACTTAAGGCAACAGTTGAAGGACTTAAGGAAGTTAACCCAATGATGGGTCACAGAGGACTTCGCCTTGCAATAACATATCCAGAAATTGCTGAAATGCAAACAAGAGCTGTTATTGAAGCGGCAATTCAAGTTAAACAAGAAGACGGATATAACATCGTTCCAGAAATTATGATTCCATTAACATGCGACAGCAAAGAATTTAACTTTGTTCGCGATGTTGTTGCACGCGTTGCAGATGAAATTATTGCAGAAAAAGGCGTTGAAATGACATACAAAATTGGAACAATGATTGAAATTCCACGCGCTGCATTAACAGCTGACGAAGTTGCAAAAACAGCAGAATTCTTCTCATTTGGAACAAACGACTTAACTCAAATGACATATGGATTCAGCCGTGATGACGCTGGAAAATTCTTGGATTACTACTATGAAAGAAAGATTTTTGAAAGCGATCCATTTGCAAAACTCGACCAAAACGGCGTTGGAAAACTTGTTAAGATGGCAGCAGACCTTGGAAGATCAACTCGTCCAGACATCAAACTTGGAATTTGCGGCGAACATGGCGGCGATCCAAGCAGTATTGAATTCTGCCATAAAGCAGGGCTTAACTATGTTTCGTGCAGCCCATATCGCGTTCCAATTGCGCGTCTTGCAGCAGCACAAGCAAACATTCTTAACCCAAGAAAATAGTTTTTTAAATTTAAAAACAACCTCAATTTGGGGTTGTTTTTTTATGCAAAAAACATATCATAAAGTATGCATGAATAAAATAAGTTAATAATTTACTTGCCAATTATCTTTTTTTGCGATATTATATAAGAGATATAAAAAGGAATCATATGAGCGAAAATAAAAACGTCATTCAAAAATATAAAGGAAAGATAACTTGCAACAGAAGCATTTTGCTTTCGATAATCGACCTTGCAACGCGCGAAATTTGTGGGGTTAGCGGGCTTGCGTCCTCACTTAAATCGAAGGTTTCAAGTTTGTTTTCAAAAAATAAAAATCCAAGCGTTCGCGTTCATTTCAACGCAAATGGATCGCTTTGTGTTGATGTTTATGTCCGCTTGTTCTATGGCTACAGTGTCCCGGACATTGCATACAAAATTCAAGAGAACATCAAAAACGGAATTTCTGCAATGATTGATATGCGCGCAACACGTGTTAATGTTCATGTTATGGGCGTTGATTTCGAAACAGAAGAGCCAGTTAGCGCTTAACAGTTGTTTTTTAGGGGGAACAGATGAGAAAATCTGCAAGAGAAGTTGCTTTTATGCTTATATATGAAAGTTTGTTCAACAAAGAAAGAGATGTTGAACTTTCTTTTGATTCCTTTTCAAAGGAATTTGCATGTGGGAACGAAATTTTTGGCGAAAGCGCTCTCGACATTGAAGATGAAGTTTATGTTAAGCAAATTGTTTGCCTTTTTGAAGCAAATCGTGAACAAATTGAAACGCTTATTAAAAATAATATTTTTGGTTATGAAACAGACAGGGTTTACAAGGTTGATTTTGCACTTCTCGACCTTGCAGTAACAGAAATTTATCACTACCACACAGCGCCCGCTGTTGTTGTTAATGAAATTCTTGAAATTGCAAAGAAATATTCAACAGAAAAGAGCGCTAAATTTATTAACGGAGTTTTAGGAGCAATCTTAAAAGAATATCCAGTTGAATAGGGACATAAACAATGGAGCAAAAAGCAATTTCGGTTTCGCAACTTAGCGGTTATATTAAGGGAATTTTCGACGCGGAAGAGCTTTTACACAATATAAGTGTTTATGGCGAAATTTCGGGTCTTTCTGTTTTGCGTGGGAATGCATATTTCTCACTTAAAGACGAGGACGCGCTTCTTTCGTGCGTGTTTTTTGGCGCAGACGAATCGAAACTTAAAAATGGTGACCTTATTGTTGCAACCGGAACGCCAAGATACTATGTTAAAGGCGGGAAACTCAATTTTAATGTTGTTCGCGTTGAACCATACGGAATTGGCGAACTTTTTAAAAAGTTTTTGGAAACAAAGGAAAAACTTGAACGCGAAGGCTTGTTCTCTCAAGAACATAAAATTGATATCCCTCAAAATGTTAAAAAAATTGGGGTTGTAACTTCGGAAAAAGGTGCGGTTATTCGCGACATAATAAACGTTTCTTCAAGGCGGAATAGAGCAGTTAGCATCTCTGTTTACCCCTCGCGGGTTCAAGGGGAAGGAGCGGACAAGGAAATTATTGACGGAATTAGATATTTCGACGAAAAAAGCGATGTTGATGTTATTCTTGTTGCCCGCGGCGGTGGATCATTTGAGGATTTAATGCCGTTCAACAGCGAGGATCTTGCAAGGGTTGTTTATGACTGCCAAAAACCAATTGTTTCGGCGGTTGGGCATGAAACAGATTTCACAATTATTGATTTTGTTTCGGATTTGCGTGCGCCAACACCTTCGGCGGCTGCGGAACTTATTGTTCTTCCGCGAAGAGAAAAAGTTTTGGAAATAACATCAAAATTTGAATATTTATCAAGCCTCATATCCAAAAAAAATGACCAAAGCGTTCGAAACATGCTTGATTTGAAACGAGATTTGGATAATGGCGTTAAAAACCTTCTTAATTTGCATGAGTTTAGCCTTGGAATGAGCGTGCAAGCGCTTGAGAAACTTAATCCAAACAAAATTTTGGAAAGGGGTTATGCAAAAATTGAGAAAAACGGAAATAATGTAAACTCAATTTCCGACGTTTGCCTTAAAGATAGTTTGGAGATATATCTAAAAGGTGGTAAAATTGAAGTTGAAGTTGAAAAAGTGGAGGAAAGAAAATGAAAGACAGTTTAACATTTGAGCAGGCAGAAAAACGACTTCAAGAAATTGCTCTTAAACTTGAAGACGAAAAATTGCCATTTTCCGAAGCGCAAAAGCTTTATGAAGAGGGCTGCGAACTTGTTAAGTTTTGCCTTTCGTCTTTGGATGAAACCAAGGGAAAGCTTACAATAATCAAAAAAGAACTTGATGAATTTATCGAGGAAAAATTTGAATAATACGCAATATGTTGTGTGTTATGCATCAATAACACAACAAAATAAAAGAAAACAGGAGAAAAATATGGCAAAGAATTTTGTAGAAAAAATAACTGATATGGATTTGGATTTCCCACAGTGGTTCACTGATGTTGTAACCCAAACGGAACTTGTTGACTATGGCCCTGTTAAAGGTACAATGGTCATTCGTCCATATGGCTATGCAATTTGGGAGAACATTCAAAAATATTTGGACGGGGAATTTAAAAAGGTTGGCGTTAAAAACGCATATTTCCCAATGTTTATTCCGGAAAGTTATTTAATGCGCGAGGCAGAGCATGTTGAGGGATTTGCGCCTGAAGTTGCACTTGTAACCCATGCTGGCGGGAAAAAACTTGAGGAAAATCTTGTTATTCGCCCAACAAGCGAAACAATAATTTGCGAAATGTATGCAAAATGGATAAAAAGTTACAGAGATTTGCCTGTTAAAATGAATCAATGGTGCAATGTTTGCCGCTGGGAAAAAACAACACGTCCTTTCCTTAGAACAAGCGAATTTTTGTGGCAAGAAGGACACACGGTTTATTCAAATCATGCCGATGCTGAACAAGACGCGTTAACTATGCTTGAAGTATACAGAAAACTTGGAACAGATTGCCTTGCAATTCCATTTTTCACCGGGAAAAAGACCGAAAGCGAAAAGTTCCCTGGTGCTGAAAACACTTACACAATTGAAGCGATGATGCATGATGGAAAGAGTTTGCAAAGCGGAACGACCCACGATTTAGGGCAAAAATTTGCAAAGGCTTTTAACATTAGATTCCTGAATAAAGAAGGACAACTTGAATATGGCTATTCAACATCTTGGGGCGTTTCAACTCGCTTAATTGGCGCAATAATCATGGTTCATGGAGATAATCGCGGGCTTGTTTTGCCACCTCGCGTTGCACCAATTCAAACAATTATAATTCCAATTGGACAAAACAACGAAAACGTTGAAAAAACTGCGAAAACTCTTGAAAACGAACTTTTGAATCTTGGTGTTAGAGTTGAAAGCGACAATTCTCAAAACTCACCGGGTTGGAAGTTTAATCAATGGGAAATGAAAGGTGTTCCAGTTCGCGTTGAAGTTGGCCCTCGCGACCTTGAAAACGGCGTTGTTACGCTTGTTCGCCGCGACACGCTTGAAAGAATCACATGCAAAGTTGAAGATGCTGCACTTGAAGTTCAAAAACTTTTAGACCAAATCCACAATCAAATGTTTGAAAAAGCGCTTAACTATCGCAACGAAAGAATTGAAAACGCAAATTCTTTGGAAGAACTTTTGAAAGTTGTTGACAGCAAGAAATTTGCACGCGTTAACATTTGTGAAAATGAGGATTGCTGCTTGAAAGTTAAAGCGGAAACCGGCGCAACTTCAAGAATGATTGAGAACGAAAACCTTGAAAAAGGGCATAAATGCGCGCTTTGCGGGGGAGAAGCAACAAGAACTGTTCTCTTTGCAAGAAGTTATTAGAATTTTGACATATAAAAAACGACCAAACATTTTGGCCGTTTTTTTTTGTTACTTATTTGTAATTCTACTCATTTTCAACATCTTCCAAAAGTTCATCAAAACTTATTTTATAGAACTTTGCAAGTTTGATTAATATATAAACATTTGGAATGTTTGTTTCTTTTTCCCATTTAGCAACAGCGCTTTGATTAACTTTCATAGCTTTTGCAATATCTTTTTGACAGAGATTTCTCTCTATTCTTAATTCTTTAAGTTTCTCACTTATTCTCATGATTTAATTTTAGTCCGATTTGGACTTTTTATACTTGACTTATTCCTTTAAGGAATATATAATATTCCATGACGGAATTGGAGGGGTGTATGGAAGAAAAAATAGTTATTAAATACGGAAACGAGGTTGAGAAGAAGAAAAAGCCAAGAGATATGCTTAAAAAATATAAGGAATTTTTTGGTTGCAACGGGGATATTAACTGCAGATATATTTTTTGCGGCTATCAATTCACAAACGAAAACGGCGAAGGGAAGTGCATTTTAAATTCAGTTGACATAAACGAAATGGGAATTTGCGACAACTGCATTATTCCTTTAAATGTTGAAAATTCAACTAAAAAGGCGAAAATGGATTTTTTAAAAAGAGAGATTATATATTTCAAAGAAGATGAGGAGATTATGAGAAAAAACAACAATATTTAAAAAAGTTGTTAAAAACGCTTGCAAAAGTGTTTTTTTTATGTTATGCTTGTAAAGCAAAAGGGCTTTACAAATGGTTGAAATTGAAAAAACAGTATATTTTGGAAATTTGCTTGAACTGTATGGAAAGCTCCTTAGCCCCGTTCAACAGCGAATTATGCACGATTATTATGAAAACGACCTAACGCTTACCGAAATTGCGGAAAATAACAAAATTTCGAGGCAAGCGGTTTATGATGCGGTTGTTAAATCGCAAACAAAACTTTCGCAGTTTGAAGAAAAAGTTGGGGCATACAAAGAAATTTCAAGATTAAAGGGAATTATTGATGGCGATATTTGAAAATTTAAGCGAAAAACTTAATCACGCGTTCAGTAAAATTTTGAATCGCGGAAAGCTTACATCGCTTGAAATTAAAGACGCAATGAGAGAAGTTAAACTTGCGCTTTTGGAAGCGGACGTTAACTATCTTGTTGTTAAAAAATTTGTTGCCGATGTTTCCGAGAAGGCGCTTGGCGATGAGGTTTTAAAAAGTTTAACTCCTGCTCAACAGGTTATTAAAATTGTTCGAGACGAACTTGTAAGCCTTATGGGAAGCACCAATCAAAAACTTGAAATAAGTTCAAAGCCTCCAACAATAATTATGATGTGCGGGCTTCAAGGCGCGGGAAAAACAACGATGTGCGCAAAACTTGCGGCATATCTCAAAAAGAGCGGGAAAAAACCTCTTCTTGTTGCGTGCGATGTCTATCGTCCGGCGGCAACAACTCAACTTCAAGTTGTTGGGAAACAAGCGGGCGCTCAAGTTTTTGAGAAGGGAACTCAAAACCCGGTTAAAACAGCGAAAGAAGCTGTTGAGTTTGCCAAAAGACAAGGCTTTGATGTTGTTATTGTTGACACGGCAGGGCGCTTGCACATTGACGATGCGCTCATGAAAGAACTTGAGGAAATTAAGAGAGAAATTTCCCCAACAGAAATTTTGTTAACGGTTGATGCAATGATTGGGCAGGACGCTGTTACAACAGCCGAGGAATTTAACAACAGGCTTAACATAACCGGAGTTATCCTAACAAAACTCGACGGCGACACTCGCGGCGGAGCGGCTCTTTCAATTAAGGCGATAACCGGAAAACCAATCAAATTTTCGGGTGTTGGCGAAAAAATTGGCGATTTAGAACCTTTCCACCCAGATCGAATTGCTGGAAGAATTCTTGGAATGGGCGATGTTTTAACCCTCATCGAACGCGCTGAAACGGCGATTTCCGAGGAACAGGCAAAAGAACTTGAAAAGAAATTCCGTCAAAACAAGTTTGATTTTGAAGATTATCTTGTTCAAATGGAAAATCTTAAAAAAATGGGAAATCTCAAAGATCTTTTGGGAATGATTCCGGGGCTTGGTTCAAAACTTAAGGGCGTTAACATCGACGAAAAACAGCTTCTTCGTCAGAAAGCAATAATTCAATCTATGACTCCTTATGAAAGACGCAATCCAGAGGTTATTAAGGCAAGTCAAAGAAAGAGAATTGCGGCGGGAAGCGGAGTTGGAATTCAAGATGTTAACCAACTTTTGAAACAACTTGAACAAAGCAAAGAAATGATGAAACAACTTAAAAATAAAAAGGGATTTGGATTTTGATATTAACATTCGAAAGAATTTAATATATAAGAAAAAAATAGGAGGAAAATATGGCAGTTAAAATTCGTTTAACAAGATTGGGAGATAAAAAAGCACCTTTCTATCGTGTTATTGTTGCAGATTCACGTTCACCACGTGATGGTCGTTTCATTGACATTCTTGGAACTTATAATCCACTTGTTGACCCAGCTGAAATCAAAATTGATGTTGAAAAAGCAAAAAAATGGATTTCAAACGGCGCTAAACCAACAGACACAGCAAAAGCTTTGCTTGTTAAATCTGGCGTAATTGAGAAATAATAAGTTGCTAAAAGGAGAAATTAAATGAAAGACATTGTTGAATACATTGTTAAAGCTCTTTGCGACTTTCCAGATGAAGTTGAAATTGAAACCGAAAGCGGCCGCGGGGCAGAAATAATTAAAATTTCTGTTGCTCCTTCCGACATGGGAAAAGTTATTGGCAGAAACGGGAAAATTGCAACAAGCATTCGAACAATTGTTAAATCGCTTTCAAGCAGGCAACACAAAAAATTTATTGTTAAAATTGAAGAGAAAGCATGATTGAAGTTGGAAAAATTGTTAAGCCTCAAGGAATTAAGGGGGAAGTTAAAATAATTACGGAAAGAGAGCCAAAAATCTATGAATCTCTTTCGTCGCTTATTGTTGACGGGAAAGAATTTAAGATTGAAAACCTCTCTTGTCGTGATGCGCTTTATGCTAAACTTTGTGAAGTTAATTCAAGAAACGATGCCGAACTTCTTCGAGGGAAAATGTGCTTTGCGAAAGAAGAGCAACTTGAATCTCTTGGAGAAAACGAGTTCTATTTTGACGATTTGATTGGTTCAACCGTTATTTCGCAAGACGGAAAAGAAATTGGAAAAATTGAAGATATCGAGCAATATGGCGCAGCAGATGTTATTTTAATTCGAGAAAGAAACATGCTTTTTTCGGTTCCATTTTTGGATTCAATTTTTTTGGAAATTGGAAATGGGAAGGTTGTTGTTTGCGAAGGCGAGTATGACAATTTAAAAATTAATTATTAAATAATTTAAAACTTAATTTTTCGTATAAAAAAACAGCAAAAAATTTGCTGTTTTTTTGTTCAAATTAATTGCGTCGCAAATTTTTATGTGTTAGAATAAAAACAAAGTGGGGAAGGCGAATGAGTTTCTGCAAGTTTTCAACGCAAAGCGTTATTAATAACAAAACAGAAGTTGATAACATTTTTATCAACGATTTTTTGCCTTATGCGCCGGATAATGCTGTCAAAGTTTATCTTTATGGGCTCTATAAATGCGGAAGTAACTCAATTGACAACACTCTTGAAAGTTTTTCGAAGGTTTTAAAACTTGGTGAAGATGAAATTATGGAAATTTTCGAGTTTTGGGAAAACGAAGGACTTGTTCAAATTCTTAATTGCGAACCGGTTGAAATTCGTTTTATGCCGCTCAAAAATGTTTTAACCAACACGAAAAAATATAATACTGAAAAATATGGAAACTTCTCGCAAAAAGCGCAAGAAATTATTGAGGGAAGAATGATTTCGCCAAACGAATTTAGTGAATATTTCGACACGATTGAAACTTTCCATATCGAGCCTGAAGCGCTTCTTATGATAATGAAATATTGCGTTAACACAAAAGGCGGGAATGTTGGCTACCCATATATTGTTGCAGTTGCAAAGAACTGGGCATATGACGGAGTTAAAACAGTTTCCGACGTTGAGGACAGGCTTATTTCTTATGAAAACATAAGCGAGGATTTGAAACAAGTTTTGAAAGATCTTGGCTCAAGAAGAGTTCCTTCAATTGATGAAAAAGAACTTTTCATTAAATGGACAAAAGAACTTGGATTTGAACTTGCAGTTATTCGTCAAGCAATTAAAATTAACAAAAAGCCAACAACGAAAATTTCATTTGCTCGTCTTGATGAAATTTTGATGAGTTATTATGAGATGAAACTCTTTTCAATTCCAGAAATTGAGGATTTTGAAAAATCTAAATCCGAAATGTATGTTCTTGCGAAAAAGATTGCGAGAGAACTTGGGCTTTACTATGAAAGTTACGACAAAATTGTTGAAACATATGTTTCGAAATGGGAACAAATGGGCTTTGACGAGGAAGCAATTTTAGAAATTGCGTCATATTGTTTTTCTTCTTCAATTCGTCAATTCCAAGGCATGGATAATGCAATGCAAAAGTTCTATAAGCTTGGGCTTATAACTGTTTCATCAATTGAAAAATATCTTGGAGAAATCCTTGTTCAAGACGATGAAATTAAGGAAGTTTTATCAATTTGCGGATTAGAGCGATCGGTTAATTCGTTCGACAGAGAATGTTTTAAAAATTGGACAGAAAATTGGAAGTTCCCGCTTGAAGTTATTAAGGAAGCGGCAGCTCTTGCAACGGGTAGATCGCAACCGGTTAAATATATTAACGGAATTTTGGCAAATTGGAACGAAAATGATGTTAAGACGCTTGAAAAAGCTAAATCTCAAATTCAATTCCAATCAAAAAACAATCCAACAGAAAAACCAAAGTCAAGAGAATATTCAAAAGAGCAATTAAATGCACTTTTCGACAGCCTTGAGGAGATTGAAGTTTAGGGGGAAACATGAACAGAATTTGCAAGAAAGTTGAACAAGTTTTGAACGAGCGAAGAGAGTTTGCTCTTTCTTCTTGTGCAAATAACCTTGCAAAAGCAAGAGAATCGAAGGATTTTTGCATGGTTGAGAAGCAAGAAGCAGAGGCGAAAATTCAGCTTGCAACTTTCCTTGCCGATGAAAATCTTAACGAGGCCGAAAAAGCAAAACAAAAGCTTGAAGCAATCTCTAAACGAAAAGGCGAAATCCTTTTAAGCCTTGGGCTTTTGAAAGATAGTCTTGTTCCTGTGTTTTCTTGCCCAATTTGCAATGACACTGGGAAAAACAACTGTCAATGCAAGAAAGAGATTAAAACACGAATTTTAATTGAAAATTCTGGAATTGCAAATCGACTTAATGAACGATTTGAAAATGCTAAATCAATTTCAAAGGAATTTAATTTAACAAAAAAATTCATGGAGGAATGGTGCAATAAATTCCCAAATGTAACAAAGAAAACGATTTTTCTTTCCGGGCAAACAGGAATTGGAAAAACGTTTTTGGCAGCCTGTGTTGTTAACGCGCTTATTGAAAAAGGAATTTATGCGTTCTTTTCAACTGCATTCAATCTTAACAATATTTTTATTGACTACTTTAAGGCAAAAGACAATGAGAAAGCGGAAATTCTTGAACCTTTGCTTGAAAGCGACGTTTTGATTATTGACGATCTTGGGACAGAGCCAATTTTAAACAATGTTACGTTAAACTATTTATATCTTGTTTTGAATGAGAGAATGATTAACGGCAAATCGACAATAATTAATTCGAATTTAGGTCCTGATCAAGTTTTGGATCGATATGGAGAAAGAATTTTCTCAAGGATACTTTGCAAGCGCGACGGAATTGCGTTGAAACTTTCCGGCGAGGATTTAAGGCTTAAAAAAGGGGGTAAGGATTGATGGTTGATGTTTTAATTGTTGGAGGAGGACCAGCGGCTTTAACCGCTGCAATTTATTCAAGAAGAGCAGGAAAAAGTGTTCTTGTTGTTGAACGCATGGTCCCGGGCGGACAAATTGCGTTAACAAACACCGTTGAAAATTATCCCGGAATTAAAAAAACCGACGGAATGACTCTTGCAACAATGATGTTTGAACATGCCCAGTCGCTTGGAACAGAGTTTGTTTTTAGCGATGTTTTGGAGTTCTTCCTTGAAGGGAAAACAAAGAAAATTCGCACGCATGAAGGAACATTCGAAGGAAAAGTTATCATATTATGTTTAGGAGCTTCGGCAAAGCAACTTAACCTTGAAAACGAAAGAAAGTTTTTGGGAAGGGGCGTTAGTTATTGTGCAACTTGCGACGGAAATTTCTTTAAGGATAAGGTTGTTGCGATTGTTGGAGGAGGAAACACTTCGCTTGAGGATTCGGTTTATCTTTCAAATCTTGCAAAAAAAGTATATTTAATTCATCGTCGTGATGAGTTTAAGGGCGACAGAATTTTGGTTGAACAACTTGAGGCTGAAACAAGCAAGCCAAACAGCAAAATTGAAGTTCTCTATAACACTCATGTAACAAAGATTACAGGCGACGACAAATTGACATCAATAACAATTGAAAACTGCGCAACAAAGCAGACAGGCGAACTTGAAATTGACGGGCTTTTTATTGCAATTGGAAGAAAGCCAGACACCGAACTTTTGGAAGGTGTTGACCTTGATAAAAATGGATATATCATAACAAACGAAAGAATGGAAACAAACATTCCTGGGGTTTATGCAGCGGGAGATGTTCGTCAGAAACAACTTCGACAAATCATAACTGCATGCAACGACGGAGCAATTGCGTCCATAAACACAAACGAATATATATCGAGAAATTTCTAGGGAGAATGCTTTGATTAAAAAATATTTCGGAACAGATGGAGTTAGGGGCGAATTTGGAAAATTTATAACTCCAAAACTTGCATACGAGCTTGGAAAAGCGGCGGCGCAAGTTTTCGAAAGAGAAAATTCAAATAATGTTATTGTTGTTGGGAAAGATTCGCGTCTTTCTTCATCAACTCTTGAAAGTGCATTAATTTCAGGGATAACAGCAATGGGAACAGACGTTATTTTGCTTGGGGTTGTTCCAACAGCTGTTGTTCCTTTTTCAATTCCTTTCCATAAGGCCTGCGGGGCGATTATGATAACCGCTTCCCACAACAAGGCAACAGATAATGGTTTCAAATTTTTCAATGGAAACGGATTTAGGATCTCAATTGAACAAGAAAATCGAATTGAGAATCTCCTTGCTCATAAAAAACGAAAAATTAATTCATTCGACAAACTTGGGAAGGTTGTTCGCGACGAAACAAGTGTTGAAAATTATGTTAAAATGATTCGAAATGAACTTAATTTTGGCTGCGAAAATGTTAGTGTGTGTTTTGATTGCGCAAATGGGGCAAGCAGCAAAATTGCAAAGCAAATTTTTGCGGGTTGCAGATGTGAATTTGTTGCGGCAAGTCCAAACGGAATTAATATTAACAACAATTGCGGAGCAACTTGCCTTTCGAATTTGAAAAAAGAAATGGAAAGCGGGAAATTTCAACTTGGGTTTGCTTTTGATGGCGATGCCGATCGGGTTAGGGTTATCCTTCCGGGAGGAAAAGAACTTTCAGGCGAGGAAATTATTTACATATTAGCGAAATATAACAACCTTAAAAGCATTGTCACAACCAAAATGACAAACATTGCGCTCTTAATCCAACTTGAAAAAGAGGGAATTGAATGTAACGTTGTTGGTATTGGCGAAAGCGAGGTTCTTCGCGGACTGCTCGAAACCAAAAGTGTTTTTGGGGGCGAGAACAACGGACACTATCTTTTGCTTGAAAAAGGCGAAAGCAGCGATGGGCTTCTTTCGGCGGCTCAAATTATGTCGGTCTTTGCAAAAGACGGGGGATTTAAAATTCCTTTTAAACTTTTCCCGCATTTTGAAAGTAATGTTCCCGTTAAAGATAAGTGCAGCGTTATGAAAAGCGAAAATCTTAAAACAAAAATTGAACTTTGCGAAAGTTTGCTTGGCGAGAAAGGTCGAATCCTTGTTCGTGCAAGTGGAACAGAAAACGTTGTTCGAATTCTTGTTGAAGGGGAAGACGAGGCGTTGCTTAATGAGATAGGCAAAAACCTTGAAGAAACTGTAAAAACAATATAAAGTGGTGTTATGCTTGCATAACACCACTTATTTTGTATTTATTGTTTATCTATATAGTTTCATTGCACGATTGATCATTTCAAGATCATCGTTGCTAAATCCTTTTGCTGAAGGGGCAACCCACATTGGCTCATAATAGTTTTCTTCACAGTTCTTTTCAAGTTCCTCTCCGCCAAGATGAGGCGTTCCGTTTTTGATTGCGCAAGCGAAGAAATTATCTTCCCTGTTTTCATAAACATTTTTTCCTAAATATTCTAAAACTTCAATTTCAACATTCAATTCCTCAAGGAGTTCTCTTTTAACGGTTTCTTCCAAGGTTTCGTTGTTTTCTTTTCCTCCGCCTGGGAGTGAGTTATATTCTTTAACAATAACTCCGTTCGACATTCTTCTTCTTAACAATATTAAAACCTTGCCATTTTTAATTATAACGGCTCTTGCGCTGATTCTCATTTGTTTCTCCATTTGTCTTGTTAAAAGTTTACCACACAAATTTTTCACTGTCAACTTTTGATGTTTTTGCAATATACATAGAAATATGAAGAACTTTTTTTCGCGTTTTAAATTTTTTGTTGTTGAAAGAAAAACGTTGTTTTTAATTTTTGTTTTGGTTGTTGTTCTTGTTGGAATTGCGGTTTTGCCAAGCGCTTTTGCGTCTTCTCCAAGCAACAAACTTCGAATTGTTGTTGATGCGGGGCATGGCGGAATTGACGGGGGTTGCGAAGGGAGCAGGGAAGGAAGCAACGAGCGGGAACTCAACTTGTTATATGCTAAAACGCTTAAAACATATTTGGAAAGTTATGGAATTGAGGTTGTTTTAACAAGGTCAACAACTGATGGGCTCTATAGCGCACTTGCGTCGAACAAAAAGAAAGATGACATGAAAAAAAGAAAGGAAATTATTGAGAAAGCAAATGCCGATTTGATTGTTAGTTTGCATATGAACGCTTTTCCGCAAAAAAGCGCGAGGGGTGCGCAGGTTTATTACAACCCAGAAAGCGAGGTTTCGAAAAGCCTTGCAACGGCAATTCAATCCAGTTTTAAAAAGGATTTGCCAAGCGCAAAAAGTGTTCCTGCCGTTGGAGATTACTATATTTTAAACTGCACGAACACCCCAGCTGTTATTGTTGAATGCGGGTTTTTAAGCAACGACGAGGAAGAAATCCTCCTTCTTTCGTCAACATATCGCGATAAGGTTTGCTATTCAATTCTTTGCGGAATTGTTAAATATTTGGAGTGAGAAAAAAATTGTTAAAATTGCTTTATTTTTTCTTCAAACAGTGATAGAATTGTTGCTGCTAGGAAGGAGAGCAATTATGGAAAAATGTAAATGTTGCAATCACGAACATATTAGAGACACGCGTGATAATCGTTTCACAAAAGACACAACCGTTGGCGAAGTTTTAAGCTCAAAACCTCAACTTAAAGCGGTTTTGGAAGGTTTTGGACTTCATTGTTTTGGTTGCCCAATGAGCCAAATGGAAACTCTTGAGGAAGCTTGCGAGGTTCACGAAATTGACCTTGATTTTATGCTTCAAAAATTAAATGACGAAAACACTTGATTTTAACCTTATTTTAGGTTAAAATTGTTTTCGGTTTGGAAAGGTGTCAGAGTGGTCGAATGTGCCGGTCTCGAAAACCGGTGAGGTGAAAGCCTCCGCGGGTTCAAATCCCGCCCTTTCCGCCAAAAAAATCCTTGCAGAAACGCGAGGCTTTTTTTATGATATTTTTAATATTTTTTTGAAATTTTTTTTATTTATTTGTTGATTTTTAATCCTTTATGTTATATTTATCTTGTAAAGGGGAGTTGAATTATGGAGGAAAATAAAAATTAACAAATAAAAGCACGAAAAATGCTGTTAAAAAATCAGCAAAAAAAGATGAAACAGTTGTTAATGTTAACGGGGAACAACCTGTTTCAATTTCAGTTCCAAACGAAACTGGAAACAGCAAAACCGAAGGAACAAACATAAACCTAACAATTAATTTTGCTGACGATAAAAAGAAAAAGCAAACAACAAAAAAGAAACCATCGAAAAAGAAAAACGAACAACAAAAGGAAAACGAAGTGAAGAAGAAAAAGTCTTATTGGTGGTGTCACATCAGTTGTTATGTTCTGCGGCAGCAAAGTCTTAAAAGCAATTTCCAACAAAATTAAAAGTTTTAAGAATCGCGATATTTCGCAAGAACAAATTGAAAGAGCAGTTTCAACAGCAAAAGCAGGGGATTGTAAGGAGCTTAATGATTTATTAAATAAAAAAGCAAGTAAAGTTGCACAACAAGTTCGTGCAGAAAATCCTAACTGGACTAAAATGCGACAAGGATCAGAGATTCATAAAAGAATGAGTTATAGTCTTAACACAATTAAAGAATTTGATTTAAATTCTTATGGAAGAGCAGATGGTATAGATGATATTGTAGGTATAATATTTGAGTTAAGACCACTCACCCCGAAATCTATGCTGGCAGGTTTGAAACAATTAGATAGATACGAGCAGGGCGCATTGCGTCACCAAGACTTGCAAAAAATTACAAATTGGATTAAAGTATTAATTACTTATGATACAAATTAAAAGAAAGGGGAATTTATGAAAACTATAGTCAACAACATAGGAGATGGCATTAGTGTTGTCGAGACCAATAAGAGAAATTGTGAATTTGCAACAAAAGAAATATTGTTGGAATATTTGAAAGAGCAATTCAAAAAATCCGGATTCAAAAAGACGAAGCAAACATGGTATAAAGATGATGGAGAGTTAATATATGTTTTTAATGTCCAAAATTCTCAATATGGAAGTGACACTTTTTATTTTAATATAGGTTTAATTTTTTCAAAAAAGGGCTTTAAGATGTCAAATCAAGAATGGAATTGTTGGGCGAGATTTCCATATGGGAAAACAATGGAAAATACTTTTGAAAACATACTAAAATGGTTTGAAAAATATAATTCAATCGACAAGATAAAGGTGGAATCAACAAAACCAGTCAAATGTCTCACAGATCCAAGATGGCGTTTGGGTGAAATCTTGGGCAAATAGTCCCAGAAATGTTATATTTGTGACGGACAATTTGCGAAAAGTTTTGAAAAAGAATAAAATCACAGGCATTGATTTTGATAAAACATATACATATGGCGAGAAAGAGAAATAATAGATGTTGAGAGGGGATATGCGCAAGAGAAAAAAATAAAAAGCACCGAAACGAAAGGTGCTTTTTTGTGCGTGCGGGTGCAAATATCTCAGTCGCGTTGGACTTTGCGCAAAAGATTATTATCAGAGAGAACTTGACTCAAGTCTTTCTGGGGGGGGTAGATTATCGAATTTCCTATTAAAAACAACTTAAAAACTTCAAAAAAATCCTTGCAGAAACGCGAGGCTTTTTTTTTTGTTCCAATCAGTTAACTTGAACTTTGAATGAGACTGTTATTGTTCCGTTTGCCGGAAGATTTGGAAGGGGGAAACCAGTTGTTGGGTTGTAAGTTGGCTGTGGAGTTCCGTTAACAACAACACTTTCGTTAACAAAAGTTACGTCAGAAGGAATTGAGTCGGAGAAAACAATATTCGTGTTTTCAAGCGAGCCTTCGTTTGTTATCGTTATTGTGTAGGTCATTTCGTTTCCTGAAACAACGGCAACAGGAGAGCATTCCTTCAAAAGATAGACTTCATTTTCCACGATGCTAATCTCCTTTTCAT
Organism: uncultured Lachnospiraceae bacterium; assembly: GCA_964383665.1. GTDB lineage: Bacteria > Bacillota > Clostridia > Christensenellales > UBA1242 > UMGS687. Next base: position 186,412 of record CAYLHO010000001.1, read on the forward strand.
TTGATGTTAATGAGAATTCTTGGCTGTCGAAGGTTAAAGTTAAATCAGTTTTGTTTTTAACAACCGATTCTTCCGGATATTCTGAAATTTGAATTTCGTAAGTTATCTCTGCGAAAGCGCCAAAACCGCCAATTTGGGCGTTTGAAGAAAACCCAGTTATTGGATTAAATGTTGGTTCGGGCTCATCGCTTATTTTAACAGTTCCCGGAACAAACGATGCGCCCGGGGAAAGAGTGTCTTTAAAAGTGAAATTTTGGATTGTTAAATTCGAGTTGTTTGTTATTTTTGTTGTGACCGTTATTTTTTCTTTTGGAAGAGCCCAATCTTTTTGAACCGTTTTTTCAACAATAAAATCCGATTCAACCTTGGTTGTTGTGCAAACATTGCTGAAAGTTGTTAAATCAATTTTTCCGCCGTCTGGGTTGTCGATTTGAGATGTTATTTGCGCCTTGTTAACAATTCCCATATGAATCTCCTTCGCATTAAATTAAAATTTTTATTTAATTCATTTTATTATTATAAATTAAAGAATTGTGTTAAAATATTAATAATTTATGGAGGGATAATGGCAGATAAATTCTCAACAAAAGAATATTTGGAAAAACTGAACAAATATTGGAATGCGGCAAACTACCTTTCGGCGGGGCAACTATATTTGCTTGATAATCCGCTTTTGCGCGATCACGAACTTTCAATGGAAGATGTTAAGAAAAAACTTGTTGGGCATTGGGGAACTGTTCCGGGGCAAAACTTTATTTATGCCCATTGCAATCGCCTTGTTAACAAGTTTGATCAAGATGTCCTTTTCATTTCTGGGCCTGGGCATGGCGGGAATTTTTTAACTGCAAACAGTTATTTGGAAGGCGTTTACAGCGAGGTTTATCCGGAAATTTCACAAGACAAAGAGGGAATGAAAAAACTTTTCAAACAGTTCTCTTTTCCTGGTGGAATTGGTTCTCATTGTGTTCCTGAAACACCAGGGTCAATTCATGAGGGTGGGGAACTTGGTTACAGCCTTGCTCATGCGTTTGGGGCAGTTTTGGATAATCCAAATTTGATTACTGTAACGGTTGTTGGCGACGGCGAAGCGGAAACAGGGCCGCTTGCAACGTCGTGGTTTGGCTGCAAGTTTATTAACCCAAAAACAGATGGGATTGTTCTTCCAATTTTGCATTTGAATGGCTATAAAATTTCCAATCCAACCGTTCTTTCCCGCCTTTCAAAAAGAGAGCTTGAAAATCTTTTTGATGGCTATGGCTATAAACCATACTTTGTTGAGGGAAATGAGCCTTTTGAAATGCACAAAAAGATGGCAAAAGCAATTGACCTGTGCATGAGCGACATTTCAAAGCTTAAAAAGCAAGGTCAAAGCGAAACCCTTAAATTCCCAATGATTGTTTTAAGAACCCCAAAAGGTTGGACTTGTCCAAAATTTGTTAATGGGAAACGGATTGAAGGGTCGTTCAGGGCACATCAAGTTCCTCTTGTTGTTGAAAATGAAAAGGATCTTGAAATTCTTAAAAATTGGCTTTTAAGTTATAACCCAAACGAACTTTTTGACGAAAACTATAAACTGCGTTCCGAAATTCAGGAAATTTTGCCAAAAGGCGAAAAGAGAATTTCGGCATCAAAATTTGCAAATGGCGGCGAACTTTTGAAAGAACTTAAAACGCCGTCGATAAACAAATATGCTGTTAAATTTAAGGGGCATGGAACTGTTAAAGCGCAGGATATGCTTGAACTTGGCGGATATATAAGAGATTTGTTTGTTTTGAATAAGGACAACAAAAACTACAGAATTTTTAGCCCAGACGAGGCGATGAGTAACAGATTATACAAGGTTTTTGACGTTGAAAGTAGAGCATTCAACTCAAAAATTTATGAAACTGACGACAAACTTTCGCAAAACGGAAGAATTCACGATTCTTTTCTTTCCGAGCATCTTTGCGAGGGAATGCTTGAAGGCTATCTTTTAACTGGGCGTCATGGCATGTTCGACAGTTATGAAGCATTTATTCGCGTTGTTGACAGCATGGTTGCGCAGCATGCAAAGTGGCTTAAGGTTTGCAACGAGATTGAATGGCGAAAGCCAATTTCTTCGCTTAACTTAATTTTAACAAGTAATGTTTGGCAACAAGACCACAACGGTTTCACCCATCAAGACCCTGGATTCTTGGACCATATTGTAAGCAAAAAGGCAGATGTTGTTCGAGTTTATCTTCCTGCCGATGCAAATTGTCTTCTCTCGTGTTACGACCATTGCGCAAAAAGCAAAAACTATGTTAACACAATTGTTGCGTCAAAACACCCGCGCTGGCAATGGCTTTCAATTGATGAAGCAAAAGAACATTGCAAAAAAGGCGTTGGGGAGTGGACTTGGGCTGGAATGAACAACACCGCGCGCCCTGATCTTGTTATTGCGTCTTGCGGCGACACTGCAACCGTTGAGTCGCTTGCAACAGTTTCGCTTTTGAAAAAGTTGCTTCCAAAACTTAATGTTCGCTTTGTTAACATTGTTGATCTTATGAAACTTGTTTCAAACAAGTCCCACCCTCATGGTCTTACGGACAGCGAATATAACGCAATTTTCACTTTGAACAAGCCAATAATTTTCAATTTCCATGGATATCCAACATTAATTCATCAATTAACATACAATCGAAAGAACCGAAATCTTCATGTTTCGGGATATCAAGAAGAAGGAACAATAACAACGTCTTTCGATATGTGTGCGCTTAACAAAACCGACAGATATCATCAACTTTTAAAAATTGTTAAATACATCGATTTGACGGAAGAAGAGAGAGATGAAATTGTTAAATTTGCGAAATCAAAGTTAAAACAAAACCATGATTACATTCGTAAATTTGGCGTTGACATGCCGGAAATTGCAAATTGGAACTGGAACGATTAACATATAAAATGCAACAACCATATTCGTTGTTGCATTTTTTAAAAATTTATTGTATAATACTTATGAAGGCGCAGTATTCTAGTCGAACAGACTTGACCACATGACGTTAAAAGCGTTAAATGGCACAACTGTGAAGTTTCTGGTGTTGGCTTTGGTTGCCCAAACTGGGGCTGATGCTGGGAGTTAAGATTTTTGGGAGCGCTGTAATGGCATACAGAGTTGCGGCCCAGATTTCGTGGAGACCCAAGCGTTGGTGGTTTCAAATAAGAAGGCACTTCTTGGGATAAAACCTGCATTGCGGTAAAAAAATTGCTGTGTGCAGTGTAGCCAGCCTTGAGTGGGGTGTTGGGATAAAGTTAACTGGCTAATTTAGTTTGGCCAAACGAATTTAGTCAAAGCTTATAACTAGCGGGCTTTTGAAATTCATTCTGCAAAATGGGATAAGGTCAAATCTCTGTTTGTTTGAGAAATTCTCTAGACTGTTTGCACCAAGCGGCGCAATTCGCTTCGGGGATTATAGTGTGGTCTAAGTGGCGATTCGGTGATGTCAACCTCTTAAATGGAAACGGCTTATTCGGCGACGAAAAGTGGGGAAGCGGGAAATCCAACCGAACCTATGCTGCAAGGTTTACCCGAATTTGCGAGCTCTTTGGCGAAAAAGAAGGAATTGAAATACATACCTTCTTTTTTTATGCTTGTTATATCTGCAAAAATATGCTATTATAATAATATATGGAAGATGAATTAAACAAAAATTTGACATCTCAAGAAGATGAAATAAAAACCGAAAAGATGCGGCAAGACGAAACCGACGGGCAAAAAGCAAAGAAGGCGGATTTAAAAACCGCGGCAGCCAAAGCGGCAAAGAAAAAGGTTCAACCATGGTGGGCTTGGCCAATAAAGATTTTGGTTATTGCAATGAGCCTTTCCCTTGCGTTCAGCGTTTTAAGCGAACTTTTGCTTTCGAATGTTGGAATTGCTGTTTCGGTTGTGGTTATTGTTTTCTTTGTTTCGCTTGGGATTTTAACCGATATGATTGGTGTTGCGGCAACTGCATGTTCAATTGAACCGTTTGCGGCAATGTGTTCGAGGAAAGTTCGTGGGGCAAAAGTTGCAATGGCGCTTGTTAAAAATGCAGAAAAAGTTTCAAGCATGTGTTGCGATGTTTGTGGTGATATTTGCGGAATCCTTTCTGGAACGGCTGGGGCAGCGATAACAGTTAAGTTGATTTCCGAAAGTGTGGGTAACTCGCTTCAAATTTTGATTGCAGGGCTTGTTAGTGCAACAATTGCTGGGTTAACGATTTTTGGAAAGGCAATGTGTAAAAAATTTGCAATTAACAATTGTTCAAAAATAATTCTTGGCGTTGGGAAATGCTGCAGCATTTTTTCAAGGAAAAAGAAAAATGAAAAGCAAGGTAAAAAATAAGCCTTGCTTTTTTGTTTTTTAAACAAAAAAATTTTTTAAAAAATTTTGGCAGACCCTATTGCATTTTGTTTTTAAGTGTGATATTATCTCTAATGTTGAGATTGAACTTGGCTTTTCGGCCCTCCCGAAATATCGAGTTATTAAATTCAAATTAGGAATTTAAGAAAATAAAAATCAGCTTATGTGAGCTGATTTTTTATTTTAATCTTTTAGCGAAGTGCTATGCAAAAAAAACAAGAAATTTTTGGAGTAGGGCAGAGGTGTATATTCATTTATATTTATAAATTACTTTTGTATTGAAATTCAAATTATAAATTTTTATAAAAAACTGCATAAATTTTTATGCAAAAATCGCTTGCATATTTATAAATTATGATGTATAATCATTCCAAACCTTGAAAAAGAACTTGAATATTTATGAATTTATAAATATTCATAATCGCTAAACAGCCCTAAAATAGGTGTATATAGCGATTTTAAAACTTAAAACTTTGATACGTTTTTAAAAACTTTAAAACGGCGAAAAAGTTTGCATAGCACTTGCATAGTACTTGCGAAAGAAAAAAATAAGGAGCGCAAAAAATGGCACGTTCAGTTAGACAATCGAAAATTTTGGAACTCATTTCAACAAGAGAAATTGAAACTCAAGATGAACTTGTTGAATGTTTGCGCAATGCAAATTTTGATATTACGCAAGCAACAATTTCAAGAGACATTAAAGAGCTTGGTTTAATCAAAATTTTAAGTGCTGAAACTGGAAAATATAAGTACTCACTTGTTGATTCCGGAGAGCAAGCAATATCAAACAAATACATATCAATTTTCAAAGAGGCTGTTATTTCAATTAAACCCGCTCAAAATCTTGTTGTTCTTAAAACAATTAAGGCAATGGCTTCGTCAATTTGCGGGCTTGTTGATAAATTGAATTTAGATTCCGTTATGGGGGCTGTTGCTGGCGACGATACGGTTATGATCATTTTGCCAACTTGCGAGTCTGCTCTTAAGGTTGTTCAAACTCTTGAAAATTTAATTCATTCAAATTAAAAAAAGCGCCAAGGTTTGGTGCTTTTTTTATCTCAATTTAACTGCAGTTGATGCGTTTCGGCGAATGTCGTCGTCAATTGCCGCATAGTGTTTTTTCGTTGTGTTAACGTCTTTGTGTCCAAGAACGTCGGCAACAATGTAGATATCATGAGTTTCGCGATATAGGCTTGTTCCATAGGTGCTTCGAAGTTTATGAGGCGAAATTTTTTTAAGCGGAGTTACTGCTTGAGCATATTTCTTAACTAAATTTTCAACCGCGCGCGGGGTTATTCTTTTTCTTTGAAGAGAAAGGAAAAGTGCTTGCTCATCGGGATTTACGTCGGAAAGTTTTTCGCGAGCATTAAGCCATGTTATAAGGGCTTCCTTAATTTCGTTAGAGAAGTATAAAACGGTTTCATTTCCGCCTTTTCGCGTTATTTTAAAACTGTTTGTTTCCAAATTTATGTCGGAAACATTAAGCCCAACAAGTTCGCTGATACGTATTCCTGTCCCAAGAAAGGTTGTTAGAATTGCAACATCTCGTTCGCGAGTTTTGCGATTGTATGTGATTTCCCTTTTCGTAAGATTTTCCGGGCATTCTGCCTCGTCGAGAAGGCGAGCGACTTCATCGGGTTCAAGACGAATTATCTCCTTGTCGTGAATTTTTGGGGTTGCAATTTTGGTTATGACGTTTGAAGAAATAAGGTCGCTGTTAAAAAGAAACTTAAACAAACTTCGAATTGCTGAAAGTTTTCGTGCTTTGCCTTTTTCTTTGTTAATGTGAACTTTCCCGTCCTTTTCGAAGTAGGAAACGTAGCTTAAAAAACGTTCAACATCACGAGATTTAAGGTTGTTAAGCTGGGAAAGTGTTATGTTGTTTGGTGAAACACCAAGAGTGTTTCCAAGATATGTGAAAAAGAGTTTTAAATCGGTTAGATAGTTAACTCTAGTAAGCGGCGAGGTGTTGTTCTCAATTGATATAACAAAATCTTGAACGTATGATGGAAAAAACATAAGTTCTTGTTGAATTTTCTTTTGATTAAGAAGATCTCGTTGTGTGTGATAGCTGATGTTTGCCATGATTTAATTATGGTATAAAAAGTTAAGTTTTGTCAAATAATTTGAAAGGCAATATGGAAGATTTTTGCATAACACACTAGATATTGTGTAATATGCAACGCATAGCACACAAGCATGTTTAGAAAGTTTTTTATAACATTTGCAAAAGGGGTAAAATTGTTCTATACTTGTTTTAAGTTACACACAAGGAGAAAAATATGATATCAATTGACTTAATTAAAAACGACCCTGAACGCGTTAACAGGGCGATTGAAAAAAGAGGAATGAAAATTGATTTTAAACCTCTTTTGGAACTTGACAAGGAAAGAAGAGAAAATCTTGTTAAAGTTGACGAACTTAAAGCAAAAAGAAATGCGGAAAGTGCGAAAGTTCCTGCTTTGAAAAAGGAAGGAAAAGATTGCAGCGCAATTTTTGCGGAGATGAAAGAACTTGGCGAAGAAATTTCAAAGCTTGATGAAAAGGTTTCGGAACTTGAAAACAAAATTTTTGAATTTCTTGCTCCAATTCCAAACTTGGTTGACGAAGATATTATTGCCGGCGGGAAAGAGGCAAATGAGGAGCTTCGTGAGTTTGGCAAAAAGCCAGAGTTTAGTTTCAAACCTTTAAGCCACATCGACATTTGCAAACTTAACGGATTCATCGATTATGAACGCGGGGCAAAAATTGCCGGAAACGGAAGCTGGGTTTACACAGGCGAAGGCGCAGAACTTGAATGGGCAATTTTGAATTTCTTTGTTTCTGAACATCTTGCCGATGGCTATCGTTTCATGTTGCCTCCACATATGCTTGGATATGAATGCGGCTTCGTTGCAGGGCAATTCCCTAAATTCGACAGTGAAGTTTATTGGCTTGACGAAAAATCAAAAACAAGCCGTTTCCTCCTTCCAACAGCGGAAACTCCACTTGCAAACTTATATCGCGGGGAAATTATCCCAGAAGAACAACTTCCAATTAAGATGTTTGCATACACACCATGCTATCGCCGTGAGGCTGGAAGTTATCGCGCAGAGGAACGCGGAATGATTAGAGGACATCAATTTAACAAAGTTGAAATGTTCCAAATAACAACACAAGATGGCTCGGACAAGGCTTTTGACGAACTTGTTATGAAAGCAGAAAACCTTGTTAAAAAACTTGGGCTTCATTTCAGAACTTCAAAACTTGCTGCGGAAGACGTTTCTGCAACAATGGCAAGAACATATGACATTGAAATTTGGATTCCAAGCATGGGAATTTACAAAGAAGTAAGTTCCGCATCGAATGCAAGAGACTATCAAGCACGTCGCGGAAACATTAGATATCGCAACAACGAAACAAAGAAAACAGAATTTGTCCACACTTTGAACGCTTCAGGGCTTGCAACAAGCCGTTTGTTCCCTGCAATTTTGGAACAATATCAAAATGAAGACGGAACGGTTCGTGTTCCAGAAGCTTTGCAACCTTTCATGCATGGCAAGAAAGTTATTGGGAAAGGAAAGAACGCTTAAATGCCAAAAGACAGAAACATAATCGACAGGGGAATGATTGAGGAGTTTGCGCAAGATATTTCAAGCGAAAAAGCGCGAAGTGTTTTTTATGCGTTAAGTGATAAACTTGACGAAGTTTCAGCAGAACTTTCGCAAACTAATGTTCTCATTCAAGAACAGAATGTTGAGTTGTTTTTGGCGGGGGATTTCTTAACTGAAACATTAACTCAAGTTTCAGAGTTAAATTTTTATCTTTCAATTCGAAATGCTCAAGTTGAATTGAATTCTGTTGATTTAATGACGAACAGATTCAAAATTTTTTGGAACAAAGTTAAAAAAGCATGGAAAAACAGGAACAAAAATTCAGCAAGAGCAAGAAAGAAAGAGGCAAAGAAAATTAAAAAGGCAAACTCGCAGATAACAGAAACGCAACTTCGCGAGAAAAAAGAAAAGCCATATTCGCTTGTCGATTTTAAAATGGATTTCTATGATGGACTTGCAACGAAGTTGACTAATTTAACAGTTTTATACAACTATGAAGATAAAATTCGAATTATTGGGCGAGACGAGTTTGGATATCGAATTAATCTTTTTCCGGTTATAAAGCATGACGATTTTTTCAGAATTTGGGACGCAGAAAGAAATAAGTTTAAAGAAATAAGACCTTTCGAGGCGAAATCAATCCTTGAAAAAAAAGAGAAAGAAATTGCGGGGCTAACGCCGCTTGGAAAGGAAAATGGCGAAATCCTTTATGAGATTATAAGAATTTTTAAGATTTTGTTCTATAACCTCGAAAAATCGAACGACTATCAATTTATTGAAAGTTTGATCAACTTTGTTCCTTCCTCGCTCTTTAAATATGAAAACGAAGAACACCATTCTTACAATGTTTTTATTAAGGTTCTTAATTATCTTTCAAATTCACCACTTTCCGAAATTCGTTCAATCTACAATCAAGAAAAAACAATTTATATGCAAGAAGGTGTTTCGGTTTTAACAATTCGTTCCTTCCTTAAGGAAATTAAAAATTGTTTAGGATAATAAAAAAACTCAAGCGAAAGCTTGAGTTTTTATTTGCAGCTTAACTTGACAAGTGTTTCAACATGAGAAGTTTGAGGGAACATGTCGAAGGGTTGAATTTCCTTAATTTCGTATGTTTCACAAAGAATTTTTAGGTCACGCGAAAGCGTTGATGGATTGCAAGAAAGATAGATTAAGTTTGGAATTTTAACCGAACAAACAAGGCTTAAAATTGATTTGTCAATTCCAGCTCTTGGCGGGTCGAAAACAATGTGGGAAATCGTTTCGTCTTTAAGAATTTTTGGAATTTCAACTTTGCAATCGCCGCATATGTTATGAATGTTTAATAGGTTATTTCTTTTAATCATCTCGCCGCAATCAAAACTTGCCGATTGATTAATTTCAATTGAAAAAACCTCGCCTGCTTTTCGAGAAAGAATTGAACTTAAAAAACCTGTTCCGCCATATGCGTTAATAATTTTTCCTTGTTTAACCTCATCGCAAATTTCTTCATAGATCATGTTTTGAACTTCCTCATTAACTTGAAGGAAAGATGAGGGCGAAATTTTGTTTTCAATCCCAAGAATGTTATATGTTTGCGATTCTTCTCCGCTGATGTTAAAAATGCAATTCGTTATGTTTGAACTGTTTTGAATTTTGTTGATTGAAAGGTTAATTGAAAAATCAATCCCAAGGTTTTCAAGAGAAGAAATTAAAAGCTCTTTTTGTTTGAATTCGTTAACGTTTGAAACAAAAGTAAGTTGAAAGGTCTTTCCTAAAATGCGAATGTGAAGCGCTTTGAAATTGTTGTTTGAAAGAGAAATAAAATTGTTGATTGTTTTAATAAGTTCTGTTAAATCAGCTTTGAAAAGAGGGCAGTTTTCAACCTCAATTTTGTCCGTGTCATTTGCAATAAAACATAGTTTATTGTTTGAAATTGAGAAGTTAACCTTGTTGCGATAGTGAAATTCATTTGCAGACAAGCAGTTTTTAACATTAACGTTTGTTTTAAGAGCGCGCGATAAAATATTTTTAACTTGATTTGTTTTAAATTCAAGCTGAAGATTTTTACTCATGTGTTGAAGTTGGCAGCCTCCGCAAATTCCAAAATACTTACATTTTGGTTTTGTTCGATTTGGCGATTTTTCAATTACTGAATTAAGCTTGCAAACGCAGAAGTTTTTTTCTTTCCTTAAAATTTCAAATTTAACCCTTTCGCCTTTAATCGAAAAAGGGACGAAACAAACAACGCAATTGTTTTTAACAATTCCGTTTCCATTAATTCCGTTGTCAACAACTGTTCCTTCAAAAAAATTCATAAAAAATGGTGCGGAAAACAGGGTTTGAACCTGCAAGGGATTTAACTCCCACAAGAATCTGAATCTTGCGCGTTTGCCAATTTCGCCATTTCCGCATTATAAAAGGGCATTTGCCCTTTATTCGGCCTCAACAACAACTTTAAAAACTGCTGAAATTTCAGGGTAGATTTTTGCAGTTATTGAATATGTTCCGGCGTTTTTGATTGGGGAGGCAAGAACAATTTTTTTCTTATCAAGTTCAACACCTTGCGCAAGAAGAGCATTTGAAATTTCTTGGGAGGTTATGCTTCCAAAAATTTTCCCATTCTCGCCGCATTTAACTTTAAGATAAACTGTTTTTGTTTTAACAACTTCTGCCAATGCTTTTGCGTTCGCAATTTCAACCGATTTATGATAGGCGCTTGCCTCTTTTTGTTGCTTGTTTTCGTTAAGAGCAACAGAAGAAGCCTCTTTTGCAAGACCTTGCTTAAGAAGGAAGTTTCTTGCGTATCCGTCGGAAACGTTAACAATTTCGCCTTTTTTTCCGCTTCCTTTAACATCTTTTAGCAATATAACTTTCATAAATTTTCTCCTTAATTAATTTTAAAACAAAAATTAAGATAATGTCAAGGGAAAGTGTTGAATAATAGGGCAGGAGATGGAAAAAATAACAATATATAAGCAAAAAAATAAGGAGAAGGCAAATATGGATATTAGATGCAGAAAAACAACATGTGAATTTAACAATAATCACACGTGCATTGCAAAGGAAATTTCAATTGGCGAAAACATTTGTTGTTCGTCCTATCAACTTGCAGAAGAACTTTCTGGAACTCCAGATAAAAAGCAGGGGAAACACAACAACAAAAAAGTTATGGACAACACGAAAAACATGTCGAACAGGGAAGTTTCAAAACTTAAAACAGAGGATTATTCGAAGAAAATGTTTGAGAAGGAACAGAAAAATGCTCCGTTTCGAAACCGAAAAACAATTAATATAGATTGCAGCGCGAATTGTTTATTTAATAACAACGGAGTTTGCCGAGCAAATGGAATAACCGTTAACGACACGCAAAATGAAAGCCCGGTTTGCATGGGATTTTTAGAAAAATAAACAAAAGGTTACCCTTAATTTAAGGTGCCTTTTTTGATTATGTCGACAAAAAATTGGAGAGAGCACCATTTAAAGAAAGATAAAATCTATTCGTAAAAGACACATTTTGCGAATAGATAGGGGTGTTTTCGCGCGGTTTTTCGCGTTTTTGCAATTTTTTATCATTATTTGGTTTTTTATAATTTTGTTGATTTGTGTTTATCACATAATGTACTATGCAAAAAAAAATAAGCAAAACAATTTGCTTATTTTCTGTTTATAAGGTTTTCAATAATTTGAACGGTCTTTTCCGGATTATCGTTTTGGATTATTAAATTGTAGTTTGGCCTGTGTGCGCGTTCGAAATCGAATCGATCCATTCTCTTTTCAATTTCTTCTTTTTTGTCGCCCCGATTTGTAAGTCTGCTTATAAGTTCACTTTTTTGAACGTCAAGGAAAATTGAAATGACTTTAACTTTGTTTGAAAGGCGCGAAACCATGTTCTTTTGTCCAATAACGCCAATATCCTTAATAAAATTATCTTCAGAATTTATAACATTATTGATTGTTTCGGAAAGCAAACCATAGTAATTTCCATGAATTTCCTCATATTCAAAAAGTTCATTGTTTTTGATTTTTTTCTCAAAATCTTCTTTTGTTAGATGAATATAGGCATGAGTTAATTCATCTCTTTGCTCTTTTGCGCGCGATGTGCAAGACTGAAGATATTGCAAATTTGGGTTTCTATCAAGCAAAAGGTTTATGATTGTGTTTTTTCCTGAACCCGAGCAACCAGAAAGTAAAATTAACATAAAAAAACTCCTTTAATCAAGTTAAATTGTAACTTTTTTAAAGGAGCTTGTCAACTAAAAGGCTTACCAGCGAGAAATAATTTCTTTTAAACTTTCGCCGTATGTTATTGCAGGAATTTCTTCGTTAACAATGAGGTTTATTTCCTTAATAACAACCCCGTCTTTTGTTATTTTAAGCGTTCCAACAACGTTTGATGGCGAAAGAGGTGCTTTAACTTTATCATTTAACTCAATTGCCATTTCATAAGTTGAATTATCGCCTTTTCTTGAAACAACAAAGAAGTTTTCTTCAGCAAAAACAGGCGCATTTTTTGTTTTGCTTTTTAAAATTTCTGTTGAAGCAATTGGTGTTTCATTTGAAATAAGTTGCTTGTTTTCAAAGTTTGCAAAGCCAAAATTAAGCAATTTTGAGGTTTCATTGAAACGATCGGTTGTTGACTTTGCGCCAAGAACAACGCCAATTAATCGCATGTTCCCGCGTTTTGCCGTTGCTGTTAAGCAAAAGCCGGCTTCATCTGTTGACCCTGTTTTGCCCCCGTCGCAGCCCTTAAAATACCTTATTAATTTGTTTGTGTTAACAACATCTGTTTCTCGCCCAGATGGATGAACGAGTTTGTCCATCCAAATTGTGCTATAGTCGAAATATTTTTTGTGGGACATAACAATTCTAGTAAGTTTTGCAACATCGCGTGCTGTTGAGTGTTGTCCTGGTTCTGGAAGTCCGCTTGCGTTTGCATAAACAGTGTTTGTAAGCCCAAGTTCTTTTGCTTTTTCATTCATCTTTTTAACAAATGCATCTTCAGTTCCCGAGATTTTTTCTGCAAGCGCAACACTTGCGTCGTTTGCCGATGCAACAATAACGCTTTTAAGCATTTCGTCAACTGTGTAGTCAACATAAGGATCAATAAAAACTTGACTTCCGCCCATTCCCGATGCATTTTCTGTTGTTGTAAGTTTTTCATCAAGGCTAAGACGCCCAGCATCAATTTCTTCAAATGTCAAAAGAGTTGTCATAAGTTTAACAATGCTTGCAACCTCAACTTTTTCGTCGGCATTTTGTTCGAAAAGAACGTCGCCAGAATCGAAATCAACAAGGATTGCCGATCGACCTTTAACAGAAAGTTCTTTTTCTTCGGCTTCAACATTTGCTATTCTAACACAAGATAGTGCGCATACTATGCATATAATACCACAACATATTCTAAGGTATAATTTTTTCATCTCAAATCTGCTCCTTTTAAAATCTGGAATTAGTTTGAGAATATGTTAAAAAAATATACCTATAAAACCAAAATTATTCTGCTTGAAAAAAGATATAGCAAAAGCGTTTCGATGCAATTAACAATTAAAAGCGCAATGAAACACAACAAGAGTTTATCCCAAATTTTGCATGTTGTTCCATATTTCTTTTTTAGAACTGCTCTTTTGCAAGAAAACGAGCAAAAAAGAGCAAGAATTAAAAGTCCAATAAGTTGGCAAGGAATTATTATAAGAAGGCAGGTTAAAATTCCGCTAAGTCCGTTAACAATAATAATTAACGAGCAGTTAAGCGAAAGCAAGTATGCGCGATATGTTATAAGGAAAAAGCCAACAGGCAAAAGAAAAACACTTAACGATGAAACGAAAATTATAAGTGTGCAAATTGTTGTTGAAAAAAGCCGCGAAAGAAACAGATCGCGTGTTCCAAGGTCTCCTGAAAGATATTGAGAAAGCGAAAAATCATTAAAGCAAACAAGGCTTTCGCCATTTCCATATCTAATTGCCGTGAAAATTCCAGTTAAAAGACCAATCAATGCGAAAATTACGAGAAAAAAAGTTGTTTTCTTGTGTTGGTTAACAGCATCAAATAATTTGTATTTAAGTTCGCCAAATTTTCTCGACATTGAGAAGTTTTTCATGCTTTAATATATTCATATTTTCGACATAAAATGACAAAATTACGCTGCTGCAATCATCCAATCAATGTAAACTCCATAGCCTTTTGTTGGGTCGGAAACAAAAACATGGGTAACTGCGCCAATAAGCTTGTCGTTTTGCATGATTGGGCTTCCGCTCATTCCTTGGATAATTCCGCCAGTAAGCTCTAAAAGTCGTTTATCAACAACGCGGAAAACAAAGCTTTTGTCGCTTTCGGAGGGTTGATAATTTGCTTTTATAATTTCAATTTCATATTCTTCGCTTACGCCTGAAACGTTGCTTATAATTTTCGCCTTTCCTGGCTTAACGGTAAGCCGGCTTGCAACATCGGCTGTTTTGTTTGCATCAACAATTTTGGTTTTGTCGCTTATTTGTCCGAAAACGCCAAATTGACAGTTTTTTTCAATTGTTCCCTTGCAGTTTTTTCCCTGCATGAAAATCCCTTTAATTTCGCCGGGTTCGCCTTTTTCGCCTTTGTTAACGCCAACAATGCTGCAAGGAAAAAGTTTGCCGCTTTTTGCCGGGACAATTGCCCCCGTTTCATAATCGGTTATTGCGTGGCCAAGAGCACCAAATTTAAGCGTATCGCAGTCAACAAATGTAAGAGTTCCAACGCCTGCTGCGTCGTTTCGAACCCAAAGCCCAATTTTGTATGTTCCGCTTTCTTTATCGAGCGCTGGAGTTAAGTTTAAATTGATGGTTTCGCCTTTTCTGATGATTTCAAGTTTAAGTTCTTCTCCGTCATACTCGTTTCCAACTATGGATTCAAGTTCCTTAAGATTTGTAACTTTTTTTCCGTTGATCGACGTGATTATGTCGCCAACTTTAAGTTTTGAATTCTCAAAAGGGTCAATATTTCCGTTTTCGGTTGAAATGCAGTTGCTTCCAAGAACAACAAGGCCATCAACATCAATTGTAAGTCCAACAGGAACACCTCCCAAATAAACTTCTTTTGTTTCAACAAGGTTTGCTTCAATTGATTTGATTGGAATGAATCCAAAAAGTTTAAAAACAAGTTTTTTAATGCTAAATTTTTCTCCGCCAACGTTAACACTTTCTTCGCCCAAACTTGCGGAAATTCCCTTTCCAAAGGGTTTTTCGTTGTTAATATTTTCGATGTCCTCAAAGGTTAACGGAAGGCTTTCAGGAAGGTTATGTATGTCGATAAATTGAACGCTGAAGCATAAAATTAAAATTGAAAGCGAAACAACCCCAACAAAAACAAATAAACTTATTCTCTTTCTCATTCTTCCCCCGCGCTTAAAATTGCATGATTCCGTTTTAGTTTGCGCGAGAAAAGCAATGTTATTCCATACCAATAAAAAAAGCCCATATAGAGGACTTTTTATATTTTCATTTTAAATTTTCTGTTGTTTTCAAGGGTTTCTTTTGTAATTTCAAGCTTCTTTTCGTCAACGCTTCCATAAGTTAAAAGCGCAATTTGATAAGTAATTTCGTCGCTAGAAAGATTTTTAATTGACGTTTGGGTTCTTTCGCCGTCGCTTGACTTTGAAACGAAGAAATAGGAATCGCCCATGGACGCAACTTGCGGCAAATGGGAAATGCAAAGAACTTGATAGCTCCTTGAAAGTTTGGCAATTTTTTCGGCAACTTGTGTTGCAACTTTTCCGCTTATTCCCGAATCAATTTCATCAAAAATTAAAGTTGCAGGGCCGTTTATGTTTGCAATTATTGTTTTGAAAGCAAGCATAAAGCGGTTCATCTCGCCCCCAGAAATTGTTTTTGCAAGAGGTTTAAGTTCCTCGCCAAAATTTGCGCTGAACAAAAATTCAACATCTTCAAGGCAGTTCATGGAATATGTTTCAATTTCGTAAAGTGAGTTTGCAAGAGGGAAAAAGTTAACTTTGAATTGCGCTTTCAAAATTCCAAGTTCGGCAAGCGCCGCCGTAAGTTTTTGTTCAATTTCGTTTGCGTGAGCGCGGCGAATTTGCCCCAACTCGTTAAATTTTAAAGTTGCTTTTTCAATAAGATTTTTCTTCTCGCTGTTAAGCGAACTTAAAATCTCTTTCGAGTTCTTAAGCATTTCAAGCTCGGACGATGCATGTTCATAAAACTTGTTAATTTCGTTAAGGCTTCCGCCATATTTTCGTTTAAGCGAATCAATAACGTCGCGTCGTTCAATCATTTGATTAAGTTCGTTTTCGTTGAAATCGTATTCGCTTGAAAGCGAAAAAACTTCTTCTCCAAGCTCCTCAAGATTGATTATATTTTCATCAAGTTTTTGGGCAAGGTCACAAAGTTTATCGTCATATTTTTCAACGCAGCGAAGCGAATTTAAGCATTTTTTAAGAATTTCAAGCGCTCCGTTTTCTTCAATAAGCATGCTTGAGGAAGTTGAAATTGATTCCATAATCTTTTCCGAATTTGAAAGTTTCTTAAGTTTTTCTTCCAAAATTATGTCTTCATTTTCAACAAGGTTTGCATTCTCAATTTCGTTAACTTGGAAAGAGAGAAGGTCAATTTGGCGTTCGCGGCTTGCTTCGTCTCCGCCAAGTTTTTTAATTTTTGACGAAATTTCGTTAAGAGAAACAAGCATATTTTCAATTTCATTTTTAACTTTTTCTTCGTCTTTTGGCTTGTATAAATCGAGAATTTCAAGGTGATTCTTTTGTTTTAAAAGCGAAATACTTTCGTTTTGGCCGTAGGAATCAACAAGAGCTTCGCCAACCTGTTTAAGCATTGAAACAGTTACAATTTCGCCGTTGATTCGTGATTCACCTTTTCCATTTTGGGAGAATGATCTTGAAAGAAGAACCTCGTTTGATTGTTCAATCCCAAAACTTTCAAGAACAGAATTAACATGAGTTGAAATGTTTGAGAATAAGGCAGAAACAACCATTGTTTCCTCGCCTGCGCGAATTAAAGTTTTATCGGCTTTGCTTCCAAGCGCAAAGTTGAGAGAATCGATTATTATGCTTTTTCCAGCGCCAGTTTCACCAAGAATAACATTAAAACCGCTGTGAAAATCAATTTCAAGCGATTTAATTAATGCAACATTTTTGATTTTAAGTTTCTCAAGCATTTTCTTCTTTGGTCCTTTAATTTTTAAATATAATTATCTGGAAGATCGTTTTCAAAGAGGACAACGTCTCCTTTTTTTGCCCTTTCTTTCAGCATGATTCTTGCCTCAATCAAAGTTTGGGCAATAAGGATATTTTCCTCGTTAAACCCCTCCGAAACAAGCCCCTCGAAAATTGCGTCTTTGTTTGTTTTGTTAACAATTATAACGCAGTCGGCATGCTTTGCAAGGTTCTTTCCAAAGTTAACGTTTTCCTCTTTCTCTTTTGAGCCAAGTTCAACAAGCCCTGGGGTTATAACAAACTTTTTCCCGCCCTCAAACAAATCTAAAACCTTAAGCGCACAAAGCGAGCCTTCAACATTTGAATTATAGGCGTCATCTAAAATTGAAATCCCGTTTTCTTTTTTAAGTTCAAGTCGGTGGTTAACTGGTTTAAGTTTTGAAATTCCAATTCGTATTTGTTCAAGCGAAAGCCCAAGATTATATGCAAGCGCTGCACTCATTAAAATGTTTTCAAGGTTGTGCTCGCCAAGCAGTTTTGTTTTGCATTCAACTTCGCCTCCGTCGATTATAAGAGTGAAAGCAATTCCACTGCTTGAAAATTTGACATTTTTGGCGGAAGCAAAAGCCAAATTGTTTTCGGTTGAGGTGAAGCACTTTTTGATTTTGCACTTCTCGAAAAGTTCCATGCATTTTTCGTTGTTTCCGTTAAAAACAGCAAAACCGTCTTCTGGGAGCGATTGGATTAATTCATTTTTGGTTTTTGAAATGTTTTCAAGAGTTTCAAAGGTTGCAAGATGTTGGCTTCCAACAGAAGTTAAAATTCCATATTGTGGTTTAACAATATCGCAAAGATATTTAATGTCGCCAACTTGTTTAGCCCCCATTTCAACAATTAAAACATCGTTGTTTGGCTTGAGATAGTCCAAAACAACTTTTGTTATTCCCATTGGTGTGTTGAAACTGTGTGGGGAAATGCAAACACTGTAATTTTGCGAAAGAATTGTGTTTAAAATATATTTCGTGCTTGTTTTTCCATAACTTCCTGTTATTCCAATTTTTATCAAATTTGGCATTTTTTTAAGCTTTCTTTTTGTCCATTTAACGTATCTTAAGCTGTTTAAATTTTCGAACGGAACAAGAATTCCATGGGCAATTGGAACGGTTATTGGAAGCAAAAGCGGCGTTATTGCAATGCTTGAAAAACGAACAAAAGGAATGAATTCCGTTGTAACATAAATAAGGCAGAAAGTTATTCCAGCCATTAAAAGCCCAAGAACAATGCAAAGACGCGTCATGCGATATGTTTGAACAAGAGGCGTTTTTTGAGGAACATGATACATGTTAACTATGAAAACAATTGTGAAAGTGAAATAGAAAATCAAACCAAAATAGGCAAAATAACTTTGGTCGTTTATGTATGAATCAAAAAGCGCAACCGTAACAAGCATTGCCGCAAGGCTCATAATTGAAAGAAGTGCAATTCTTGCAACATACTTTGCATGGGTGTCTTTAAGCCAAACCTTGTAGCCTTGAATTTTGTAACCGGAAAGTTGCAAAACATGCAAAAATTTGTATCCGCAAAAACAAAGCATAACTCCGTTAATAACTGAAAGCGCAATTGCAACATACAAATTTGGGTTTGAAGGATCGAAAAATGGCATATTTATATTCCTTTTATATTGAGATTATATAACAAAAAGAGAAAAACACAAAAAAATTTAAGTTGATAATTCCAAAAATGCTAAAATTATTGGCGCAACAAAATTTATGTGGGTTAAGAAAGCAAAATGCCCGGCTTCTTCAATTAGGAAAATCTTGCTTGAGGGAATTAATTTGCATAATTTCTTTGCCATGTATGGAGGCGTTTCCGCGTCGTTCTTGCCAAATATAATAAGGGTTTTCGCCTGAATTTTAGGGCAAAAAGGTGCAATGTCTTCTTTAATTATATTATTAAAGGTTTGCTTCATTGTTGGAGAAAGGATTTTGTAGTCGGCTGAGCCCATTTTGCTCGCTTTCGGGCTTCCAATTCTTTTTAAAAATTTGTAATTAACAACTTTCGCCCTTGTTTTTAACGAAAATTTTGGTTTAATTCCCGCGCTTGAAAGCAAAACAAGGAAATTTGATTGAAATTTATTGCTTGAAAGACCTTTAATTGCAACCCTCCCGCCAAAAGAATGGGCAAAAATTGCGGAAGCGAAGCAATCTTTGTCAATTAAGTCCGAAACTTCCTTAATAATTTTGGCGGTTAAGTCAACATAGTCGTCAAGATTCCACGGAATTTTTGGTTCAGCTGATTCCCCAAACGGAGGGAAATCAATTAACAAACAGGTTTTTCCTTTTCCAACCAAATTGGCAAGGGGTATCATAAGTTTTGAACTTGCTCCCCAGCCGTGAAGAAAAACAAACAATTCGTTTCCTTCGCCATAAATTTCATAGGTAACTTCTGTTCCCTTAAATTCAATTTTCATAAACAATTTTATGTATGAAAAAAAGCACATTAATGTGCTTTTTCAATTTTTATTTCAGTGCTCTAAAATACTATGCAAAACAAGATATAGTGCTATGCAAGTTGCATACTACTCAATATTGAGGACTTGTTTGACTTTTTGTTCAATTTCTGCTTCTTTCTCTGGATTGTTAATTAAGAAGGCTTTTGCGCTTTCTCGACCTTGCCCAATTTTGCTTCCGTCATAGGAATACCATGCGCCAGTTTTTTGAACAATGTCGTTTGCAACAGCTAGATCAATCAAATCGCCTTGCTTTGAAATTCCTTTTCCGAAAACGATTTCAAATTCGGCTGTTTTAAATGGAGGTGCAAGTTTGTTTTTAACAACTTTAACACGAGTTTTGCTTGCGATAACTTGGTTTGATGAATCCTTAAGCGATTCGATTTTCCTAACGTCAAGGCGAATGCTTGAATAGAATTTCAACGCCTTTCCTCCAGTTGTTGTTTCTGGGGTTGCGCCAAATCCCATTGTGTTAAGTTTTTCGCGAAGTTGGTTAATGAAAATTATGCATGTGTTGCTTTTGCTTGTTATTGCTGTTATTTTTCTTAACGCTTGGCTCATAAGTCTTGCTTGAAGCCCCATGTGGGAATCGCCCATTTCGCCGTTGATTTCGGCTTTTGGGGTTAACGCAGCAACCGAGTCGATAACAATTATGTCAACTGCTCCGCTTTTAACAAGTGCTTCACAAATTTCAAGCGCTTGCTCGCCGTTGTCTGGTTGAGAAACGTAGAGTTCGGAAATGTTAACTCCAAGTTTTTCTGCATAACTTGGGTCGAGAGCGTGCTCGGCGTCGATGAATGCTGCTGTTCCGCCTTGTTTTTGGCATTCTGCCAAGATGTGGAGTGAAACGGTTGTTTTTCCCGATGATTCTGGACCGTAAATTTCAATTATTCTTCCTTTTGGAACACCGCCAATTCCAAGCGCGATGTCAAGCGAAAGGCAACCAGTTGGAATAACGTCAACTTTTTGAATTGGAGCATCGCCAAGTTTCATGATCGCACCCTTTCCGAATTGCTTTTCAATTTGACTTATTGCCAAATCTAAATTTGTTTTGTTATCTGCCATATGTTTTCTCCTAAATTTTTCTTGATTTTATTATAACTCATTTTGTTAAAAATCGAAATCATTTTTTCGTAATTTTTTTATTAAATAGAAAAGTGCTGCGTTTGATGCAGTTTCAATAACTTCTTCGCGAGAACCAGAAAATTTGTTTTTGTAAACGTCAATTCGATTTCTGTTTCCAATTGCAATGTAAACAAGCCCTGCTGTTTCGCTTTGTTTAACGCTTGTTGCATAGCCTGTTGTTGCAATTGCAATTGATGCCGGAGAGGTTTCTAAAAGCCCTTTTGCCATGTCGTAGGTTGTTTGAACGCTAACGCTTGTTTGAGAATCGAGCGTTTCCTTTGAAACGCCAAGGCGATTCATTTTTGCCTCGTTTGCATATGTAACAGCCCCCTCAACAATAACGCTGCTTGCCCCAAGATTTTTCTTAATAAGGCTTGAAACAATTTGCCCGCCCGTTATACTTTCGGCGGTTGCAAGCGTTAATTTATGGAGTTTAAGAAGCTCAAAAACCGTTTCTTCAAGAGAAATGTCGGTTTCGGCATAAACATATTGCCCAAGTTTTTCAAAAATTAATTGAGTCCAATCGAAAAATGAAAAATTTGTGTCGGCAGCGTTTAGTTTAATTGTTGTTAAAAGGTTTTCGCCTTCAATTTCACATTCAACTCCGTCTTGTCTTTCAAAAAGTGAAGAAAGAAGCGATTTAACATCGCTTCTTGAAATTCCAAAACATTTGAAGATTCCTTCTTTCATTTTTATTTTTGTTCTTCCTCTTTTTCAGTTTTTTCTTCTTTTTTGTCCTTTAAAACTGCTCTGTTTTTAATTAAGTAGTTCATTCCAGAAATAATTGTTAAAATCGTTGCAAGACCAAGCAAAACCCAGTTAATAATTTCGAAAACAAAAAGTCCTGTTCCTGTTAATGTTGCGCTTGAATAAAAGAAAGAAAGTAAGAAAAGCGCAGGAAGAGAAATGTCTTGAACAATTGTTTTAATTTTTCCATACCAATCGGCTGCCATAACGAAATTTTTTGTTGCAGCAACTTGACGGAACGCGCTTATCATAAGCTCGCGGCCAAGAATTATTATTGCAGCAATAACACCATATGGCGCTGGAACTGTTCCGTCGCAAACAACAAGCAAAAGCGCGGACATTGTTAAAAGTTTGTCGGCAATTGGGTCGAGAAACTTTCCAAGATTTGTAACTAAATTTCTTTTTCTTGCAATTTGACCATCAAGCATGTCGGTTAATGCAGCAACGATGAAAATTACAAGTGCAACAATTTTTCCCCAAGAACCAGGAATAAACGATGCAAGATAGAAAAAAATCATGAATGGGATTAAGATTATTCTAACTAAACTAATTTTATTTGGTAAATTCATATAAACTCCTCTTTACAAACTTAATATATCATTTTTTATGATAATTTCAAAGCATTTTATAACTATCTTAAGCAAGTTCGGCAATGAAATAGTAATTTTCAAAGGATATGTATTTAACCGAGTAGAACTTGCCAATTTCAATGTTTTGCGAACACGGAATTTTAACGCAAAAATCAACGTTAGGGCTCATTTTTTGGCTTCTTGCCTCAAAATAGCCTGTTTCCTCATCGAATGAATCAACAACAACTTCTTCAACTTTTCCAATTTGTGATAAGTTTTTTTGGAATGCGATTTCCGCTTGAATTTTTTGAACCTTTTTAAGCCTTCGTTGTTTGATAAATTCAGGAACTTGATGTTTCATGTAAAATGCTTTTGTGTTTTCCTCGCGGGAATATGCAAAAAATCCAACATTATCGAGTTGCGCTTCCTTAAGAAAGGAGCAAAGATTTTTAAATTGTTTTCTTGTTTCGCCTGGGAAACCAACAATAAATGTTGAGCGGATTGAAATTTCGGAAGGTAAATTGTTAATTTTTTCAATGAGATTTCGAATTTCGCCCTCGCGGCTTCGGCGATTCATTGCAACAAGAATTTCGTCGTCGATATGTTGAAGTGGAATGTCAACATATTTGCAAATTTTTGGCGATGATGAAATAAGTTCAAGAAGTTCGTCGGAAACAAGTTCAGGATATAAATAGTGAAGACGAATCCACTTTAAATCTTTAATTTTAACAAGTTCTTTTAAAAGCTCAACAATTTTTGGTTTTCCATAAAGATCTGTTCCATATCGAGTTACATCTTGGGCAACAACAATAAGTTCCTTTGCTCCGATTGAAACAAGTTGCTTTGCGCGCGAAACAACCTCTTCAATTGGGCTTGAAACATAGCGCCCTCTTATTCGTGGAATTGTGCAATAGGCGCAACAGTTGTTGCAACCGTCGGAAATTTTTAAATATGCAAAATGTTTTGGCGGAATTAAATATTGCTTTTTTTCGTGGTTGAATTTAACTTTTTCGCCATATAATTCAGCAATTATTTCAACAATTTTATTGTTATCTTTAACTTCAACAAAGCGGTCAACTTCGGGCAAATATTTCTCAAGTTCTTCCTTAAATCTTTGGCAAAGACACCCTGTTACGATAATTTTTTCAACTTGCCCCGCTTTTTTTAGGGCTGCCATTTCCAAGATGTTTTCAATCGACTCTTTTCGCGCCGGCAAAATGAAAGCACAAGTGTTAATAATAACAATTTGAGCGTGTTGGGAATTTGAAAAAGTAAATCCAAAAGAGGAAAGATTATGCATCATTTCCTCAAGGTCAACTCTGTTTTTGTCGCATCCCAAACTTATGAATGCAATTTTCTTTTGTTTTAAATCCATGTTATTCAACATCTCCGTAAATAGCTTTAAATTCGTCCATTGTCATGAAAACTGGGCGCTGTTTCGAGCCTTCAGCTGGGCCAACATAGCCTTTAAGCTCCATTTGGTCAACAATGCTTGCCGCGCGTGAGAAACCAATTCTGAATCGACGTTGAAGCATGGTTATTGATGCTTGACCGTTTTCAATGAAAAGTTTAAGAGCATATGGCAAAAGTTCGTCGCTTTGTTGGTCTGGGTTTGGAGCAAATGGGTTTCCTCCGTTCCCTTTTGGCGCAGAAACAACATCGTTTGCAGCTTCCATATCAAACTCATAGTTGTTGTTTTCTTTAATGAAATTAACAACATTTTCAACTTCTTTTCCGTCGATATAGCAGCCTTGAATTCTTGTTGGCTCTGCTTTGTCTTGTGGCGCATAAAGCATGTCACCTTTTCCAAGAAGTTTTTCTGCTCCGGCGGAATCCAAAATTGTTTTTGAATCAACAAAACTTGTAACAGCAAAGGCAATTCTTGAAGGGAAGTTTGCCTTGATTGTTCCGGTTATAACGTTAACCGAAGGACGTTGTGTTGCAAGAATAAGGTGGATTCCCGCAGCACGCGATTTTTGCGCAAGACGCGTAATTTTTTCTTCAATGTCTTTCTTTGCAAGCATCATAAGGTCTGCAAGCTCGTCGATTATTATAACAATAAGTGGAAGTTTTTCCTTTTCACCTGAAAGAACGGCTTGTGTTGAGTTATATTCCGCAAGGTTTCTTGCTTTTGCTTCTTGGAACAATCCAAAACGACGTTCCATTTCGTTAACCGCCCAAGTTAACGAGTTAACAGCCTTGTCGGTTTCGGTTATAACGTTTGGAAGCATCAAATGTGGAAGCCCGTTATACATTGAAAATTCAACGCGTTTAGGGTCGATTAAGATAAGTTTCAAATCATCTGGCGAGGATTTGAAAATCATTGAAATAATAATTGCATTCAAGCAAACACTCTTGCCCGAACCTGTTGCTCCGGCAACAAGGAGATGTGGCATTTTTTCGAGATTGCAAACGCGAATTTCGCCGCTGATTTCTTTTCCAAGAGCGAATGTTAATGGGTTTTGAGCGTTTTGGAAAGTTGGGCTTGAAAGGATTTCTTTAATTCCAATTGTTGAAATTTTGTCGTTTGGAACTTCAATTCCAACCGCGCTTCTTCCCGGAATTGGTGCTTCAATTCTAATTCCCCCGTTCGAAGCAAGGTTAAGAGCAATGTCATCTTGATGGGCAAGAATTTTTTTAACGGGAACGCCAACCGGCATTTCAAGTTCATATCTTGTTACCGATGGTCCAACAACAATTCTAATAACCTTTGCGTTAATGTTGAATGTTTCAAGCGCATTCTCCAAAATAACTGCCTTCTTTTGAACGCTCTCTTGAAGTTCAGTGTCGTCGTTTTTAACATCGAAAAGGAGGTCGCATGTTGGTGCAACATATCTTTGATGTCTTTTTGGTTTTGGCTTAAGTTCTTGAGGCGCTGGCTGAGGAGCAATTGGTTTTGGAGTTGGCTTAAGATTTTCGGCGCTAATGTTGATGTTTGGCTCATCTTTCATGATTTTTTCAATGATATCGCCTGCAACTGCTTTGCTTTCTGGAGTGTTAAAACTGCTTTCATCGTCGAAATCAACGAAGTTTGTTGATGAGTTTTCTTCCTCTTTTGGTTCTTCTTGAATTGGTTGAGAGTTAGCTTGGAAAGCAGCAAAAGAGGAATTTTCTTCTTTAATTGAGTTAATTGTTTCGTTGATTTCTCTTGTTGAAACAGGTTCAACTTTTTGTGTTGAGTTATCATGAGAAAAAATTGTCATTTCGCTAAGCGATGGTGGTGTTAGCAAATAATCTCTTCTTGAAAGTTCATTTTTTTCAAATCTTTCGCGAAGTGTTGGTTCTTTTTTAACTGGTTTCGATGATGCAATAACCGTTCCGTTTTTCATGAGCCCAAGTTTTTGCTTTGCACTGTCGGTTTTTGAAAGTTCTTTTTCTTCTTCAATTTTGGCGTCAAGAGTTATCTTCGGCTTTTCTTCTCCCTTTTTTCTTCTTGCAATTGCCTTATCAAGTTTGGAAAGAGTTTTTGAATGGATTTCTTCATCCGATGCGGAAAAGAGTTCGCCATCTCGACCAATAAGGTTTCCTTCTTTGTCCAAAATCCATTCGCTGCTTTTCTTTTCTTCTTTTTTTGCTGCTTTTTCTGCTTTAATTTCTGCCTTTTGTTGTGCCTTTTCTCTTTGGAGTTTAACTGGTGCGTTTTCGCGGGCTTTGCGGCGAACATAGAGCAAATAATCGGCAATTAAGCAAGAGAAAACAATAAGCAAGATTGAATATATTGCATAAACACCGGCATTCCCAAGAAGATATCTTATTGGCGCAATAAAAATTCCAACAATAATCCCCCCCGGGGTTAATTGCTTGAGATAGTTATATCCAAGAAAATCGAAAAAACCGCCTTCAAATGAGCCTACTATTATATTTTGAACAATTGCTAAAATGGAAATGAGAGCAAAAGAAATGTAAACAGCATAGCGAGGTTGAAGAACATATTTTTTCTTGTTAATAATCATTAATCCAACGATGAAAAGAACAATGAAAAGTGGATAGGAAAAAAGACCAAATGTTCCAAGCAAAAAGCGCTTAAGCGGCTTAATAAGCCCTGTGAAAAGGACTAGAAACGCAAAAGTGCATAAAACGAGAAGGCAAATTCCCGTGATAAGTAAAATTTTCTTCTTTTTCTCATAGGACAAGTTTTTCATACTTTTTGATTATATCACATTAAAGCAAAAGTTAAAATAGAAAAAATGAATTTTTTAGATTTTTTTTGAATATGCTGCCCCGTCTTTGCACATAATATAGATGTAAAGAAAAGTTTCCACGTTTTCTTTTTTGGAAAAACTCTCTTTACATAATAAAACGCCAAGGAAAATCACACTGTCCTTGGCGTTTTATTATTTAGATTTTAAGCTGCTGTTTCGTCGGATAAAACAATTTTGAAATGATAACTTGAGTCAACTGCCGCTGCTTGAGAAGTTACAGAAAGAGTTAAAGTTATTGTTGTTTTGCTTGTTCCACTTCCTGTTGAAGGAGCAAGCGTGACAGATGATGAAGAGATTGTTCTTGTTAAGTTTGGGGTTGTTGTGGAAATGTCGCTAACGGTTATATCAAGGCTTCTTTCTGTGCTTAAGTTTTCAATTGTTATTGAAATTACGATTGAGTTTCCTGTGCTCTTAAAATTTAGGTTGTTATTCCATGAATTAAGTTGGGCGGTTGTTGGCGCAGAGTTATATGCATAATTGAGTTGTTGATATGTTGGAGTTTCTTGCGCACCAGACGAGCTTCCAGTTATTTTTGCGTAAACATTTGTTGCTTGGAAGGCAATTGTTCCGCTGAACTCGGTTTCAGTTCTTTGGGCAGCAAAAACGCCAACGACAATCACAGCCGAAAGCAAAAAAAGTTGACATATTATGAAAAGTAATTTCCATTTTATTTTTGCAAGACTTTTTTTCATGTTTCCTTTTTATTTTAGCCCAAAAAAATATAATTAATTATGTTTTTTTGCTTACTTTCCCCCTTAAATTTATTAAATTTTAACATATAACATTTTTTTTTCAAAATAAAAAGCTGTTAAACTTTAAGAATTTTTAGAATTTCTTTTTTGATGTTTGCAACCGAGAAGCCATATTTTTTGTAAACTTCGCTTCCTCGCCCGCTTTTTCCATATTGTGTTACGTTAATAACTTTGCCTTTTTCCCCAACATATTTGAACCAAACATTATCGGAAGAAGCCTCCAAAGCAACACGCGCTTTAACATCTTTAAACAAAACCGAGTTTTTATATTGTTCGGTTTGTTTTTCAAATTCCTCAAGGCATGGGAAAGAAACAACAGCAACTTTAACGCCAGACTTGTTAAATTCCTTTTTAACACTTAATGCAAGGTCAACTTCGCTTCCCGTTGCGTAAAGCACAAGCGAAACTTTTCCAGCATCTTTTTCAAGAATATATCCACCTTTCAAAGCCATTTCAACGCTTGTTTTTTGTTCAGGCAAATCTTGTTTTGAAAGAATGAAACAAGTTGGATTAACCCCGTTTAATGCAAGGTCGTAGCAGGCAATAAGTTCATTAACATCGCATGGGCGGCAAACATTAACATTTGGCATTGCTCGAAGCGCAGCAATTTGCTCAATTGGTTGATGAGTTTCGCCGTCCTCCCCAATCATAAGTGAATCGTGAGTGAAAAAATATAAAATTGGTTGATTCATCATTGCGGCAAGACGCAAAGCAGGCAAAAGATAGTTTGAGAAAGAAAGATAGGTTGAAACATAAACACGAAGCCCAGCATAAAGATTAAGCCCGTTTGCAATTGCTCCCATTGCATGTTCTCTAACTCCAAAGGCAATGTTTCTTCCGCGTCTGTTTTCTGGGTTGTAAACATCTCCTTCGTCAATTACTGCTTTTGTTGATGATGCAAGGTCAGCACAGCCTCCAATTATGTTTGGATATTTTTCGGCAAGAATGTTAAGGACTTTGTGGTTTGCTTCTCTTCCGCTAATTCTTTTTTCTTTAATTTTGTTTCCAACAATTTTCTCAACATCAATTGTTTTTTTGTCTAGGAATTGAGAAAGTTGCTTATAGAGTTCAGGGTTGGTTTTTGAGTATAAATTAACTTTTCTTCGCCAATCCATTTCAATTTCATAGTTTTTTCTTGTTGTTGTTTCGCAGAATTTTTTAACATCGTCTGGAACATTCCAACGTTCGGAAATTTCAAGAGATGAAAGATAACTGTTAAGTTCTTCTTCGGAAAGAGGTTTTCCGTGAATTTCAGATTTTCCTTCATATTTCGTTCCAACTCCAATAACAGTGTTAAAAATTATTATTGTTGGCTTGCCAT
This sequence comes from uncultured Lachnospiraceae bacterium, assembly GCA_964383665.1. Classification (GTDB taxonomy): domain Bacteria; phylum Bacillota; class Clostridia; order Christensenellales; family UBA1242; genus UMGS687. Next base: position 214,729 of record CAYLHO010000001.1, read on the forward strand.
TGTTTTGTTTCGCTTTTGAAATTGCTCTTGAAACTGCATGGAAATGGTTTCCATTAACATTTGAAATCACGTTCCAACCTTGAGCGCGGAATTTTTCTTCAACATTTTCGTTTGAAACATTTGAAAGAGAGCCGTCTAATGTTGTTTGATTTCTGTCGTAAAGCAAAATTAAATTTTCAAGTTTAAGCTTCCCTGCAAGGCTTATTGCTTCCAAAGCAACGCCTTCCATAAGGCAGCCATCTCCTGCAAAAACATATGTTTTGTTTGAGAAAATTGGATCGTCGAGAACGTTAAACCTTTCGGCAAGCATTGTTTGGGCAATTGCAAAACCAACTGCGTTTCCAATTCCCTGCCCAAGAGGACCTGTTGTTGCTTCAATTCCTGGAGTTTCGCCAAGCGAAGGGTGCCCCGGAGTTTTACTTCCATATTTTCGAAGTTGTTTTAAATCGTCAATTGAAATTGGGAATCCAAACATGTGCTCAATTGCATATAAAAGAGGACAAACATGCCCCGACGAAAGAATAAATCGATCTCGATTTAAGAAAAGATTGTCGGAAGTTGAAAAGGTTAAATGGTCCTTAAAAAGAGCGCATAAAATTGTTGCAGCGCTAAGGCAAGAGCCTGTGTGTCCCGAATTTGAATTTGAAATTGCTTGCGCGGCAAGTGCACGTGCTGTGTTAACACATTTTTGTTCAATTTTCATTTTGTCTCCATAATAAGCGATTCAAGAGTTTCAATTAAATCGTCAAGTTTAGATATATCATATTTTAGGAAAAAATTGCAATTTTTTTTGAGATAATTATCTCGTTCCTTGAAAACAATTTGCGCAATTTCATAGTATCCAAGCTTTTCCTGACTTATCCCCGACTTTTTAATACTTTCAATTCTTTTATTAAATTGCGAAGGGGTTTGACGCAAATATATAACAATGTTGTTCGTTGAAATAACGTTAAAATTGTTTGAAAAAGTTTCGCATTTCATCGAAACAATTGTTTTTTCATAGGTGTTAAGGCTTTCAACAACCTTTTTTTCTTGCTGGATTGTATAAGGTTTTCCGCAAAGTTTTTCCATTTTTTCTTCATCGAACAAGGAGTAGGAAATCATATCTTCACAGTTCAAATAGAAAAAATCAAGCTTTTGCGCAAGCGCAAGCCCAACTTGTTTCAAATCCTCCTCAATCATTCCAACTAAAACGATATTTGACATCTGAAAATTATTTCCCCCTTAAATTATTTTAGCATAAAAAGAACAATTAAAGAAATGAATTTTAACTTTTTGTAAAAATTAAAATGAAAATTAATAAAAAATTTACAAAATAAATAAATAAGCGCATGATTTATGCGCTTCTTAAAAAGGAATTTTTAACATATTTTTTTGCAATTTCAAGTGCTTTTTCAAAATCCTCAAAGGAATGTGGGATTAAAGCAATCCCTTCGCATGGTGGATTATATTTTTGAATTGCAAATGCTTTTGAATTGAAAATTAATTTCCCAATTTCTTCAATATCCGAAAGTTTAACATCGGGAGCGAATGTTGTTCGAAATTCGTAATTAATCTTTGAATTTTTAAGCAAATTTATGCTCTCTTCAATTTTTTTTAGGTCAACATTTTTTTGAGTTATTTCGCAATATTTTTTTGGTGAGGTTTTAACATCCATAGCAACAAAATCAAGCAAATTTTCCTCAAGAAGATTCCTTAAAATTTGTGGGTTTGTTCCGTTTGTGTCAAGTTTAATTAAGAACCCCATTTTTTTAACTTTTATAATAAATTCCTTAAGTCCACTTGAAAGAGTTGGCTCTCCGCCCGAAATAACCAACCCATCAAGTTGACCTTTTCTTTTTTCAAGAAAGTTTAAAATGTCCTCTTCGGAAAATTTTTCAACTTTTTCCCCCTCAATAATTTTCCTGTTATGGCAAAACCAACAATTGAAATTGCAGCCAAACGTGAAAACAACGGCGGAGATGTTGTTTGGAAAGTCAACAAAGGAATTTTTAATTAGGCCTGCAAATTTCACTTATTTTTCTCCTTAAATTAAACAATTTGGTCGTTTCGAATAACAAATTTTTTTCTTAAATCATATTCTTCGCGTTTGCTGTCGTTATAGTCTTGAACCATTCTTAAATAGCCAACAACTCTGCTCCAAACCTCGGTTTTCTTTCCGCATTTTGGGCAAGAGAAATGCTCCCCTGCAATATATCCATGCTCTGGGCAAATGCTGAAAGTTGGAGTTATTGAAATATATGGCATTTTGTTGTTATTGAAGATTTTTTGAATAAGCTTTTTGCAAACTTCTTTATCCTCAATTTTTTCGCCAAGATACAGGTGGAGAACCGTTCCGCCGGTGTAAAGCGATTGAAGGTCGTCTTGAAGGCGAACAACTTCGAAAATGTCGTCGGTATATTCAACTGGGATTTGAGTTGAATTTGTGTAACATGGCTGATCTTTTCCTGCTGTTATAATGTTTGGGAAGCGCTTTTTGTCAATTCTTGCAAGGCGAGCGCTTGTTCCTTCCGCAGGCGTTGCTTCAAGGTTATAACTGTTCCCGGTTTCCTTTTGATATTCAACCATTTTGGAGCGAAGTCTGTTCATAACTTTCTTTGCAAATTCTTGCCCGAAATCGGTTGTTATGTTTTGGTCTTTTCCAAATAAATTCATAATTGCTTCGTTCATCCCAACAATTCCAATTGTGTTGAAATGATTTGCCCAATAACTTCCCGAACGCGCTTTAACATTTCGAAGATAAAATTTACAATATGGATAAAGCCCGTCCTCTGTTTGTTTTTCAACAACTTTTCGCTTAATTTCAAGCGAATCCTTTGCTGCGTCGGCAAGTTTATCAAGACGCTGCATAAATTCTTCTTCGTCTTGAGAAAGGTAAGCAATTCTTGGAAGGTTTATTGTTACAACTCCAATCGAGCCTGTTAATGGATTCGAGCCAAAAAGCCCTCCTCCGCGTTTTTTAAGCTCCGAAACATCAAGTCGAAGACGGCAACACATTGAAACAGCATCTTCTGGGGAAAGGTCGGAAGTTACATAATTTGCGAAATATGGGATTCCATATTTGCAGGTCATTTCCATAATTTTGTCAATAACTTCGCTGTTCCAGTCTAAATCCTTTGTTACATTGATTGTTGGAATTGGAAACGTGAAAACCCGCCCTTTGCTGTCGCCTTCAAGCATAACATCGCAAAATGCCTTGTTAAAAAGATCCATTTCAGCTTGATAGTCGCCATAGGTTGAATCCAATGGCTCTCCGCCAATTATAACCGGTTGGTCTTTAAGAGTTTTTGGAACTTTAATGTCCAAAGTTACATTTGAAAATGGACACTGAAATCCAACGCGTGTTGGAACATTCATGTTGAAAACGAACTCTTGAATTGCTTGTTTAACTTGCTCATAACTCAAGTTGTCTTTTCGAATGAAAGGAGCGCTGTAGGTGTCGAAACTGCTCCATGCCTGTGCGCCGGCTGTTTCGCCTTGGGTTGTGAATGTTGCATTAACAATTTGACCAAGGAACGAACGAAGATGCTTTGGAGGGTTTGAACTTACCTTTCCTGAAACGCCCGTGAAGCCATCGGTTAAAATTGCTCTCAAATCCCAGCCAACGCAATATGCGCCAAAGAACCCAAGGTCGTGGATATGAATTGCACCGCTGTTATGAAGTTCGCGGATATAGTCGGGATAAACTTCGTTAAGCCAATAACTTTTCGTAAACGCCTCGCGAACATAGTTGTTAAGCCCGGCAATGCTTCGTTGCATGTTTGCGTTTTCTTTAACAGCCCAATCTTTTTCGGAAAGATATTTATCGAACATGTCGATTGTTGCTCCAATAAGTGCGTTGTTTTCGCGTGCTTGCTTGCGCTTTTCACGATATAAAATGTATGACTTTGCAACCTGTGCATGTCGATTTTCAATTAAAACTTTTTCAACACAATTTTGAATTTCCTCAACAGTTGGAATTTTTGACGCAAAATTCTTTTCAAGATTTAAAGCGACTTCTTCTGCAAGGTTTTTTGCGGTTTCCCTGTCGTTTCCGCCGCAAGCTCTTGCTGCTTTAAAAATTGCATTTGCAATTTTCTCTTTGTCGAAATCTTGAAACGTTCCGTCCCTTTTATAAACTTGTCTTATCATTCTCTTCTCCTTTTTGCGGCGCACAATATATTGTTTTTAGCGTTGCAAAAATATGCTACCACAACACAATATATGGTGTCAAACAAAAACTATTACTTTTGCAAAATTTAGGTTTTTTTGTTGTTTTTCAACAAATTTTTTGTAAGTAAAAATTTGCTTATTCCTTTTATATTAAGGAAGGGAAAGCATTTTTTTAATTTGGAATTTTAGAAGATTTTAAAATTTATTTTTAAGCTTTAAATTAACCCTCTTTGTCAAATTTCGACACTCTTCGGCATATATATACACAAATTGTTGGAGTTTGAATTATGATTTTTGAAAACTTTATAACTTTTATTAATAAGATATTGTGTTTTTCATCTTTTGTTAATAATGCATCTGGTTTCCCAAAGCCACTAACCCCAGAAGAAGAAAGGGAATATTTTAAGAAATTTAAGGAAGGAAGCAAGGAAGCAAAAGATGCTTTAATCAACCATAACTTGCGCCTTGTTGCCCATATTGTTAAGAAATATTCGGGAGCGGGCGAAGCCGACGATTTAATAAGTGTTGGAGCAATTGGGCTTATTAAAGCAATCAACAGCTTTGAATATGACAAGGGAACTCAACTTTCAACTTATGCCGCGCGCTGCATTGAAAATGAAATTCTAATGCTTATTCGTGTTAACAAAAAACATAAGCAAACTCTTTCGCTTCAAGAAACACTTGGACAGGACAAGGAAGGAAACGACATTGAACTTATGGACGTTATTCCGGGAATTGATGACGAGGTTGAAGGAATTGTTGAAAGCAACATTTTAACAGAAAAAATGGGAAAACTTATTGAAAAAAGTCTTCCCAAACGAGAATTTGAAATTATTAAACTTCGGTTTGGTCTTATGGGGAACAAGCCATTAACTCAACGTGAAGTTGCAAAAAAACTTGGGATTTCAAGGTCATATATCTCTCGCCTTGAAACAAAAGCAATGGAAACAATTAAGGAAGAGGTTGAAAAAAGAGGCTTATTTAATTAGCAATTTGACCAAAGTCCTTAATTCGTGTTGCAACTGCCTTAATTTCAAAACAAACTCTTCCGCGAACAGTTGTCATTTTAACATCAATTTCATCGTCAAGCTCGGCATATGAGGAAATTACATTTGTTATTTCACTTTTAAGAATGTTAATTATTCTTGCCGGGCTTTGATTTTTGTCCTTAACAAGAACGTTAATAAGCCTGTCGTTTCCAATTTCAGCAATTGTTTTCATTAAATTTTCCTTTTAAGACTTCGTTTAAGCGCACCAAAAACTCCTCGATAGCGCATTGTGTAGTCGTAAATTTTTTTTGTTCCTTCATGAAGATTTTCGCAAAGAATTGTGAAAGCACGCCCTGCTGTGTTTCCGCTTGCAAGCCCTCCAATGCTTGAAAGCGCGCATATGTCGTCATCTTCGGGAATAACGCCCAAAAGCGGAGTTTTAAGTGCACGCGCAATTTCATCAACGGAAAGCATTTCGCCGCCCATAACTAAATCCCCTCGGATTCGATTAACAACAATTTGCTTATGAATTAAATCATATCCTGAAAGGATTGAAAGAACCTTGTCGGCATCGCGAATGCTTGAGATATGCGGAGTTACAACAACAATTGCCTCATTTGCGGCGTAAACTGCCCTGTGGAAGCCGGCTTCAACTCCCGCCGGACAATCAATCAGAATGTAATCAAAACTTGCGTCAAGCGAAAGAATGACCTCTTTAATTGTTTCGCCTGTTATGTTTGAACTTCCATAACTATGTGCGGAAGGCATAACATAAAGCGACGGGATTCGTCGATCTTGAACAAGCGCTTGTTTTGCTCGACAGCGCCCTTCGGCAACGTCAATTATGTCGAACATAACGCGTTTTTCAATTCCCATAACAACATCAAGGTTGTTAAGTCCAATGTCAACGTCCATTAAACAAACGCGAAAGCCAAGAGATGCAAGCCTTGCCCCAAGATTTGCACAAATTGTTGTTTTCCCAACGCCGCCTTTTCCGCTTGTTATAACAATCTTTCTTGCCATAACCCAATTTTAAAAGCGCTTAATTAAAAAACAAAAGCCTTTTCTGGCGAAAAAAGGCTTATTTTTGATATTTTTATTAAATTGAAAAATTTGTTGTTCTATTCCTCTGTTTTTGCAAAAGATTTAAGGAAATTTCGGCGAGATTTTGCATTTTCTTTTGCTTTTTCAAAAAGTTCTTTTGAAAGGTCTGGATTTGCTTTCAAAAGCGAAGTGTAACGCGTTTCGCCCGAAACAAATTCCTCATAGTCCATTGTTGGCTCGGCACTGTCGAAAGAAAGAGAGTTTGTTCTTGGGTTATATCGGAAAAGTTCCCAATAACCGCTTTCAACCGCTCTTCTCATTTCGTCTTGTGATTTCGACATGTCAATTCCGTGGTTGACGCATGGCGCATAAGCAATTACGATGCTTGGCCCGTCAAATTCTTCTGCTTCTTTGAAAGCTTTGATTGTTTGCTCATAGTTTGCTCCAAGTGCAACTTTTGCAACATATGCATTTTTGCTCATGATTGCAAGGGTTGCAAGGTCTTTTTTGTTCCCAGTTTTTCCGCTTGAAGCAAATTTTGCAACCGCTCCGCTTGGGGTTGATTTCGAAGCTTGCCCGCCTGTGTTTGAATAAACTTCTGTGTCGAGAACAAGAATGTTAACATTTTTGTTTGAATAGAGAACATGATCAAGCCCGCCATAGCCAATGTCGTATGCCCAACCGTCACCGCCAACAATCCAAACACTTTCGTCTTTGTTGTTTGCTTCGCGACCAAGTTTAATTCCAAATCCAAATTCGGCGTTATCCTCGAACAAACTGTTTGCCCAAGCCGGCCCGTTTCCGTTTTCATCTTTTGCATATGGACATGAAGGATATGAACCGCCATAAATGCTTGAGCAGCCTGTTGCATTCGCAATTATCATATTTTTTCCAAAAAGTTGGGTTAAAAGACGAATGTATGGAGTTTCGCCGCAGCCCGCACATGCCCCATTAAATTCAAAATATGGCTTTAAGAATTGCGCGCCTTTTGTTGAAAATTTGTTAAAAGGCGAAGGGAATTTCTCAAGAGTTTTGCTGTAATTATAATTTTTAACTTCTGATTCAATGTCCTTTGCTTCTTCCATAACAAGAGCCTTGTTTTTTGCTGGACAAGCGTTTGCGCAAACTCCGCAGCCTGTGCAATCGAGCGGACTAACTTGAATTCGATATTGCGCGCCCTTAACACCAAACGCAGCAACAGTTATGAAACCGTCTGGCTTATCTTCCAAGTTGTTTTCGTCAACAAGAACCGCTCTTATTGCCGCATGAGGACAAGACATTATGCAGCGTCCGCATTGAATGCAATTTTCGCTAAGCCAATTTGGGCAGCGAAGCGCAATTCCGCGCTTTTCAAATTGCGCCGTGTTCGTTGGAACAACGCCGTCCGCTGTGAAAGCCGAAACAGGAAGATCGTTGCCTTTGCGTCTTGAAATTTTATTCATAATTTCGTTTGCAAATTTGCATTCAGTTTCGAATTTTACGCAAGACGAGCAAACGCCGTTGCAACCATCGGCTTCAATGTTTTGAACATATGCTTTTTCATCAAAAATTGAAAGGTTAACTTGTTTAATTTCATCTGCCGAAAGAACAGCTTTTTCGTTTGCTAAAACAACTTTTTCGCCCTTTCTTCCATAGGTTTTTCGAACTGCATCAATCATTTTTTCTTTTGCAACTTCAAAGTTAATAACCCCTGAAGTTTTGAAGAAACACGATTGCATGATTATGTTAATCTTGTTTCCAAGCCCAAGTTCGGTTGCAATTTTTTGAGCATCAATAATATATAATTTTGCTTGCTTTTTAATTAAATCTTGCTTAAAGAAAATTGGAAGTTTTTCGTTAAGTTCACTTTCAGAAAGAACCGTGTTTAAAAGAACAGTTCCGCCTTGTTTTAAATGCCCTAAAATGTCGAATTTATTAATGAAACTGTAATTATGAATTGCAATAAAATTTGCCTTTCGAATTTCATATGGCATCAAGATTTCTCGATTTGAAATTCTTAAGTGCGAAACAGTTAAACTGCCCGATTTTTTTGAGTCATATTCAAAATAACCTTGAACGAATTTTTCTGTAGAATTGCCAATAATTTTTATGCTGTTTTTGTTTGCACTAACTGTTCCGTCCGATCCCAGCCCAAAGAACATGAGTTCAAGCAAGTTTTCATCTTCAAGTTTTGAGAACTTTGAAATGATTTCTGAACTTGAAGGCAACGAAAGATTTGTTACATCGTCGTAAATTCCAACAGTGAACGGATTTTTCATTTCGTTTGATAAATTTTCGAAAACCGAAACCGCATCTTCGCAGGTAAATTCCTTGCTTCCAAGCCCATATCTTCCGCCAATAATATTGATGTTTTTCCCATATAAGCTTGCTTTAACTTCGGTTAAAAGTGGCTCGCCAAGTGCTCCGCTTTCCTTTGTTCTGTCTAAAACGGCAATGTTCTTAACCGATTTTGGAAGAGAAGTAATAAGCGCCTCTTTGTTCCATGGACGGAAAAGGCGAACATTTAAAACACCAATTTCGCCAAGTTCTGGGAAACTCTTGCTTTCGTTAATGATTCTAACAACATCTTTAAAAGTTTGATTTGCGCTTCCCATAACAATAACAACATTTTCGGCATTTTCGCTTCCAAAATATTCAAATGGACGATAAGCTCTTCCAACAACTTTTTCAAAGTCCTCCATCGTTTTTTCAATGGTTCCATATGCGCGATTATAAACTTCGTTTGAAGCCTCGCGATTTTGGAAGAAAACATCTGGGTTTTGCGCAGTTCCACCTTGCGTTGGATTTTCAGAGGAAAGCGCTCGTTCTTTGAATTCTTTAATGTCCTCGCTTGGAAGAAGTTTAAGAATTTGCTCATCGGAAATTTCATCAATTTTTTGAATTTCATGCGAAGTTCTGAATCCGTCGAAGAAATGTATGAAAGGAAGGCTTGTTCGAAGAGATGCAATATGGGAAATTAATGCGCAATCTTGTGCTTCTTGAACAGAAGAAGATGCCATCATCAAAAATCCAGTTGAACGCGCTGCCATAACGTCGGAATGATCGCCAAAAATTGAAAGCGCATGGGTTGCAACCGCTCTTGCTGAAACATGAAAAACAGTTGGCAAAAGTTCGCCAGCAATTTTAAACATGTTTGGAATCATAAGCAAAAGCCCTTGGCTGCACGTGAAAGTTGTTGTTAACGCTCCCGCCTTAAGGCTTCCATGAACTGCGCCTGCAACGCCAGCTTCCGATTGCATTTCAACAAGTTTAAGTTTTTTTCCAAAGATATTTTTAACTCCTGCCGTTGCCATTTCGTCGCATGCTTCTGCCATTGGGCTTGAAGGCGTTATTGGATAGATTGCGCTAACCTCGCTAAGTTTATATGCCATTTTGGCGCAAGCCATATTTCCATCAACTGTAATTTTGCTCATATTTTCTCCATTAATCTAAAACAATTATAGACATTTTTATGTTTTGTTCCAACAAAATTTTATAAAATTATAAAAATATATATAAAAAAATAAAATAACGCTTGCAACATAAAAACAAATCTGCTAAAATGCTTGGCGATGTGGGAAACAGTTTTAGATGCAATTTTAGACACTCTTAAGATAGTTCCAGCGCTTATGCTGTTCTATCTTTTAATTTCATATGTAACCCACCACAAAGAAGAACCATACAAATTTTTAACAAAAAAAAGCAAGTGGTTTGGTCCGCTTTTTGGTTCACTTCTTGGAATTGTTCCGCAATGCGGGTTTTCAACAGTTATGGCAGATTTGTTTTCGAAGCGCGCAATAACTCTTGGAACGCTTTTTGCAGTTTTCCTTGCAACAAGCGACGAGGCAATTCCAATTTTGCTTTCGAATCCTGGGTGGATTAAGGAACTTGGGATAATTCTTGCAACAAAGTTTTTGGTTGGAATTTTGTTTGGCTATGCAATCGACTTTGTCCTTTCTCTAATTGAAAAGTCTAAAAGTAAGAAGGCATTTGCAAAATCTCTTAAAAACGAAGCAATGGAAGTTCACGGGAATTTGCATGAAGTTCAACTTGAACATTCCCACGAGCATGAATGCGGCTGCGACCATGATCATAACCATGAACATGAACACGAACACAATCACACTGGGCATAATTGTTCTTGCTGCGCCGACAACATTTTTCTTGATGCATTAATCCACACGGCGAAAATTTCGGCATTTATTTTGATTATAAATCTTGTTTTAGGAATTGTTATTTACTATGTTGGAATGGAAAACTTTATTGGCTTTGTTTCAATCAACAAGTTCCTTCAACCTCTTGTAACGTCGCTTATTGGCTTAATTCCAAACTGCGCCGCCTCTGTTTTCCTTGTTGAACTTTTTATGGAAGGTGGAATAACTCTTGCATCAACAATTGCAGGGCTTTGCGTTGGAAGCGGAGTTGGACTTATTGTTCTTTTCAAAAATAACAAAAACATAAAACAAAACATTTTAATAACAATTTCACTTTATGTTATTTCGGTTGTTGTTGGACTTGCGTTAACTCCCCTTTTGGGATAAAAGAAAAAACCGCGTTTGCGGTTTTTTTTAAATTCTTTCTTTAATATATTCCTTAAGTTTTTCGCCATATTCAGGGTTTTTAAGAGCGAAATCGAAAATTGCTGTTAAATAGCCAAATTTGTTTCCAATGTCATATCTCGTTCCCTCAAATTCATAGGCAATAAGACCTTCGTTTTTTGCAATCATATCGTATGTGTCGGTTATGCAAAGTTCGTTGCATGCTTTGTTGATTTCAAGGTTTCTGCAGTAGTTATAAATTGAAGGAAGAAAAACATAGCGCCCAAGAGTTGAAAGAGTTGATTTAATATCCTCAAATTTTGGTTTTTCAACAACCCTTGTTACAACATGGCTTCTTCCGTTTTTGCTTGAATATTCAACGGAAGAACAACGAACAACTTGTTCTTTTGGAATGCTTTGACAACCCAAAACAGCCTTCCCTGTTCGTTTGTATTCGTCGATAAGTTGTTTTGAAACTGGAACATCGCTTTGCATAAGGTCATCGGCAAAGCACATTAAAAATGGCTCGTCGCCCGTAAATTCTTCCGCCAAAAGAAGTGCGCCCCCTGTTCCGTTGATAACTTTTTGCTCAACAAACGTAACTTTTGCCTTAAGTTGCTTTGTTACCGCATCAAGGTATTCCGGCTTATCCTTAAATTTGTTTTCCAAAAGTTCGTTATGGGAAAAATGGGAAATAACGTTCTCCTTGTTAAAGCCAACAATCATCAAAATTTCTTCAATTCCGCTTTCAACAAGTTCGTTTACAATAAGTTCAATTGTTGGAGTGTCGATTATTGGAAGCATTCCCTTATAAACAGACTTTGAGAATGGCAAAAATCTTGTTCCAAAACCTGCAGCCAAAATAACTGCCTTTTTAATTTCTTTCATGATTCCTCTCTTTAATTCATGATTATCTTATCACATAAATTCTGTTTTGCAAAGCAAAAATTTTTTCAATAGAATATGCAACAAAAAAAGAGGAAATTCCTCTTTTCTTTTATATATTTCCGCCATAAAAATCAAACGACTTCATAATTTCTTCCAAATCCTCTTTTGGATTGATTGCTTCGTTAAGGTCGAAAGCGCCTTGCGTTTTCGAGTAGTCTGGAACGCTTAAAATTTTTGCAAAAGTGTCTGGAACTTTTTCGTCACTGTCTAAAAATTTATCAACAAGATTTTCATAACTGTCGCCTTGTTCAAGGGTTAAATTTGAAATTGGTTTAATTTTTGTTTTCTCTTCAAGTTTCTCAAGGTCGGTTTTTTGAGAACATGTTGGCGCTTTTCTTTGTATTGTTTTAACTGCTGGTTTTTTTGTTGAAACTTCAACTTTTGTTCCCATAAGTTTGTTAAGAAGATGCCTAATTGGGTCGGTTGTTGGAGTTTTAGTTATAAGTTCAATGTTAAAATCGTCCTTAAGAGCACTTTTAATTGATGTTTTTAAATTTTCCATATCTTCTTTTACGTTTGAAACTTCAACAACATCTGGGGTTTTCTTAAGCATTTCATTAAGCATAATTTCCCATTTTGCATATAACATGCTAAGTTGTTCAAGTTTAAGCTTATAGATTTCTTGAGAACTTTCTTCAATTTCTTTTGCTTTGTCGATTGCAGCAGTTAACGCAAGAGCAACCGAACTTTCTTTTGCACGAGCGTCCTCAACCTCTTTTTTAAGCAAAGAAATTTCCGTGTTTTTTGCGTCAATTTCCTTCTCAAATTTCAAAGTTGTTGCCGAAATATATTCGTCAACCTCACTTTCACAATAGCCGTTTTTTTGTTTGCTAAAATTCATACTTTCCTCGTGTTCGCTTTAATTGATAATATAACAAAAATCAAGATTACAGTTCCGGTTATTGAAAGAAGAACAATAAAAGGAACAAGCGGGAGAAAGTTTTCTCCAAACGCTATAAGTAATATAACACATAAAAACGCAAAAACAAAAACTTTAAAGTGAAAAATTTGACGAAATTTGATGAAAATTGAAAGAGATGAAAAGGCAAAAGAAGCAACATAAAGCCCGATAACAACAAAAAGATTGAAGACAAAAAAGTTGTTTAAAATTCCAACTGCTCCCGATGTTGAAAGCCAAATTCCAAGGAACATGCTTGAATCGATGTTATAGCAAAGAAAGCGAACAAAAAAGATTGTTCCAATTAAAACAAGGAAGCCGGAAAACCAAAATTGATTGAATTTTATAACATTGAAACTGCTTAAAGCAATAAGAACAAAGTATGCTAAAAAAGCAATTGAGGAATAAACTCTAAAAAAAATAGTTCTTTTCACAAGAACTATTATTTCCTTATTTATTTGGTTCAATAACTTTTGCAATTTTCATAAGTTCGTTTTGAACAAATTCATTTTCCTTTTGGCTTGTTAAAGCAATTGAATGGGAAGTTATTGTGATTTCATTTGAAATTGCTTTTCCAATTCCAACAAGTCGTTTAACAAGTTGAACACTTGAAATTTTGTGCCCCATATACTCCCCTTCTTCGCTTGCAAAGAATTGATCTAATCGAGTTAAAATTCCAATAACGTCGAAAATGAAAAGTCTAACGCTTTTGCCGTCTTTCAAAAGGGTTGTGCAATGATTAATTGCGTTAACAACTGCGTAGTAACTTTCATCAAGAGAATTGTAATAGGTTGTTGCAAACATTTCAAGGTTGTCGTTTTGTTTTCCATAATAAATTACTTCTGGGGAAAGTTCAAGCCCAAGGAAAATAAGTTTTTCGTTTGAAGAAGGGTTTTGATTAATATCCTCAATTTCCTTAACAATTTCCAAAATTGCTGTTTCTTCATCGTTAAAGAAGGAAATTGTTCGCTCCCCTCTTTTAATTATTCGCCCGAAAATGTCGGTTAATTTGCTTGGGATTTCAAAATTTGAAATGTCAATGTTGTTCCTTGTTCCAAAATAGAAAGAAGCCTCTTTTCCGTTGATTTCAACAATGTCGTTCAAAATTCCGCAATAATAGGCGTCGGCAAGTTTTCCTGTTCCAAGAAGTTTGTCGCCTTCGCGAAGATTGAATTTTTCAATTGTTTCCTTTGGAACATAGAAAAGCATGTTCTTGAAGTTGCCTTGAGTGTTAAGATTGTTGAGATAGAAATTTCCATTAACAGAATTAAGGAAACCAAAAACCTTTGAAGCATCATCTCCTGAAATTTGGTTGAAAAGTGTTGTGTTTTGAGCAAGACGTAATATGTTTGAATAGTTTTCTTGTTCAATTGGTTTTCGAAGCGCTAAAACATCTTGAGGGATTGATTCTTTAACAATGTTTGAAATTTTGGTTATTGTTTTAGGAGGACGCCCTTTGTTTGTTTGTCGAGCCTCAACTTTACGTTTCCCAGAAGAGATTTCCAAAATTTCGTTGCAAAGTTGAGCGCGTTTTTTTGTTGTTGGCGAAATAACGCCAAGAGTTCTTGCAAGTTCTCTAAGCTCATAAACACCCAGTTCATTAAGCATTTCTTTTGAAATTGTTTTTTTGTTTTCCATAATGCTTTTATTATAAAGTATTTTTTTACAAAATACAACATTTTTACATAAAAAAAAGGAAATTTGTAAAAATTTCCCTTTTAAAAAGAACTAAATTATTTTGTTACTTCAATAATTCCGTATTCCCCATTTTGACGACGATAGAGAATGTTAATTTTTCCAGTTTCGGCGTTAAGGAAAACATAGAAATCATGGTCGACTGCTTCAAGCATGAAAACTGCTTCTTCTTCTGAAACAGGCGTAAGCGAAAAACTTTTTCTCTTTGAAATTTTTGAAGGTTTTTCGTCTGGAATTTCATCCAAGAACAAAAGTTCATCTGGAACTGCAGGAACTTTGAAATCCTTTTTCTTTCCTTTGAATTTTAAAATTTGTTTTTCAAGTTTTGGAAGCGCAACATCAAGGTTGTTATACATGTTTTCGCCTGCAACTTCTGAACGGAAAAATGCATTTTTTGTTGCAATGCTTATTTCAAGTTTAAAAAGATTTCCTTCTTTTTTGCAAACAACTTTGCATGAAGTGTTTTTATCGAAATACTTATCAAGTTTTCCAACTTTCTTTTCGATAAGCCCTTCAAGACGCGTTCCAACGTCATAATTTTTTTCAACTATATCAATTTTCATAATCTCCCCTCCATAAAAATGATATCAAATTAAATTAAAAATCCAAAACAATTTTAAGCCTCACCTTTAAAAAGTGCGATTTTGTTTTTAACAAGTTCTTTAATCTCTTGTTTTGCTTCGCTAAGGAAAATTCTTGGGTCAATTTCGCTTGGGCTTGCTTTAAGGGTCTTTCTTAACGAGGCAATAAAGGTTAAACGAATGTCGGTGTCAACATTAACTTTGCAAACGTTGTGCTCTTTGCAAATTTTTGCAATGTCTTCCCTGCAAACGCCTTTTGCTCCTTTAAGTTTTCCTCCTCTTGAGTTGATTTGTTTAATAATTTTTTGCTCAACTGTTGATGCACCATGAAGAACAATTGGGAATTTGCCAATTTCCTTTTCAATTTCAGAAAGAATTTCGAATTGAAGCTTTGGTTCTCCTTTAAATTTGTAAGCCCCATGAGAAGTTCCAATTGCAACAGCAACCGAACTGACGCCTGTTGATTGAACAAAATATTTTGCTTCAAGCGGATTTGTGTATTTTGCGTTTTTTTCGTCCACGTTAACGCTATCCTCAATTCCAGAAAGTGTTCCAATTTCGCCTTCAACAAAAACCCCATGCTTGTTTGCATAGCGAACAACTTTTTTTGTTAGTGCAACGTTATCTTGGAAAGGAAGGCTGCTTCCGTCAATCATAACTGAATCAAACCCGCTGTCGATTGCAAGTTTGCAAATTTCAAAGGATTTTCCATGGTCAAGATGCAAGAAAGCAGGATATTTTTTCTTTTCAGTTAACGCGTCGAACATAACAACAGTTGCGTCAACCCCCATATATTTTAGCGCGCTTTCGCTAACCGAGCAAATAACAGGCATTGCTTTTTCTTCGGCTGCTTCCAAAATTGCTTGAAGGGTTTCAAGATTATAAAAATTAAAAGCACCAATTGCATAATGCTTTTTAATTGCCTTTTCAAAACTTGCATAAATTGTGTCCATAATTTTCCCCATTTTTCAACATAACTTTATCAAATAATCCAAAATTTGCCAAGCGATTTTGTAAGGTTGAGGCATAGAATTAGTTTGAGGAGAAATATGAAAAAATATTTAATAATTATTGCATGCGTAACACTTGTTGCGTTCATGGTTGCGCTTTTCAGCGGGTGTAGCGCAAATTCAAGCGAGAATTGCATTTCCGATTTGCGATATGGAATTTTTGACGGCGAATGCGAAGAATACAACGCAAGTTTTGTTTATGGAATGAGAGAAAAACCATATTATCTTGATGGAGTTTCAAACAAAAAAGTTGAATTTGGAATTATAACAGTTGTTTTTTCAAGCAAACCAGCCGACAACGAAACTGTAACCTACTCTCTTAAACTAGACAACGAAATAATTTCTGGTGAACTTGAAAAAAGCCCATATTCAAATGAGTATATGGCGGACGTTGGAAAACTTTGCAGCGAGGATAGCATTGTTTCGCTTAAAGTTTCTGTTTCAAATGAAAACGGAACAGAAGTTAATTTAACGAATAAAAGTAAGAGTTGGACAATTTCCTGTTCAAAAGCGCAGGAACTTGGGTTTGAAGCTCTTAAAACAAACATTGAAAGATTTGACAAAGACGGAAAAACCTATGAGGTTTATGTTAAAATAATTTCGCAACAACAAACCAATTTTGGGAAATATTATTGGAATGTTAGTGTTGTTTCAAAAGACGGGGAAAAGCATTCTGTTTTGTTTTCAACAGAAAGCGAGGACATATTGGTTAAAAACTAAAAAAGGCTGTTAAAGCCTTTTTTTAAAACAATCCATCAATTTTTTCGTTTTCATCAATTTTCATTGAAAGCGCTGCTGGTTTTTTTGAAAGCCCCGGCATAAGCAGCATGTTTCCAAGAAGAACAACAATGAAGCCTGCACCGCTTCGAATTTCAACATCTCTAACAACAAGTTCAAAATTCTTTGGCGCTCCAAGAAGATTTTGATTGTCGGAAAGACTGTATTGCGTTTTTGCAACACAAATTGGAAGCCTATCGAGCCCAAGTTTCTTAACCTTCTTAAGCGATTTTTCTGCTTGTTGAGAGTAGGAAATTTTTGTTGTCCCATAAACGCTTTTAGCAAGTTTTTTAATTTTTGTTTTGATGCTGTCGGAAAGCTCATAACTATAATTTAATTTTGAGTTCATGTTGCAGGCTTTAATAACTTGGTCGGCAAGGTCAAGCGCACCTTTCCCGCCCTTTCCCCAGACATCGCAAATTGCAAAGCCTGTTTTTTCGTTTTGGGCGAATTTTTTAATAACTTCAATTTCGGAATCTGTGTCGGTTGCATATTTGTTAAGTGTAATAACAATTGGAATGTTAAAGTTTTTTAAGATGTTAACATGCGCTTTAAGATTTTCAAGTCCAATTTCAACAGCGCTAACATTTTCTTTTGAAAGATTTAATTTATTCTCGCCACCATGAAGTTTTAGCGCTGGGATTGTTGCAACAAGAACAACAGTTGCAGGTTTCAAATTCCCTTCGCGGCAAACAATGTTAAAGAATTTTTCCGCGCCCAAATCGCTTCCAAAACCTGCCTCGGTTATTGCGTAGTTGCTTGTTGAAGCTGCAAAATTTGTTGCAATTAAACTGCTGCAGCCATGCGCAATGTTGGCAAACGGACCGCAATGAACAACAGCCGGAGTTTTTCCAATTGTTTGAACAAGATTTGGCTTTAGTGCATCTTTAAGCAAAATTGTCATGGCATCTTCTGCGCCAAGATCGCGTGCGAAAACTGGATTCCCCTTTTTGTTATATCCAACAAGAATGTTTCCAAGGCGAGTTTTGAGATCGGAAATGTCTTTTGAAAGACTTAAAATTGCCATAACTTCGCTTGCCGCAGTAATTGTAAATTCTTCCTCTCTTGGAATCGCACTGTTACTTTTTGAAACGGTAACTTCGCGAAGCGCGCGGTCGTTAAGATCTAAACAACGCTTAAAAACAACATCTTTAATTTCAAGTTCATTTCCTTGAAAAATGTGGTTATCGATTAAACTTGAAAGTAAGTTGTTTGCGCTTGTTATTGCGTGGAAATCGCCTGTGAAATGTAAATTAATTTCTTCCATCGGCAAAATTTGGCTTTGCCCGCCACCGGTTGCCCCGCCCTTAATTCCAAAAACTGGGCCAAGAGAAGGTTCGCGAAGAGAAAGACAAACGCTTTTCCTTTTAAGAGAAAGCGCGTCGGCAAGGCCAATTGAAACAGTTGTTTTTCCGTTTCCTGCCGAAGTTGGATTGATTGCTGTAACAAGAATTAACTTCCCGTTTTTCTTTCCCTTTGTTAAATTCTTAATTTTTGCAATGTAGTTTCCATAAAGGAACAAATCGTTTTTGCAAAGCGAAAGTTTTCTTGCAATCTTAACGATATTTTCTTTTTTAACTTGACGTGCAATTTCAATGTCTGTCATTTTCACCTCATTCTTTCTCCCATTTTATCATAAAAAAGAAAAAGATAAAAACTTTTCCTTTAAAAACATTTGCAAATTTTTTATAAAGTGATAAACTATCGATAAATTTAAAAGAGGTGGAAAAATGAGAGGTTTTGAAAGAGTTAAAGATGAATTTGTTAAATATGACGAAAAGGAAACAAAAATGCCTGTTCGAGCAACAAAAAATTCATGTGGATACGATTTCTACAGTCCAATTGACATAACAATTAAACCAGGAGAAAGCGAACTTATTTGGACAAATGTTAAAGCATTTTTTAACGAAAATGAAGTTCTTTTCTTGTTTGTAACAAGTAAAATGGGCGCAAGACACATCATGATTGCAAACGGAACGGGAGTTATTGAATGCGACTATTTCTCTAACCCATCAAACGACGGTAATTTGGGCTTTCGCCTTATAAATCTTGGGAAAGAAGATTATGTTATAAAACGCGGAGATAAAATTGGGCAAGGGGTTTTCACCTATTTCCTTCGTGCAGACAATGAAGAGGAAGTTACAGCTGTTCGCCAAGGCGGCTTTGGCTCAACAAGCAAAGGATTCTCAAATTAACGAACAATCTTTTTTAATTTTTTGATAAAAAACAGTTGCAAAAGAAAATTAAATATGCTAATATAACAAAAGTTAATTGAAAATTTGTGTTTTAGTTTTAACCTTTTTCAATTAAGTGTGGAGGTTTGGCTGAGCGGTCTAAAGCACCGGTCTTGAAAACCGGCGATGTGAAAGCATCCTAGAGTTCGAATCTCTAAGCCTCCGCCACAGCAAGAGCACTTTTTAAAGTGCTCTTTTTTGTTAGTTCCTTAAGAAGACTATGGCGCTTTTGCTTTAAAAAAGCCTAGCATTTTTTGCTAAGCTTTTTTTACCCAAAGTTATTATGATTTTTTATTAAATTATGATTTTTTTATTAAACTTTTAAAGCAATTTGATTTTTCTTTTTCGACATTGCTCAAGAGATTCCATATCCTCCTGTTTTAAATTAAAAAAACACCCTTGGAAGGTTTCCAAAGGTGTTATTTCCTAATTTAATTTAAATGCTAGATTTAATTCATAACAACAAAAAGAAACCCACAAATATGTGTGCTATTCAAATTATTGTTGTTATTATTGATTAATATGAGCATTTTTTCTCCTTTTCAAATTTCACAATTGTTATATTCATTTTGGAACAAAATGTCAACATAATTTTTTAAGATGTAAAACGCTCGAGATGTTCAGGCTTATAACAATAAAATTTGATGCAATTGAGTTCTGTAATTTAAAAAGGTTAAATCTTGATAAAAACACAATATGTTGCGGTATTACTTTTGCATATCACACAAGTTAAAATGCATAGCACATGCTATTTAGTTGACTTTTTTGTTATATTTTGTTATATAAAAAATTGAGGTATACATATGGACATAAACGAATTCCCTCGCGGGCAACTTAATCCAACAATCCTTTCTTGTTTGGTTTCGGGCGATAAATATGGCTACGAAATTATTGAAGAGATTAAAGCAAAAACAGGAATTGAAATTAAACAACCA
The DNA here is from genome assembly GCA_964383665.1 of uncultured Lachnospiraceae bacterium. Lineage (GTDB taxonomy): Bacteria > Bacillota > Clostridia > Christensenellales > UBA1242 > UMGS687. The sequence goes on from CAYLHO010000001.1 coordinate 234,509, forward strand.
TCGCTCTATAGCAGTTTGAAAAGAATGGAGGTTCAAAAACTTGTTTCCTCCTATTGGAAAGACAGCGCAATTGGCGGCAAAAGACATTACTATTGTTTAACTAATGACGGAAGAAAATTTTTGGAAGAAAATCCAGTTGATTTTTCAATTTATGGGGTTTCCGCTTCCGTTTCAACTTCACAAGAGAAAAACGAGACTAACGATGAAGTTGTTGAAAAAAGTTTTGTTGAAGAACCAAAACTGAATGTAATTGAAGAATATCGCGAACCAAATGGAAGCGGAATTGTTTTAAACAGCGCAAAGCCAGTTTCAATTGTTCCGGAAGAAAAACACGAAGTTGAGGTTGAAAGTGAACCTGTTCAATTTGCTGCTCAAGAAAACCTTTTTAACCTTGCGCAGGAAGCAAATCAAGAAGAAAAAGTTGAACAGAAGCCGGTTGAAAAAGTTGAAGAACCAAGCCATGAGCAATATGATTTGTTTAACGAAGTTGACATGGCGGCAGATGATGGGAAATTCATAACGGAAACATTAGAGGATTACTCTTTCCCAAAATTTGAGAAATTTGAACCTGCAACCTTAAACATTGAACAACGCAACACATCATATCTTAACTCAAAGATTAAAGAGAAAGAAGCTAAACCAAGCAAAAAAGAGAACGAAATGTATCAAGAAAAGATTTCCGATCTTATGGTTAAGCCTTTCGACCACGAAAAATCAATGGCTAAAATTCAACATAAAATTGATGAGTTTGAGGCTCAAAAGAAACGAGAAAAAGAACTTCTTGAAGTTCCTGCTCGACTTAACACGCCAGCAAAACAAGAAAAGCCAAAGAAAGAACACTTTGATAAGGTTGAGAACACATATGTTCGCGAAAAAACTGAATCAAAAATTTTTAACAGCTATTCAAGTCTTGAAACTTATTATGGCTCGAAAGGAATTGGATTTGCGCAATATCGCGGAAAGGACAAGAACGCTTCGCAATATGTTAATCCTGCTCTAACACGTTTTGTTCGCGGAATTTCGTTCTTTATTTTAAGTTTAATTTTGTCTTTTGCATTCTATTTTTGCGTTCAATCCGATTCAATTGGAAAAGCAATTTATATTGTTATTCCATGCCTTGCGCTTTGCCTTGCCGGATTTTATGCCTACTTATACTATAAATCCAAAAACAGAAACATAATTCAAATGAAAAAAGAAGAGCCTTCGCCATGGCTATATGCTCTTGCAGGGGCTGCATTAATTCTTGTTGTTATTGCAATTAACCTTATAATTGGTTTCCGTGCTGAAACAACAATGAAATTTTTCCCTCTTTTAATCTACCCAATTGTTTTGTTACTTCATGTTGTTTTATTCTGGCCAATCAACAAACTTGTTGAACAGATTGTTAGAAAAATTCGAAGAATTGTTAAATATAAATAAAAGGCTTTAAATAAGCCTTTTATTTTTTTGTATTTTAGTTTTTGCCGTTCTCCGCTTTAAGTTTTTGAACTTCGGCAACGGCAAGTTTATCGCAAAGATTGTTAAGTTCATTTGTTGAATGCCCTTTAACTTTAACAAATGTTGAACTATGAATTGAAAGCAATTCAAGAAGACGCTCCCAAAGGTCTCTGTTTAAAACTTCATCTTTGGAAGATGTTTTCCAGCCGTTAAGCTGCCAATTTATCAGCCAATTATTGTTGATTGCGTTAACAACATAGGCGGAATCGCTGTGGATAACAACTTTGCACTTTTCTTTAAGCGCTTCAAGCCCCTTAATAACAGCAGTAAGTTCCATTCTGTTGTTTGTTGTTTCAATTTCGCCGCCGGAAATCTCTTTTTGTTTGCCGTTGTATATTAAAACTGCTGCCCAGCCGCCAATTCCGGGATTCCCGCTGCATGCTCCATCGGTGTATAAATCAATTTCTTTCATAAAAATATCTTAACATTTTTAAATGAATTTCGCAACAAAAAAAGAAGCAGTAATTTGCTTCTTTTCTGAATTATTTTGCGGTTTCTGTGAATCGGCTTTCGCGGATAACATTAACTTTAATTTGCCCTGGATATTCCATTTCGTCTTCAATTTTCTTGGCAATGTCTTTTGCCATGAAAACAGCCATGTCATCTGAAATTTCTTCAGGTTTAACAATAATTCTAACTTCGCGTCCTGCTTGAACAGCATAGGATTTGTCAACACCCTTAAATGAGTTTGCAATTTCCTCAAGTTTTTCAAGACGTTTAACATAAGCCTCAATTGTTTCGCGGCGTGCGCCCGGACGTGAACTTGAAATTGCATCGGCAACTTGAACAAGAACCGCCTCAACGCTTTGGAATTCAACATTAAAGTGGTGCGCTTCAATGCAGTGGATAACAGCTGGGCTTTCCTTAAATTTCTTTGCAAGGTCAACGCCAATTGTAACATGAGTTCCTTCCATTTCGTGATCAAGCGCTTTTCCAATGTCATGGAGTAAGCCTCCGCGGCGTGCAATCTTTTCATCAGCGCCAAGTTCAGCAGCCAAAAGTCCGGCAATATAAGATGTTTCAAGACTGTGTTTCAAGCAGTTTTGACCATAACTTGTTCTGTATTTAAGGCGCCCAAGAATTTTGATAAGTTCTGGGTGGAGGTTATAGATTCCGGCATCGTTTGCCGCATTCTCCCCTGCTTCCTTAATTTTTTGATCGATATCTTTTTGTGCTTTTGCAACAAGTTCTTCAATTCTTGTTGGGTGGATTCTTCCGTCCATAATAAGTTTTTCAAGCGCAACTCTTGCAACTTCACGGCGAACTGGGTCGAAACAAGAAACAGTTATTGTTTCTGGGGTGTCGTCAACAATGAGGTCAACTCCGGTTGCAGCCTCAAGAGCACGAATGTTTCGCCCTTCGCGGCCAATAATTCTTCCTTTAAGTTCATCGTTTGGAAGAGCAACAGATGTTACGGTTATTTCACTAACCATGTCGGTTGCACAACGTTGAATTGCCGAAGCAATTATGTTTTGCGCGCGTTTTTGCCCGTCTGCTTTTGCACTTTCTTCAATTTCCTTAACTTCTCTTGCAGCATCAATTTTTGCTTGGTCAACCATCGAATTGATTAAGGATTGTTTTGCTTCTTCTTTTGTCATTCGCGAAACTTTTTCAAGTTCCTCTCTCATTGATTGAAGAACTTTGTTTTCGTCTTCTTTAAGTTTTTCAACTTCGCTTTCGCGTTGTTGAAGTTTCTCTTTCATTTCTTCAATTTGTTCTTGTTTTTTGTCGAGCGAAAGTTCTTTTTTCTCAACAAATTCTTCGCGTTGAGAGACGCGATCTTCCAAACGTTGAATTTCAACTCGGCGATCTTTAACTTCTTTGTCGAAATCGACGCGAAGCTTATGAACTTCCTCTTTTGCCTCTAAAATTGCTTCTTTTTTTGCAGTTTTAGCTTCTGCATATGCTTCTTCAATTATCTTTGCTGCCTTAGTTTTTGTTTTTCCAATTTTTCTGGAAAGAAGGAAGTATGCAACGAAAATTCCAATTGCAATTCCTGCAATCCCACATCCAACTCCAATAAGGCTTGCGGCTAATGAAGAAACACCCAATAATGCTATTGTCATATTTCTTCTCCAAAAATTTAAAGTTAAATCTAACTAAAAGCCCAAGTTTGGCTATATTAAATTGATATTTTATATATTAAGCTAAACTTCAATTTAGCTTTTAATTAAACTTACAACATAATTGTATCCTATTTTTTTAAAAATTCAAACTTTTTTTATCTTTTTATTTAAGAAATTTGACAGATTAATAAAAAAAACGGCCAAAAGCCGTTTTATATTAAAATTTTGTTATTTAGTTAAGGTGTTGCTTGAATCCAAATTTGTTGTTTTGTTTGAGGAATTAACCGCACTAACAAAAGAATAGATTGCTTGTTTGTTTAAAACCTTTTCTCTTTCCTGCTGCTTTGAGGAAATTAATGAATCAATTTGATTTGTTTGTTCAATCAATTCAAAATTCTTGTTTGCTGCGTCAAGGCTGCTCTTTGCAGATTTCAAATTAAAAGTTGAACGGCTTTTAACGGCTGTTTTAAGAGCGAAATCGCGCACAGAATTTGAAAATTCGTCGGTGAAGAATTTTGCGTCAAGATTTTCAAGCGCAGTTTGCAACTCATCAATTGAAGTTGGCATTAAAACACCATTTCCTTCATTTACCAAAACCAAAAGCCCACTTTCGTTAACATATGCCTTCTTAATAGGAAGCGCTTTTTTTGACTCTTTTGAATTCATAACATTATAATCTTGGCGTTTAATCATGTTTCCTCCAACAATTTTATTATATAAAAAATAGGCATGATTGTCAATGCCTAAATTTTAATTATTTCCATGTTTTCAATTGCTTCGTTAACCAACTCATCAATATTTAAATTGCTTTCTTCTCGCTCAACGCTTTCAATTTTTGGCTTAATAAGTGGATTTTTTGGCAAGAAAACTGTGCAGCAATCCTCATATGGCAAAATTGAAGTTTCAAATGTTCCAATTTGTTGCGCAATTTCAATTATATCAATCTTGTCGAATGCAATAAGAGGACGAAAAACCGGCAAAAATGGGCTTAAAACGCTTTCGGTTGAAGTCATGCTTTCAACGGTTTGAGAAGCAACTTGCCCAAGGTTTTCACCTGTTATAACCGCTTGAAAACCAAATTTATTTGAGAGTTTTTCGCAAATTCTCATCATGATTCGACGCATGATTGTTATCATATAGCCGTCTTTACATTTTTTATGAATTTCTTCTTGAATTTTAGTGAAAGAAACAACATAAAGATTAAAATTGCCAGTGTATGGAACAAGCAAACGCGCAAGCGAAATCACCTTTTCTTTTGCAAGTTGGCTTGTGTATGGGAAGGAATGGAAGTGGACTGCGCTAAGGCTCATTCCTCTTTTTGCCATCATGTATGCGGCAACAGGGCTGTCAATTCCCCCCGAAAGCATAACAAGCCCTTTCCCACTTGTTCCAACGGGAATTCCTCCTGCACACTTAATTTTATTGCTGAAAATAAACGTTTCGCCGTTTTCGCGAATGTCAATAAAAACAGTTACATCAGGATTTGTTAAATTAACTTTGAGGTTTGGAAATTTGTTTAAAACAATCCCCCCAAGCTGTTTTTCATATTCCATTGATTGAACTGGGAATTTTTTGTCTGCTCGTTTAACGTCAACTTTAAATGTTTTTGCAAATTCAAGTCCAAATTCATCGTCATTTAAAAGGGATTCAAGGCACGATTCAATTTTTTCTTGTGTTGAAGCAACCGAAGTTGCAATTGAAAGCGAAACAAGCCCAAAAACTTTTGAAACTTCGCACGAAAGCGCTTTCAAATTCTCTTCGGCAAATCCGCAAAGCAAATATCTTCCGCCAACTTTTTTAATTTTTGCGTTTTCGTCAATTTTGTTGGATGTTTGCAATATATTTTTAATAAGTTGATTGTCGAAAAAACCTCTGTTTTTTCCTTTGAGGTGAATTTCGCCATATCGAAGAAGCAAAACTTTTTCCATAAATTCTTCCTTATTTTAATTTCTCTTTTAATTCGGTGTATGATTGATAAATTAAAGCGCAAGCCTGTTCAACTTCTGAAAGGGTTGTTTCGTTGGAAAACGAAATTCGAATTGCTCCCTCGTTTTCCTCTTTGTTTTTCCCAATTGCTTCCAAAGTTCTGTTAAGAGCGCCTTTTTTGCTTGAGCAAGCGCTTCCAGTTCCAACAATAACATCTTTTCCTTCAAGGATATGAACAAGAGTTTCGCCGCGAACGCCACAAAAAGAAAGGCTTAAAACAAACGGGCTTGCAGATTCTGGCGAATTGATTTCAACGCCATCTTTATCGCTAAAGAACTTGCGAATGTAGTTTCGAAGAACATTTGCATGCTCAAAGTTTTTGCTAACATTCAAATTTTTTGCAATTGCCCCAAAAGCCAACGTGCTCGAAACATTTTCTGTTCCACTTCTAATTCCAAACTCCTGTCCACCGCCAAAAATTATTGGTTTAAGTTTCTTAATATTTTTAACATAAAGCGCACCAATTCCCTTTGGCCCGCCAATTTTATGGGCACTTATCGAAAACAAATCGACATCGGTGTTTAAAACATTTGTTGTGATTTTTCCATAAGCTTGAACGCCGTCGCTGTGAATTATTGCATTTGGATTGGTTTTTCGAACAAGTTTAACAATTTTTTCGATGTTATTAATTGCTCCTGTTTCATTGCTTGCCGTCATGATTGAAACAAACGAAGTTGGTTTTTCCAAAATTTGGGCAAGGATTTTTAAATCAACCTCGCCGTTTTCGTTAAGCGGTGCAAAAACAACATTAAAACCTCTTGCTTTAAGTTCAAGCCCACAATTATAAACCGAAGGGTGCTCCCCCTCGCCAAAAACAAGCTGGTCATTTGTTTTCTTTATGCTTCCAAAAATTGCAAGGTTGTTCGCTTCGGTTGCGCTTCCGGTTATTATCAGATTGTTGTTGTATGAAACACCAAGCGAATTGCAAATGTTATGTTTGGCGTTGTCAAGAAGTTTCCTAACCTCAAGACTTTTTCCATAAACAGCCGACGGATTATAAAACAAATCGTGAGATTTTTCAATCTCACTTTTTGCCACATTGCAAAGACGGGTTGTGCTTGCATTATCTAAAAAAATCATACTCTAAGCGTTGCTCCAAACAACTCTCCAGTTCTTCGAAGAATTTTATCAATAACCTTGTTAATTTCTTCTTCCGAAAGTGTTTTTTCGTCGGAAAGAAGTTTAATTCTGAATGCTAAACTCTTTTTATTGCCAAGTTGCAATTTGTTGCGATAGATATCGAAAAGTTTAACGTTGTTATAGTTTTTCCCGCAACATTGTTTAATTATTTCTTCAATTTGACCAACAGTTATGTTTTCGTCAACAACAAGAGCCAAATCTCTTTCAACAATTGGGAATTTTGAAACGCGTTTAACTGCGAAAGTTTTGTTTGAAATTTCAACAAGTTCGTCGCAGAAAATTTCGCCATACAAAGTTTTTTCTGGAATTTCATATTCAAGCGCAACTTTTGGATTGATTTTTCCAAAACGTGCAATAAGTTTTCCAGTTGCCATATCGGTTATGTCTGCGCTTATTCCTGGGTGGAGGAAAGGCGCTTTTGAATAGGAAATTTCCGATTTTAAATCAAATTTTTCCAAAATGTTTTCAACAACTCCCTTCATAACAAAGAAATCATCAGAATCGGCAATTGATGCAAAAGCAATCATGTTCTTTTCAACTGGGAGTTCAACAATTGGCTGCCCTTTTGCATGATAGGTCCTTCCGCTTTCAAAAACACGGAAATCTTTGTTGTTTCTCTTAAAGTTATAAGCAACGTTCGAAAGCAAACTGTGGGCCATAGAAATTCTTAAAACCCCAAGTTCGTCGCTGAGAGGGTTACTTATTTTAATAACTTCATTTGCGTTAGCGTTTAAAAGAAGGTTCTCATGCGCATTTGTTGGAACGAGCGAATAACTGTTAATTTCATAGTATCCACGCATAATTAAAACTCGCTTAATTTCGCGTTCAAGCGCCAAAATTGGGTCGAACTTCCCTTCCATAACGCTTGCTCCTTCAAAGAAAGGTTTTTTGGCGCTATCATAAACATCATAGCCATACATTCTTATAACTTCTTCGGCAACATCTGCGTCGGTTTCAATGTCGAAACGATATGGCGGAACGCAGAGTTTAAGTTCATCGCCAGATATGCTGCACGAAATTCCAAGACTGCTTAAAATTGAAACAATGTCCTCTGTTTTAACTTCAATTCCCAAAATTCCGTCAATTCTTTTCTTTGAAACGACAACTTCGGCGTTTTTAACTTCTTCCTGCTTTTGGTCAATAATTCCGCAAGCAATTTCTCCGCAGTTAAATTTCGAAATTAAGTTAAGCGCCCTTTTCATTCCAAGTTCTTGGCTTAAAAGGTCAATTCCCTTTTCAAAACGTGCGCTTGAATCGGTTCTAACACCAAACGAGCGCGAGGTTTTTCTAACCTGTGAACGTTCGAAACTTGCTGCCTCGAAAATGACATTTTTTGTTCCTTCGTTAATGCAAGAATCTGTTCCGCCAATAACTCCGGCAATAACCATTGGGCGATTTTCATCGGCAATAACAAGGTTGTTTTCAGAAAGTTTGTAGGAATTTCCATTTAAAACAGAAATCTCTTCGTTGTTTTTCGCCCTTCTAACAATAATTTTGTTCCCGCCAATATTATTTGCGTCGAATGCATGCATTGGTTGACCATATTCAAAAAGAACGTAGTTTGTTATGTCAACAATGTTGCAAATTGGGTGGACTCCAACTGCAAAAAGTCGTGCACGAATTTCAAGCGGACTTTTTTCAATTTTAACGTTTGAAACGGCGCTTGCCATGTATCTTGGGCAAAGGTCGAAAGCATCATTTTCAACAGAAACAAAATTTTCAACCTTGTTGTTTGTTGTTGTAAATGAAAGGTCTTGTTCTTTCATTTCCAAGCGATAGATTGCGTTAATTTCGCGCGCAATTCCAACAACGCTCATTGCATCAGGGCGATTTGCTGTTATTGAAACGTCAAGAACAACATCGTTTAAGCAAAGTGCTTTTGCAACAGGTGTTCCAGGCGCAAAATTGTCTTTAAAGATTAAAATTCCGTTAACACTTGCTCCGTCATAGAATCCATCAGAAATTCCAAGTTCCTCGCCGCTGCAAAACATTCCTTCCGAAACTTCGCCGCGAATTTTTGAGTTTTTAATTTTAATTCCATTTGCAAGGTCTGCCCCATCAAGGGAAACTGGAACAAGCGCACCTTCAAAAACATTTGTTGCCGAAGTTATGATTTGAACATTTTTTTCGCCAATGTTAACTTGACAAACAAAAAGTCTTTCTGCATCTTTATGTTTTTCAATTTTTTCAATTAAACCAACAACAACATGATTTAAAAATCTGTCGGTTTGTTCAATTTCTTCAACTTCAAAACCAACGCCGGTTAACTTATCGGCAAGTTTTTCGGCAAGTTCGAATTTTGAGTTTGTTTTTTCAATTTTTTCAATTTCGTCTAATTTAACGAAATCATTTAACCAATTAAGTGAAATTTTCATCTTTACCCTCTTATTTAACTTGATTTAAGAATCTTATGTCATTTTCAAAAAGCATTCTCATATCTGGAATTTTGTCCATAACCATTGTTAACCTGTCAATTCCTTGACCGAATGCAAATCCAGAATAGACCTTTGAATCGATTCCGCAGCCTTCCAAAACTTTTGGGTTAACCATTCCTGCTCCCATAAGTTCCATCCAGCCTGTTTTTTTGCACATATAGCAGCCTTCCCCGCCGCAATTTGGACAAGAAACGTCAACTTCAACGCTTGGCTCGGTGAAAGGGAAATAGGAAGGACGGAAACGAACTTTCGTGTCCTTTCCAAACAAAAGTTGCAAAAGTTTTGTTAGCATTTGTTTAAGGTCGAGCAAACTTATGTTTTTGTCAACAACAAGACCTTCAATTTGGTGAAAAACCGGAGAGTGGGTTGCGTCGTTATCAACGCGATATGTTCGCCCCGGGCTTATAATTTTGATTGGTGGCTGACGCTTTTCCATAACACGCGCTTGAACAGGCGAAGTGTGGGTTCGAAGAACAATATCTTCTGTTATATAAAATGTGTCTTGCATGTCGCGTGCTGGGTGGTCTTTTGGCATGTTAAGCATTTCAAAGTTGTAGTGGTCAAGTTCAACCTCTGGCCCGGTTACAACCTCAAAGCCCATTTGAACGCATGCGTCAATAAGTTTGTTGAATGTTCTTTGAAGAGGGTGGAAACACCCAGTTTCAGAATTTTTCGATGGCTCGGTTATGTCAATTTTTTCGCTGTTAAGTTTTTCATTTAAAGCTTCTTCTTGAAGTTTAACCTCAATTTTTTGAATTTCGCTTTCAGCAAATTCTCTAACCTCATTAATTAAAGAGCCAAGAGCTGGACGCTCCTCTTTTGGAACATCTCTCATGCCTCTCATAAGTTCAGTTAAAAGCCCGCTTTTTCCTGTGTATTTAACTTTGAACGAGTTAAGAAGATCCAAATTGCTTATTGTTTTAATTTCTTCTTGAATGCTGTTTTTAACTTGTAAAATCTTGTCTTTCATATTTCTCCTTATTAACAACTTGTTTTGATTATATCACAACAAAATAAAAAAAGAAAATGGAAATTGAAAAAATATTAAAATTTTCACGCCGGCGCTAAAAAACAACGACACTGCGTTGTTTTTCTTAACGCTTAGTTCGAATCCATTAAGTTTTAAACAACAAAAAACTATGCGTTAACATAGTTCCTTAAACTGGCGCACCACGAGGGATTCGCTCCGCGGCGGGTCTGCCTTGCGAGGGCTCGCCGCTTTCACGCCGGCGCTAAAAAACAACGACACTGCGTTGTTTTTCTTAACGCTTAGTTCGAATCCATTAAGTTTTAAACAACAAAAAACTATGCGTTAACATAGTTCCTTAAACTGGCGCACCACGAGGGATTCGAACCCCCGACACCTGGTTCCGAAGACCAGTGCTCTATCCAGCTGAGCTAGTGGTGCTAACTGACTGATATGTTACATCAAATTTTTTTATTTGTCAAAAAAAACTTAAGGGAAATAAGCTTTTGTTTGAATCTTTTGTCTTTTGATTTAAGCTTTTTCTTTGGTTATTGTAATTATGAAGTTGAAACCTGTTCTTTCAAAAAAAAGTTTTAGTTTATTTTATTAAGACAATTTTGAAATTTATGCTATCATATAAATATGAAAATGAAACTGCTTTCCCCTGCGGGAGATTTTGAAAGTTTAAAAATGGCTGTTATAAACGGCGCAGACGAAGTTTATTTGGGCGTTAAAGATTTTAACGCACGAAACATTGAAGGTTTCAGCCTTGAAAACTTGAAAGAGGCAACCGATTTCGCGCATATTTATGGAGTTAAAGTTCACCTTGCCGTTAACATTCTTTTTAATGATTTTGAACTTCAAAACGCACTTAATCTTGTTGTTGATGCGAAAAACATTGGCGTTGATGCGTTCATAATTCAAGATTTGGGGCTCGCGAAACTTATCCATGAAAGCTATCCGGAAATTGAAATGCACGCAAGCACGCAAATGGGAATCCATAACCTTGAGGGTGCAAAAGTTGCAAGTGAATTGGGGTTTAAAAGAATTGTTTTGTCGCGAGAAACTCCACTTGACGAAATTAAACGAATTAAAGAAAACTTAAACATTGAAGTTGAATATTTTGCTCAAGGTGCGCTTTGCGTTTGTTTTTCCGGCAATTGTTATTTAAGTTCAAAAATGTTTAATGCAAGCGGAAACAGAGGAAAATGCAAACAGCTTTGCAGACTGCCCTTTTCGCTTTCAAACAACGGAAAGTTGCTTAAAAGCGGCTATCTTCTTTCTGCAAAAGATTTCAATATGATAAAACAACTTCCAAATTTGGAAAAAGCGGGAGTTGATTCAATAAAAATTGAAGGTCGAGCAAGACGCCCATACTATGTTGCCGTTGCAACAAAAATCTATCGAAATGCACTTGACAATTTCCCCGTTGACGAGAAAGATTTAAAGCTTGCATTTAACCGTGAGTTTACGGAAGGATATTTCAACGGGAATTCGAACATTATTTCAAAATTTAACAATCACATTGGAATTTTAATTGGAAAAATTAAAAGTGTTAACACAGGAAAAAATTTTACTGAATTTATTTTTTCGTCAAACGAAAAATTAAGCAAAAAATCGGTTATAAAACTCTTTAAAGGCGAAAATGAAATTTCAACAATTTCCCTTTTTGATCTTAAGGAAATTGCGCCAAACACCTATCTTTCAACAACAACGCAAAAAGTTGAAAACGGGCTTGACGTTCGCCTTATTTCAAACTTTGAAAAAGAAGTTGAAACTCTTTCTCAAACAAGAAAAATTGACGTTAATTTAAAAATTGTTGCTAACAAGAATTGCCCAATTCGTGCGGTTGTTAAATTTAAAGAAATTGAATTTGAAGTTCTTGGCGAAGAATGTTTCGAGGCACAAAATCAACCGCTTAACAAGTTCGAAATTGAAACAAATTTCAATAAAAATGAATTTTTCCAACCAAAAATTATTTTTGAAACCGACAACGCTTTTTTAACAAAAAAACAGCTTAATGAATTTAGAAGAAAAGTTTATGAAAAACTTGTTGAAAAATTGACTGAAAATAAAAACAAAAAACTTGCAAAAATTAATGTGGAAATTAATAAAAACGTAATTAAATTCAATAATTTCCAAGTTGTTGAAAATTATAACGAAAAATTTATTGAAAAAAACATAATTTATTCCCCAGAAACCTATTCACTGGATAACGTTGTTAAATTCAAGGAAAAATGTTTAAATCAAGGCAAAGAAGCATTTTTAATGCTCCCAAATTTTGCAACAAAACAGGACATTCGCCTCCTTTCTGAAATCATTGAAAAAACAGGAATTTCAATTATTGCAACAAACATTTATGCGCTCTCATTTAAAACAAAAAAAGTTGCGGGCGGCGAACTTAACATTTATAACAGCGTTGCGGCGAACTTTTTGAACATTCCAATTCTTTCTGCGGAAAATAATCTTTCAACGCAAATTGAAGTTCCATATATGACTTTTCGCCATTGCCCAATGAAGCAACACCTTGGTGCAAATTGCGCAAATTGTCCATATAACAACAACTATAAGTTCACGATGCAAAACGGAAAGGTTTTATCGCTTAAGCGCAAAAAACTTTCCTCTTGCACGTTCTATCTTGTTTAAAAAAAAAGGCTGCAAAAACATGACGGACACAAAAAAACTCTTCATTTGAAGAGTTTTTTTAATTAAATTCGTTTGATATGTTGTTTTCGATGTTAAGAGACTCAGCGGCAGCATGACTTTTTGCAAGATGATTTGCCTCGCCTTTGCGTGCAACCTTGTAAATTTCCTTTGAAACAAATTCTGTTGTTCCAACGCCCGCAAACATTGTTGAAACGCCAAGTGCGGTTGAAGTTCCCCCAAAAACGTTGCAAAATTTTTCGAGGGAGATATTCCCAAGGTTAAGAGTTTGCCCGTCTGACAAAGTGAAAACAACAGGATTTTGCGATAGAAATAACCCACCAACAACAAGCGCAACAGCGCCAAACAAGCAACCGGCAACCTTTAAAGTTGTTGAAACGAAGTTGCTTGATTCAATTGTTTCTTCTGCCTTATCTGCAACTGATGAACAAATTTTTTGAATTGTGTAATGATTTTTCTTAATGTTTTCAAGTGATCTTTTTGTTAATTTTGAATATTTAACTTTACTTTCTTTGAACTTTTCTTCATACAACAGTTGAGCATCGTAATCAATACTTTCCAATTGATAATATGTTTTCCCGTTCATTTTTTCCTCCAAAGTATTTGTCTATTATACTCTTTGTTGGAAGATAAGTCAAAGAAACTTCAGTAGGCAATCATCATAACGGTTAACATTGCGCTTGGAGCGCCAACATTTGAAATCATAACATCACGCTGCGAAGTTGTTATAGTTATTGAAACAACATCATTTTGGTTGAGAACAGTAACAATTGTTGCACTAACATTATTCGTTGTTGTTAAAGGTCTTTTAGACGCAGGAATGAAAACATCATTAACAGCAATTGCAACATAATCTCTTGTGTCTGCTCTGTTTGCATTATTAACCGAAAACGAAATTAAATATGTTCCCGTTTGAGGAGCAATAAGACCACTGTTGGTTACTTGGAATCCGTTTGAAATTTGAACCTCTCCAAATGTTAGCGGAACTTCAGTTGTTATAGATTGTTCATTTAGATTATATATTGTTGCATTAAAATCTGGCGTTGAACCCGGAGGACCATCATCTCCCTGTGCTCCTTTTTCGCCTCTTTCGCCCTTTTCTCCTTTTGGAATGTAGAAAGTTAAGTGGTGAATGTTTCGCTCAAAATCGTCTTGAACTTCCGCCGGTTCATTTGCTTCAACTGTTTCTGTCCCATCAATTGTTATAACCTCGCTGATTCCAATTTCGCCAGGAAATCCTCTTGGTCCTGTTTCTCCTTTTTCCCCTTTCTCGCCTTTTGGAATTGTAAAATCAAAATAGTGCACGCTGTTTTCATAGCGGTCAGCAACGTTTGCCTTTTCGTTCGAATCAACAGTTTTTGTTTCGCCGGCAACAACTCTTTCCGGAGCGGCAGCAACGCCTTGAGGAATCATAAAATCAAGAAAAACAGTGTTACCTTCTTTTGTTGAAACAACGTTCGCATCTGTTCCCGGCGGAACAGTTGTTGTTGAACGAACCTCAACAGTTTCATAACTTGGTCCAATTGGTCCTCGCTCTCCTTTTTCTCCTGCAGGGCCTGCTGGTCCAGGCTCTCCTCTTTCTCCCGCGGGACCTGTTGGGCCTGTTGCCCCTCTTGGACCATATTTAACAATTTCAGCTTTGAAAGGAGCATCTTTTTTGCAACAATAGGGATTTTTGTAATTTTTTTTCATATATTCACCCCAAATAAAATTAACTATTTCATTATATAAAAAAGAAAAAAGTTGTGTTAAAACAACTATTCTAACAAAAAAACTCCCAGTTCAAACTGGGAGCTGTGGACATATTAAAATGATGGTTCAAAATCGGATTTTTTTGGAATGTATTTTCCTTCCAATCTTTCATATTTTGCATATACAGATTGTGATTGTTGCCTTGGAATTTCTCGTTGAAGTTCCGTTGTGAAATAGTCCATTCCTCTGATTGTTGTGTCTCTTAAATCTCCGCCCATCATAGCAAATTGATCAATCGATTCTCCTAACATAAATCCTCCTTGCAAGCGTTAATTTAACACTTAAATAATTGAAAGTCAATAGGGTTTTTGAAAATTTTTACTAAAATTTCTAACAAATTAATTCTTGCTCGCGGTTTTCTGTTTTTTTCTTGTTCGAAGCGGAATTTGTTGGATAAACAAAAGTTAAATCAACATGGTTGTTGCAGTTTGAATGCTTGCAGATTTCAATTCCACAATCTTCAATTGAAACAACTTCCCTGTTTTTATCATTAACCTTGAAAGGAACATCAAGTTTTTCAATTTTAATGATTTGAGTTTTGTTGTTCGAAAGTTCCTCGCCAACAAAAATTTCATTTTGATCTTTCTTCCCGCACTTAAATTCAATGGATTTTTTCATGGATTTAATAATTGTTTCCGCAGTTGACTTTGGAACTTCTCGTGAGCAAATATACCCAATAAATTTTGGGCAATTCCCGCTTAAAAAGTTTTCCTTAACAGTTTTGAAATCAAGCTTGTCGCCGTTGTTGAGAAAGAGCGCAACTGGAAGTTGGAAAACATAGTTCAAAAGCGAGGAAGCCCCGTTTTTAACTTTTAAAAATAATTCAGTTCTGTCTGCAACATCACGGCAATCAAAAACAATTGTTGGCGATTTTGGATCGTCGAAGCCAATAAATTTCATAAATTTTCTCCTTACACAAAATAATACAACATTGAATTTGAAAAATTAATATCCAATTTCAGATTCTGGCAAAGTTTTTAAATTCATTGCCGATTTTCCAAAAACAAGGAAATCGCGGTTTTCGTCTGTAATTTTAAACCCGCAAGACATAAAAAGTTTTTGTGCAGACGCATTTTCCTTAAAGACCGATGTTTTAACGGTGCTATAGGTTTTGTTAAGCGAAAAGCGGTTTAGAAAAACGTCTTTAAGCGCTTGTTTCCCAACTCCGCTCCCTCGAAAATTTGGATTGACAACAATGTTATATATGTTTAAAACATTTCCGCTCTCTTCAACTCCAAACATAAGCGCAACAGCGGCTTTACCATCAACAAAGCCAATAACATTTCGGAACTGTCCGTTTCGCATAAGTTTAAGGCAATCTGAAATTTCGGAGGCGGTTTTCCCCCAAGTTTTTTCGCTCATGCAAAGAAATTTCCTGTCGAGCGGGTTAAGCCAACTTTCAATTTGATTTTCGTCAGCTTCTCCAATTTTTTTCCATTTAATTTCCATGGAAGTATATTATCACTTTTTTCAAAAAAAATAAATACCTTTTAAACTTAAATTTCTGCAAAATTAACATTTTTTAAAAAAATTAATAAAATGGTAAAAACGCTTGACAGTTGAACACCTATTCAACTATAATTAAGGTGATTTAATTAAAAAAAGGAAAAGAATATGGGAAAAAACGAACTTTTATGCGATTGCGACATGATTCACGAAGATGCAGTTAAAAGCGCAAAAGAAAAAATTCTTGATGAAGAAACTCTTTTGCTTATTGCGGATTTCTATAAAGCGCTTTCCGACAGCACAAGAATTAAGATAATTAATCTACTTGAAAAAAATGAACTTTGCGTTTGTGACATTTCGGTTATTCTCAACATGACGAAATCGGCTGTTTCCCACCAACTTAAAAATCTTAGGGAAATGAACCTAATTAAGGCAAAAAGGAAGGGAAAAGAAATTTGGTATTCACTTGCCGACAATCACGTTCGCGAGGTTTTTGAAATAAGTTTAAGTCACGTTTTAGAGGGTGAAAATGAAGAAGAAGTTTAAAATTAAAGGGCTCGACTGCCCCAACTGTGCAAAAACTCTTGAAACAAAAATTTGCGAACTTGAATGCGTTGAAAATGCAAAAATAGATTTCCTAAAATCAACGCTTGAACTTGAAGCTGACAACATTGAAAAAGCGGTTTCCGATTCAATTTCAATTGCAAAAGTTATTGAACCAAATGCAAAAATTATTGTTAAAGACGAAAAACATAAAATTTTTGAAAAAAAATTTTTTATTGACCTTTCGCTCTTAATTTTGGGAATTTCTGTTGGTTTGGTTGCACTTTTGGTTGAAATGCCGGTTTATGCTTTCTGGATTTTGTTTGTTTCAAGCGCTCTTCTCATGGGATATAAAACATATTTAAAAGCCTTTATGTTGCTTTTCAAAAAGACAATTAACGAAAATCTGCTTGTAACAATTTCAGTTTTTGGTGCGGCTGCTGTTGGGGAATTTATGGATTCTCTTATGGTTATTGCGCTCTATTCAATTGGGAAAATTCTTGAAAATCTTGCGCTGGAAAAATCGAGAAAATCAATTGAAAAGTTGACTAATTTAAAGCCAGAAACAGTTGTTAGGCTTAACGGCGAAAACGAAGAAATTGTTTCACCTTCCGAAATTAAAATTGGCAACATTTTCATTGTTAAACCTGGCGAACGCGTTGCAATTGACGGAATTATTGTTGAGGGAAACTCAAACTTGGACGTTCAAAGTTTAACCGGGGAAAGCCTTCCAAAGTTTGTTCAAAAAGGCGATCAAGTTCTTTCGGGCTCAATTGTTTTAACAAGCGTTCTTAAAATTGAAGCAACGGCGAACTTGGAAAGCAGCACTGCTCAAAAAATTATGGACATGATTGAGAATGCAAGCGAAAAAAAAGCAAAAACCGAAACGGTTATTTCAAAAATTACAAAGTGGTACACTCTTGGCGTTGTTTTGCTTGCAATTCTTGTTTGGGGAATTGTTTGGGCGGTTACAAAAGACTTAAACACTGCAATCTATCGAGGGTTGATTTTCCTTGTTGTTTCCTGCCCTTGTGCGTTTGCAATTTCTGTTCCTCTTGCATATTTCTCTGGGCTTGGGAACGCTTCTAAACGCGGAATTTTGATTAAAGGTTCAAACTATCTTGATGAAGCAGCAAATCTTAAAACAATTGCATTCGATAAAACTGGAACTCTTACAACGGGAGAATTTAAGATTAAAAAAATTGTTTCAACATGCGAAAAAAGTGAAGAGGAAATTTTACAGCTTTGCGCTCTTGGCGAAGCACATTCGCTCCACCCAATTGCAAAAGCAATTGCAAATGAATTTAAAGGAGAATTTAAAGAAATTTCAAATTTTAAGGAAATTTCTGGCGAAGGAATTTCTTTTGAATTTGAGGGGCAAACATATTTTGTTGGAAGAAAAAGCAAAAATCTTCTTGAAACAACAGTTGAGCTCTATAACGAAAACAACAAGCTTGGAGAAATCGTTTTGGAAGACGAAATTAAGGAAAGCGCAAAAACAGCAATTGCGAAACTTCATGAAATGGGCATCAAAACAATAATGCTTTCGGGAGACAATAAAATTGTTGTTGAAAAAGTTGCAAAGGAAATTGGAATTGACAATGCTTTTTCAAACTTGCTTCCCGAAAACAAATTTAAACTTATTGAGCAAGAAAAAGACAATAAGAATAAGATTGGATATGTTGGCGATGGGCTTAACGACGCGCCTTCCCTAACCCTTGCTAATGTTGGATTCAGCATGGGGCTTAGGGGAAACGACGCAAGCATTGAGGCTTCCGACATTGTTCTTGCAAACGACAACCCCGAAAAGATTGTTGAAGCAATTGAAATTTCAAAGTTCACAAAAAAAATCGTTTGGGAAAACATTGGGCTTTCTGCGCTTATCAAAATTGTTTTCCTGTCGCTTGGTGCTTTTGGAATAACAGGCATGTTAAGCGCGGTTATTGCCGATGTTGGCGTAACACTTCTTGCAATTTTAAATTCGCTTCGAGCATTAAAATTCAATCCTAAATTGTTAAAGAAAAAGCATTGATAAAAATGCTTTTTTTCTTGCGTAAACTTTAACAAACCTTAAGCATATAAATAAATGTGAAATTGTTTTCAAAACGTTTAAGTTATTTAAACAAAGAAAAAGCAAAGAAAACAATAAAACAAAAAGCAACAATTGTTGTTGTGATTTTTTTGCTGGTTATCATTGCAATAATTCTTTATTTAAATTTTGTTGTTAACCCTGTTGTTATATCAATGAGCGAGGCAAAAGTTCGAAGCCTTGCAACAAAAGCGGTTGGCGGCGCAGTTTACGACATAGTCAGCCAAGGCGACATATACAGTGATTTAATTTCAATTTCGAAAAACAACGATGGCGATGTTGCAATGATTCAAGCAAATTCAGTTCAAATAAACCTTCTAACAAGAAAACTAACCCGCCTTGCAACTTCAAATCTTGAACAAATTGGAGAGCAAGGAATCGACATTCCAATTGGAACATTCAGCGGAATGCCAATTCTTGTTGGTCGCGGGCCAAGCATAAACATAAAAATGATTCCAATTGGTGCAATTTCAAGCTCGTTTAAAAGTGAATTCACAAACGCAGGAATCAACCAAACAAATCATCGAATTTATGTCACAATTCAATCCAAAGTCAACGTTGTTTTGCCAACAGCAAATCAAACCGTTGAAACCTCAACCCAAGTTTTGATTTGCGAAAACATAATAATTGGGAAAATTCCAGAAACATATTTACATTCCGATTCGCTTGACGAAATGATGAACTTAATTCCAAATTAATGCCATTCGCCAAAGGGAATTCTTAAACAAAAACCCTTAATTTTAAAATTTATTTATGCCCTGCAAAATACCTTAAAAAAACCTTGCATTTCTGCAAGGATTTGTTTTGTTGGTGGGCAGTAAGGGACTCGAACCCCTGACTTCCTCCACGTCAAAGAGACACTCTACCAACTGAGTTAACTGCCCAAGTTCTATGTGTAGAGTAACAAAATTGACTTAAGATGTCAAATAAATTTAATAAAAAAACAAATCAAATTGATTTGTTTAATTGTTTAATTAAGGATTATGTTTGCAAATTCCTTTGGGTCAAGACTTGCCCCGCCAACAAGTGCACCGCAAATATCCTTATTTTTGAAAATTTGTTTTGATGTTTGCGCGGTTAAGCTTCCGCCATAAATAACTTGTTGATTTTCGGCTGCTTCTTTGGAATAATGAGCAGAAATTATTTTTCTTATCAATTTTGCAGCATTTGAAATGTCGGTTATTGGAGCAACAATTCCAGTTCCAACAGCCCAAACCGGCTCGTAGGCAATAATTATGCTTTTAAGTTCATTTTCATAAATTCCCGAAAGCGCTTCCTCAATTTGCTTTGTTAAAACGGATTGAGTCATTTTTGCATTTCTTTGTGCTCGAGTTTCGCCAATGCAAAGGACAACTTTCATGCCATGTTGCAAGGCGGTTTTAATTTTTTTATTAATTCTTGCGTTTGTTTCGCCATAAAGTTTTCGTCTTTCGCTGTGACCAAGTAGTGAGAACTTAACATTAAAATCCTTAAGCATGTTAACAGAAATTTCGCCTGTGAAATTGCCCTGCTCTGCCTCATGGAAATTTTGAGCGCCAAGAACAATTCTTTCGTCCAAATTTTCGCCAAGATAAAGCGAAGTGTGGGGCAAGCAAATTCCAACCTCACAAGGAAGTTCGTTTGGCAAAAGTTTGTTGAAAGTCGAAATGTATTCAAGCGTTTCAAAGCTTGTTTTGTTCATCTTAAAATTTGCAATAACAATTTTTTTCATAAGACCCCTTTCTAATATTCCTCTTTAACATCGGTTAATGCATCGTAACCTGGAAGTTCTGCCCCCTCAAGCAAAGCAAGAGTTGCGCCTCCGCCGGTTGAAATATGAGAAATCTTTTTGGAAAATTTATAGAGCTTAACTGCGGCAACGGTGTCGCCCCCGCCAACAATTGTAAGTCCCTTGTTTTTTGCAATTGATTTTGCAACTTGATATGTTCCTGCTGCAAAATCTGGGAACTCAAAAACGCCCATTGGTCCGTTCCAAATAATTGTTTTTGCCTCTTTAATTTTTCTCTTAAAAAGTTTTATGGTTCGAGGTCCAATGTCAAGCCCCATGTAATTTTCTGGGATTTTTTCAATTTTGCAAACGCTTGCTTTTGAATTTGGACTGTAATTTGCGCTTGCAGCAACATCAACAGGAAGAATAATTGGCTTTCCAAGTTCTTTTGCTTCGTCCAAAATTCCTTTTGCAAGGTCAAGGCTCTTTTCATCAACAATCGACGTTCCAACATTAATGCCTTGCGCTTTAAGAAAAGTGAACGACATTGCTCCACCAATCAAAACACAATCAGCTTTTTGCAACAAATTTCTTACAACACCAATTTTGTCGGCAACTTTTGCACCTCCTAAAATTGCAATAAACGGCCTTTCTGGGTTTTTCATTGCCTTTTCAATTGTGTTGATTTCCTTCCCCATCAAATACCCCATTCCATTGTTTGGAAGAAGTTTTGCAGCACGGTGGATTGACGCATGCTTGCGATGAATTGTTCCAAATGCATCATCAATATAAATATCTGCCAAGCTTGCAAGTTTTTTTGCAAAATAGAGGTCATTTGCCTCTTCTTCTTTATGAAAGCGCAAGTTTTCAAGAACCAAAACTTCCCCTTCTTTCAAATTTTTTGCCTTTTCAACTGCGTCAGGGCCAACAACATCAACAGCAAAATGGACTTTATTAATCAAATATTTAATCAGTTGTTGCGCAACAGGAAACATTGAATATGTTTGATTAAATTCCCCTTTTGGACGCCCCAAGTGTGAGCAAATTATAAGTTTTGCTCCTTGCTTTAAAATGTAACGAATTGTTGGAAGTTCCGAATAGATTCTCGTGTCGTCGGTTATGTTTCCAAAATCGTCGAGAGGAACGTTAAAATCTGCTCTTAAAAGAACAGTTTTCCCTTTCATATCAATATCTGATAACATTCTTTTCATATATGCCCCTAAAATTCTGTTATTATTTTATCATTTAATATTATTTTTAACAAACAAATTTCTCCTTTTATTTGTTTGTGAATTTAAAAAAAAGAATGTATAATCAAAATTGTTTTAAAAAAGGAGAAAAAAATGGATTTATTTAAAAAATGTGAGGATTACACTCGAATTGAAGACCTTAAAGCAATCGACTTGTATCCTTATTTCCACAAACTTACAAGCGGGCAAGACACAGTTGTCCAAATGGAAGGGAAAAGAACAATTATGATTGGGTCGAACAACTATCTTGGCTTAACTTCTCACCCAGAAGTTATTAAAGCTGGTGTTGAAGCCCTTGAAAAATATGGAACGGGCTGCTCTGGATCGAGATTCTTAAATGGAACTCTCGACACCCACGTTATGCTTGAAAAAGAACTTGCAGAGTTCTTACATAAAGAAGCATGCGTAACTTTCTCAACAGGTTTCCAAAGCAATCTTGGAATTATAAGCTGCATTGCTGGAAGAAACGATGTTATAATTTCCGATAAGGAAAATCACGCAAGCATATACGACGGCTGCAAACTTTCTTTTGCACGTCTTTTAAGATATGAACATAACGACATGGAAGACCTTGAACGTCAACTTGCGTCTGTTGGCGATGACAAAGGAATTTTGATTGTGACCGACGGCGTTTTCTCGATGAGCGGCGAAATTTGCAAACTTCCAGAAATTGTTAAACTTGCAAAGAAATATGGCGCAAGAGTTATGGTTGACGACGCCCACGGGCTTGGAGTTATTGGCGAAGGCGGAAGAGGAACAGCCTCCCATTTTGGGCTTGAGAACGAAGTTGACATTATTATGGGAACATTCAGCAAATCTCTTGCTTCTCTTGGTGGCTACTGCGCATGTTCAGAGCGTGTTGCTAACTTCATTCGCCATAATTCCCGCCCTTTCATTTTCAGTGCAAGCATAACCCCAGCAAGTGTTGCATGCGCAAGAAAATCGCTTGAAATTTTGAAGCGTGAGCCTGAAAGAGTTAAAAATCTTGAAGAAAACGGAAATTATTTCCGCGAAGGATTGACCAAACGCGGTGTTAAATTTATTCCGGGAAATGCTCCTATTGTTGCAATTTGGACATACACCGACGAAAACTCGTTTAAAGCATGCAAAATGCTTTTAGAAAGAGGCGTTTATGTTAACCCGGTAATTTCTCCAGCTGTTCCTGTTGGACAAAGCATTTTGAGAACATCTTTCACAGCAACCCACACAAAACAACAACTTGACGAAGCATTAGACGCAATTGAAATTGTTATTAAAGAACTTTTGAAAGATGATAAAGAACATCAATAGAACTTGGTTAAAATAAACAAACAACGAAAAGTTCTGTTATTAGTTAAAATAAACAAAAAAAGAACCTTGATTAAGGTTCTTTATTTTTCTATGTCATTTTTTGTTGGTTTGTTCGAATAAACCGAATTAACTACCTCTCTTAAATCGTTTAAACAATCGTGAAATTCAGGGTTTTTACGATATTTTTCAAGTGGCATTTTTGCATTTTTTGTAATGAGAAGTTTGCAGATTTCCTTCGATTTTAAGTCCAAAAATGGACTTTTCCCATAGGTAATTCTTGGCAAAACACACGCTGCAAGTTCAAGCGGAGAAACAACAATTTCTGGATTTTTTGCATTCTCCCCCAAAAACACTTTCGTTGTTTTGTTAACGTTAATGTCTTTGCGAGTGCAAAGATGTTTGCACGCAGGAACATTTTTTAGCCAAATTGCTGTTCCAAGAAGAGTTTCGCCAAATTCGTTCTCCTCGTTAATGTCGAAATTTCCATCTCGAATTGATCTTTTAAGTTCATTCAAATCGTTATTATGAATTGCCCAAAAAGCATCATTAATTGTTGGAATCAACTCTAACTTATCCATTTTTCCTTCCTTTAAACTATTCAACAGAAATTATATAGTAATAAACTGGTTGTCCGCCATAAATTGCGGTAACTTCGCATTCTGGGTGCAATTCTTCAAGAGAGGCTCTCAATTTTTCAGCATCTGCTTCGTTGATGTCTTCTCCATAGAACAAAGTTATGTTAACGCTGTCGTCTGTTAGCAATTTTTCAACCAAATCTTCAGTTGTTTTTTGAACATCAGAGCCTTTTGCCAAAATTGCTTTGTCGTCAAGACCAATAATTTCGCCAACAGAAAGGTCGAATCCGTCAACATGGGTTGCACGAACAGCATATGTCACGCTTCCTGCCTTAACACATTCAATTGCGGTTGTCATTGCGTCCATGTTTTCCTCAACGCTTCCTTCTGGATTAAACGCAAGAGAGGCTGCAATTCCTTCTGGAACATTTCGGGTTGGAATAACGTGCAAGTTTCTGTCGGTTAATGCTTTTGCCTGCTCTGCTGCCAAAATGATGTTTTTGTTATTTGGGAAAACAAAAACGTTTTCTGCTTGAACTTTTGCTGCTGCATTTGCAATATCTGCAGCGCTTGGGTTCATTGTTTGCCCGCCGGCAATAATTTGGTCAACTGTTAAATCTGTGAACAAGTTTGCAAGCCCATCGCCAGGAGCAACTGCAACCATTCCATTTGGTTTAAGCTCCTCAACCTTTTTCATGTTCTTTTTAAGTTCACGATTTTGTTCGCGCATGTTTTCAATTTTAATGTTCCAAATTTCGCCAAGTTCAAGAGCATATCCAAGCGCACGATTTGGATTGTTGGTGTGAACGTGAACCTTAACAAGGCTTAAATCGCCAATGCAAAGAACAGAATCACCAATTTCCATAAGTTTTTCGCGTAGTTTATCGATATCGGCTTCGGTTGTTTTCTTGAGCATGTGAATGATCATAAACTCTGTGCAATAGCCAAATTCAATTTCAGCAAGGTTGTTAATGTCGGCAATAACATCGTCAACCGATTGAACAGGTTTTGCATCGTCGAAATTAAACGTTAATGTTTCGTCGCCACAAAGCGCTTTATAGTAACCCGTGAAAAGAACAATAAGTCCGCGTCCGCCGGCGTCAACAACGCCTGCCTTTTTCAAAACTGGAAGCATTTCAGGAGTTTGTTGGAGAATTTCCTCGCCTTTGTCAAGAACAATCTCAAAAAACTCCTCAAAATCTGGGTGTTTTTTTGCTGCGTCAATTGCTGCTTCAGCCATTGTTCGAATAACAGTTAAAATTGTTCCTTCTTTTGGCTTGGTTACGGCTTTATAGGCAACATTAGCCCCTTCTTGAATTGCTTTCGCGAAGTCTTTTGTTGTAACTTCTTGCTTTTGACCAAGAACCGATGTTAACCCTTTCAAAATTTGAGATGTTATAACGCCGCTGTTTCCTCTTGCCCCACGAAGCGCTCCCTTTGCATATGCTTCGCAAAGAGAATCCATGCTGTTGTTAATGCAATTGTTAACCTCAGTTGTTGCGTTCTTGATTGTTAAAAACATGTTTGTTCCCGTGTCGCCATCTGGAACTGGGAAGACGTTTAAAGCGTCAACAAGTTTTTTATTTTGTTCAAGCAAGCTTGCGCCTGCAATAATCATTTTTCTAAAAATTGATCCATTAATTGTTTTTTGCATATATTTTTTCCACCTATACTAAACACGAACACCAACAACGTGAACATTAACTGTGTCAACGATCATGCCCGTGAATTTTTCAACACTATATTTGACAGCGCTCTTCAAACTTTCGGCAACTGCGCTAACAGAAACACCATATTTTAAAATGCAAAAAATGTCGATAAAAATTCTGTTATCAACATTAGAAATTTTAACACCTTTTGAATATTGTTGTTTCTTAAAAAGTTCTGTGAAATTATCTTTAAGCGAGTTAGCAACAAGGTCAACAACGCCATAGCAATCAAGCGCTGCATAACCTGCAACGATTGCAATACTCTCATCAGAAATTGTTATTTTTCCATAATAGTTTTTTGTGTCGACCGTCATTTAATTTTAAATCCTTAAGTAAGCACACTATCTTACGATAATAACTATACACCAATATTTCATTTTATGCAACAATTTTCACGCAAATTTACTCAGATTGGCAATATGATATGCAAAAAATATACCCTTTTTGTGATATAAATTTTCATAAAAACGCATAACTTTAAGACAAAACAAAAAATAATTAAAAATTTGCTTGCCTTTTTGTTAAATCTATGTTAAACTTACGCAGTTAATTTAAGAAAAAAATAACTGGAGGAAATCTATGAGCAAAGTTTGTGAAATTTGTGGAAGAGGAAAAATGAGCGGCAAAAATGTTAGCCACAGCAACAGAAAATCAAACAGAACTTGGGATCTTAATCTTCAACAAACAACAGTTGAAGTTGACGGAAAAGAAAAAACTGTTAGAGCTTGCACAAAATGTATTAAAACACAAAAAAAGGCTTAATTTAAAGCCTTTTTTATTATTTAAAAGCCGCATTTATTGCGGCTTTTTCCTTATTCTATTATTGCTTTAATTCTTCTGACACCTGCCGAACTACTTTCCTCTTTAACAATTTTAAAATGTCCAAGGTCTTTCGTGTTCTTTGCGTGAGGCCCTCCGCACATTTCTTTGCTAACAGTTCCAATTGTGTAAACTTTAACAATCTCGCCATATTTATTCTCAAAGATTCCTGTTGCTCCGCTTTCACGCGCTTTTTCAATTGGCATTTCCTCGCAAACAACTGGGATTGCCTCCTCTATATGGCTGTTAACTTCGTTTTCAAGCGCTGTTATCTCCTCTTGGGTCAACTTTCTGTCGAAGTTAAAATCAAAGCGCAAACGCTCTGGAATTATGTTTGAACCGCATTGATGGATTCCCCCGCCAAGAACTTTGTTAAGCGCAGCCAAAAGAAGATGGGTTGCAGTGTGGAGTTTTGCATTTTGTTCCGACGAATCTGAAAGTCCTCCCTTAAACGTTCCAGCGCTTGCACGGCTTTTTTCTTGATGCTCCTCAAAAGCTTTCTTAAAGCCTTCTTGATCAACAGTGAAACCGTTTTCAGCCGCAAGTTCTGTTGTAAGTTCAATTGGGAAACCAAAAGTGTCGAAAAGACGGAATGCTTTGTTCCCTGCAATTTGTTTAACGTCTGGGGCAAATTTAATCAAATTTGAAATGAGTTTATCGAACTCTTTAATCCCTTGTTCAAGAGTTTTTTCAAACTTGTTTGCTTCCTTTTCAAGTTCTTGCAAAATGTATTCGCGTTTTGTAACCAAATTTGGATATGCTTCATTATAAACTTCGTCGATAAAAACCTTTGCAACATCTTGCATAAGCGAAACAGGCGCGTTAAGTTGCTTGATATATCTTATGGCTCTTCTAATGAGTCTTCGAAGGATATAGCCCGGGCCAACATTGCTTGGAACAATTCCCTTTTCATCGCCCATAAGCATAATGCTTGTTCTTGTGTGGTCGCAAATTATTCGCATTGCACGAGTGTTTTTTTCATCTTCGCCATATTTAATGTTTGCAACTTCCTCAATTTTTTTGATTGCAGACGAAAAGAGGTCGGTTTGATAGCAATCGGTTATCCCGTTCAAAAGCGCAAGATTTCGTTCAAAGCCAAAGCCTGTGTCAACATTTTTTTGCGAAAGTTCGCGATATTTTCCCTCGCCAAGTTGTTGATATTGCATGAAAACATCGTTGCCAATTTCAACATATCTTCCACACTTACAGTTAATGTCGCAATTTGGGCAACATTTGTTGTCATGTTTTGGAT
The DNA here is from genome assembly GCA_964383665.1 of uncultured Lachnospiraceae bacterium. Lineage (GTDB taxonomy): Bacteria > Bacillota > Clostridia > Christensenellales > UBA1242 > UMGS687. The sequence goes on from CAYLHO010000001.1 coordinate 261,697, forward strand.
AGAACCATTCATTATCTGGTCCACAAGGAGTTCCAGTTGTTCCCTCCAAATTCCACCAGTTTTCGTCCAAGAAGAAAATGTTTTCTTTTTTAACTCCAACTTCTTCCAAAAATTTTGCGGTTTCATCGTCCCTTGGAATTCCATGTCCGCCAGCAAAAACTGTTGCACAAATTTTGTCTTTGTCAAGCCCAAATTCCTTTGTTAAAAGTTCAAATGTCCAAGCGGTTTTTTCTTTTTTGAAATAATCGCCAATACTCCAATTCCCCATCATTTCAAAGAATGAAAAATGGGTTTCATCGCCAATTTCTTCAATATCGTTAACTCGAACGCAGCCTTGAACGTTGCAAAGTCTTTTCCCAAGTTCATGCTCCTTTTTCCCAAGAAGATACGGCATTAAAGGTTGCATTCCAGCAACATTAAACATAACTCCAGTTTCGCCGTTTCCAATTAATGAAACAGCGCCAATGTTTTTATGCCCTTTGCTCTCATAAAATCTCAACCATTTTTCTCTTAATTCTTTTCCTGATATTTTCATATTTTTCCTCTTATTTTTGTGTTAATATTAAAACATTTTTGTTTTTCTTGTTAAGAAAGTCCACCATAAAATTGACCGCAAAAAATCTCCAACATATGTTAAAAGCGCAGCATGCAAAAGGTCTTCTGCCATTTCAAGTTCATCTTCGTCGAGCGCTTGAGTTCTTTTAATTATTTCAATTCCACGCTTTGAAGCGTCCTTTTCAAGTGGAACGCTTGAAAGTTTTAAGGCAACAGCCAAAAGGAATATCAAAATTGATGCACCCAAAAACGCAAATCCAATTGCAGGAACGTCTTGGAAAACCAGCAAGAAGAAAATTCCAAGAACGGCAAGCGGAAACATGAAATAGCCAAGGACTTTGATTGTTCGTGTTAGCGATTTATTAAGCCTAAGTTTTTTTGAGCAAGATAAATCTTGACTTGCATGACCAAATTCATGGGCAACAACTGTTAGGGCGGCAACGCTTGCAACATCGCAAGTTGCTTCGGAAAGAACAACCATTTTGGATTTTGAGCTGTAGCCATCGTTTAAATAGCCTTTTGTTCTTCCAACTTGAATTTGGCTTCCAAAAAGCGTGTTGGTTAAATGGAGAGCAAACTGACCGCCGGTTATTTTTTTGTTGCAAGGAACATGGTTATATTTTTCGAACGTGTCTTGAAGTTGCGCGTTTGCATAGGTTGCAATTCCAAGCGCAATTGCCAAAAAAACAACAAAGATTCCAAGGACAATCCAAATCATAGAAAACATTATACGCTTTAACAGAATAAAAAACAAGCAATTTTTTTGCTTGTTAATTTTTTGTTTTGTCAGTTAAATTTTAATCAATATAACTTCTAACCGCTTCTTCAATTTGATTTTTCTGACGCAAACCAACAATTTTCTCCTGCTCTTCGCCGTCTTTGAATATTATCATTGTTGGAACGCTCATAATTCCATATTTTTTTGCAATGTCATAACTTTCGTCAACATCGACCTTAACAATGTTGAAATCGCCTTTTGAATCCTCTTCAACTTTTTCCAAAATTGGAGAAAGCATTTTGCATGGCCCACACCATGTTGCAAAGAAATCAACAATTGTTGGTTTGCTTTCCGAAATTATTTTATCAAATTCAACGCTTTGAATAACTTTCATATTTCTCCTCCATTATTTTCTTACAATAAACCTGTTTTCAGGCAACTTTTTAAGCCAAAGTCTAGCGCAAAAAACACAAAGAATTCCCGCCAAACTAACGCCAAGAGTTACGAGATAGTGAACAAGGCTGCTTTTGAAAAAGAAACCGAATCCAAACGCAAAAGCAAACGCAAAAAGCGGAATTAGATATATAAAAATTTCAAGAATTTTTGGAACATATGCAACTTTAAAAAGAGAAACACGTTCCCCTTTCTCAAGTTTTTGCGCTGTTTTTGCAACAATTTTTTCCTCGCCTGCTTGAACCAAAGCGGTCTTTTCTCCCGCCTCCAAAATCAAACAGTTTTCAAAAATTGGTGTTTCAACTTTCTTTTTCATATGTATTATTTTAACACTTTATCGTGTTTTTAACAAACAAAATTAATTAATAAGTTTCAAAACAACATAGGCAGAAATTGTGCTTCCACACATCGAAGGCGAATATGCAGTTGAGCCAATTACCCCCGAACTTGGAGTTGCTTTTTCCTCACAGAAACAAACGTCAAGTTTTTCAACATCTTCTTCTCGAAGCATTTTCCTAAACTTCTTTGCAAGCCCGTCGTTATATGTTTTAAAAACATCGCAAATTTTGAAAACTGGAATTGAAGTTCTGTTCCCCGCCCCCATTGCTGAAACAACGGGAATTTGCCTTCTTTGCGATTCTTTAATCAAAACAACCTTCCCTTCCAAATTGTCGATTGCATCAACAACAAAATCAAAGTTATCGTTGAAAACATCGTTAATTGTTTCTTTCCCAACTTTAACATTTTTTGTTGTTACTTTGCAGTTTGGGTTGATTTGCATAATTCTCTCCGCCATAGCCTCAACTTTTGGTTTCCCAACAGTTGAAGAAAGCGCAATTATTTGTCGATTTATGTTCGAAAGCGAAACAACATCGAAATCAACAATTGTAAGCGCTCCAACGCCGCTTCTTGCAAGCATTTCGCAAACATATCCCCCAACGCCGCCAACGCCAACAACAAGAACATGAGCAGCATATAACTTGCTCATGTTTTCTTTTCCAAATAGTAATTCCGTTCGTTCAAATCTTTCCATTATAAAACATACTTTTTAAGGTCATATTTTTTTCTGTCCTCGCCAAAGGCATTTTGGACATAGTTTCTGTCGATTTTAACTTTAACAAGAGGGTTTTCGCCTGTTGCGTTGAAGGAAATATCTTCCAAAACTTTTTCGATTATCGAATGCAAACGGCGCGCACCAATATTTTCATTTGTTTCGTTTTCTTCTTCGGCAATTTCGGCAATTTCCTTGAGTGCGTCGTCGCTAAATTCAAGGTCGATGTTGTCAACTTTCAAAAGTTCAGCATATTGAGCGATAACCGATGCTTTTGTTTCTGTTAAAATCTTATAGAAATCATCTTTTGTTAAGTTTTTAAGTTCAACTTTAATTGGGAAACGCCCTTGAAGTTCTGGAATCATGTCCTCAATTTTTGAAACATGGAATGCTCCAGAGGCAATAAACAAAATGAAATCGGTTTTAACATTTCCATATTTTGTTGAAACAGTTGAGCCCTCAACAATTGGCAAAATGTCGCGTTGAACGCCTTCTCTCGAAACATCTGGGCCGTTCGAAGTTGCTGCTTTTCCAATAACCTTATCAATTTCGTCGATAAAGATAATTCCTTCCTCTTCTGCGCGTTTAATCGCTTCGCTGTTAACGCTGTCCATGTCGATCATTTTGTCGCATTCTTCGCTCGTTAAAAGCGCGCGTGCCTCCTCAACAGAAAGTTTGCGACGTTTTTTCTTTTGAGGGAAAATTCCGCCCATTATACTTCCAATGTTAATTTCGGCAACACCGCTTGAAAGGTCAAGTGGTTTTGGAACATCTTGAATTTCAACTTCAACAATTTCGCTCTCAAGTTTTCCATTTTCATAAAGCGTTTTAAGTTTTTCCTTAAGTTCGTCTTGATTTGAATTTGGATTTTTTGCAATTTCTGCTTTTATGATTGCATCGAGCAAAATTTTGTCAACTGTTGCTTTTGCTTTCTTTTCAACTTCGTGTTGTTTTTCGTCTTTAACCATTCTAACCGAAGTTTCAACAAGGTCACGAACCATGCTTTCAACATCGCGGCCAACATAGCCAACCTCGGTGTATTTTGTTGCTTCAATTTTTATGAAAGGCGCTTTAACAAGTTTTGCAAGACGTCTTGCAATTTCTGTTTTTCCAACTCCGGTTGGACCTTTCATAATGATATTTTTTGGGGTTATTTCGTCACGCATATCTTTCGAAAGTTTGCTTCGACGATATCTGTTTCGAAGGGCAACAGCAACAGCTTTTTTTGCCTCGTCTTGCCCAATTATATATTGATTTAATTCTTCAACAATTTGTTTTGGTGTTAAATTCATTTTCCTCTCCTTAAATTTCCTCAATTGTTAAATGATCATTTGTGAACACGCAAATTTGACCTGCAATTTCAAGGGCTTTTCTTGCAATTTCTTTTGCACTTAAGTTGGTGTTGTCGATAAGTGCTTTTGCCGCCGCCAAGGCATAGTTTCCCCCAGAGCCAATTGCGCAAACGCCGTCGGAAGGCTCAATAACATCTCCCATTCCGGAAAGGATTAGAAGTTGCTCCTCGTTTGCAACAATCATCATTGCTTCAAGTTTTCTTAAAACCTTATCTCCTCGCCAAAGTTGAGCAAGTTCAACCGCACTTCTCATTAAGTTCCCTGAATATTTGTTAAGCATTTCTTCAAATCGCTCGCAAAGGCTGAACGCATCGGCAACACTCCCCGCGAAACCAATAACAACTTTCCCATTATAAATTCTTCTAACCTTAACAGCATTATCCTTAAAAATTACGCTGTTTTGCATTGTAACCTGTCCGTCGCCGGCAATTGCTGTTTTTCCGTCTTTTTTAACAGCACATATTGTTGTTCCTTTAAGTTCCATTAAATTTTCCTCCATGGCATATATTATATATCCTAACAAGAATTTATCAAAATAAATTTGGCATTCCCGCACGTTTAAGTAATGATTTCCAATTTTTGATTAATATATAAAAAAACAGCAAGTTTTACTTTGCTGTTTCTTCTTTGTTTTTCATTGGGTTAACGAAGGAATAGAACTTACATTTGTTGCATGCGTAGTAAATTCTTCCGGCTTTACTTCTTCTAACTGTAATTTCTCCATCGTCGCATTCCGAACATTTCCCAATAACTTTTGGTTCATATTTTGGTTTTTCTTCGCCTTGCGAACTTTGAGCGTTAAGTTTCATTATGTTATTGCATTTTGGATACGCGCTGCAACCAAGGAATTTTCCATATCTCCCCTCGCGAATAACCATTGGTGCGCCACACTTATCGCAAACGATGTCGGTTTTTTCTGGGGCAACTTTAATTCTTTCAAAGTTTGCGCCCGCTTTTGTTAAAAGCCCCGAAAAGCTGTTCCAAAAACTGCTTGCAACATCTTTCCAGTCTTTCCCTTCCTCGGCAATTTCGTCAAGTCGAGTTTCCATGTCGGCTGTGAACTTAACATTGATAACCTGGCGGAAGTTGTTTGCCAAATATTCATCAACAACTTTTCCAAGTTCGGTTGGATAGAGATATTTTCCATCAAGAGCCGTGTAGGAACGAGTTGCAAGGGTTGTTATTGTCATTGCATATGTTGCAGGACGTCCAATCCCCTTTTCTTCCATTTCCTTAACTAAACTTGCCTCTGTGAAACGTGCTGGTGGCTTTGTGAATTTTTGTTCCATGTTAAGTTTAGTAAGCTCAACAGTTTCGCCAACAGAAAGAGGCGGAATTTTTGATGGGTCGTCTTCTTTTTCAACGTAGTTTTTATAAACTGCGGTGTATCCCAAAAATTCAACGGTTTTCCCAACTGCCTTAAAGCCATAGTTGTTTGCCGAAACATCAACATTAACGTTGTTATAAAGAGCGTCGCTCATTTGGCTTGCAAGAAATCTTTCATAAATCAACTTATAAAGTTTGAAATTGTCTGGTGAAAGCGAACTCATAACGCTTGCTGGAGTTCTTTCAATTGAGATTGGACGAATTGCCTCGTGGGCATCTTGTGCGGTTTCTTTTGTTTTATAGATGTTTGGCTTTGAAGGAACAAACTTATCGCCAAATTCCTTTGCGATATATGCAAGAGCCAAGGCTTGTGCATCTGGCGAAACACGCGTGCTGTCGGTTCTTATATATGTTATGAGCGCAACTTTTCCTTCGCCATCAATTTCAACTCCTTCATAAAGTTGTTGAGCGCATAGCGAAGTCTTTTTAAGATTCATTCCAAGTTTGTTAAGCGCATCTTGTTGCATGGTGCTTGTTGTGAACGGCGCAGGCGCATGCGACTTTGTTTGAGATTTTTTGATGTTTGAAACAACATAGGAAGCCCCGTCTAAATCGCTTTTAATTTTGTCCGATTCTTCCTTGCTTGAAACTTTTGCCTTTTTCCCATCAATCGTGCTTAAAGCTGCTTTAAATTTCGCTTTTTCTTTGTTTTCAAGTTCTGCGGAAATGTTCCAATATTCCTCTGAAACAAAGGCATTGATTTCCTTTTCGCGGTCGCAAACAAGTTTAAGCGCAACAGATTGAACGCGCCCAGCGCTAAGTTTTGGCTTAATTCTCTTGCAAATTATTGGCGAAAGCTTATAACCAACAATTCTGTCCAAAATTCTTCTGGTTTGTTGGGCGTTAACAAGATCCATGTTAATAGCACGTGGCTTGGTTAATGCTTCAGTAACAGCCTTCTTGGAAATTTCGTTAAATTCAATTCGGCATTTAGTTTCTGGGTCGATTCCCAAAATGTAGGCAATATGCCAAGCAATTGCTTCCCCTTCGCGATCCGGGTCGGTTGCAATTAGAACTTCGTCGGCTTTTTTTGCCTTCTTTTTAAGTTCAGAAATTAAATCGACTTTGTCTTCCATAATTTCATATTTTGGAACAATTGTTCTAAGGTCAACGCCAAAATCCTTTGCAGGAAGATCGCGAACGTGCCCTTTTGTTGCAAAAACGTCGAATCCCGCCCCTAGATATTTTTTAAGTGTTTCTCTTTTTCCTGGTCCTTCGATGATAACTAATTTCATTCTTTTCTCCTTTAAACCAAAATATATGTGTTTCCGGGCAACTGTTTAACAACTCCCCTTATTTCAAGCATTGTTAAAAGCGCATTAAGTTTTTGAATTGGGAACCCAGTTTTTTCTGTTAAAATCTCAATGTTCTTTTCCCCGTCTTTAAGCGCATCAACAATTTGTTGATCGTCGAAACTTAACTGCGAGAAGTTAACAGTTGACGATTTTACAATGTTTTCGCGAAAAACGCAAACAATATCTTCAAAATCTAAAACACAAGCTCCTTGGGCGCTTCGAATAAGCCGGTTTGTTCCTTTGCTCATAAGGCTGTTAACGTTTCCTGGAACTGCAAAAATTTCTCTTCCAAGTTCAAGCGCATATTCTTTCGTGTGGAGCGCGCCACTTTTCTCGCCTGCTTCGGTTACCAAAACTCCAAGCGAAAGCCCTGCAATAATTCTGTTTCGAAGAGGGAAAGTGTATTGCGCGGGAACAAAACTTGGGCGATATTCGCTTATTAAAAGTCCTTCCTTTGCAATTCTCTTTGCAAGTTCAATGTTGAAAGATGGAAAAATGTGTTCAAAACCGCCGCCAAGAACAGCAATTGTTTTCCCTCCATTATCAAGCGCGGTTTTATGGGCGACTGTGTCAACTCCTGCGGCAAGCCCGCTAACAATTGTGAAATTGTTTTCCGAAAGCCCTTTAACAAATTTTTCGGTTATGATTTTCCCATATGGCGTTGGGGTTCTTGTTCCAACAACAGCAATGCATTCTGTTTCCAAAAGCGAAACGTCTCCAAGACAAAAAAGCGTTTGAGGAGGAAAATCTAAATCCAAAAGTTTTTTTGGATATCCCATGCTGTATGGGGTTAAAACAACAATATTTTTGCTGTTAAGATTTTTTATGTAAGACGAAAGCAAATTTTCGTTTATTGCATTTTTCATTTGCTCAACAATCTTATGAGTTTTTCCGTCTGTACCCTTGGATTCCGGGCGCATATATTTTGAGAAAACAGCGTTGATTTCATTTTCACGCTCGAAAAAATCTTCCAAAAGTTCGCGTGGTTCATTAAAAAGAGAAAGAAGGTCTTTTTCTTTTTGAGAAAGAATGTCGAACAAACTTAAGAAAATTAATGCTTTTTCGTTTTCGTTATATGTTTTTTCCATATCAATTCCAAACCAATATATCACAAAGTTTTAAGAAACAAAAACTTTTTTCAATCTAATTTTTAACATCAAGAAAACATTTTTAATATATTTTTGATAATGACAAATAATATTTTTTGTGAAGAAGGCAACCAAAATTAGTTTAATAGTTTTTGCAAGTTTGCTGGCAATTTTGTTTGTTGTTGCAAGCGTTTTTGCATCAATTTTCTTTTCGATTTCAAGAAGTGAAACATTTCAAAAGGATAAACTTATAAGCGCTGACGTAAAAATTGAGGTGTATGGAAATAACGACAAACAACTTTCCGACAAAAGCCTTTTTAACAGTCAATATATATCTCTTTCGCTAATCCCAACAGAAACAAAAGAGGCATTCATTTCAATTGAGGACAAAAATTTCTATTCCCACAGCGGAATTAACCCAAAGCGAATTGTTAAAGCCCTTGTTAACAACATTTTAAACGGAAAAGCCGTTCAAGGGGCTTCAACAATTTCTCAACAGCTTATAAAAAACACCCATCTTTCAAGCGAGAAAACCTATTCAAGAAAAATTAAGGAAATTTCGCTTGCGCTTGAAATGGAAAAACAACTTTCAAAAGATGAAATTTTGGAAAACTACTTAAATGTTATTTACTATGGAAACAACATATATGGAATTGAAAATGCGGCTCAATTCTACTTTTCAAAAAGTGCAAGCGAACTTTCATTGGAAGAAGGTGCAACTCTTGCTGCGCTAATTAAGTCCCCGGGGCTTTACGACCCAATTGAGCATAAGGAACGTGCAAAGGAAAGAAGAAATTTGGTTTTAAAAGAAATGGCGAAAGACGGGAAAATTTCCGCCGAACAAGCTGAAAAAGCAATTTCAAGCGACCTTGTTTTAAAAATTAACGAAAGCTTCGATCGCGGGCAAAATTCCTATTCTCAAGGTGCAATTTTGGAAGCAGAAGAAATTTTGGGAATGCCAGCAAAGCAAATTGCAATTGGAAAATATAAAATATATACATATTTTTCCGAAGAAAAACAAACTGCACTTGAAAACGCAATTAACGCCGAAGAACTTGGGTTCGACCAAGCGGGAATTTCAATTAGCAACGAAACTCACGGAATTGAAGCGTTCTATGGGAAAAGTGCATACAGCATTCTTAAAACAAAGCGCCAGCCCGGCTCAACAATTAAGCCACTTATGGTTTATGCGCCTGCTCTTAATGAAAACATAATTTCCCCTGCAACAAAAATTTTGGACGAGGAAATCAACATTAACGGTTATAAACCGCAAAACTTTGAAAAAACTTTTCGCGGCTATTTGAGCACGCGCGAAGCTCTTAGCCTTTCAAGTAACATTCCCGCCGTTAAAATTCTTTCCTATGTTGGAATTCCAAAGGCAAAAAGATATGCAAGCCGAATGGGGATTGAGTTTGACGAAAACGACAACGGCTATGCACTTGCGCTTGGCGGAATGACATACGGAACAAACATAAAAAAACTTGCCGCAGCATACACAACTTTTGCGAATAACGGGAAGTTTTATGATGCGAGATTTATAAGAAAAATTGAAGATGAAAACGGAAAAAGTGTTTACGAGCCAAAATTTGTTGCAGACGAAGTTTTCCGAGAAGATTCGAACTATCTGATGCTTTCGATGATGGAAACTTCGGCAAAAAAAGGAACATCAAAACGGCTTGCCGCTCTCCCATTCCAAATTGCAGGAAAAAGCGGAACAGTTGGAGTTGGCGCAACAAACTCCGATGCATTTTCGGTTGCCCTAACAACCTCCGACACTGTTGCAACATGGGTTGGCGATTTAACAGGGAACAACATTGGCTATTTAACCGGCGGAAAAGCCCCAACCGACATGATTAAAAACTATTTTAAAGCAATTTACAAAACACAAACCCCAAAAAACTTTGCTGTTCCATCAAGCATTGCGGAAGTTGAAATCGATTCAATTGAATATGACAAAAACAACATTGTTATGAGCGCAAACGATTTCACCCCTTCGCGATATAAACAAACAGAACTTTTTTCAAGGTTTAATCTTCCAAAAGAAAAATCAACGAATTTCCTTAAGGTTGAACCTGCAAATTTAAGCGGAAAAATCGTAAACGGAAATTACGTTTTCGAGTTTGACGCTCAAAGCCATTTAACCTATGAACTCTACCGTGTTGGCGAAGACGAAAACACACTTGTTAAAACTTTTGGCGGCCAAAACGGAAAAGTTACATATTCCCTTTCACAAAGCGAAAATGAGGCAAAATTTTTCCTTATAACAAAAATTAAAAACTTTTCAACAAACGAAGAGGTTTCAAGCGAAAAATCAAACATTATAACTTTCCTTGGAAAAGAAACAAAAACAACAACCAAAACCCAGAAAAATTGGTATATATAAAAAAACTGGAAGAATTTTTTTCCAGTTTTTTTTAACGATTATGTTCTCTCAAATTTACTTAATGAGAGCAAACTCTTTAACTGCTTCGCTTGCGGCTTTTGAATATGCCCTAACAAGCCCGCCTGCGCCAAGTTTTATTCCGCCAAAATAGCGGACAACAACAATTAAAACATTTGAAAGATTTTGTTTTTGAATGACATTCAAAATTGGCTTTCCAGCTGTTCCCGAAGGTTCGCCATCGTCGGCTGCTTTTTCAAGAAACTGCTCTCCAACAATTCGAAAAGCAAAGCAAACATGGGTTGCTTTTTTGTTGTCTTTCCTTATTTTTTCCAAAATTGTTGAAACATCTTCTGCATTTTCAACCTTAAAGCATTCGCTTATAAATTTAGATTTTTTAATCTCAACAAGAGCCATGATTAAACCAAATCAACCTTAACAAGGTTTTTCTTGCCTTTTTTCAAAATTGCATATCCCTCGGCAAAATCTTCAAGTTTAAAATTCAAATTTGGGTCGGAAATTTTTTCGTCGTTAAGAGAAACTGCACCTTGCGAAATAAGCCTTCGCCCTTCTGAAAAACTTGGAACAATTGAAGCGCGAATTGCAATTTCCAAAACGCGAATCCCTTTTTCAAGTTCTTCTTTCGAAACCTCAACCCTTGGCGCATTTGAAAGGTCAAGCCCATTTCCAAAAAGCGCTTTTGACGCTTCAACAGCATCGTTTGCGTCCTTTTCGCCATGTATAAGTTTTGTTACTTCATATGCCATAAGGCGTTTCGCTTCGCGAATGTCTTTTTTTGCAAGTTCTTCAATATCTTCAACATAGTAATTCGTGAACAATTTTAAAAGTTTAACAACATCTTTGTCGTCAACGTTAATGAAATATTGATAGAATTCATATGGCGTGGTTTTTTCTTTCGAAATCCAAAGCGCACCTTTTGAAGTTTTCCCCATTTTCTTTCCGTTGTGGTCGGTTAAAAGCGGACTTGTTAATGCTTGGAATGAAAGTGGGTCGTCCTTTCCTTCCAAAAAGTTAAGTTTTCGCCCAAGTTCAGTTCCAGCAACAATGTTTCCCCATTGATCGCTTCCCCCAATTTGCAAAACGCAATCATAATTTTTGTTAAGGTAAACAAAGTCATATGCTTGAATGAGCATGTAACCCATTTCAAAGAACGTTAATCCTCCCGCTTTCATTCTGCTTTGGCAAGATTCCGAAGCAAGCATGTGGGCAACGTTGAAATGTGTTCCAACATCGCGCATGAAATCAACATAGTCATATCCTTTCATCCATGTTGCGTTGTTAACAATAATTGCTTTGTTTTCGCCTTCAAGATCAACCGCTTTGCCAATTGTTGCACGGATTCTTTCATAGTTGTTTTGAACAAAATCGCTTGTCACCATGTTTCTCATGTCATTTCTTCCGCTTGGATCGCCAATCATTGCGGTTGCGCCTCCAAGAAGAACAATAACCCTGTGGCCTGCTTGTTGAAATTTTCGAAGCATAAGAAGGGAAAAGAAATGACCAATATGTAAACTGTCGGCAGTTGGATCATATCCCGAATAAACTGTTATTGGATTCCCGTTGCAAAGTTTTTTAACAGCTTCCTCGTTTGTAAGTTGATAGACGAAGCCTCTTTCCTTAAGATGTTCAAACAGATTTTCTCGAGTTACCTCAACTTCTCTCATATTTTTTCCTCCTCTATTGATAAAGTTGAGATTAATATAAAAAATTATTTTTGTCAAACAAAAACCTGTGATATACTTAAAAACATGAGCGAAATAACGAACATTGTTAAACATGGAAAAGAAACATACTCAATTTTTTTGGACGGAAGTTTTTTCTGCAAACTTAACGCGGAAACAATTGTTAAAAACAACTTTAAGGTTGGAAACGAAGTTTCAAAAGAAGAAATTGAAAATGCGCAAGCCGAAAACGAAAAACTTGTTGCGTTCGACAAATGTCTTAAACTTCTTTCAGTTCCAAAAACAAAGAAACAGGTTAAGGACTATCTCTATGGAAAGGGTTACACAACAAAAACTGTTTCCTATTGCATTTCAAAACTTGAAGAATATAACTATCTCGACGATGAAGCTTTTGCCAGTTTATACGTTAAATCCTATTCTTTTAAAAAAGGAAAACGTCTTTTAGATTTTGAACTTAAAAGCAAGGGCGTTTCGCAAGAAATAATTAACAAAGTTCTGGAAGAATATGAGTTTAAAAATGAGGATATAATCGCTCTTGCCGAAAAATTTGTTAAAGGAAAACCAAAAGATAAAAAAACAGCCCAAAAACTTGTTGCCCATCTTTTTTCGAAAGGTTTTTCGCTTGAGGAAATTAATCCAATTGTTAAAAAAATCGTGTTCGATTTTGAAGCGGAAGGAGAAGAAAATGAAAACTGGAATTGATGTTTTGGAAATAAGCAGAATTAAAACAACCAACGAATTTTTAACCGCTTTTCTTAACCCAAGCGAAATTGAATATGTTAAAAAATTTGCAAAAAAAGAAGAACGAATTGCCGGAATGTTTTGCGCAAAAGAAGCGGTTTTCAAAGCCCTTTGCATAAAATGTTTTTCGCCGCATGAAATAACAATTTTGCATGATGAGAACGGCCGCCCAAAGGTTGTTTTAAGCGGCAGGACGCTTGAGGAATTTGACAAAAATTTTCAAGAACTTGACATTTCAATTTCCCACTCAAAAACAATTGCAACGGCAATTTGCGTTGCGAAGGAGAAGTAAAAAATCACAAAAATCTATTGTTTTTGTGATTTTTTTTGTGTTTTAACAGGCTTAACATCAATTTTTTCAACAATTTGATTTTCCTGAACCAAAATTTCATTATGATTTGGCATAAGTTTTTGCAAAATCTTTTCCTGTTCTTTATAGTTTTCGTTAATTTGATTAAGGTCGGATTCAATTCCTTGAAATTGTTTGCTTGTTCCAACTTTAATTGGATTTTTTGTTTTTCCGTTTCGAAGTTGGTCAACCGCTTTTTCAATTTTTTTTACTGGTTTTGAAAGGTTTGTGTAAGTTAAATATAGGAACAAAGCATAAACCGCAACAATAACAATCATCCAAATGTATCTTGTTGTTGCATCGCCAATTCCAAGCCCAACTCGAACAGCAGTTACGATGTCGGTTTGCTCGCGCATTGTTATTGTGAAAAAGAACAGCATTAGAAAAACAAAAGTTGACGTTGGCGGAATTGTTGAAAAGAAAATTTGGCGATTTAAAGGCTGAACTCGAATGAATCGAATGAAGGTTATTGTTCCGGCAACGTTTGCAACTGCAAAAAGCGCAAGCCCAACATAACTTTCCCAAGTGAAATCGAAATATAATCCCGAAGCGCCGTATTTAATTGTGTCAATCATTGGGCGAAAAAAATAGAAAAGCGCAATGTTTGAAACAATTGTTAATATAAGCCAAATTTTTGTTGATGTTCTCATGAAATTATCGTGCGCAACGCATAATTTTTTATTCAGCGGCAAATACTATTTTTGAAGGAGAAAAAATATGGAAGAAAAAACAAAAGAATGTAAACAAAAGGAATGCAACATGCTTCTTTTAACATCAATCTATCAAAACGTTCAAACTGCTCTTCAGTCACTTGACAACATTATGCCAAGCGTTAAATGCGATGCATTAGCAAGCGAAATTTCAAAGCAAGAAGGCGAATATAACATTTTAAGCGAAGAATGCGAAATGATTGCAAAAAGCGAGGACATCGACATTAAGGACAACAACATGTTCGAAAAAATTAGGCTTTGGAGCTCAATTAAGATGTCAACCATGTCGGATAAATCAACAACCCACATTGCCGAGATGCTTCTTATTGGAACTTTCATGGGTGTTTTAACCTGCATAAAGGACCAGGGCGACCATGCAACAGCAGATGAGGAAATTTTAAATCTTCTTTCAAAACTTCAAAAATTGGAAGAAAACAACATTGAATCGCTTAAAACATATCTTTGATAACTTCGGTCAATCCCCCAAAGAAAAAACAGCAAAATTTTTGCTGTTTTTTTATTTATCTTTTCGTTCCTTAAAATTGTCTTTTTGCCTTCCAATTGAAAATGAGTTTTTTGGCAAGTCTTGAGTTACAGTTGTTCCGGCGGCAATGAAGCAATCATCTTCAATTGTTCTTGGAGCAACAATATTGCAATTGCAGCCAATAAAAACGTTGTTGCCAACTTTCGAGCGATGTTTCTTTTTTCCATCGTAATTTGCAAAAACAACCCCACAGCCAAGGTTAACTTTTTCGCCAAGTTCCGCATCGCCAACATATGTTAAATGAGCTGCTTTTGTTCCTTTCCCAAAGGTTGAATTTTTAATTTCAACAAAATTTCCAATTCTGCAATTTGCCGAAATTTTTGAGTTATCTCGAATATGAGCAAAAGGTCCAACAGTTGTTTCCTCGCCAACCTCGCTTGAAATTATGTAACTTGACCTAACAACTGCATTTTTCCTTATGACTGCATTTTCAAGATAGCACTCGCCAAAAATAACAGCCCCATCTTCAACAATGCACTGCCCAACAAGAGTTGCGCGTTTGTCAATTTTTGCGGATTTTGAAACCCGACTTTCTCTGCTAATATTTTTCATATAAATATATATTACAATTATTTTTTCAATGTGTCAAAACAAATAAAGAAATAAAATAAATTTGACGATTAAGTTTGACATTGAAAATTTGGGATGATATAATGTCAAAACATAACAATCAAGGAGAAAACTTATGGCAGAAAAAACTATGGATAAAATTGTTGCACATTGCAAAAACACAGGATATATCTTCCCTGGAAGCGAAATTTATGGGGGGCTTGCAAATTCTTGGGACTATGGCCCTCTTGGAGTTGAACTTAAAAACAACATCAAAAAAGTTTGGTGGGAAAAATTTGTTCAAGGGCGCGAAAACTCTTATGGAGTTGACGCCGCAATTTTAATGAACCCTCGCGTTTGGGAAGCAAGCGGCCACGTTGCATCTTTTTCCGATCCTCTTGTTGACTGCAAAGAATGTAAAGCAAGATTTAGAGCAGATAATTTAATAAGCGATTTCTCTAACAAAGAAGTTAATCCAGACAAAATGACTCGCGAGGAAATGAGCGCATACATTTTGGAAAACAAAGTTCCATGCCCTCTTTGCAAAAAAAGCAATTTCACTCCAATTCGAGAGTTTAACCTTCTTTTCCAAACACATCGCGGCGTAACAAAAGAAAGCCAACAAGACATCTATCTTCGCCCAGAAACAGCGCAAGGCGAATATGTTAACTTCCTTAATGTTCAAAGAACAATGCGCGCAAAAGTTCCTTTTGGAATTGGACAAATTGGAAAAGCTTTTAGAAACGAAATTACCCCAGGGAATTTCACATTCCGTCAAATTGAATTTGAACAAATGGAATATCAATTCTTCTGCCACGAAGGTGAAGACGAAAAATATTATGCTGAATTTAAGAATGCATCAAAAGACTTTTTCATGAGTCTTGGAATTCCAGAAAGCAAACTTAAATTCCACGACCACGACAAACTTGCATTCTATGCTAAAGCGGCTTGCGACGTTTACTATGAATTCCCATTTGGCTGGGACGAAGTTAACGGAATCCATAACAGAACAAACTATGATTTAACTCGCCACCAAGAGTTCAGCGGAAAAGCAATGCAATATCTCGACCCTGTTACAAACGAAAAGTTTATTCCATATGTAATTGAAAATTCATATGGGCTCGACCGTGCAATTCTTGCAGTTATTTGCGACAGTTATGAAACCGAAAAATTGGCCGACGGAGAGGAACGCGAAATCATGCACCTATCTCCAAAAATTGCTCCTTTCAAAGCAGCAATTTTGCCACTTATGAAAAAAGACCTTTCGGAAAAAGCCCACGAAGTTTATGCTCTCCTTTCAAAGCATTTCCGCGTTGCATACGACGAAACAGGATCAATTGGAAAACGCTATCGCCGTCAAGACCAAATTGGAACACCTCTTTGCATAACAATCGACTATGACACACTTGAAAACGGAACAGTTACAGTTCGCGACCGCGACACAATGGAACAAATTCGTTTGCCAATTTCCGAGCTTAAAGATCACATTCAAAACATAATTGAAAAATAGAAAAAAGCAACTTGAAAAAGTTGCTTTTTTATTTAATTTATTTCCCTAATTAATTCAAGAATTATTGAGTTTTCAACCAAAATTCCTTTGCTTGTTAACTTTAAAAATCCATTTTTAATTTGAATTAAATTTAAATTAATTAATTTTTTAATAATTTTTTCATTTTTTTCTTCAAAATTAAAATATTTTTCGTTAAACTGCGCTAAATTAAGCCCTTTCGCGGTTCGAAGAGAAAGCAAAATTGTTTCCTCTGCTTGCTGATTTTTGGTTAATTTTTCGCATGTTTTTGGCTCATTTTTTAAATTAATTTCAGGATTATTCCAAAATAAAATGTAATTATTTAAATTATTTTTATTTGTTTTTCTAATTCCATTAAAAAATGAACTTGCACTTGGTCCAAAGCCAACATATTCCCCTTGGTTCCAGTAAACTAAATTATGTTTCGATTCGAAATTTGGAAGAGAAAAATTTGAAATTTCATATTGATTAAACCCAAGTTTTTTAAGGGTTTTTATTGCAGAATTATATTGTTTCAAAAGTAGTTCATCGTTCTCTTTTCCGTTTAAAATTGAGAAGAGTTTTGTTCCTTCTTCAACCTGCAACATATAGCAAGAAAAATGTTTAACGAACTTTGAAATGCTTTTTAGAAACCTTGGAATTTCAAAAGTTTTTTGGAATGGAAGCCCTAAAATGAAATCCGAACTTATGTTATCAAACCCAACCTCTCTTGCAATTTTCAGGCAAGAAAGAACTTGTTTTTTATATCCTTTTGCCTGCTCTTTCGTTTGGAGCCTGCCAACAAACAAAAGCGACTTTTTGTTGAAAGTTTGAACTCCAAATGAAAGCCTGTTGAACCCTGCTTTCTTAAATTCTTGAAGTTTTTCTTTTGTTGTTGAATTTGGATTAAGTTCAATTGTTATTTCCGCATCAGCCGAAACTTTGAATCTGTTTTTAATTGTTTTAAGCAATTTTGATATACATTTTTCGTCAACCGCTGAAGGCGTTCCGCCGCCAAAATATATGGTTTTAACAACATAATTTGAAAAGCGATTGCTTTTTTCATCAACCTCCCGTGTTATTGCTTTAAAAAAATTTTTTTGAGTTTTTAGGTTTTCTTTCGACGAACAAAAACTGCAATAGAAACACTTGCTATTGCAGAAAGGAATATGCACGTAAATTGAAAGTTCTTTTCCCATTTTTATTTATCGTCAAGTTTTAAAATGCTCATGAAGGCTTCGGAAGGAAGTTCAACCGAGCCAATTTGGCGCATTTTCTTTTTTCCAGCTTTTTGTTTTTCAAGGAGTTTGCGTTTTCTTGAAATATCACCCCCATAACATTTCGCCAAAACATCTTTTCTCATTGCCTTAACCGTTTCGCGAGCAATAACCTTATTTCCAATTGATGCTTGAATTGGGATTTCAAAAAGTTGACGAGGAATAACCTCCTTAAGTTTTTCGGCAATTGCTCTTCCGCGCGAGTATGCTTTATCTTTATGGACAATCAAACTTAAAGCATCGCAAACTTCCCCGTTAAGCATTATGTCAAGTTTAACAAGGTCGCTTTGCTCCATTCCAATAAGTTCATAATCCAAGCTTGCATATCCTCGTGTTCTTGATTTAAGCCCATCGAAGAAATCGTAAATCATTTCATTAAGAGGAAGTTTATATTCCATTTTAACACGTGTTTTTTCGATGTATTGCATGTCGAGAAAAACACCACGTTTATCTTGGCAAAGATCCATTATTGAGCCAACATATTCAGGTGGCGTGAAAATTTGGAGTTTAACCATTGGTTCTTCAATTCTTTCAATATCTGTTGGTTTTGGAAGAAGCGACGGATTTGAAACAGAAACAATTTCGCCGTTTGTTTTATAAACATCATAGGCAACGCCCGGCGCGGTTGTTATTAAATCTAAATTAAATTCGCGTTCCAATCTTTCGGTTATAATTTCCATGTGCAAAAGCCCAAGGAATCCGCATCGAAATCCAAAGCCAAGCGCTGTTGAATTTTCTGGTGTGAATGTTAAAGAGGCATCGTTGAGTTTAAGTTTTTCAAGCGCATCTTTAAGGTCGCCATATCTTGAACCATCAACAAGGAAAATCCCGCTGAAAACAACAGGTTGAACCGCTTTATAGCCCGGAAGAGCCTCGGTTGCTGGGTTTTCGAAATCGGTTATTGTGTCGCCAACTTTTGTTTCAGAAACGTTCTTTATGCTTGCGGTTATATATCCAACGTCGCCCGCTTCAAGAACTTCTGTTGGTTGCATTTGCGGAGTGAAAAAACCAACTTCGGTAACTTCAAAAACTTTTTTCGTTTCCATCATTTGGATTTTTGTTCCAATTTTAACGCTTCCATCAACAATTCTAACAATGCAAATTGCGCCCTTAAAATTATCATAAACACTGTCGAAAATAAGTGCTTTAAGAGGCGCTTTCTCATCTCCAGTTGGCGGCGGAACTTGAGTTACAATCATATCCAAAACATCTTTAATGTTTGTTCCTTCTTTTGCAGAAATTGCAGGAGCGGTTTCCGCATCGAGCCCAATAACATCTTCAATTTCCTTTCGGGTTTTTGGAACATCGGCGCTTGGAAGGTCAATTTTGTTAATAACAGGCAAAATTTCAAGGTTATTATCGAGCGCAAGATAGCAATTTGCAAGAGTTTGAGCCTCAACGCCTTGAGCTGCATCAACAATTAAAATTGCCCCTTCGCATGCCGCAAGCGAACGTGAAACTTCATATGTGAAATCAACATGC
Source organism: uncultured Lachnospiraceae bacterium (assembly GCA_964383665.1). GTDB lineage: Bacteria > Bacillota > Clostridia > Christensenellales > UBA1242 > UMGS687. The sequence continues at coordinate 280,837 of CAYLHO010000001.1, forward strand.
CCCGGCGTGTCGATTAAATTAAGGACATATTCAACTCCGTCTTTTTCATATTTCATTCTTGTTGGCGTAAGTTTAATTGTTATTCCTCTTTCGCGTTCCAGGTCCATGCTGTCGAGAAGTTGGCTTTCCATGTCTCTTTTTGCAACAGTTTTTGTTTCTTCCAAAAGCCTGTCGGCAAGAGTGCTTTTCCCGTGGTCGATGTGTGCAACAATTGAAAAGTTGCGAATTTTGCTCATTCTGTCGTTCATATTGCCTATATTATAAAATAAACGCAATTTTTCGCCAAGTTTTTTTACAAACTTTTATAAAATAGTTTTCAGGTTCAAAAATTTTATGCTATTATTTAATTAAAGTAAAAGGAAATTAAGAAATGGAAATTTTTAAATCTTGGCTTGTTGAAAAATATATTGCCCACCGCGGCTTACACGACGACCAATCGGCGGAAAACTCGCTTTCCGCTTTTGAAAAAGCAATTGAAAAGGGATATGTTATTGAACTTGACGTCCAACAAATTGCCGATGGAACAGTTGTTGTTTTCCACGACAGCAGCCTTTCCCGCCTAACCGGGCAAGATGGATATGTTAAATATCTTTTGAAGGAAGACCTTTCCTCGTGCTACCTTTCAGGAACAAAGGAAACCATTCCAACTTTTGAGGAGGCGCTTAATTTAATTAACGGAAGAACGCCAATTATAATTGAAATTAAAAACATCGAAAAACCTGGGAAACTTGAAAGCCAAGTTTTGGAAATTTTAAGAAACTATAATGGCGAATTTGCAATTATGAGTTTCAACCCATTTGTTTTAAAATGGTTTAAAGACAACGCTCCAAACATTCTTCGAGGGCAACTTTCCTCCTATCTTAAAAATGAAAACATGGGTTTCCTTAAAAAACTTGCATTAAGAAAAATGATGCTTAACAACATAACCCACCCCGATTTCATTGCATATTGCGCTCAAAATTTGCCAAACAGATATGTCAGAAAATATAAAAACCTTCCGCTTCTTGCTTGGACAGTTCGTTCTCAAGAGGAATATATGAAAGTTGTTAAACATTGCGACAACATAATTTTTGAAGGTTTCCAACCAAAAATTTAACTGCAAAGCAGTTATTTTTTTTACTATTGACAATAAAGAAAAAGTGATATAAAATTTAAATATGGAAAATGAAAAGCAAAAAGTTCGAATTGCGCTTGACAACAATGCTCTTTGCATCGCAATTGGACTAAATAAAAGAGCAATGGCTCAATCTGAAACTTCCGGAATCCCATATAACAAATTAAGCGCCTCGGCCTTATACCCGGATAAAAATGCAAAATTTGTTCGCGGAGTTGATGTTCTTTTCAGCAAACTTAAACGTGCCCAAAAAGGTGAACTTCGATTTGTCATTCTTCCAACTGTTGTTGGCGAATTGTTCGACGAAAGAATTACCTTTAAAGAATCATCGCCCTTCCATTTCTTCTATGACCTATGTGTTCAGCACTACACGTTCAACGAAAGAGAACAAGAACTTATTGACGAGTTAACAAGCGATCTTCTTAAACCAAGAAAAGTCGAAAGATTCCACGACGGACACAAATATACAAAGGTTGATTGCCCAATTTACGGAAATCATAACAAAAACCATGACCACGATGCAAGAATTGTTGCTGAAAGTTGCTTTGCGGGAACGAATTTGTTAACTTTCGATAAGGATTTAAAAAATACTGAATTAATTTATCAAGTTATTCAAGAGTTTGAGCAAAAACACCCAAACGAAGCAAAGGGTTTTTCAAAGTTCAAAATCATTTGCCCAAGCGCAAATCAAAAACAAAAATCTGAACCAAGAAGCCAAATTGACACCTTTGATTTTTAAAAATATAGTTTTTAATTAATATATATAATAATTTTAAGAAAAATAACAAAAATAATCATATCTTCATGCGAATTTTACAAAAGTACTTGCAATTTTAATGAAGATGTGTTAAAAATATATAACGTAAGAAAAAATTTATTTTGAAAGGAGAAAAACATGAAATTAAAGAGATTTTGGAACAAGTATTCAATTGTCATCTTAATTGCATTTTTCGTTGCAATTGGGGCGCTTGTTGGCGTTTTAGCATGGCAATTAACAAAAGTTGAACCAAAAAATGATCCAACTTCCTACACAATCCAATTCTTAGACTATGACGGAGGTGTTTTCGACACACAAACAGTCTCCGATGGTCAAGACGCAACTGCGCCTTCTTCTAACCCAACCAAAATTGGATACTCATTCAATGGCTGGGAAGACTACACAAACGTAACAGGAGATCGCGTTGTTAAATCGAAATGGGTTCTTAACGAATCCTATTTGCGAACAGACTGGATGTCCGCATTAACCGCTGCAAACTCAAACTACACAGGATCAAGCATCAATGCAATTGAGTTTACAACAACTGCTCCATCAACCGCTGGCTACACAGCAGTTTCTGTTGGTGCAACAACTTCTGCTGGAACAACAGCTTTTGTTTCTGGAACATTTGGTGTTTCCGACATAATTGCATATGTTAAAGCAAATTCAACAAACACAACAAAATATGATATTGTTTTCTACAGCCCTGTAAAAATTTACGCTCCAACAACATCATCATATTTGTTCTCTTCTGAAAGCGGAGAGGCTTTAACAAGTTTGTCATCAATTTCGTTCAACAACTTTGACACAACAAAAGCAACAGAAATGAGCGGAATGTTCAAGAACTGCAATGCATTAACAAATCTTGACCTTTCATCATTCGATATGTTAAACGTTACAAACACAACAGACATGCTTGATGAATGCAACGCTTTAACAACAATTAAAGCGCCAAAAGCAATGAACGAATCAACTTCAATAACACTTCCAGCAACAGGCAACTTCTCTTCAAACGGAAGTTCCTCAACAACAATTTCAAGTTCAAACATTGGCCAAACATTAGTTCTTGAAGCTTCTGAAACAGAAAATAAAGCATATCTTCACCAAAACTGGTTATCTGCTTTAAGGTCAACTGACATTGGCTGCACAGCATCAAATATTAATTCAATTAAATTTGTTTCAACTGCTCCAACCGGCGACGGATATACAATTGTTTCTGTTGGCGCAACAGCAGAAGACGGTTTAACAGCATGGACAACATCAACAACTGGTGTTTCAGATGTAACGGCATACATAAAAACTAACGAATCAGATTTAAGCAAGTTCGACGTAATTATCTACAGTGCTGTAACAATCTATGCTCCATCAAACTCAAGTTACTTATTCGGCGCTTGGGACAATGGATTTACCGCTTTAAAATCAATTTCTTTCAACAATTTTGATACAAGCAATGTAACATCAATGTCTTGCATGTTTGAAAACTGCGTAAAACTTACATCTCTTGATCTTTCGGGTTTCAACACAAGCAAAGTTACAGACATGTCATGGTTGTTCTATGGATGCAAAAAACTTTCAACAATCAACCTTACAAGTTTTAACACAAGCAAAGTTACAGACATGGAAGATATGTTCTATCTTTGCAATGCATTAACTGAACTTAACCTTTCAAACTTCGACACAAGCAAAGTTACAACAATGCTTAATATGTTCTATGAATGCGAAAACTTAACAAGTCTTAACATTTCAAGTTTCAACACAAGCAAAGTTACAACAATGGCTGGCATGTTCTATAAATGCTCTGAATTAACATCTCTTGACCTTTCAAATTTTGATACAAGCAAGGTTACATCGATGTATGACATGTTTGCAAATTGTGTTGAACTCTTAAGCGTAGACCTTTCAAGTTTCAACACAGAAAATGTTTCCTCAATGCAAAGCATGTTCAACAGCTGCTTCAAATTAGTAAGCCTTGATCTTACGAACTTCGACACAAGTAGCATAAACACAAGTTTAGCAAACATGTTCTATTCGTGCTATGCTCTTACAAGCATTGACCTTTCATCTTTCGATTTGTCAAATGCATCAGATGCAACAGACATGTTCAAAAATTGCTCATCATTGGCAGAAATTAAAACTCCATCAGCAATTAAGAATGGTGTGACAATCAGTTTACCTGATGGAACATGGGTTGAAAGCACAAACGAATTATCAATTCAAACATCTATTTCAAATTCAAACGTTAACAAAAAATTAATTCTTACAACTAACACATTCACAATCACATTCAACGCAAACGGCGGCTCATGCTCAACAGCAACAAAAACTGTTGTAAATGGACGTTTATATGGAAGTTTGCCAGAAGCAACACCAGCAAGTTCCGATTACTCTTTTGTTGGCTGGTTCACAGCAGCTGAAGGCGGAACACAAATTACTGAATTATCAACTGTTTCACTTGATTCAAACATAACACTTTATGCACAATATACAGAAGCTGAAGTAATTGTTACAGTAACTCTTGACAACCAAAGCGCAACCGCAGCTGGAACAACAAACATTTATTATAAACATGGAACAAATGTTTACTACTCCGATCCAGAATGCACTGAAGTGCTTACTTCAATAACAGTTCCAACAAAAACTGAGTACACATTCGGCGGATATTTCACAGAGAAAAACGGTAAGGGAACTCAATATATTGGATCTGACGGTTCATTCATTAGCACATATTTCTCTAACCTTTCAATGAATGCAGAAAATCAAACACTTTACGCAAACTGGTCACTTGTTGCTTCATACCTTAAAACATCATGGAGAAATGCTATAACGTCAGCAATCTCAACCTGCACAGCAGAAAGCATCAAAACAATTCAATTTACAAAAACTGCTCCAGTTGGAAGCGAATACACAACAGTTTCTGTTGGTGCAACAGCAGAAGACGGAAAAACTGCTTGGAATTCAAGTTGTGGAATTTCAGATGTTATTGCATATGTTAAAGCTAACTCCTCTGATTCAACAAAATATGACATAATTTTCTACAGCCCTGCTACAATTTGCGCACCAAGCGATTCATCACACTTGTTCTCAAACGTAATAAGCTCATATCGTTTAACAGGCTTAACATCAATTTCGTTTGATAACTTTAACACAAGCAAAGTAACAGATATGTCAAACATGTTCAGTTACTGCACCAGTTTAACAACAATTGATCACCTTTCAAATTTTGATACAAGCAATGTTACAAACATGTACGCTATGTTCAATTATTGCAACAACTTAACTTCAGTTGATCTTTCAAGTTTCGACACAACAAACGTAACAGACATGAAATATATGTTTACCTATTGCAATACATTAACAAGCATTGACCTTTCAAACTTCAACACAACTAACGTTACAAATGTTGCTTTCATGTTTAGCTACTGCAGCAATTTGACAAGCCTTGACCTTTCATCATTTAATATGACAAATGTTACTGGAACAGGATATATGTTAGACCACTGCTCTGCTTTAACAACAATTAAAGCTCCAAGCGCAATGAAGAGCTCAATTACAATTGAACTTCCAAGCGGAACATGGAAAACTTCATATAACAACTCAACCCACACAACAATAACTCCATCTGAAGTTTCAAGCAACGGAAGTTACACATTAACAAAACAATCATAGTAACAAATCTTGATTAAGAAAAAACAACCCAAATTGGGTTGTTTTTTTGTTCAACAATTAAATTTTTCAACGCTTATTTTCTAATTCCACTTTTTAAGAATTATGTTTTTCTCACGGCCATTTTGTTTAGGCTCATAGATCTTTTCATTCTTAAGTTCATCTGGAAGATATTGTTGTTTAACAAATCCTCCAAAGTTATGAGGATATTTATATTTAATTTTTTTTGTATCATTTGTTGAAGGGTGATTTCGAAGGTGGAAAGGAACTTCTGCATCGGCAAATTTTTCAGCAAGCTCCTTCGCTTTGTCCATAGCAAGAATAACCGAGTTGGATTTTTCCGCTGTGCAAGCATAGATTATTGCATGGGAAAGATTTAAAAGCCCTTCCGGAACGCCCAAGTTTTTAAGCGAAGCAAGTGCGCTTATTGCAAGAAGTAACGCGTTTGAATCTGCCATTCCAATGTCCTCGCTGCAGTGCGCAATTAATCGTCTTGCAATAATTAAAGGATCACACCCTGCATTAATTAAACGAAAAGCATAGAACAAAGCTGCATCGGGATCACTTCCGCGAATGCTTTTACAAAACGCACTTAAAATATCGTAAAACTTTGTTTCATCAACAGCAAGAGCCTTCTTTTGAATGCAATTTTCTGCAACAGAAAGATCAATTTCAATTTCACCTTTCTTGTTCGGACTTGTTGTTAAAAAAGCAAGTTCAAGAGCGTTAAGCGCACTTCTCAAGTCCCCTCCGCAGAAAAATGCAAAATGGTCAAGGGCTTCATCAGAAACTTTAACATCAAATTTTTCAAGCCCATCTTCGCTTTCAATTGCGCGTTTAAGCGCTTTAATAATATGTTCCTTTGAAAGTGGCTTAAACTCAAAAACCATGCATCTTGAAACAATTGCGGGTGTCATTGAGTGGTATGGACTTTCGGTTGTTGTTCCAATAAAAACAATCGTTCCGTCCTCAACAGCCGGCAAAATACTGTCGCTTTGCGCCTTGCTCCAACGGTGGCATTCATCAAGAATTAAATATGTTTGTCGCGAAAACAAATTTTTATCTTGCCTTGCCTCATCAATAATTTTTTTAACATCTGCAACACCACTTGAAACAGCGTTTAACTTCTTAAAAACACCGTTGTTTTGGCTTGCAATAATGTTCGCAAGGGTTGATTTGCCTGTCCCTGGAGGGCCAAAGAAAATTGCGCTTCCAAGCGTTCCTGCCTCAATTGCGCGTCTAAAAAGCGAGCCCTTTTTCGCAATATGGTCCTGTCCAACAAAATCGTCGAAAGTTTTTGGTCTCATTCTTTGAGCCAATGGAATTCTTTTTTCTTCAATCATACATTTTAATTATATCACGAAAAAGCAACAAAAGCAATTAAACACACAGCGTTGCAGGTTTTGAAAGAGATTTAAGATTAATGCTTCCGCAATTAAGAAAACAAGTTTCACCAATAATAACTTGTTTAATTTCGCCATTCTTAACAAAAATGTTTTTAATTTTCCCATCAAAGTTTAGAACAATTTTATAATTAAACTTTGACGGCTTCAAAACAAAAAGTTGATCCCCCCTAATTTCAATTCCCAAAAATGAGCCAACAATTGTTTCCTTAAGCAGATTTGGAGATTGAATTTTAGCAATTCTGCAATAATCCACGTTTAAAAATTTTGATAAAAATTGTTTATCATAATTAAATTTGCTTTTAATTAAATAATTTTTTTGATAGATTTCTTCTTTAATTTTATCAACTAAAAAATGATTAAAAAAATCATTAAATTTTTGATTGCTTGTATATATTTTCAAATTAAATTTGTTGTTAAAAAACATTTTTTCTTGCAATAATAGGCTTTTAAATGAAATTGAATCTTCGCCAGAAACTAACAGCGTTCTAGCGTTTTTCAAAACTCTTAACTTAACGCATAAATATGGAATAAAATTATTATTAATTGGAAAAACATCAATAAATTTTGTGTTTGTTGAATAAATTATTTCCTCATTATTAAAATATTTAATTTTGAATTTATTTTCCGTTTTTTCCAAATTAAATAAAAAGGTTTTAAGCTTTATATAAATTGAAACCGTTGAACTTAATTCTGAATTTAAAACATATGAAATGCAACCGCTCTCCGATGCAATTCTAACTATGTCAACTGGACTCTTACTTTTGAAATCCAGGTCTGTTTTCTCAAACGTTTTGTTGAATTCTGGATTATAGTTTAAGTTAACTTTGCAAATTTGCTGGAACAGTTTTAAGTTAACATCTTGAAGCAAAATTGATCGATTAGGCAAAACGTTTTCCCCGTTGTTTTCAATGAAAATTGGGCAAAACTCAACCCTTTGCTTCAAAACATCAAGCGCCAGAAGAAGATTTGAAAGTTTACGCTCCTCTTTAGGCTTTTTAACGAGAAAAACACAAGAATTAATTCCACAATTCAAAAGTTTTTCAAAATCAACTTTTGAGTTAAACTGGATAACATTTGAAGCGAGTTTATGATATATCTTGTTGATTAAAATTTTTGTTTCAATCAACATATTATCAAATTCTTTTTGAAAAAGAAATTTCGCATAAATTTTTTGAGAGAACAGTTTTGAGCTCACCTTTTTTCTTAACAAAACTTTACGTTTTTTAACAATTTGAAACGGATTTTTAGGTGCTTTGAAAATAAAATTATTTTCAATGACCTCCTTTTTAACAACAAGACAAATTGCATCATAAAGCTGTTTTAAAAATGCAAAAAGAAAAACATTAGTAAATAAAATGCAAACAACAACGCTCGTCACATTTTAATTATTGTCGTGTATGTAAATTATTATAACTTTTTCTCTTCCTCTTCGCTGTTTTGTTTTTTCACAAATGGTTTAAGCAAAGTTGAAAGAAATTTTGGCGCTTTAAAACAGAATATTTTCATTTCCACCTCTTTTCTTTAAAGTTTATGAAAAATGTGAAATTTCTGTTACGAACCTTTTTATTTCCGTAAGTATAAAATGGAATAGAACAAATGTTTTGTTCAATCGTAGGAATGCAAAAGATAAATTTTATAAGAGAAAAACAATATGGAAGAAAGATTAAAAATGGAAAGCCAAAGAAAAGAGATTTTGAAATTTGAAAATGTTTCGCTAACCTACCACACAAAAACAGATGAAATTCTTGCTCTTGAAAACATTAATTTCAGCGTTTACGAGGGCGAATTTGTTGCAATTGTTGGCCCGTCGGGTTGCGGAAAAACGACCCTGTTAAGCTTAATTTCTGGAATCCTTAAGCCAAGCAGCGGGAAAATTTTCCTTGATGGAAGAGATGTTTCCGCCCCAAAAACAAAGAAAGCAAAAAAAGAAAAAATTGAACGTGCTGAAATTGGGTATATGTTCCAACGCGATCAACTTTTTGATTGGCGAACAATTTGGAAAAATGTTACGCTTGGGCTTGAAATTCAAGGCAAAAAAGATGACATTGAAATTGAAAACAAACTTAACGGACTTTTAAGTAAATATGGTCTTGAACCGTTTAAAAACAAAAAGCCAACTCAACTTTCAGGCGGCATGCGACAGCGCGTTGCCTTAATTCGAACTCTTGCTCTTGATCCAAAGCTTCTGCTCCTTGATGAGCCATTTTCGGCATTGGATTTTCAAACACGACTTAGCGTTTGTAACAGTGTTTCAGAAATTATTGAGCAAGAAAAGAAAACAGCAATTTTGGTTACGCATGACATTGCCGAGGCAATTAGCATGGCAGACAGAATTATAATTTTAAAGGCACGCCCAGGAACAGTTAAACGAATTGTTGATGTTAATTTGAAACACCTTGGCTCGCCTCTTAAACGCAGGGAAAGCGAACTTTCAACCCAACTTTTCGATGAAATTTGGAAAGACTTGATTATTTACGACGATTTTTCTTCAAGCAAGGAGGAAAAAAGTGAGAAATCTGATTGATAAGATTTTTTCAAGATTCAAAAGAAAAAAGAACGTTGATTATTCAAAGGAACATAAACTCTATGTTAAAAAACTTACAACGGAAAAATGGATAATTCGCCTTATTCAAATTTTAATTCTTGTTGCATTTTTCGTTTTATGGGAACTTCTAACGCGCTGGGGCGCACTTGACCCATTCTTCATAAGTTCTCCTTCAAGAATGATTGAAACAATTCGAAGTTTGTATGTTTCTGGTGAACTTTTCGTCCACATTGGAACAACCCTTTATGAAACAATAGTTGGCTTTGTTTTAGCAACAGCAATTGGATACATTCTTGCCGTTCTGCTTTGGACAAGCGAAAGAGCAAGAAAAATTTTCGACCCATACATTGTTGTTTTAAACAGCCTTCCAAAAATTGCTCTTGGACCGCTCATCATAATTTGGTTTGGCGCAGGAACAACTGCAATAATTGTTATGTGCATCTTAATTTGCGTTATTATAACAACATTAAGCATGCTTGGGTCGTTCCTTTCTTGTGATAAAGAGAAAATTTTGCTTATGCAATCGATGAACGCAAAAAAATATCAAATATTTTTTAAACTTATTGTTCCAAATTCCATGCCGGATTTCATTTCAGTTTTAAAAATTAACGTTGGAATGAGTTGGGTTGGAACAATTATGGGCGAATATTTGGTTAGCAAGGCTGGTCTTGGCTACCTTATCGTTTATGGCGGAACAGTTTTTAAGCTTGACCTTGTTATGACAAGCACAGTTCTACTTTGCATTCTTGCGGGGGGAATGTATTTCATTGTGAGTCGAATTGAGGCACGGTTTAAGCGATAGATTTTTCAAAAGAAATAACATTGAAAATCCAAACGCACCAATAATTGGATAGACATATTTAATTATATCGTCGAAACCCAGCAAACTTACAATAAAGATTATTTCCAAAGAGATTAAGGAAGAAAGCAATTTCTTCCTTTTTTTTAACTTTGATTCAAGAATTTTTGAAAGAGAATATTGCGAAGTGAAAAGTGTTGTTGCAATGCTTAAAAACAAAACAATTGAGAAAAGAATACCTGCAGAATTTGAAATTAAAAACGCAAGATAAACAAGCGGCATTGTTGAAAACAAAATCATTTTGTCATTGATTAAAATTGAAACAATAATTGTTCCAATTAAGAGCGTTAAAATCAACGATGAAACAACTGCAACAGCAATAATTTGTTTCTTTGAAAGACTTGTTCCGCTTTCAAAAAGGACCTTATTTGCCGTAACAAGATTACAACAGCAATAACTTAATGAACTTAACGAAAGTAAAATTAAGTTTGGCAAATCGGTTGAAAATGCCGGCGCGGAAAGTGTTGAAATTGTTGAACCTTTAACGCAAATAAAAACAATTCCAACAATCATAATTGGAACAAGATAGATGCTTAAGTTAAGAAGCCCTTTAATCCCAAAATGGCAGATTAAAGTTGACATAACAATTAAAATTATGCTCCAAACCGGAAAATTGAAGTTAAAAACATATTGTGAAAGGAGCGAGTTCGCTCCCGCAAGCATTGCCGACCCAATTGCAATAAAGATTAAAAATGAAAATCCATCAAAAATTGAGAAGATTTTGTTGCTCTCAAATTCAACCTTATAACAACGCTTTCCAAAGCACAAAAACTCTTTAAAGCCAAAAAAGAAAACTGCAAAAACACCAATCAAGAAAAAGATGCTAACAAAACCATACTGTGCAAAAAAGACAACAATCTCCTGCCCACTTGCAAGGCCTGCGCCAATTATTGTTCCAACAATAAGCATGGAAAATTTGAACACATTAAAAAAGTTTTTCACATAAATAAGTTATTATTTTAAAACTGAATATATAACAAAAAAACAGCGCAAGAACTTGCGCTGCCCCATATGTTTAAATTAAAAATTTTCAATTATTTCATTAATCAACTTTTTGTTCGAAAGCAATTTGCCAATTGACAAAATTGGCGCATTAATTCCGTCTTGAATAACGTTAACCTTAATTGAAAGTCGTTTACCAAGATACTTTGCAACTCCGCCAATTTCGCAAAGTCCACCCGAAATAAACAAGCCCTCGCTTGCAACATCGCCTGAAACCTCTGGAGGGCAAACATTAAGAGTTGTTTCAATTGCTGTTATAATGTTTTGCATGAATGAAGTTAAAATTGGAAGGATTTCTTCGCTTGAAACAACAATTTGCTTTGGTTTTCCAGTTGACTCATCAATTCCAACAACCTCGGTTGTTCGAACATCATTTTCAATTAAAGAAGCAACATTTTCCTTAATTCTTTTTGCACTTGCAATGCTTATTTCAATTTTATGTTTTTTTGAAATGTATTGAGCAATCTCAATGTCGATATATCTTCCCCCAAGTTCAATTGATGCACCTTTCAAAATTGTGTTCATGTTTATTGCAGCAATATCGGTTAGTGTTCCCCCAATATGCGCAAGCAAAAGGGTTTTGCTTTGAGAAGCAGGAATCGACGTTGCAAACGATGCAGCAACAACAATTGGAATGAAAGCAATTTTTCCAAGCCCAGCAAGTTTTCCAACTTTCTTGAGATCTTCCTTACTTTCCTCGCTTATCCCAGATGGAACAAGAAAAACCGCATTTTCACGAGGAAATTTTCGAATTTCAACTTTTTTAAGAAAATATTTAAGCATTTCCGAAGCATATTCAACGCTTTTAACTTCACCGCAAACAACTGGACTGAAAATGTAAGTTGTGTCATTAGTTTTCCCTTGAAGTTTTTCAGCTTCGTTTCCAATTGCTTTAATTTCATATTGTTCGCCAACACATGAAGCGCAAACAAGGCTTGGTTCTTTCAAAACAAGCCCTTGATTTCTTTTATAGATTGAAGTGTTAACTCCGCCAATTTCAATTGCTAAACTAAACATATTAAATGTCCATTGCTAAACTAACAATGTTTCCTCCTCTGTTAACTTTGAAAACAACGCTTTGCGCATAGACCATGTAAATTCTTGCATAAAGAAGCATGTTACTGTCGGAAATTTTAAAGTTTTTAACACCGTCTTTTGTTGTTATCTCAACGCCAACAACATAATCCCCAGCTTTAATTCCGTTAACAACGCAAGTTTCTGCAACTTCGGTTATAAAGAATCCTTCTTCAGTTACTTTATAAGCACTTCCCGACATCAAATCTTTCTGCCTGTCAATCCCTGTTATGCCAAGTGTTAATTCAGTTGTTGTGCTTTGGTCGGCATAGTAGTTTTCAACAACCTTATCGAGAACAATTATTGCAGGATAGATTGAAACAGCAAAGAAAAGAGAATTTGCCGATTCATCACCAAGCGTGTTAAGCCCAATAACATTTCCGTTAAGATCGATAAGAGCTCCTCCGCTGTTTCCGTGATTAATTGATGCGTTATGTTGAATTAAGTGCTCATAAACGTTCGATTCGGAAGTTGCAATTCGAAGTTCTGTTGAGGAAATTGTCCCTGTTGTTGCAGAAGCATAATATGATTTTTGATTTCCAACCGTTATAACAGTTTCCAAAAGTTGAATTTTATCTGATTCTTTGCAATAAATTGTTCTATCTTTAAGTTTTGCAGCTGGAAGAGTTGCAAAGTCTTGACAAACAATGATTGCCATGTCGCACATTGAATTGCTCCAAAGAATTTTTGCATCATATTTTGTTATTCCACCATCTTGGCTCACCGAAACTTTATAGTATGTTTTTTGTGTTACACTGCCAAGAGATGTTACAACCGGCCCGTCAAGAGCCTTATCGATAACATGATAATTTGTTAAAATGAAACCACCTTTATGAACGATGAATCCGCTTCCATAACTTGAAAGTGTTTCATTTTTTGAGAAATTGCCGTTTACAGTTGACTCAACAACTTGGTCAATACAAACTGTGAAAGAAATGTCAACATAAGACTTTGCAATTTGTCCTGCTGTCATTTCGTTTTTAATTTCAATTGTTTCGTTCTCTGTGAACTTTTTTGAAGAATAATATTGTGAACTACTTGATGAACCATTATTCTCTCCACTGAATGAAAGATTGCACCCGGTGAAAACCATAATGCAACAAACAATCATAGCAACAATTCCGAAAAAATATGATTTCTTTTTCATTAGATTACCTCAATAAATTTCGTGAACACTTTTTTAAAGCTTGCATTAACTTTCATCGCCTCTTTAATTTCAAAATCGGCTTCTTTGTTAACAATTGTTTTCATAATGATTGAATCGCCAAGAATATCGCAAGTTAAATCATCAACAGCACCACTCTTGCTTGCATCAAGCGCAGCAGAAAGTTGAACAAGAACTCCAATTTTCTTAACAGCTGCTGCGTCATCTTCGCTTACAACTGTGCTATATCTAACCCATTCTGAAAGATTGAAATTATCCAAATCTTGAAGCATGCAAGCAAATGCACCCAAAAGAATGTCTTTTTGGGAAACTCCCTTAATTTTTGAATTTATGATAACTTCAAAAGAATTCTTTACTGAATTTTCAAAATTGATTCGCTTTCCACAGTCATAAAGATATCCAGCAATTCGAAGAGGTTTAACATAGTTTCTTGGCAACTTGTGGATAACTTTAAGTTGCTTGAAAACATTTATGCAAAGGTCATAAACTTTGCAATTGTTCGAATTTGGATTTGAAAGGAAAGCATTGATGTTTTCAAGGCTGTATGTGAACATTTCGCTTAAAGGCTTCTCACAAATTTCTGGGAGAAGCGTTGTTGCAACATAGCCATCAAAAAGTTCATCGCTGCTTATTGAAGCTTGGGAAGCACCAAGGTTTTCAATGAAGCTCTTTGCCAAAATTGCTCCAGCAAAAATTTTATCGGCGCTTTCGCTTGAAATGCCTTTAATTTTCTTCGTTTTATCAAGCCCAAGACTTTCAATTAAACCATAAACATTTTTAAAATTTTCTGTTGAAAGAACATAGTTGTTTTCAATTTCAAGAGGATATTTTGTTGCTTTTCTCGCAATTTTGCCAATTGAACGCATCAAGTTCCCGTTGCAAAGAACTTCTGTTTCGTCATCAACCTTTTTCGCAAAATCAATTTTTTCATAAAGCGAACTAAATTCTTTTGTTATTGCAGAAACTTTTTCCTCAACTGTTCCTTCTTTTGCAAGAAATTTTGCAGCATCATAAATTCCAAATGGAATTAAAGCTGTGTTAAGCATGTTTCGGCGGTTAAACTGAATTAAATAGCATGAATGATCGCCAACATAGAAATACATTCCCTTTTGAACATCGCTTGAATTAACTGCTCCAACAAAAATGTTTTTCATTTCCTCTTCTTGCGTTAAAACAACAAGAGAAAAACCGCAAGTGTTATAAATTTCCTCGCTTATGCTTTTGATGTTCTTTGCTTTGCTGAAAAAATTCCCCGCAAACATTGATGTTTCGGTTATAACGTTATTGTCGCAAATTCGACGATACATTTTCAAAATTTTTAAAAGTTCTTTAATTGTTACAGGCTTGATGATTCCGCTTTCATCAATATCCTCAACGAGAGGAAGAGTGTCATAAAAAACATCAATTGTGTTGTAATAAACATTGTCCTTTGTTTCCAAAAGAACAAGACTAACTTTGTTGTTATTAATTTGAACAACTGCTTTTTTGCTTACCATAAATCTCCTATTAAAAAAATGAAAAATTTGCGCAATTAATCTTCAATTGTTATTGCGCCAACTGGGCACATGCTTTCGCATGAATGACATTTAATACATTTGTTTGGGTCGATTTGCGCTTTCCCGTCTTCTCCCCAAGAAATTGCCCCAACAGGGCAAATGTCGATGCATGTTCCACATGAGATACATTTACTTTTGTTAACCATAAAACTTTTCTCCTTATTTTTACGAGAAAAGTTTAACATAGAAAAAGATTTTTGTAAAGCAAAACAAAGATAATATAATCAGTTTTTTTGTGTTATCAAACAGCAAAATTCGTAAACAGCAATCAAAATTAAATATGAACCGAAAAGAGTTCTTAAAACCATGTTATCAAGCAAACTTGCCAAAAAAGCAAAACCAACAGAAGTTAAAATTCCGGGAATAATAATCCACAAAATCCCCTTTGTTTCAACCATTTTATTCTTAAAGTGAATTATCAACGCAACAATTGCCATTGGCAAAAAAGCAAGCAAATTTATGCTTTGAGCAAGCTTTTGAGGAACAGAAAGAAAAATTGTTAGAAGTGGAATTAAAAGCGTTCCACCGCCCATTCCCATTCCTCCGATAATCCCACCTAAAATTCCAAACAAAACATATAAGAAAATTTCCATTTTCAACCTCTTTTTTTTTGGTTATTTTAACTAAATAAGCATTCTTATCCCCGCTGCCAAAACAACAAGAATAAAAACAATCCTAACAACCTTTCCGCTAAGTTTTTTCAAAAGCAAAGCTCCAAGCGCTCCTCCAACAACAAACCCTCCGCCAACGAAACCAAGCGTTGGCCATTCCATTGGAACTCGAATTAAATAAACAATAATTGAGAAAAGCGCAATTGGAAGCATAACAGCAAGGGCCGTTGAATGAGATTTTTTATTATCGATTTTCAAAACCTTCTCAAGAAGCGGAACGCAAATCATTCCGCCTCCTCCGCCAAAAAATCCATTAACAATTCCAATTGCAAGCCCGCAAAGTATTAATGATAACTTATCTTTAATTTTTTTCATTAACATATTATCTTTAAATTTTCTTTTTTTATTTAATTTGTTTTGCTTTTTAATTTTTTTTGTTTATACTATGCAAGATTAAATTTAAAAGGAAATGAAAAATGAAAACAAAAACATCTAAATTCTTACTAACATTTTTATGCTTGCTTTTGGCATTCGCTTTAATTCCAGTTTTGCAAATTCAAAGCGTTTCAGCAGATTCAAACCTTGTTTCGAATTTCATAAAAGACCATGCAAGCACAAGTGAAAGCAATCAAGAGTTAACATCAAGTTTAACTTCTTTCACAACAGACTTCGGCGACAAAAACGGCGTTGGAACAACAACAGGCTGGTCGATTCCAAGCTTTTCTGGAACAGAAATTAAACAAGTTAATGCAGCCGATTTCACAAGTGACGCAACAATTGGTTACACAACCGAAAACGATGTGAAATTTTCAGCAATTGGAACAGACGGAACAGAAGGCAACAAGTTTGGGCTTCTTTTCTTACTTAAAGAAAAAGGAATTGCAGGAATTGAAAGCGGAGAAATAACAATTCCAGCGCGCGGGCTCTACGTTTTAACATTCAACGCAAAAGTTGGAAAACTTGGAAATTCCTCAACCAACTATGGAATCAACGCAAAAATCCTTGAAGTTTCTGAAGGAAAAACAGTTAAAACATATTCAATGAACGCTCTTAAAACTGTTAACGAAAACTATGAAACATACGCCTTTGTTATTCAAGGCAATGAATATGAATCAAAAACAATCAAACTTCAATTCCTTTTTGGAAATGCAGTTGAAGAAAATGGAGTTACAACAAAGAACGAACAAATTGGCTACGCCGCAATCGATTCAATTCGTTTCTTTGGAGCATCTTTTGCTCAATTTAACACCCTTTCAACCGACAAAAACGCTAAAAAAGTTTCCCTTTTAAGCGAAAACAGCAGTTACATTAACATTGGCAACGGCTATTTCAACGTAACTGAAAATCAAAAATGGAAGGTTGAGGATAACACTTCTCTTTCGGATTTCCGTCCATATCAATGGAGTCAAAAAGGAAGCGATAACGCTGAATATGGAATTGTTAACACAAACAACGCTTTGTTCACAGAAAGAATGACTCAACTTGGAATTTCAGCGGTTAATCCAGATCAAGGAGCAACCGGCGCAAACAACGTTTTAATGTTGGTTAACAATGGAAACGGAAATCAAACAATAACAAGTGAAAGCTTTAAACTTTCAAGCAATTCCTACTATGAAATTTCTTTCCGTTTCAACACTCCTGCCAACGCAGACCAAACAAACGGATTAAGTTTCTATTTGGTTGACAAAGAGAAAAACACAATTTATTCAAAAGAAAACACTTTCTCATACACCGAATTTAACGGAAACAACAACGAATGGGCAACATTCCATGCCTTCATAAAAACCGACAGCAAATCAAAAGAAGTTAGTTTCATAATTAAATTTGGAACAGAGGAAAAACAAACGTCTGGTTACGCATTCATTGACGATGTTCGACTTTACACAACAAGAACATCAAGCGCAATGTTTAATAACACACAAAAAGACACCTTTGAGCTTAAAAAAGGCGAGGACGAAACTGAAACAAAATATCTTGAAGAAGGAGTTGTTTCTTTCGACCAACTTAAAGAACTCGATCCAAAAAGCGTAAGCAATCGTTCAATGACAGTTTACGATTACACTGCCCCAGTTGAGGAAGAAGACAAAACCGAAACCCCTTCCGACACCGATAAGGACACCGACACAGAAGATTCAAGCAACTCTTCAATTGTTTGGTATGTTATCCCATCTGTTCTTCTTGGAATTTGCTTGATTGGTGGACTTATAATTTTCTACACAAAAAGAATTAAAATTAAGAAACACCCAAAAAAGAAAAAAGCAAACTACGACAGAAAAAAGACCTTAAACAAACAAGTTGAGCAACGCGAGCGCAACAACGCTGCCCTTCAAAAAGGAAACTATCAAGCTGAACTTGAAAATGTTAGAAAGGAAATTGAAGCACTTGAAAACGAATATGAAGCAAGCCAAAAAGGTAAAAAGAATGCACTTGCTCTTGAAAAATATCTTTCAAAACGACAAAAGCTTCAAAACAAAGAAAATCGCTTGAACGAGCAAATCAAGAAACTTAAGTAACAAAAAAAGAACGCTGAATTGCGTTCTTTTTTTTGTTTAAATTAATTATTCATCATCTTCTTCAATATCTGTTTCAATATCTGCTGATGCATCTTTCAAAGCTTTCTTCTCTGCCTTTTCTTTACGCTTGTAATAATCGTCAACAGCAGCTTTAATTGCCTCTTCAGCCAAAATTGAACAGTGAATCTTTTGCGCTGGAAGCCCACCAAGAATGTCAACAATTTGGCTGTTCTTAACTTGAAGTGCCTCCTCAATCGTTTTCCCTTTAATAAGTTCAGTTGCAACAGATGTTGTTGTTATTGCCGCAGCGCAACCAAAGGTTTTAAACTTTGCGTCTTCAATTATTCCATCGTCAGAAATTTTAAGATATATTTTCATTATATCGCCGCAAGCAGCATTTCCAACTTTTCCAATTCCGTTTGCGCCCTTAAGGCTTCCAACGTTTTTTGGATTTTTAAATATTTCCAAAACTTTTGCGTTATACATAGTTTCCTTACTCTCCTTTTCTTCCTGCTTTTGTTTGAGGTGACATTTTCCTCAATCTTTCAATAATTGGAACAAGCTTTTCAACTGTATAGTCGATGTCTTGTTTGCTTGTTGAGCGTCCAAAAGAAAATCTTATTGAGCCTTGTGCAATTTCAGAATCAATTCCCATTGCTTTAAGAACATGAGAAGGTTCAAGAGAACCCGATGTGCAAGCAGAACCGGTTGAAACTGCAATTCCCTCAAAGTCTAACATTAAAAGAATTGATTCGCCTTCAATAAGTTCAAAGGAAATGTTAACAATGTTGTTAACCTTTTGATGAGGGTGTCCGTTAACAATAACATAAGGGATTTTTTCGGTTACTTGTTTAACAAAATAATCTCTAAGCGATTTAATTTTTTGATTAAACATTGTCATATCTCTTGCTGTTATTTCAGCCGCTTTTCCAAATCCAACAACCCCCGGAACGTTTGTTGTTCCTCCGCGTTTGTTTCTTTCTTGGTGTCCGCCGTCAACAAGGTTTTCAATTCTAACCCCGTTTCTAACATAGAGCGCACCAACGCCTTTTGGGCCATAAATCTTATGAGAACTTATGCTCATTGCGTCAATTTCCATGTCGGCAACGTCAAGTTTTAATGAACCAAATGCTTGAACAGCATCGGTGTGGAAAATAATGTTATTTTCCTTTGCAGTTTTCCCAATTGCTTTAAGATTTTGAATTGTTCCAACTTCATTGTTAACAGCCATAATTGTTATAAGCGTTGTGTCTTTGCGAATTGCATGCATAAGGTCGGCAAGACTTACAATTCCATATTTATCAACTGGAAGATATGTTACTTCAAAGCCTTCTTTTTCCAACGCTTTACAAGCGCCAAGAACAGCTGGGTGCTCAATTTGGCTTGTTATAATATGCTTTCCTTTTTTTGCATATGCATGAGCAATTCCTTTAATTGCCCAGTTATCTGCTTCTGTTCCGCCAGAAGTAAAATAAATTTCATTTGAATGCGCATTAATTGCTTTTGCAATTCTATCTCTTGCCCTGTCAACCAAGCCTTGAGCTTCACGTCCAAAAGCGTGGATACTGTTTGGGTTTCCATAGAATATGTTATAGCATGGCATCATTTCATTTAAGACTTCAGTTGCAACATAGGTTGTTGCAGCGTTATCTAAGTAAACTCTTTTTTCCATTTTCACCTCGTTTTAGAGTTTACAACTTTACAAAAAATATGTCAATACTAAAAAACTAATTTATTATATATAACCGCCAAAATTTTTCATAAAAAACAAAAAAATTTACATAGACTTAACCCAGCCCATGTAAATTTTTGCGTTTCAAATTTTATTCTCGCTGTTTTTTCTTAAACACCATTTTCTTTGCGCTTGCAAAAAACGATTTAACATCAAAAATTTTAAAGATTATGCAAAGAAGAACAAACATTGCTCCTCCAAGCGAACACGAAATTGCAAGATTGAAAAACAGCGGCATAAGCCCATTTAAAAGGTTTGTTACAAAGAATGTTAAAGCGGCAGACGGCAAACACGAAACCGCCATAAGAATCATTGGTTTCAATATCCCAAGTTTAATTTTCGTCTTTTTCTTAATCATAATCAGATTGAGGATTGAAGTTACGCTAACGCATGCTCCCATTCCAACAACAAGCGCCCGAATTCCAATTAAGGAAGGCAAGAACAAAATTCCGATAAACAAGAAAACAGAGCCCGCAAGAGAGTTCAAAAATGATTTAACCTCCATTCCAAGCGCATTCAAAATTGATGAGGTTATGTTTGTTAGCGCAAGCGGAAGCGCCATCCACGCCGCGCTTGAAAGAAGCGCGCCGCTTGTTATGTTCCCGAAGAAGAAAAGCCCGATATTCTCGCCCGCTCCAATAAACAGCGGAATCATCAAAAATGAAATAAACATTGTAACAACAAGAGAGGTTGTTATTCGGTTCTTGATGTGAGAGGAATCGTTGGTTTCAACGGCGGCGGAAAGATCGGGAATAAGCGCAGTTGAAAGCGAGCCAACAATTGTTATTGGAATGAACAAAAGCGGCATTGTCATTCCAATTGCAACGCCATAAATTGAGAGCGCTTGCGAACTTGTGTAGCCGGCGGCAATAAGCCTTGCGGGAAGAATTAATGCTATAATTGGTTGGATTAAACTTGAAAGAAACCGAACCGCTGTTATTGGCGTTGACGACTTAAGAATTTCCTTATAGATTTTTCCCGGTTTTTTAAGCTTCCCGCCATGAACAAAATATAGAACAACAGCAAGAATCATCGACAAAAGGCATGCAATTGAAAGGGAAAGCGCCGCCCCAATCGACGGGGAAAGCGAGCCAATTCCAAAAGAGAGAAGAACAACGCAAATTGTTATTCGAACAATCTGCTCGAAAAGTTCGGTTATGCAATAGCAAAAATAGTTCGACCTCCCCCACATTGCTCCTCGAAAAACATTGTAAATTCCCGAAAATAAAACCGCAGGAAGCATTGCAACAAGAATAAGATAACAGCGGCTGTCGGAAAACAAAAATGAAAACATTTTCTTAAAAACAAGAACAATAACAATTAAAACAACCGAGGTTACAGCCGAAATAATTAAAGATGCGGAAACAAGTTTTCCCTCGCTTTCGCCGTCTTTTTTTGAAAAAAACTTTGCTGAAAGTTTGGAAATTACAAGCGGAAGACCGCTTGCAACAACTGTTAAAAGAACCATAAAAACCGAAAGCGAAACTTGATAGAGCCCAAGTTCTTCCGTCCCAAGAATCCTTGAAAGATAAATTCGAAAAATAAAGCCCAAAACACGGGTTATAACAGTGAACAATGTTATTGTGAAAACAGTTTTAAAAAGCGATTTCAAAGTTTTTTCTCCTGATTTTATGTATATTGGAAAATCGGAAAATTTATGAGAAATCTTGAATATATTATTTCAAAAGGAGAAGCCATGGAAGTTAAAATTTATGATAACAATCGAAGTTGGTTCTATCGCGTTAAAAAGGAAGATGAGGAAATTCCAATCGAGAAATTCCTTTTAAGATTTAATATTTCAAAAGAAGAATTTGACTTGCAAAATCCAAACTCAACCCCTCTTCGCCAAGGCGATGTTTTAATAATTCCAAGCAGTCAGCAGTTTTGTCATGTTGTTGCCCCTCTTGAAACTTTTGATTCACTTTCACGCAAATATAACATTTCAGCTGATGATATAAAAAAAGGTTGCGAAACTAATGTTTTGTTTGTTGGACAGAAAATATTTATTTGATTTTTTTTAAATTGATGTTATACTTATTCTATCTAAAAGGATAAACTATGAATAATCAATCAGAAAATTCAAATCAACCCCTTGAATATAAAGGTCTAACACCCGCATTAATTCGCGAAGTTGAATATCTTCAACTCAACGGAATAACAAAGGATTTTTTAATTCAACAAAAAAGTATTCTATATAACTCATTCATGAAAGTTTATAACACTCGAGATGAACATTCACGCGGAGTGACAGACGAAAAGGAATGCATCAAAAAGATTGGAAATGTTTTAAACGATCTTGCACCTTTCAAAAATGAAGTTTTTAAGCAATTTAAAAAAATTGGCTACAAACTTTTGTTAAAAAAAGATTTTAACTTTGCAACAAAACTTCTTTCCGATTCTTTAAGCGACGCAATTGACGGAATTGACGTTTCAATTCAAATTTTCGACGATTACGACCAACTTGCAAGAAACGAAAAAATGGGAATAAAAAACCCAAACATTCAAACAAACATAAACAAAGGACAAGAGAAAAATGATTGAAATTAAGGAAGTTAAAACTCATAAACAACGCAAACAATTTGTTGATTTTCCAATAAAATTGTATAAAAACAATCCATATTTCGTTCCATGCCTTCGAATGGACGAAATGAATTTGTTCAATCCAAAGAAAAATGTTTCCTATGAGGACAGTGAGGCAAGATATTTCCTTGCATATAAGGATAAAAAAGTCGTTGGAAGAATTGCTGGAATAATTCAACGCTTATATAACGAAAAAACAGGCGAAAAGCGCGTTCGTTTTTCTCGTTTCGATTCAATTAATGATCAAGAAGTTGCCAACGCACTTTTTAAAGCAGTTGAAAACTATGCAAAGGAAAAGGGAATGGAATATGTCCATGGCCCACTTGGCTTTAACGACCTTGAACGCGAAGGCCTTTTGATTGACGGGTTCGACCAACCACAAACCTTTGAAGAACAATATAACTATGACTACTATCAAGCCCTTATTGAAGGCGCTGGGTATGGAAAAGAAATTGATTATGTTGAATATAAAATTTTCCCTCTTGAAAAACGCGATGAAAGAATCGACAGAATTGCAAATGCAGTTTTAAAGAGAAGCAACTTACATATTGGTCAAGCAAAAAACATGAGCGAATATATTGAAAAATATAAAGAAGGACTTTTCAAAGTTGTTGACGAAGTTTATTCCCCTCTCTATGGTGTTGTTCCATACACCGACAAAGTTCGCGACCAAATTATCACTCAATTCAAACTTTTCCTTAACAAAAAATATTTTTGCGTTGTTTGCGACGAAAATGAAAAAGTTGTTGCATTTGGATTTGCAATTCCATCAGTTTCAAGTGTAATTCAAAAAACAAAAGGGAAAATTCTCCACCCAAAAATTCTTGAAATCTTTAAGGCAGTTAAAAAACCAAAAGTTCTCGACTTGGCGCTTATTGGTGTTTTGCCGGAATATCGCATTAAAGGCGTTAACGCCGTTATCATGCAGTTTATGATGAATGTTCTTTGCACAGAAAACTTGAAATATGTTGAAACAAATTTGAATTTGGAAAACAACGCATTAATTCAAAATTCATGGAAGAATTTCCCAAACATCAACCACAAGCGAAGAAGATGCTTCATTAAAAAAATTGATTAAAACTCCTCTTTTGGAGTTTTTTTAATAAAAATTGAATTTTAGCGCAACATATTAACATGTTTATTTTATTTGTTCGCGCAATACTTATATATTCAATTGTTTTAATCATTTTCCGTCTTATGGGAAAACGTCAACTTGGTCAAATGCAGCCTTTTGAACTTGTTTTAACGCTTATAATTGCCGACCTTGCAACAATTCCAATGACCCAAAGTTCAATTCCCGTTCTGCACGGAATAATTCCACTTTTAACTCTTGCCGTGGTCCACTACTTCCTAACTTTAGTAACAAAAAAAAGCGACGTTATGAATCGAGTTGTAAGCGGGAAACCGGTTATTGTTATAAATCCAAAAGGAATCGACTATAAAGCAATTAAAAATCTTAACATTTCCGTTGACGACTTGTTCGAATCAATTCGTGGAAGTGGCTGTTTTTCGCTTGATGAAATTCAATATGCAATTGTTGAAACAAACGGAACAGTTAATGTTTTAACAAAAAATGACTATTCCCCGCTGACAATTGGAAACTTAAAAGAAATTTCAAACGGAAACAGTTTCAAACTTAAATCGCTTAACGAAATTGACATTCCAACAATTCCAATAACATTAATTGCAGAAGGGAAAATTATTAAAAACAACTTAAAAATTTCATCTTTAAACGAAACAGACATTAAAAAAATGCTTGATAAAACAAAAACAAAAACAAAAAAAATTAAAGACGTTTTAATTCTAACAATCGACGGCAACGGAAAAATATATTTTCAACCGAAAAAAGGAAATTATCAAACTTTTAATTATCCATATAACAAGGTGATTTTATGAAAAAAGCAATTAACATTTCAATCATACTTCTTTTCATTGTTGCCGCTTGCATAACAGACCAAATTTTAATTAAAACCTACTTTAATAAAACCGGGGAATTCGTTTCAACAATAAAAGCTTATATTGAAGAAAACGAAAACGTTAACACGCCTTTTTTGATTGAAAAAACCAACGAACTAAACGACTATTGGCAATCGAAAGAAAGCATTGTTTGCACATTTGTTAATCATCAAGATATAAGCAACCTTGGAACTGAAATCAACAAACTTCAAAGCGCAGCAAAAGAGAACAATCGAGATGTTTTTGTTGAAAGCATTAACCTAATTGAATTCTATCTTGCCGGATATGAGCACGTTGTTGGGATTAATTTACAAAGCATATTTTAATAAAAATTAATTAAAAAACGCAAAAAAATCATTTTTTTTGCGTTTTTTTTAATTTTTTAAATTATTTATTGAATTTTTTTTATTCTCGGATTTAAAAACATAATTTCCGCTTACAATTATTTCTGCGCCTTTTTCAATTATTTTTTTTGCAATTTCCTCGTTAATTCCCCCGTCAACTTCAATTTTAAATTTATAATTTTTTTGTTCCCTAATTTGATTTAATTGCTCAATTTTTTCATATGCGCTTTCCAAAAATTTTTGTCCGCTTTTCCCTGGCTCAACGCTCATAACCAAAACAACGTCGCAAAAAGGCAAAAACTTTTCAATTTGTTTAACAGTTGTTTGCGGCTTAATTGACAGCGAAGAAAGCATTTTTAATTTTCTAATTTTTTTAAGAGTTTTTTTGAGTTTTAAAGGACACTTAAATGCTTCAAAGTGAATTGTTAAAATGTTTGCACCCGCATTTTTATACTTTAAAATTAATTTCTCTGGGCGGACAGTCATAAGATGGACATCCAACGGAATTAAACAGTTTTTGTTAACATATTCAACAACTTTTTCATCATAGGTTGTTTGAGGAACAAACTTTCCGTCCATAACATCGCAGTGCAAAAAATCCGCTCCACAGTTTAGAACTTCCTTCGCATAATTTAAAACACTTTCGCAAAGATTGTCGCTTTTAACGGGGTCGGTTGAAACCGAAACATATTTTTCCATAATTTAATTTTAGCATTAAACAAAAAAAAATAAAACATTTTTTATGTTTTATTTTCTTGTTTTAAAATTTTATTTCGAAGTTGCCCGCATGCCCCTTCAATATCCTCGCCCATCGTTCGCCTAACGGTTGCGCTCATTCCAAGTTCCTCAAGTTTCTTTTGAAATGCATAAACTTGGTGTTTTCCCGTTCCTTTAAGCCCGCGTTCCTCAACTGGATTAAGAGGAATTAAGTTAATGTGGGTTGGAAAACCTTTAAGCAAATTCCTAAGATGTTGTGCATCTTCAAAGCTGTCGTTAACGCCATCGATAAGTGCATACTCGAAAACAACTCGCCTTCCTGTTTTTTCAAAATAATATTTTGCAGCGCTTGAAACTTCATTAAGCGAATATGCATTTGCAATTGGCATTATTGTTTTTCTTTTTTCGTCAACTGGAGCGTGGAGCGAAATTGTTAATGTTATTGAAAACCCGTCGTCGGCAAGTTGCTTAATTTTGTCGGCAAGCCCGCAGGTTGAAAGCGAAATGTTCCTCTGACTTATGTTAAGAGAATATGGCGCATTAACAAGTTTAATAAATTTTGTGACTTGTTCAAAATTATCAAGTGGTTCGCCGCTTCCCATTAAAACAATGTTGGTTATTTTTCGATTTTCGCGGTTACCCCCAAGTTCTTTGTTAACAGCCAAAACCTGCCCCAAAATTTCGCTTGCATTAAGGTTTCTAACAAGGCCGTTAAGTCCGCTTGCGCAAAATTTGCAACCCATTCTGCAACCAACCTGGGTTGAAACGCAAATTGTGTTTCCATATTTATATCGCATCAAAACCCCTTCAATAATGTTCCCATCTTGAAGTTTGTAGATATATTTTGCTGTTTTATCTTGCCCAACAAGTTTTTTATAAATTGTTACAGGATTTGAAACGTAATTTTCTGAAAGCTGTTGACGAAAACTTTTTGGAAGCGATGTCATTTCATCAATTGCAACTCCGCTGAAAGCAAACTCAAAAATTTGTTTCGCGCGAAAACTTTGTTGCCCAAGTTTGTCAACAATTTCCTTAACTTCATCAAAACTTAAATCTAAAAAACTCTGTTTCAAAATTTCCTTCCGTTTAAATAACTTTTCGCGTCCATAACTTTCGAGCCCGGCGCTTGAAGTTTTAAAATTCTAATTGCCCCATTCATGCACTTAATAACAAGCCCTTCCTTAACGCTTGCACAAACAATTTCGCCGTTTTCAATTCCAGCTCCAAGTTGCGGCTCTTTTTTAACTTCATAAACTTTAATCTTTTCCCCGTTATGAAGCATATATGCAACGTTTGATGGATTTAGCGCACGAACTTTATTAAACAAACTTTCCATTGTGTTTGAAAAATCAAGCTGGCAATCCTCTTTCTTAATCATTTTTGTGAATGTTGCTTCCGCGCTGTTTTGAACTTCCTCTTTAACCTCGCCTTTCCCAAGAGCATCAACAGCAAAAGAAAGCAAGTCTGCTCCAAGAACAGAAAGTCTTTTCGAAAGTTCGCCGCCGGTTTCATTTTCGCCAATTTCAGTTTCTGCCTTGAAAAGCATGTTCCCCGCATCAACTTCTTTAACAATTCGCATAATTGTTACGCCGGTTTTCTTTTCGCCGTTCAAAATTGCCGAAACAATTGGCGATGCCCCGCGATATTTTGGCAAAAGCGAACCATGAACATTAATTGTCCCAAGTTTTGGAATGTTAATTAATTCATCTGAAAGAATTTGACCATATGAAACAACAACCATAAGGTCGGGGTTAAGTTCTTTAATTTTTTCAACGCCAGAGATCCTTATTTTGTCAAACTGCAAAACGTTAACATTGTTTTCAATTGCACTTTTTTTAAGAGGGCAAAACTCAATTTTGTTTCCCCTTGAATTTGGTTTGTCGGGTTGACAAACCGCCGCCAAAATTTCATGGCCGTCGGAAATCAATCGTTCAAAACTGGGAACGGAAAACTCGCTCCCTCCAAGAAAAACAATTTTCATCAGTCTTTAATCTCCTCCAACATTTTATCAATGAAAAGAATCCCATCAAGGTGGTCGATTTCATGGCACAAAACTCTTGCAAGATATTTTTCTCCCATAATCTCAAAATCATAGCCATAGCGGTCTTGCGCTTTAACTTTAACAATTTTAGGGCGAGCAACATAGCCTCGCGTTTTGCAAACACTAAGGCAGCCTTCTTCGTCGATGTCGTTTCCTTCTTCATAAACTATTTCTGGATTAATAAGTTCCAAAAACATATTGTTTGGCTCAACAATAACAACACGTTTTAAAACACCAACTTGAACAGCAGCAATTCCAACGCCGTTGTTCTTGTGCATTGTTTCTTTCATGTCGTCAAGAAGTTCCCAAAGTTTTTCGTCGAAATCGTTAACTTTTTTGCTTCTTTTTCTTAAAAATTCAATATCACTTTCATTAGTAACAACATTTCTTGTTGCCATACTATCTCCTTAACTTAAACTTTGTGGGTTAATTTCAACAAAGCAAGAAACCTTTGGCGTTTTTGCCTTGTCACATGCATTATACACTTTTTGAATTAAATTATCAATATTTTCGCCCTTCAAGCGAACAAGAATTTGATATCTAAATTTCTGTTTAATCCTTGAAACCGGCGATTTCATTGCGTTAAGATAAATAAAGTTGCTTGGGGATTGTTTTTTCTCTTCCAAAATTTCCTCGTAACAAATTTTTGCAGAGGTTTTAACTTCTTCCTCTCTTTCCCCATTAAACATAACTCGAAGTATTGTTGAAAACGGAGGGAAAAGAGTTGTTTTTCTTAAGTTGATTTCTCGTTTATAAAACCCCTTATAATCATAATTTGCTGCCAAATTATAAACATATTTTTTCGGTGAATATGTTTGAAGAACAACTTTTCCTTCGCTTTCGCTTCGCCCCGCCCTTCCTGCAACTTGCGTTATAAGCGCAAAAGTTCGTTCAGCGCTTTTATAGTGGCTTTGGAAAAGCCCTTGATCGGCATCTAAAATTCCAACAACCGTCACATCTGGGAAATCATGCCCTTTTGCAATCATTTGCGTTCCAATCAAAACCCCTGGCTTGAGTTTCGAAAATGCTGAAAGAATTTTTTGATGGGCGTCCTTGGTTCTCGTTGTGTCGTTATCCATTCTCAAAACTGGAACATTTGGAAAAATCTTTTTGAATTGATCAACAACATTTTCTGTTCCAATTGCCCCTTCTCGAATGTGGGTGCTTCCGCATTCTGGGCAAGCGGTTAAAACCTTAAATTTTTTCCCGCAAAAATGGCAAACAAGTTTATTTTCGCTTTTGTGATGGACAAGAGAAACATCGCAATCTGAACATTTTGCAACATATCCACACTCCCGACAGCGCAAGAAAGAAACATAACCGCGCCGATTCAAAAACAAAATTGCTTGTTTGTTTTGCTTAAAACATTCGTCAAGCTCGCCAAGCAAACGTCTTGAAAAAACACTGTTGTTCCCGCTTCTAATTTCGCCAAGCATGTCAACAATTTCAATACTTGGCATGTCCTTTCCATTAACGCGAAGAGGAAGCTCAACAATTTCAATTTTGCCTTCCGAAGCAGTGAAATATGTTTCAATGCTTGGAGTTGCACTTCCCAAAACAAGACTGCACGAATTGAATTTTGCGCGGAAAGAAGCAACGTCGAATGTGTTATATCTTGGGTTCGATTCACTTACATACGACCCGTCGTGCTCCTCGTCAATAATAATCACTCCCAAATTCTTTAATGGAGCAAAAACCGCGCTTCTTGCTCCAATTGCAATTTTTGCATCTCCCGAAAGTAATCTGTTCCATTCGTCAAATCTTTCGCCTGCCGAAAGTCCGCTGTGCAAAATTGCAACCATGTTTCCAAATCGGTCTTTAAAATTTCTTAAAACTTGAGGGGTTAAAGAAATTTCAGGAACAAGCATAATTGCCGTTTTCCCGTTCGAAATTTCTCTTTCAATAATGTTCATGTAAACTTCGGTTTTTCCGCTTCCGGTTACACCATGAAGAAGAAATGTTTTGTTTCCATGAATTTTTTCAAGAGCATTTTTTTGCGCAGGATTAAGAACATGTTTATTTGAATTTAAAGTTTCCAAATCCTTCATTGGTTGTCGAAATTTTTGAACTTTTTTTTCAACAATAATCCCACTTTTTTCAAGATTTTTTAATGCAGATTGAGAAAAATCTTTTAAACCAAGCGGGTCAATTATTTTGTTTTTAAGAAGAAAATCAACAATTTCTTGCTGTTTTTTTGCATTTTTATTTAATTTTAATGAATTTATATTGAAATTTTCATTCAAAACATAACTGCTAACAAAAACAGGTTTAATTTTTTCTCCGCGCATTTGAGACGGAATGAAAAGCCGCAAACAATCAACAATTTTAAGATGAAATTTATGTTTCATAAAATTTGCAAGTTCAATCATTTCTGGCAAAATTATTGGCTCTTTATCGAGAAGAGAAATTATTGATTTAAGTTTTGAAGAAGAAAGCGACGATGTTTCTTTTGTTTGAAGAATGTATCCTTCAATTTTTCTTGGTCCAAACGGAACAAGAGCGCGCCTTCCAACAAGTTTTTCATGCTCAAAAAAAGAAGGAATTTCATAATCGAAAACCTTGTCAACTTCGCTGCTGCTAACTTCAACAATAACTTCTGCAATCATTAACATTATTTTAACAAAAAAAGAACAATTCTCAAAGTGGAATTGTTCTTTTTTTTGTCTTAAATTGATTAATTGTCCGCTGCAATTTTTCCGTTGTAAATTTCGTCTGCTGCAAGGCTTATTGCCTTCTTTTCGCTTTTTTCAATTTCAGCTGGAATTCTTTTTTCAAGTTCTTTAGCACGTTTTGCCATAACAACCGAAAGTTTGTACTTATTCCCATCTGTTCTTTTAACAAGTTCATCAATTGGTGGTTCAATCATCATAAGCCATTTCTCCTTTAATCTTTGCGTATTATATCACACATTTTTTGTTTTGTAAATTATTTTTTGATTAACTTTAGAAATTCCTCTTCGCCAATAATTTCAATTCCAAGTTTTTTTGCTTTCTCAAGCTTGCTTCCCGCATTTTCCCCTGCAACAACAAGATTTGTTTCCTTCCCAACGGAAGAAAGAACAACTGCTCCGTTTTCCTCAAGAAGTTTTGTTGCTTGAAGTCTCGACATCGAAAGCGAACCTGTTAAAACAACTTTTCTTCCCGCAAGTTTAAGATTGTCGTTTGATTTTGCAACTTGCGGATTAACACCTTTTTCAAACAGGCGCTCAATTTCGGCAATATTTTCCTCGTTGTTAAAATAATCATAAATGCTTTTTGCAACAATTTCGCCAACATCACGGATTGAAACAAGTTGCTCATAGGTTGCATTTTTAATATTGTTAAACGACTTAAAATTTTGGACTAAATCCTTGGCCGTTTTTGTTCCAACATTTTTAATTCCAAGTGCAAAAATGAAGGAAGAAAGCGAAACATTTTTGCTTTTTTCAATTGAAGCAAGAAGGTTTTCCGCCTTTTTATCTTTAAATTTGTCAAGAGTTAAAAGTTGGTCATATGTTAACTCATAAATGTCGGAAAGTTTACGAAGCCCAAGTTGGCAATAGAACTGGTCGATTGTTTTTTCGCTTAGCCCGTCGATATCCATCGCCTCACGACTGCAAAAATGAGTTAGCGAGTCCTTAATTTGCTCTGGGCAATCAATGTTTGTGCAATATAAATTTGCACCGATTTCGCTTAATGCGCCTCCGCAGCATGGACAAGCTTTTGGCTCGATAATTTCTTCGGAAGAAGGCAAATCTTCGGCAAGTCCAAGAATTTCTGGAATAACCTCGTTGCTTCGTCGAACAAAAACTCTTGCTCCTTTCTTAACTCCCTTTCGTTTTATGTCGCCCATGTTGTTAAGCGTTGCTCGGCTAACTGTTGCCCCAGCAAGGGTTACGGGTTCAATTTGAGCAATTGGAGTCAGTTTTCCTGTTCGTCCAACTTGCCAAACAACATCTTTAAGAAGCGTTGAAAGTTCCTCGGGCTCAAATTTATATGCAATTGCCCATTTTGGAAATTTGCTTGTGTAGCCAAGTTCCTCTCTGTTTTGAATTTCGTTAAGCTTAATAACAACTCCGTCCATCAATATGTCGAGAGAATTTTTAATTTCGCCAATTTTTTTAATTTCTTCAATAATTTCGCTGCTTTCGCTGCAAATTTTGAAAAAAGATGCAGTTTTAAACCCATTTTCAATTAAAAAGTTGTTCGCTTCTTCTTGTGTTTTAAATTTTTTCCCTTCAACAAAATTAATTGAATAGGCAAACAAATCCAAATTTCGTTTAGCAGTTTCTTTTGGATTTAAGTTACGGATTGCTCCTGCAACGGCATTTCGTGCATTCTTAAGCGGTTCAGTTGCTGTTTTGTTATATTTTTCAAGATTTGGAAGGGTTATCATTCCCTCGCCTTGAACAATAAGTTTGTTTTTAAACGGAATTGAAAGCGGAACAGATTTAATTGTTTTAACTTGCGCCGTAACATCTTCTCCAACTTTTCCGTTGCCGCGAGTTCCCGCTTTAACAAGGTTTCCGTTTTCATATTCAACAACAATTGAAAGACCGTCGAATTTATATTCAACCGAAAAAGTTGACGACGGAAACTCTTCTTTAACCGATTCAATCCAATTTTCGAGAGCGTTAAAATTTTGAACTTTGTCAAGGCTGTAGAGAGGAACTTCGTGAACAAATTTTTTAAATCCTTCCAAAATTTCTCCCCCAACGCGTTGAGTTGGCGATGAAAGCAAAATTGTTCCCATTTCTCTTTCAAGAGCAACAAGTTCGTCATACATTTTGTCATATTCAAAATCGGAAATTGTTGGATTGTCTAAAACATAGTAGTTGTGGACATGAACGTTAAGTTCCTTAACAAGTTCCTCCATTCTTTCAAGTTTGGATTTCATTTTAAAACTCCTGTAAAATATAAAATAACAAGCAAAATTAACACTGCAATAAACCCATAAATTAAAAAGTCTAAAATTGTTTTTTCAATTTTTTCTGGATTACGTTCATCTTCAATTAATGTATTGTCAATTGTTGGCCTATCTTTTGTTAATCTATTAATTTTTTCTTCTTCATCAAGCGACGATTTGCTTTTTTCTTCCCGAGAGATTCTTCTCTTTTCGCGGCTTTCTTTTCTCTCTTTACTCCTGAATTCTCGTGCCAGTTTTCGTTCTTTTTTCTCACGAAGTTTTTTTGCTTTTTCATCTCGCTTTCTTCTTATTTCCGATCTAATCTGATTCGAAAATTTCTCATCTGCGGTTGAACTTTGAGTTTTTTTAGAACGCGAAGTGTTGTTATTTTGAGTTTGGAAAGAAGAACTGTTTTGTCTTTCTTGCTTATCCAAAAACTCGGAAATTTTTTCGAATGCTTCGTTAATTTCCGCGCTTTTTTCTTCGGCAAAACTCATGCTCCCTTGATATATGTCAGGGTGATATTTCTTAAGCAAATTGTTTCGAGCGCTTTTAATATCTTCCCTTGTTGCATTAAGAGGAAGCCCTAAAACTTTGTAATATTTTTTCACAAAAAAATTATATCATATTAAAATAAAATTGCCAATCTTTTATAAAGACTGGCAAAATTTTTAATCTGAAATTCCCTACTCGTTTTCAGATTTGTTTTTCTTAACTTTCATGTCAATTGAACCCATAGAGTAAATTGCATAGAAAATTAACCAAAGCGCTGCCGCAAAAACAAGGCAGTAAACAATTCTTGAACCAACATTAAATCCGCCAAAAATTGCTGTAACCAAGTTCCAATCGAAAATCCCAACAAGTCCCCAGTTAACCGCTCCAATCAAAACAATTATAAAGCTTATGATGTTGATGATGATAAATGCCATGTTACCCTCCTCTCTCATAATTTTTTTCAATTGAAAAGTTTTTATACAAAAAGTTCAAATTTTAACAAGACAAAAAATACCAAATAAGAAAGAGAGACATTTTAAATTTAAAGATTTAAGATTACCAAAACCCTTTCAAAGTTGACAAAAAAAAATTGCTATGTTAAGATAAGAAGAGAAATGCGGATATGGCGGAATTGGCAGACGCGCTAGACTTAGGATCTAGTGGGAAACCGTGGGGGTTCAAGTCCCTTTATCCGCACCAAATGATAAGAACTATGTTAACGCATAGTTTTTTTGATATCATGCTTTAAGGACTTGAACCAAGCGTTAAGAAAAACAACGCCGTGTCGTTGTTTTTTAGCGCCGGCGTGAAAGCGACGAGGCTCCGAAAGAAATTGCCCGTCGCGGAGCAAGTCCCTTTATCCGCACCATACAAGAATA
This sequence comes from uncultured Lachnospiraceae bacterium, assembly GCA_964383665.1. Classification (GTDB taxonomy): domain Bacteria; phylum Bacillota; class Clostridia; order Christensenellales; family UBA1242; genus UMGS687. The sequence goes on from CAYLHO010000001.1 coordinate 314,729, forward strand.
AAATAAACCTTGGAGCAACTTTGGGGTTCGTTTTTTAATAAAGTTTGGTTTGAATTAAAATGCACATTATTTTTTTTGATTCCATTAATTTAATTTGCAAGCACATTAAATTTTGTTTGTAAAAATCTTAAAATCCTTTTCATTTGAATAAATAATTGCCTTTTCATCTGTGGTTGGTTCTTCAAATTTAGAACTCAAAAACTCGAATGTGTTTTTATCCATAAAATATTCATTATCTTTTAAATTCTCATTTCTTTTTTTAATTCTTTTTAATATTTCATTATTGTCTAATTTTAGATAAACCAAAATAACATTTGACTTTTTAAAATGCAATTTTACCTCATTCCTCTCTTCTTTTGTCCAAAAACCAAAATCAAGAACAACATCATTTTTTACTAATAATTGTTCGCAAATTTCATAAATCAATTTTTTCGTGATATTAAGTTTTTCGTTAAAAAGATTTCTATCCGTTATTTCGCCAAAAAGTTTTAGCATAAAATTATCGGCGGATAAGTGAATAACGCCGAACTCTTTGTTTAATTTTTTTGCAAGCGTTGTTTTCCCGCAACCCGGTTTACCGCAAAGTAAATATAAATTATTCATTCCTTTCTCCTAAACTTAATCTACCATATTTCTCACAAAACTTCAAAGCATATGCAAAAATTTCCATTTTTTTCAATAAATGCCTTAATTTCTCTTTATTTCTTTATAAAAAAGGTTATAATACATAGTATGGAGAAGAGGAACTTTCAACTAAATTCAAAATTCATACCATCACAGGACCAACAAAATGCGATTAACAGTTTAACCGCTGGTTTAAACGATGGAATTAAAAATCAAGTTCTTCTTGGTGTTACTGGAAGCGGAAAAACTTTCACGATGGCAAACATAATTGCAAATCAAAACCGCCCAACTCTTGTAATTGCCCACAACAAAACACTTGCTGCTCAACTTTGCAACGAATTTCGCGAATTTTTCCCAAACAACCGCGTTGAATATTTTGTTTCCTATTACGACTACTATCAACCAGAAGCATACATTGTTTCAACCGACACTTACATCGAAAAAGATATGGCAATTAACGATGAAATTGAAAAGTTGCGAAATGCTGCAACTGCTTCACTTTTTGAACGCAACGACACAATTATTGTTGCATCGGTTTCTTGCATATATGGGCTTGGCGACCCTGAAGAATATAACGGACTTCAAGTTAATGTTCGCGAGGGCGACGAAGTTAATCGAAATTCAATCATGCGCCGCCTTGTTGAAATTCAATATTCTCGCAACGATTTGGATTTTAAGCGCAGCACATTCCGAGCAAAAGGCGACACTCTCGACGTTTTCCCAGCCAACAGCAGTGAAATTGCGGTTAGAATTGAATTTTTTGGGGACGAAATTGAAAGTATATATCAATTTAATCATTTAACAGGCGAAAAAGTTGCCGAACTTAAGTCCTACACATTTTTCCCTGCAACCCACTATGCAATTTCACGTCCACGACTCCTTTCTGCAATTTCACAAATTCAGAAAGATGCCGAAATTGAAGTTAAAAGATTTGAAAATAATCAAAAATTCATTGAAGCTCAACGCCTTAAAGAAAAAGTTAACTACGACATTGAAATGATGAAAGAAGTTGGCTATTGCAGCGGAATTGAAAACTATTCAAGATATTTTGATGGAAGGAATCCAGGGGAAGCCCCATACACACTTATCGATTATTTCCCAAAAGGATTTTTAACACTCATCGACGAAAGCCATATGACAATTCCCCAAATTCGCGCAATGTTCAACGGCGACCGCGCAAGAAAGGACAATCTTATTAACTATGGTTTTCGCCTTCAATCTGCATATGACAACCGCCCTCTCAATTTTGAAGAATTTAAAGAAAAAGTTGGGCAAACAATTTTTGTTTCGGCAACCCCGGGGAAATTTGAGCTTGAAACGTCGGGGAAAATAACCGAACAACTTATACGTCCAACCGGGCTTCTCGACCCATCAATTGAAGTTGTTAAAACCCAAGGTCAAGTTCAATTTTTACTTGAAAGAATTAAAGAAACAACTGCAAAAAATGCAAGGGTTCTTGTTACGACATTAACAAAGAAAATGGCAGAAGATTTAACAACCTATCTTTCCGAACATGGAATTAAAGCAAGATATCTCCATTCCGACATCGACACAATGGACAGAATTGAACTCCTTAACGACCTTCGAACTGGAGAATTTGACGTTCTTGTTGGAATCAACTTACTTCGCGAAGGGCTTGATCTTCCCGAAGTTATGCTCGTTGCAATTCTTGATGCCGACAAGGAAGGTTTCCTTCGAAGCGAGGGTGCTTTAATTCAAACAATTGGGCGCGCAGCAAGAAACAGCGAAGGTCATGTTATTATGTTTGCAGACAGAATTACTGACGCAATGAGAAAAGCAATTGATGAAACAAATCGACGCAGAAAAATTCAAGATGAATATAACAAAGAACATGGAATTGTTCCAAAAACAATCATCAAAGAAGTTAAGAACACAATTGAAATAACGAAAAAAGCACGAAACAACCTTTCAAAAGTTGACATTTCAAAAGAAATTGAACGACTTAAAGGTCTTATGAAAGTTGCTTCGGCAAACCTAGATTTTGAACTTGCAATTGAATATCGCGAAGAAATTAGCAAACTTAAAAAGAGGTTGGAAAATGGAAAGAGATAAAATAATTATTAAAGGTGCTCGCGAAAACAATTTAAAAAACGTCAACCTTGAACTTCCAAGAAACAAACTTATTGTTTTCACGGGTGTTAGCGGAAGCGGAAAAAGCACTCTCGCCTTCGACACAATTTTTGCAGAGGGTCAAAGAAGATATATGGACTCCCTTTCTTCCTATGCACGCCAATTTCTTGGTCAAAGTTCAAAGCCCGATGTCGACAGCATTGAAGGGCTTTCGCCTGCAATTTCAATTGATCAAAAATCAACAAATCACAACCCACGTTCAACCGTTGGAACAATAACCGAAATCTATGACTATATGCGTCTTCTATATTCCAAAATTGGAAAGCCATTTTGCCCGCATTGCAACAAGGAAATTTCAACGCAAACAGTTGACCAAATTATCGACAAACTTATGGAAACCCCTCTTGGTTCAAAAATTTTGATAACTGCCCCAATAATATCTGGGAAAAAGGGAACTCATCAAGAAATTCTTTCGTCGCTTTCAAAAAAAGGCTTTTCAAGGGTTATTGTTGACGGAAAAATTCATAAACTCGACGAAGAAATTAACCTTGAAAAAAATCTTCGACACTCAATTTCCGCAATTGTTGATCGAATTGTTATGAAAGAAGATTCAAAAGAACGACTTGCAGAAAGCGTTGAGCAAGGGCTTATGTTAAGCCACGGAATTTTGGACGTCTATTTTGAAAACAACCGTCACGAAAAATTTTCAACGCGTCATTCCTGCCCAACCTGCGGCTACTGTCTTGACGAAATAACTCCAAGGCTTTTCAGTTTTAACAGCCCGTTTGGAGCCTGCCCAAACTGCCTTGGCTTGGGATACACAATGGACATCGACGAGAGCCTGCTTTTAAGAAACAAAAATCTTTCAATTAAAGGTGGGGCTTTCAACGTTTCAGGTTGGAAATATACTTACGGCGGAATGACAAAAGGATATTTCGACGCAATTTCGAAAAAATACGACGTGGACTTAAACACTCCAATTAAGGACCTCCCACGCGAAAAACTTGATGTTTTTCTCTTTGGAACGGGCGACGAAATTTTGGACGTGACCTATAAATCGCCAAACGGAACTGTTAAATCTTTCAGCGCTCCTTTTGAAGGAATTTTCAACAATTTAAAGCGCAGATTTAAAGAAAGCGAAAGCGAATTTATGCGCAACGAAATCCAAAAACTTATGACAAATCAAAAATGTAATGTTTGCCATGGGAAAAGACTTAAGGAAACTGCTCTTTCGGTTAAAGTTGTTGGGCTCGACATTGCCGAAATGTCAGAAATGTCGATTGACAAACTTCTTAATTTGTTTGAAAACCTTGAAATAAGCGAATACGACAAAAAAGTTTCTGGCTCAATTTTAAAAGAAATCATTTCTCGTTTAACTTTCCTGAAAAACGTTGGGCTTTCCTATTTAACTCTCTCGCGCGAGGCTTCAACATTAAGCGGCGGAGAAGCTCAAAGAATTCGTCTTGCAACACAAATTGGAAGCGGGCTTACCGGCGTTTTATACATTCTCGACGAGCCAAGCATTGGGCTTCACCAAGTTGACAACGAAAAACTTTTAAACACACTTTTCTCCCTTCGAAATTTGGGAAACACACTTATTGTTGTTGAGCATGACGAAGAGACAATTTTATATGCCGACCACGTTGTTGATGTTGGAGTTTATGCAGGCGAACATGGCGGCGAAATTGTTGCAATTGGAACGCCAAACGACATTATGAACTGCCCAGAATCGATAACCGGAAGATTCCTTTCGGGAAAAGAAAAAATTGAAATCCCATCAAAAAGACGACGCCCAAAAGGCTTCTTAAAAATTTCAAATTGCGAGGAAAACAACCTTAAAAAGGTTGAAGCAAAATTTCCTGTTGGGTGTTTCACTTGCGTAACCGGAGTTAGCGGAAGCGGAAAAAGTTCGCTTGTTTCAAGAACGCTCTATCCAATTCTTGCAAACGAACTTAACGGTGCAAACAAAGAAGAAGGCAAGCACGGAAAGGTTCAAGGCCTTGAATTTTTTGATAAAGTTATTAACATCGACCAATCGCCAATTGGAAGAACTCCGCGAAGCAATCCCGCAACCTACACAGGTGTTTTCACAGCAATTCGCGAACTTTTTGCACAAACAACAGGCGCAAAAATTAAAGGATATAATGCGTCGAGATTTAGTTTCAATGTTCCGGGCGGAAGATGCGAAAAATGTGAAGGCGACGGAATTAAGCGAATTGAAATGTATTTTTTGCCAGATATCGAAGTTCCATGCGAAGTTTGCGAGGGGAAACGGTATAATCAAGAAACTCTTTCAATAACCTACAAGGGAAAGAACATAAGCGAAGTTTTGGACATGACGGTTGAAAACGCACTCAAATTTTTTGGAAACATTCCAGCAATTCGAACAAAACTTCAGGCGCTTTACGACGTTGGGCTTGGGTATATAAAACTTGGTCAATCCTCAACAACATTAAGCGGAGGAGAAGCGCAAAGAGTTAAACTTGCGGCAGAACTTGCAAAAAGAAGCACAGGACAAACACTGTATATTCTTGATGAACCAACAACCGGACTTCATATGTTCGACGTTAAAAAACTTATAACAATTTTGCAAAAATTTGTTGAAAAAGGCAACACAGTTGTTGTTATTGAGCACAATCTTGATGTTGTTAAAGTTGCCGACTACATCATCGACCTTGGACCAGAAGGCGGCGACGCCGGCGGAAACATTGTTGCCCAAGGCAATCCAGAAAAAGTTGCTAAATGCGAATCAAGTTACACAGGCATGTATCTTAAAAAGATTTTTGAAAAGGAAAAAAATGAACGAAACAATAAGGGAAAAAGTTAAAAATCTCCCCCGCTCAAGCGGTGTTTACATCATGAAAAATGATAAAGGAGAAATAATTTATGTTGGGAAAGCAAAGGTTCTTAAGAATCGCGTTTCTCAATATTTTCAAAACTCTCAAAAACAAATTAAAGTTCAAACAATGGTTGATAACATCGCCGATTTTGAATATGTTATAACCCCAACCGAACTTGACGCATTCATTTTGGAAAACACGCTTATAAAAAAGCATCAGCCATTTTTTAATATTCTTTTAAAAGACGGAAAACAATATCCATACATTCGTGTTAATCAACACGATTCATTTCCTCGATTTTCAGTTGTTCGAAAAGTTAAGCAAGACGGAGCGAAATATTTTGGTCCATATTTTGGGAAACTTAACGCCTATGAACTTCTTGAAACAATTAACGCCGCATTTCCGCTTCGAAGTTGCAACAAATCATTTTCAAAAGTTAAAAAAACTCGTCCATGTTTAAATTTTTCACTTGGGCTTTGCAGTGCTCCTTGCTGCAACATGATTTCCGAAGAGGACTATAACATTCTTGTTGGAAAAGCAATTCAATTTCTTAACGGAAACGAAAAAGAAATTAAAGAAATTTTAAAAGAAAAAATGGAAAAAGCAAGCGAAAGCGAAAATTTTGAACTTGCAATAACTCTTCGAAACAGAATTGCAATGATTAACGAGCTTTCAAACAAAACAATTGTTGACCTAGCAAAAAACGAAGAGATTGACATTTTCACAATTGAAAGCGACGGAAATTTTGCTTCCTTAAACTCAACAATAATTCGCGCAGGAAAAATTCTTTCAAGTCAAAATTCAAATTTCACCCAAGCTCTTCCATCAATCGAGGAAAGTCTTTCCTCCTATCTTCTGCAATACTACTCTAACAAACTTGTTCCAAAAACAATTTTAACCAACATTCCGTTAGATTTTGAACTTGTTTCAAACGCTCTTTCAATTTCAAGAGGCTCTAAAGTTGAAATTTTAATCCCTCAAAAAGGTATTAAGAAAAAACTTGTTGAAATGTCATCAAAAAACGCGAACAACACTTTGCAAAAAGAAATTTCCAAAGGCGGAAACGAAATTTTTCTTGAAATGGTTAAGGAACTTAAAATTGCACTTAATCTTGAAAAACTTCCAAACAGAATGGAGTGTTACGACATTTCACACATTTCTGGGACAAACAAAGTTGGGTCGATGGTTGTTTTCTCCTTTGGAAAACCGCTTAAAAGCGACTATCGAAAATTTAAAATTAAAACAATTGAGGGAAACGACGATTTCGCATGCCTTCAAGAAGTTTTAAGACGACGAAATGAAGAATTCGACAAGAAAAAAGATCTTTCATTCAAAAAAGAGCCCGATTTAATTGTTATTGATGGCGGAAAGGGTCAACTTTCATCTGTCAACGAGGAACTTCAAAAAACAACTTTCAAAAATGTTGCAATAATTTCGCTTGCAAAAAGATTTGAAGAGGTTTACAAACCAAATTCAAAAATTCCAATCCGTCTTCCCGAGGGCTCTCTTGCGCTTCGACTTTTGCAAAACATTCGCGACGAGGCTCACCGTTTTGCAATAACATTCCACCGCTCCATTCGAAGCAAAAAAATGATTGAACAGTAAAAAAATCCCTGCGTTAAAGCAAGGATTTTTTTAGTTTAATTCATACCAAGTTTTAATATGATGAATTGCAATTCCAAAATCATTTGGAATTTCCCTTTTAAGTTTGCTAATTTCTTCAAGCATAACTTGTTTTCCCTCTTCTTTAAACGAAACATTATCGCCTTCCGAACTGTTTGTTTCAACGCATAAAACAAGTTGTTTGTTTTGCTCTTTCGCATAAGCAATTTCTTCTTTTGCAATGTCCAAAATTGCTTCGGTTGAATCTCTGTAACTCATAACAAAAACCCGGTTTGCTAAATCAATCATAAAGGCATATGCGGGCTTTGTTTGCCCCTTAAAGTTAATTTCATCATGCAACCAAAAAGGCAAATCAAAATCAAATTTTATGCTGGGATATTTTTCCTTTAAAGTGCTTGCCAAGTTAATCAAATTGTATATTAATTGATATCGATTGCCTTTAAAGTTTGGGCTTTGATGTGGCTCAATGTCCAAATGAATTCCGCTAAATTTTGCGCCGTCGTTTCTATTCTGAAAATCAACATATTGGTCAATTTGCGTAATTAATTCTGAATTATCTTCAAGCCACTCATATTTCCCCGCAAGCCAAAAAACCTCAATATTTTTTGCGTTGGCTTTGCTTATGAAATTTTTTGTTTCATCATCAAATTTTCTTGTGTAATAATATATTTCGTTAACTTTGTTTTCATCTGCAAAATTTAAATATGTTTCGGCATCAAGTTTGCTATTCCACCACCAACTTCCAAAAGCAGGCTGTTGCGGCGTTTCTTTCCTAACAAGAAAGAAAATTCCAACAGCAATTGCGAAAGTTGATAAAATAATTCCAAAACTCAAAAACAACTTTTTCATGATTTTATCATAACATATATTTTCTTTTATCAATGCAATTTGTTTATAAAAAATCAATTTGCCGGAATTTAATTCGCTCCGCGGCGGGTTTGCCTCTCGGAGCTTCGCCGCTTTCACGCCGGCGCTAAAAAACAACGACACGGCGTTGTTTTTCTTAA
>CAYLHO010000002.1:0-205959 GCA_964383665.1 uncultured Lachnospiraceae bacterium
AAATAGCCACAAGGAATTGTGACTTTTTTTGCTAGTTTCAAAAGTGCTAGCCCTTCCCCGTGATTTTTTAAATTAACTAACTCGAATAAGCGTTTTTCCAAGCGTTCCGTTTGTTGCCGTGATTTCCGTGTAAGTGGTTCCGCTTGTGTCGCCCTCAATTTGCCACCTTGCCTCGGTGATTGTTGTGAGAGTTTTGCTGTGTGGAATTATCCCAGCTTCGCTATTATCAAAGTTTTGTCAGTTTAGCCTGTGAAAGATTCATCTGAAAGAATTATTTTATAGTTGAAAGTTGAAGAAGAAATTGATTTGTTTTTGTCGGTCACAGAAAAAGTTATTGTTGCTGTTGAACTTGCATTTGGGTTGATCGAGAAAGATGCGCCTGCGCCGCCAATTGTTTTTGTTAAGTTTGGCGTTGAGCCAGTTGACGAGTCGACAATTCTAACATTAAGTTTGTTTTCTGACGAGTTGTTTGTTATTGTTATCGTCATAACAATATCTTTCCCATAGTTTGCGCCTTCTGTGTTTTGGAATTCAAAAGATTTGTTTTTCCAAGTTGCAAGTTGAGCGGTGCTTGGGGTGTTTGTTGGAGAGTAGATCAAGTTTGAAAAGGTTGTTTGATTCTTTGCACCCGAAACCGAACCTTCAATTGTTGCAACAACATTGGTTGCCTGGAAAGAGATTGTTCCTTCAACCCCGATTGTGACGGTTTGAGATGCCCAAACTCCAACAATTGTTAAAGCAAGCACAACAACAAACATTGGAATTACTGTCCAAAGTTTAAGTTTAAGGCCTTTAAGGGCTTGGCGTGCTGTTAAATTTTCTTTATCCTTTTTGCGCATTTTTCTTTCCTCCGCAAACTTTATCTTATATAATTATAATTAAATTATCATTTTTTAAACAAAAAGGCAAACAATTTGCCTTAACTCATTAAATAAAAAGAAGCGCGAAAAATGCGCTTCCTTTTTTACATCATTAAATTTCCATTTTCGGTTTTAACAACTTTCAAAATGTTTTCCAAATTTCCAGTTTCTGCGTTGAAATAGAAATAGAACGTTGAACCTTCTTTCGTTGCCTTAACCTCGTTTGTTAAAACTTCGCGGTTGAAATCTAAAGGGCTTAAGGCAAGGCGCGTTTCAATAATTTTGAAATCGTCGGGAACGCGATTTTCCGAAGCTTTTTTTGAAACATTTGGTTGGCTTAAATTTCTTTCGCGGTGGTTGGTGTAGAACGGGGAGGCTTCCCAGCCCAAAACGTTTCCGCTTGAAAGGTCAATTTTAACTTTAATTAAGTCAGGGTAGAGAACAATTCCGTTTTCAACTGGGGCAAGGTTAAGGTATGTGTCGCTTCCAAGACTTCCGCTCCAAACACATTCCATGTTGTTAAGGCCTTGTTTCTTTGCGAAATCTGTTGCAATTTTTTCGGCTTCGTCAGATGAAATTGTTTGTTTTCCTTTTTTTGAGAATGAACTTAAGGTTAAAAGTTTTCCGCCTGTTTTTGTTATTTGCGCGTAATATTCAAATCCGTTTTCAAGGAAAATTGAGAAATCGTAGGTTTTAAATTTTCCGTTTGTTTCGCCTGAAAAACTTATCTTTGAAATTGCTGAACTTTCTCCGCCGTTTTCGCTTACAGCATTTTCCTGTTTTTCAAATATTTTTTTTGCAATTTTTTCCGCTTCGTCTTTGCTTATCTCTTCGCCTGTGAGTCCGCGAATTTCCTTGCTTACAACCGAATCGGAAAACGGACCGTCATAGATCATTGTTGGATAGTCCTCGCCGCTTGATTTTATGGATTGAAAAAGCAGGGTGAAATCTGAAAAATCTTGCTTTTCATTTTTGTTTGAATTAACCGAAATGCTATATCCATTTGAAATTTCGTTCGACATGTTGTTAAGGTTATATTTTATGTCTGAAACGGCGCGGTATAAATCAACAAGAGTTTGGCGTTCGGCGGCGGAAATTGCAGTTGCTTTTTTTCTTGAAAGAACGTTCGCGAATCCGTTAAGTTGGTTTATGAATCTTGTTGTTTCGGGAATCCCGTTCATCGAAAGAGGAAGCCTTGAAAGATTGTTTTGTGCGCTTGCCGCGCTTTCATGAATTTCCGAAAGAAGTTTTTGAACATATGCTTCGTTTGTTGCATTAACAATTTTCCCAAGTTTAACTTCCGCGTTGTTAACATCGTCAACAAGGTCGAAGAAAGATCGCTGATAAACATTTTCAAGGTTAACTGAACTTTCGGTGTATGCTTTTTTGTTTACGGCATAGAGAACGCAGAAAACCGTCATCATAATTCCCAAAACCCCAACAAAAACAAGAAGAGTTATCAAACTTGCTTTGCTTATGTTTGCTTTTTCCTTGCTTAAATCTTTAAGTTTCATTTTCTCCCTCCTTTAAATGCAGAAAACGTGACGTCCAATTGTAACAACAATTTCTCTGTTAAAAATCCATTGGCTTGTTGCTGTTGCAGGATTATAGTAGAAAATGCAGCCATAGGTTGGATCCCAGCCGTTAAGGGCGTCTTGCGCTGCTTGATAGGCTGTTTCGTCTGGTTCATATCCAATTTGACCGTCGTAAACCGCAGTGAATGCCCATGGCTGATAGACAACACCATAAATTGTGTTTGGGAAATCTGGGTGCTTAACACGATTTAAAATCACGGCGGCAACTGCAACTTGCCCAACATATGGCTCGCCGCGTGCTTCAGCATAAACGCATTTGGCAAGCAAATATAGGTCGTTGTTTGTTTGGTCGTTTAGGTTAATTCCAAGCAAACTTGCTGTTTTTGGGCCAACAGTTCCAGTTTGCTCAACGCCATAGTCATATTGAAAAGCCTTAATTGCCTGTGTTGTTTCCCAATTAAGCGTTCCGTCAATCGACCCGTTGTAATATCCCAAGTCCTTAAGTTTTTGTTGAATAAGTTTGTTTTGGGTGTAAGTTGTGTCGGCGGCAACCTGCTCGATTTGGCGAGTTGGAATAATGCTCAAGCTGAAACTTGAAATTAAACAAACAAGAATTAAAATTGATGCAACCCAAACTTTTTTTGAAATAACCATAAAAATCTCCCTAAAATCTTGCAATTTTAAGTAGTTTGCGCAAAAAAAATTTTTTATTCAAAAAAATCTTCCTAATTAAAGAAAGATTTAATGATTTCAATCAATTTGGATTTGTAAACCGTTTCTTCGCCTGTTGGATTCGCTTTAAGAAAACAAAGGGGAGGATAGACAACGCACCACCAATTATTTCCCTCCCCGCTTCCAAGGTCTAAAATCAGTGCATCGTAGAAACCTTCTTCAAGAGTTAAATTATCGTAGGTTCTTGTTGGGAACTCTTCGCGCGCAAGCCGTGCTTTTGAAGTATATTGAAAACCGTTTTCTCTTAAAACAGTGTTTGCTGTTTTTTCAATAAGAGAAAAGTTGTTTGTTAAAACTTCTTCTGCTTCCTTTTTGCTTTGGCAAGTTGAAAGAAGGGGAATCATTGCGTTAACAACAGCGTCTCGAACCTTATACTTAACTCCTTGGTCAATTTCACTGTTTGAGTTTGCGCGGATATGTATTCTTAAATATTCGCTGTTTTCTTCTTTTTTATTTAAAAGTCCGAAAACAATAATTCCGCCAAGAGCCAAGATTAAACAAAAGGTTATAACAATTTTTTTCATATAAGAATTATTGCCGCAAAATAATAATTTAAACAATGTATGCAATAACTTTTGGGATAAGTAAACATATTGACTTTGATATGTTTTGTGGTATACTAACTTTGAAAACAAATTATAGGGAAAACACTGCTGACGAAAAGTTTAAAAATTTGCTTAAAATTGGTGTTTTTTGTGAAAAATATTGCAATTTTATGTGGATTTTGTTAAAATTATTTTAAGGAGAGAGAAAATGATTTCAAAATTCAAAATTGATTTGATTGAAAAATCTCAAAACCAAGCTCGCGTTAAAAAGGGAAATGCGGTTGTTGTTTCTTTCGAAAAAGAAACCGAAAACGGCGTAAGTTCCTATCGTGCAGGAAAAGGGCTTGGAAATAATAATGGATACCTTTTTGAGGCACTTGTTTCAAACGAGAACAACAAATCCGTTAAATTGCTTAACGTTAACAATTCTTTATCAGAATTTGTTGATGACGTTAATGTTAAACAAGAAGGAGATTACGTTGTCTTTAATGCAACAGAAATTAAATGCCTTCCAAACGCACAAATCCTTATAAGTGTTAAAGGAAATGGCGGCAAAATTTCAAATGTTGAAATTCATGCAGGAGAAATTGTTGTTAACAAAGGGAAAGCAGAATGTGTTCAAATTCCAACAGAAAAACCAATTAACATTGAACTTTCTGAAAATTTCTTTGAAGATTTAACTTTGGGTCGAATTAATTGTGGGGTTTTGCCTGCTCAAGCGTTTGAAGCAACAAAAGAACTTAAAGGCGTTAGGACAAAGGTTTTTAATGTTGCTGGAGAAGAAATTAAATTCTTAACAGTTTTGGGCGAGCCAAACAAACTTTTCATGGCAAGCGGAACTGAAATTAGAGAGCTTGCAAACTTGATTGATGGATCGAATGAAAATATCGAAAGAGGAATCCCTTTAAACCACGACTTGGGCTTCCAATTCCGCGGTGGGGATTTTGGACAAGGAAAAGTTGGAGCGGTTGCATCAATTCTTGAAGGAATTTCTTCGGAAAATGCAAAAGAAGTTTTGAATTATGTTAAAGAACAAAATTCAAGAACATCGGTTGAAAGAGTTTCGTCAGAAACATATAAAACAAGAATTAAGAATGTTTCAAATCTTAAAATTGGAAGTAAAAGTCAACAAACGGGCGAGTTTGGAGGGAAAGTGATTGATCTTGGAAACGAAGCAGAACCAGTAGTTAATTTCAAAGTGATTGCAGAAAGAAAATCTGAAACAGCTGATTCTGTTAAGGAAAATAAAATTAACAACGATTCAGATGAGGGCGCAGAGGTTGGAATTGAACCAAGCGCAGTTGAATCAAACAAGGTTGTTAGCGAAAAAGAGCCAGAAGAAAACAACGCAGAAGTTGTTGGTGAAGTTGTTGCAGAGGAAGCAAAAGAGGAAAATGCTTCAACCGCAAACACAGAGAAGAAGCAAGAATCCCAAACTTCTCAAAGCCAAAAAGAGGAAACAGAGGAGAATAAAAACAAAATCGAACCGGCTCCTCAATATTCAACAAATAGCGTTAGAGTTCCATTTAATCCATTAAAAGTTGTTAAACATTGTGTTTTGGGTGGAATAATTGCTGGGGTTGTTGCCTTAACAATTGCAATGGCAGTTGGGGGATTATTGTTCCCAGCGTTTATTGGTCTTGCTATTGCAATTGGAACATCAACAATTATGTCGAAAGAACTTGTTGACGACCTTAGAGAAAGAAACGAGAAAAAACAAAAAGCTATAAATGCAAAAAAGAAAAGTCTCGAAAAAGAAATTGATGCGGAAGAAAAGAAATTAAGTAAAAATAAAGAAAATCAAGAAAGCAAAGACGGAGAAAATAAACAAAATAAAAGCCAAGAGAGTCAAGAAAAAGAACAAGATGACGAAGAAAATTTAGATGATTCAGAGGATAAGAAGAAAAAGAAGAAAAAGGCTAAAAAAATTGAATTACCTAAGTTTATAAAACCAAAGAAAGTTTTGAATAAAGAAAAAGTTGACGAATCGAAAGCTAAAGCGGCCGTTGGCGTTGGTTCAAAGGAAGTTAAGAAAGAGGTTCAAGTTAAAGCCGAGAAAGCGGTTGAGGCAAAAGAAGAAAAAACAAAAGTTAAAAAATCTTCGCGCCAAGAAAAACGAGAAGCAGAATTGAATGCAATCCGAAGAAGAATTACTGAACAAAAAACTTTGGCAATAGGTCGCACAGACGCTCCAGCAAAAGTTGAAGAAACCTCTTCAAAAGCTGATGGGCAAGATTTAGGAATGTAAAAAAAATTAAAAAGCAGTTGACATCAACTGCTTTTTTGATTATAATATTGTTCGAATGTTGAAAAACATTTAGTTTTTGCGCTGTTAGCTCAATTGGATAGAGCGTTGGTCTACGGAACCAAAGGTTGGGGATTCGAGCTCCTCACGGCGCACCATAACAACCCCAAAAGTTAGGGTTTTCAGCGGCTTTGGTCGCTGATTTTTTTACCACATTATATATTTTGGATTTTCTCCTTTTGAGTATCTATCTGCTGCAATTAGCATTCTTTTATAGAATTCATCAATTATTTGATAACACTCCATAAAGTTTTTTCTAGATATCAATTTTTCATTTATAACATATTTATCATTTTCAAGATATTTTTCTCTTGCTTTAATTTCTGTTTTTTCATCATAGAATAATGCGAGTGCTTCATCTAAATCAACTTCAACAAGTCTTGCTATTTCTTCGCCATTCACTTCGTATTCTTCTAAAGTCTTTTTTGAAGGGAAAAGATAAACATATTGAAATTCGTTTGCTATGTAATCTTCTGTTACTGTTGCTGCAGTTTGTCTTATGCCTAAATAAATAAGGTCATTAAGAGTTACTTCTTCTAAAAGTTCTTCTTTAACTTCTCTAACACTTTCTTCTGCAGTTTCTCCTGCTTGAATGTGCCCACCAACAGTGAAATCTAGAAGTGCATTGTCATTTGTTACAATTCCATCTTTTGGCTTTTTGCGTTGAAAATAAACTTTTCTTTGTTCTGGGTTTACAGCAAGCACTGTTATAACCTTATGCCAATAACCTTTTTGATGACATTCTTTTTTTTCGCAAGTTCCGATATGTTTAAACTTATCAGTGTATATATCTAAATATTCCATATTAACCTCTTTTAAAGTTTTTTAAAAAATTCATCACATTAAACTCTTTATCCATGTCTAAATTATAACATATTTTAAACTCTTTTGTTAATAAAATCAAAATTTGATTTTAAAGTGAGGGAACGAGGCGGGGTTAGTGAATAAAAAATGCGCAAGTTGAGTTGCGCATTAATTTTAATTTAATTTTTCTTGGAGAAGTTTTTTTGCCAAAACAACGTTCGCTTTTCCGCGAGTTTGTTTCATAACTTGTCCTGTGAAGAAGGTCATAATTTTGTCTGGATTGACCTTGTAATCGTCAACGGCTTTTGGGTTTTCCGAAATCAACTTGTCGATTATTGGCTCAAGGTCATCGTCGTTCATTGTGTTCAAAATGTCCATTTCCTTCGCAAGCGATTGAGGGGCTTTCCCTGTTTCCATAACGCGAGCAATAAGAGGAACAGCATTTGTTCTTGAAATAAGTTTTTTGTTCGACATATTAATAATTTGAACAAAATTTTCAGCTGAAATGTTAATTTCATCTTTAACATTACGCAAAAGCTCGCCCAAAACCCAGTTCGACAAGTCTTTTGGTTGGTTGTATATTTTGATGCATTCATTAAAGAAGTCGGAAAGTTTCTTGTCGGAAATTAAAACGCCAATGTCGTAATCTGGGAGATTATATTCGTTTTTATAAATTTCTTTAAGCTGTTGCTCGGTTAATGGCAAGGACATTTTAATGTCTTCAATAATTTTGTTGTCAATATGGATTTGTGGCAAATCTGGGTCGGGGAAATAGCGATAGGTGTTGATTGAGTCCTTTTTTCTCATCGCTAAACTTTGGTTCTTTCCGTCGTCCCATTTTCTTGTTTCTTCTTCAAGAACTCCACCATTTTCCAAAATTTCAATTTGACGATTTGATTCATATTCAATTGCATGCTTAACCGATCGGAAAGAACTCAAGTTTTTCATTTCAACTCTGCACCCAAGTTTTTCGCTTCCAGAAGGTTTAACAGAAAGGTTAACGTCGAATCTCATTCCGCCCTGTTCAAGTTTGCAGTTCGCAATGTCGCCGTATATAAACAAGTTTCTTAATTTCATTAAAAATTCAACTGCTTCATCGGCGCTTGAAATGTCTGGCTTTGTTACGGTTTCAATAAGCGCAACGCCGCATCGATTATAATCGATGTATGACTTGTCGCCAATGTGAACGAGTTTCCCAGTGTCCTCTTCCAAGTGGATATTGTCAATTCGAATCCTCTTTCCGCTGTCAAGTTGAACATATCCATCATAGCAGATTGGAGAGTATAACTGGCTTATTTGATAGGATTTTGTGAGGTCTGGATAGAAATAGTTTTTTCTTTCAAACATTGGGTCTTGATTGATTTTGCAGTTTGTTATAAGTCCGCTTTTAATTGTTAATTCAACGCATTTTTTGTCCAAGTTGGGCAATGTTCCTGGCATGCCCAAGCAAATTGGGCAAACCAAAGTGTTTGGCTCGGCGCCAAATTTATTTTCGCAGGAACAGAAAACTTTTGTTTTAGAATTTAGTTCGGCATGAATTTCAAGCCCAACAACAATGTCATATTTGTTATTCATTTATGCCTCCTTTGAAGTTGTTTTCAATAAAGTCAGCAAGTTGATAGATTTTGTCTTCGTTTTTCTTTTGAGAAAGAACTTGGATTCCAAGAGGAAGTCCGTTTTTGCTTTTTTCATATGGAATTGTTATTGCAGGAAGGCCAACAATGTTTGCAACAACAGTGAACATATCTTCCAAATAAAGAGTCATTGGGTCGTCAAACTTGTCGCCAATAACAAAGGCATCAGAAATTGTTGTTGGCAAAACAACATAATCGCAACTTTCAAAAACTTCATCGAATGAATGTTTAATAATTTGTTGAATCCTTCTTGCCTTACGATAATATTCGCCGTCTTTTCCACTTGACAGAACATAATTCCCAATCATGATTCTGCGCTTAACTTCATTTCCAAATCCTTCAGTTCGGCTGTTTTTATAAAGTTGGTCGATGTCGGTTGCATCCGAACTTTGAATTGTGTATTTAATTCCATCAAAGCGTGCCAAGTTGCTGCATGCTTCCGCTGGGGCAATGATATAGTAAACTGGCAAGGCAAGGTCGATGTTTTTAATTTCAATTTCCTTTAAAATTGCGCCGTTTTCTTTTAAGAAATTTATCATTTTTTCATAATAATGATAGTATTCTCTTTGCTTATATTTTTCAATGAGATTTTTTTCAATCCCAACAACTTTTCCGGCAATATCTGTTCCAATGTATTTTGAAAAATCGAGATTGGTGTCGTTAAGAGTTGTCATGTCGTTTTTGTCTGGGCCGGAAAGAATTTGCAAAAGATATGCACTGTCTTTAACATTTTTAGTTATAGGGCCAATTTGATCTAAGCTTGACGCAAATGCAATAAGTCCATATCTTGAAATTCGACCGTAAGTTGGTTTTGCTCCAACAACTCCATTAAAGGAACTAGGTTGGCGAACAGATCCGCCAGTGTCGCTTCCAAGAGCCGCGTTACACATGTCGAGTGCAACAACAACCGCCGAACCGCCGCTTGACCCACCAGAAACGCGAGAATCATCATGTGCGTTTTTGCATGGGCCATAGAAACTGTTTTCTGTGCTTCCTCCCATTGCGAACTCGTCCATGTTTGTTCTTCCTAAAATTATTGCATCTTCATCAAGAACTTTTTGGAGTGAGGTTGCGGTGTAGGTGCTAACAAAATCTTTCATAAATTTTGAACAGCAGGTTGCCTTTTTCCCGTTGAGCATTATGTTGTCTTTAATGTAAAGAACAACGCCAGCCAATTTTCCAAGAGGTTTTCCGCTTGCTCTTTTTTCGTCCAATTTCTTTGCGAACTCAATTGCGTCGTCAAAAACTTCCAAAACGGCATTTTTGCTTTGATATTTTTCAGTTTGCTTGATGCATGCAGTGGTCATTTCAACTGCGGAAAATTCGCCGTTAACATATTTTTTGTTTGCTTCAATAATTCCAAGTTTGTTAAGTTCCATTATTCAACCACCTTTGGCACAATGAAAGAAATACTATCCTTTTTTGGTGCATTTTTTAAAATCAATTCGCGTTCTTGCGATGGAGCAATAATGTCCTCTCGCAATTGTTCAAAATTTCTAACAAATTCTTTTTCAACCTCAACGTTGTCGTCAACATTATCAAGTTGTTTGAAAAAAACACTTATTTCGTCAAAGTCTTTTAAAAACTTTTCAAGTTCAGCATCGCTAAAATTCAGTTTAGAAAGTTCGGCAAGATGCTTTATTTCATCAATAGTCATAAAAATCTCCTTCGCGTTTAATTATAGAACAAAACAAGCAATTTTGGCAAACGAATAATATCCGATTTCAAAATAGTTTAAATTAATCCATGGGCTCGTTTTTTCCAAGAAATAGGCAATTAAATCAAAAAAATGTTGCAAAAAAAAGGCTCAAGTGATAATCTTATAAAGATATTAGTAATTTTGGAGCACTTATGAACACAAATCAACAAATTGCAGATTTACTTTTCCCAAATGTTAACATAACCGTTGATGAAATAATTAAAAAATATCCGCCACGCAATTTGGGCGAAAATTGTTTGGTTACAAGATTTGCGCCAAGCCCAACCGGGTATATACATATTGGTGGCGTTTATCAATGTTTAATTAACTCCTATCTTGCTCATCAAAGCAACGGAATTTTCTATTTAAGATGTGAGGACACCGATAAGAAGCGCGAAGTTGAAGGCGCGGGCAACCTTATTTATCCAACGCTTAAGAAGTTGGGAATTAAAATTGATGAGGGCTTTGAGGGCTATGAAAAAGAAAGCGGCAACTATGGGCCATATCTTCAAAGCCAAAGAACGTTGTTCTATCAAGCGTTTGCAAAAGATCTTGTTTCGCGCGGACTTGCATATCCATGTTTTTGCGAAGACGATGACGAGAATGCAGATTATCGAAGCGAGCAAAAACGTCTTGGCGTTCCAATTGGATATTATGGACGATGGGCAAAATGCCGCAATCTTTCCTATGAACAAATTAAACAAAACATTGAGGAAGGGAAAAGCTTTAAGATAAGAATTAAAGCCGACGGGGACGGAACGAAAAAAATAAATTTCCACGATGAACTCAGAGGAGATATTTCGTTTTTTGAAAACCAAATTGATTATGTAATTCTTAAAAGCGATGGGACGGCTCTCTATCACCTTGCCCATTTGGTTGACGATTCTCTTATGCACACTTCAATTGTAATTCGCGATGAGTCGTGGCTTTCAAGCGCTCCTTTCCACTTGCAATTGTTCAGATATATGAACTTAACGCCTCCAAAATATTTACACACTGCGCAAATTATGACAATCGACAAAGAAACAGGGGCAGTTAGGAAAATTAGCAAGCGTTATGATAATTGGGCCGACAGCCGTTGGTTTTTGGAAAATGGTTATCCAACAGAGGCAATCCATGAATATCTTTTGAATCTTATCAATTCAAATTTTGAGCTCTGGCGCAAGGCAAATCCAAATTCCGAAATTGGGGATTTTAAACTTACTGTTGAAAAAATGAGCAAGAGCGGAGGAATTTTCGACCTTGAAAAATTGAACAGTGTTTCAAAAGACGTCATATCAAAAATGAACAAAGAAAAACTTTTTGAGTTGTCTTATGAATGGGCAAAAACCTACGACGAAAAACTTTTAGGATTAATTGAAATTTCCCATGAATATTACAAAGACGTTTTAAACATTGAGCGTGAGCAGCCAAAACCAAGCAAAGATTATGAAACATATAAAGATATCTATCCAAAAATTCTTTTCATGTATGAAAAAGGTTTTGAGGAGATGGCAAAGAACTACGATTTTAAGCTTATCAAGGATAAGGCGCAAATTTTGGAAATTGCAAAGTTGTATCTTCAAAATTTCTACGATCAAAACGACGACAAGCAAACTTGGTTCGCAAAATTAAAACAAATGTGCGATCAACTTGGATTTGCAAGCGACATGAAAGCATATAAGCAAAACCCTGAAAACTATAAAGGAAACGTTGCCGATGTTAGCACTGTTATTCGCGTTTTGTTCACAACAAAATCTTGCACACCCGATTTGTATCAAATTTTGAAACTTCTTGGGAAAGAGCAACTTGGAAAACGAATTAAGATGTTTGAAGAAAACTATGAAAATTAAAAAGACCAGCAATTATGCTGGTTTTTTGTTATTCAAATTTGAATTTTTCAAGTTTGCGGATTGCATCAAAATAGAATTTATGCATTTCCTCTTTATTAACTCCAACGGCAAGTTCAATGTTGCTGTTTTCGTCTTTTCTGATTATTGTTTTCCCTGGGGTTTCAACAAGGTCAACTTCAATTGAAATTTTTTCTGTTTTAAAAAGGTTTGGATTTCTGCAAATTAAAACAGCGCAGGTGTCGTTTGTTGCAATTCGTTTGTCGTCATAGAAACGTTCCCAATAGCCCCAATACATTGAGGAAAGGAATTTGCCTGTGTCGTTAATTTTTGCCATTTCGTTAATTTGCTCTTCGGTGAAGTTTGCAAGCTCACGCCCCATTTTTGATGGTATAATTGTTAATGGAATTCCACTGTGTGTTGTTAGGTAGAATGCTTCTGGGTCGCTTGAAACGTTGAACGAAAGATGATTTGCCCAGCGTGCGTCGGAATCCTCATAGCCATTAAGCGAGCACCCTTCGCAATAGATATGTGAAATCATGTTCTTAACATCTGGGTGTTTAACAAGAAGATTTCCAAGATTCGTGTGTGGGCCAAGGGCAATAATTTTAATTTCGCCCGCATATTTTTTGATTGCTTCATACATTGCCTCAACGGCGTCTTTTTCAATTGGCTTTGTTGAAACCGTTTCTGGAGGAACATATCCGCCCATTCCAAATTTTTGATGGATATATGTTGCGTCTTTTGGTTCGCGTTTCATTGGTTTTTCTGCGCCACGCGCAACAGGAATGTCGGTTCTGTTATATTTTTCAAGAAGGTGAATTGCGTTTTTTGTTGTTAAATTAATGTCAACGTTTCCACTTACACTTGTTAGAAGAACGATATCAAAAAAATCGTCATAAAGCGAAAGAATTATTGCGGCGCTGTCGTCAACGCCAGGATCTGTGTCGATAATAACTTTTTGTTTTTCCATGTTGTTTCCTTTTAGAAGTGATATAAAAATAATATATCACATTTAAATTTTTATTCAAATTTTTTAGCAAGTTAATTTTTTAACAGAAAAAAATTTTTTTCATATATTGGAATTAGAACATAATTCAGGAGGAAATATATGGCAAAAATTGAAAACACTTCGTCGCTTACATCAAAATATAGTTTGCCCGATGGAACGCAAAAACAAAACAGCGTTACAAGCAACACATCAACAACAGAAAACATGACAACAGCACTTGAAAAAGTTAGAACATCGTCAAAAAATTTTGGTGTCCCAGAAGACGAAATCGAAATAACTTTAAAACTTACAAATAACAGCGAGTATGATGTTGAAAACTTAACTTTAACCGACACAATTTCAAGTGACGCAACGTTTAAGGCTGGTTCGCTTAAAGTTGATGGGGGAGTTGACGCAAGCGGAAATCCAACAACGGGTTACACATTAACAACCCCAATAACTGCCTCGGGCGGAATGGTTACAATTTCATACACAATTTCAATTGCGGAAAGCCCAAATGATGATAAAGTTACAACAACTTCGGAAATAACCTATTCAGCCGCCGATGCCGACGACTTAACAGAAACTTTAACAACAATTGAAATTCCTCTTACAATTGAGGGAATGGAAATAACCCAAAAAGTTTCAAAACAGGTTGTTGTTGCCGGACAAACAATAACATTCAGCAACATCATAACAAACAATGGTAATGTTAAAAACACCGAACTTTTCTTCTCGAACAATCTTCCAGCAGGAACAGAATTTATTAGCGAAAGTGTTAAGGTTGATGAAGTTTCAATGCCAACCTATAATCCAAATGACGGGTTTAACTTGAAAGATTTGGATACTGGCAACACTGTTAAAGTTTCATTCGATGTTAAGGTTCTTTAATGGCAAAAATTTTACAATTCCAATCTGAACTAACTTGCAAACAAAACGATCAAGTTAGAAACTATAAGAGCAACATTGTTGAAGTTCAAGTTTTGCCCGCATCAACAATTGTTCGCCCTCGACCATATATTTTGCCTCAAGACGGCTGTTTAAAGCCGAAAAGGAAAAACAACTGTGCTTGTCTTTTGCTCCTTTTTCTTATGAAAGGTTAGGAAAAGTTTAGAAAAAAGAAAACTGGAAACAATTTTGTTATGAGAAATTTTCCAGTTTTTTTCTTTGCTCTTGTTTTAACGCTTGCAAGCGTTGTTGTTGGCTGCTCAAAGTTAACTGTTATAAAAGATGAAACCGAAACATGCGCTGCGCTTTCAACGAAACTTGTTTCAACTTTTTTTAACAAAACAGAAGGAGAAACTCTTAACGAGGCAACCGACCAAAATTTTTATGTTGAAGTTGCAACCGACGAATCGCAAGATCTTTCTGCAATAACAATCAATAACATAATTTATAAAAAAGATAAGTCGTTCCGCTTTAGCGTTGGAAACAACAACTTTTTGGAAGTGCCGGTTTGGAGGCTTAACGAGCAAAGTTTTCAAATTGCTTTGCCGGTTTTGTATGTTGAAGCGAAGGGCGGAATAACAAAAATTGAGGCAGGGAAGAAGGTCTATTCAATTCGTGTTTTCAAAGATTCGGGTTCGATGAGCATTGGCGATGTTGGCGTTTTTGGCGATAAAGAAGGTGCGCAAGCAACAAAACAGGTTGATTCGGCAGGGGAAACAGTTGTTAAACATTCCCGAGAGAGCGGAAAAACGAGCGTAGGGTTTGTTTTAACAAAAGACAAACAGCCAATTCAAAAAGGATTAGTTCTTTTCACTCGAAAACTTTTTCAAGAAAACAATTCAATTTCCTATGGCGTTGATGTTTCGTCAAACGCAGAGGAAAAAGGGTTTACGTTAGAATTCTATAACTACTTTAAAGACTGGGAAATTGAAACCCCAAAAAACAGAACAATCAAATATTCAGTTGCTTCGCCAAGCGTTGGAAGTTTAACTTTTGAACTTCAAGTAACCGAAAAAATTCCAAAATAAAACCCAAGGTTTTTGCCTTGGGTTTTTATAAGTCAGCAATAATTTTTGCAATTTCATCAGCCCCGTTTTTGTTAGGGTTGAATTGTTTTGTGTTTTCAATATATGGGCTTAACTTGTTCGTGTTTGTTGCAAAATCTTCAATAATAAGGCGTGCTTTTTTTGCATCGTTGCAAAAAAGTCCAACTTTATAGTGATTAACAAACAAAGCGTTTGTTGCTTTCTCAATTGGTCCGCTATAGAAATTTGTTAAAATTGGAGTACCCATGAAAATGCTGTCGAGAATTGCATTTGGACCGGCTTTTGTTACGAAAAGATCTGCGCTCTTATATAACTCTTGAACGTCTTTAACAAAAGGAAAAGGACGAAGAGTTATGTTCGATTTTGTTTTGTCTTTCAAATTGTTATATTTGTTAAAAACCTTTTCGTTTTTTCCTGCAATTGGAATTATTGTTAAATTAATGTCGGATTTCAAAAGTTCATCGGTGAAACTTTCAAGTTTTGCGCTTGCATATGCGCCGTCGGCAAGGACAATTGTGAAATTATCCTTTGGAAGGGCATATTTTTCGCGATAAAAATCTTTTGCTTCCGTTGTTTTAACAACCGATTCGCGGGTTACAAAATTAACCTGTTTAACAGTTTCTTTTTTAAAATGTTTTTTGGAAACAGCCTCTTCTGTTGCTTTGTCGTTGTTTGTTATGAAAAGGTCTCCTTCGCGCGTCCACCAGCCGTGAACATTTGGGTCGGGGTCGTATGTCACAATTTTTGTGTTTTGGAGCTTCCCTTTCTTTTTTGCGCAGGCAGCAAAGTGGCTTGGGCAAAAGTGGGTTGAAACAATAACATCAGGGTTTATTTCTTCAAAATGTTTGATAATTTTGTTTTTAACTTTTCTAAAAACAGTGTTATAAGCTAGGTTCAATGTTCCAACTTCTGTTAACAGCTTCATTGCGACGCATTGAAAGCCAAGATGAAGAGGATTTTTGTTTGAGCGTTTAACTTCTTTAACCAAGAATTTTTCATACTTGATTAAATCCTTGTCGCCGCTGTCGCGGAATATGTAGTCGCGAATAACCTCAATTGAATCACCATAAAGTTTTTCAAGCCCGTTTGCAATTGCCTCGGCGGTTACAATATGTCCTTGCCCGGCTTCAACAAAAGTTATTAAAACTCTTTTCTTCATGCGCCTTTCTCCGTTTTGTGTTTTTGTTTATAATCGTCAATTATGTGATAGTAGGTTTCAAGAATTTCGTCGGTCACGGCTTTGTCGCTGTAAACCCGATAAATTGTTTTATATGCTTCGCCTCCAATTTCAACAAGTTTATCTTTGTTTTCATAAGCCCAAAGCATTTTCTTTGCATAGCTTTCTGGGACGTTCTTTGCAATTAATCCGTTAACAAGGTCGGTCATCTTTTCTGCTGGAGCCATGTTCTCAATAACAAGAGTTGGTTTCGAGAAAGCAGCCGCCTCAACTTGAATAAGCCCAGCGCTATCCATATAGGAAGGGAACAAAACAAGATTTGCTCTTGCATAGAAAGCCGAAAGGAGTTCTCGGTCCTTAACCATTCCTGTCATAACAATGTAGTTTTCAAGCCCAAGTTTTTTAACTTTTGCTTGTGTTTTTTTGAAGTAATCGCCGTCGCCAACGAGGAAAATTTTAAGGTTCAAATTTTTGGCTTTCAAAAGATTCATTGCGTCAATAATTAAATCAACATTTTTAACTTTAACCATTCTTGAAACAAAAGTCATAACAAAAGTGTTCTCATCAATGCCATACATCTTGTTAATTCTTTCTTCAAGTTCTTTGGTGTTTTCTGGAGCAACAAATTCAATTGCGTTGTTCATAACCGTAACATCTTTTGTTACGCCATATGGACGAACGTAATCGCGGCAGTAGCCCGTAACTGCCCAAACATAGTCCGCTTTGTTTGTCTTTTTCATAAAGTGGGAGGTTATTAAATTCGCAAGATGTTCGCTTCTAACATAGTGTTTAACATCAGGCTTAAAAATGCTGTGGACTGTTGCAACAACCGGTATGTTAAGTTTTTTCCCAACCTTATAGGCATAGTTCATAAGATTTGCTGGGGAATGACAGTGGATTATGTCATAACCGCCTTCTTCAACTTCTTTTCTGAACTTTTTGTCAAGCCCTGGATATGCCAAGCCGTCGGTTGTTATTGCGTTGTTGTAGCCTGCGCAACGGATAATTTTGTATGGGCGTTCTGGGTCGGTGTAGTTCTTTGCCTTAACCGTTCCAACCGTAACATCAGCATATTTGCTTAGCGCAATGCTGCTTTTGTCAACAACAGTGCTAATTCCGCCAACAACTGGGAAATAGGTGTCGATTAAATTTAAAATTTTAAGTTTTTTTCTTTTCATTAAGTTTTCCTCCGTTTTATTACAAAATTTATTGTATCATAACTTAAATATATTTACAAACTTTAACTTAAAAAACATTTGACTAAATTTCATGCTGAAAGTATAATAATTTTGCACTAACTTTTGGGTGCAAATTTTTTACGAGGGCAAAAAATGTTAGACAACAGATATAATTTTTTAGAAAGCGAACCTAAATGGCAAAAATTTTGGCAAGATGAGGGAATCTATAAGTTTGATCCTTCTTCAAGCAAAGAAACCTTTTCAATCGACACTCCGCCTCCAACTGTAAGCGGGAAAATCCATATCGGGCATATTTTTTCATACAGTCAAGCCGAGTTTGTTGCAAGATATAAAAGAATGACGGGGTTTAATGTTTTCTATCCGTTTGGATTCGACGATAACGGGCTTCCAACCGAACGTCTTGTTGAAAAGGAATTTGGAATTAAGGCGCACGAAGTTTCAAGAGAAGAATTCCGCGACAAATGCATGGAAGTTGCAAAGAAATATGAACAAGACTTCCGAAATCTTTTCATTTCCGCAGGAAACAGCGCGGATTTTTCGCTTTGCTATTCAACCGTTAGTCCAGAAGTTCAAAAGGCTTCTCAAAAGTCTTTCATAGATTTGGTTAAGGCAGGGGAAGCATATTATGGCGAGCGCCCTGCAATTTGGTGTCCAGAATGCCGAATTTCAATTGCGCAAGCCGAACTTGAAAGCAAAGATATTGAAAGTTCATTTAACCACTTAAAATTCAACATAGCCGGCGAAAACGACTTTTTGGAAATTGCAACAACACGCCCGGAAATGCTTTGCGCGTGTGTTTGCGTTTTTGTTAACCCAGAAGACGAAAGATATAAAAAGTATGTTGGGAAAAAAGTTATTGTTCCACTATATAATTTTGAAGTTGAAATTTTAACCGATGAAAAAGCAGCAATCGACAAAGGAACTGGTGTTGTTATGTGCTGCACATATGGCGACGAAACCGACCTTTTCTGGCAACAATCCCACAATTTGCCTGTTAAAGTTGCAATTGACGACGGCGGAAGAATGACCGCTCTTGCCGGCAAATATGAAGGCATGAAAGTTAAAGCAGCAAGAGAGGCGGTTATTAGCGATCTTAAAGAAGCAGAGCTTCTTTTGAAACAAGAGCCTCTTGTTCATGCGGTTGCAACTCATGAACGCTGCGGAACACCAATGGAAATTAACATCAAAAAACAATGGTTCATTAAACTTGTTGACCATAAAGAAGAGTTCCTTAAACGCGGGGAAGAAATCAATTGGTTCCCAGAGTTTATGAAAAGCCGTTACACAAATTGGGTTGAAAATGTTGACCGCGATTGGTGCATTTCTCGTCAAAGATATTTTGGCGTTCCAATTCCAGTTTGGTATTGCGAAAATTGCGGCGAAATAATTTTGCCAAGCGACGAGGACCTTCCGGTTAATCCGCTTGTTTCTTCGCCAAAGCATGCATGCCCAAAATGCGGAGGAACAACTTTCCGCCCAGAAACCGACATTTTCGACACGTGGCAAACTTCATCAATAACACCTCAAATCAACTGCAAATGGCTTTCAGATGAAAAGTTCTATAACAAAATGATGCCAATGAGCCTCCGACCAAACGCTCACGATATCATTAGAACATGGGATTTCTACACAATTGCAAAATCTCACTATCATTCGAATTCGTTGCCATGGAAAAATGTTATGGTTTCGGGTTTTGTTATGGCAAATAAGGACGAAAAAATTTCAAAAAGCAAATCAAATTCAAAAATGTCGCCTGAAATTTTGTTGAAGGAAAAATCTGCCGATGTAACCCGTTATTGGGCAAGCACAGGCAGCCTTGGCCGTGACATTATTTTCACAGAAGAAGAGTTTAAGAATGGGGCAAAACTTGTTAACAAAATTTGGAATGCATCGCGCTTTGTTCTCTCGCTTCTTGGCGATTATAAGCCAGAAAAAATTGACCTCTTGCCAATGGACAGATGGATTGTTGGAAAATTCAATCAAATGCAACGCAAATTTAAAGCATATTTCGAAAAATATGAAATTGGGCTTGCAATTGGCGAGCTTGAAAAATTCTTCTGGAATTTCTGCGACAACTATATTGAAATTGCCAAGAAAAGACTTTATAACCCAGATGTTTATGGGCAAGATGCAACAAACAGTGCAAAGTTTGCTTCCTATAATGTTCTTCTTGGAATGCTTAAGCTTTTCGCAATCTACTTGCCACATATAACCGAAGAAATCTATCAAGCATATTTCCGCGAAATTGAGGGGGTTAAATCAATCCATTTAACTCAACTTGACGCAATCGATGTTGAAGTTGACAACGAAACGGTTGAAAACGGCGACGAGGTTGCTCAAATTGTTTCAAAAATTCGCGCGTTTAAATCCGAGAATAACCTTTCTCTTAAAGAGGAACTTTCAAGCGTAACCCTTGTTGGGTTTGGGAACTTCGCCCGTGAATGTGAAGTTGACATTAAAGCCGTTGGGTCAATTTTGAACCTTAATTTTGAAGATGGCGAAAAAGATGTTTTAATAACTAAATAAATTTTAAAAAGGGGAAAACAAAATGAAAGACCATATAACTCCAAATCTTTTAAAACTTGCACGGCTTTTTAAGAAAAAAGGCGAGCTTTATATCGTTGGGGGATATGTTCGAAATGCCCTTTTGGGAATTTATGAAACTGACATCGACCTTGCAAGTAAACTTACCAATGATGAGGTTAAAGAAGTTCTTTTTGGAACGAAATATGAAGTTAAAGAAACCTCGAAAAAACTTGGAACGCTTGTTATTTCCCTTGGCGAGGAAAAATGGGAGCACACAACATTCAGGAAAGAAGAATATGCCGAAGGAGGCGACCATCTTCCTGTTAAAGTTGAATTTATTTCCGACATTCGCGAAGATGCAAAGCGCCGAGATTTCACCGTTAATGCAATTTACTACAACATCTTGAAAGATGAAATTGTTGATTTCTATGACGGCGTTAAGGACGTTAAGAAAAAACTTATTCGAACTGTTGAAACGCCAAATGTTGTTTTTGAAAACGACGGGTTAAGGATTTTAAGAATGGTTCGAATTGCAAGCGAACTTGGGTTCACGATTCAAGGCGAAACAATGGTTGCTGCGTATGAGGCAAGAGAAAATCTTAATGACATTTCGGGAGCAAGAAAGAACTCGGAACTTAACTTAATTTTAAATTCTCCAAAAAGATATAAAATAAGTAAACCAAATTCATATTTGTATGGACTTCAAGTTTTTAACATGCTTCGACTTTGGAAATACTATAACAGCCCAGTTTTGAAAGTTCGTTTTAATCTTATTAAAAAAGTTAAACCAGAAGCAAGGTTTGTTGCGCTTTTGGTTGATATAATTTCAAGTTCAAAATATAAGAAAGAAGACCATGCCGAACTTGTTAATCAACTTCTTGGAAGATTTGGGCTTTGCTTCCCAGAAGCTAAAATCGATTATTATCGCCATATTGTTTGTGGGCTTTACGACGCACTTTCAAAAATGGATAACAAAGAATATTTTATTGAATATTTTGAGAATTTTGATTTAATTTCGGAATTATTGGAGAAAAAATCGAAAAAAACATACAAGAAGTATGATTTTTTCTATCATTATCTAAAAAACAATAAAATCCCAATTCGCCTTAAGGACTTAAAAATTAATGGGCTCGACATTAAAGCAAAATATCCAAAAATTAAAGATAAGTATTACAAGGTTATTTTAACAGAACTTTTGAGCAAGGTTTTCGACGGCGCGGTTCGGAACGAGAAAGAAGCACTTTTAGAAGAGGTTGGAAAAATTAAAGCATAAAAAAACGCATCAATTTGATGCGCTTTTTTTATAATTCTCTAATTTCGTTGGCTGTTCGATTGTGAGAACGAACATTAAAGTTTTTGTTTTTTGGAACTGAGTTAAAAGTTTTGTTTTGAGTTCTTACAACTTCTTTTTTTGAAAGATTTTGAAAGCCAACTTTTAAACTTGTGAAGTTTGAAAAAATATTAAATAAATATGGTTCTTTTTCGTTATGCCAAAAATTAATTCCAGTAACACTTTCAACAACGGCAACTGCCAAAGTGAAAAGATTTCTATTGTTCATTTTCGCCTTCAACAGGAGTTTCTTGTTCTGCATATTCAATTTCTTCTTCCGAAAGTTTTGAAACGTCTTCAATGTTTTCTGTTCCCATTGGAGTTTCTTCATCTTCAATGTGTTCGGTTGTTGCAACGCTAACAATTTTAGCGCCTGGGCGAAGTCTCATAACCTTAACGCCAAGCGAGCTTCTTCCAACCATTCTAACATCAGCTGCTGCCATTCTTATGATAACTCCGTTGTCGGAAATTAACATTAAGTC
Source organism: uncultured Lachnospiraceae bacterium (assembly GCA_964383665.1). GTDB lineage: Bacteria > Bacillota > Clostridia > Christensenellales > UBA1242 > UMGS687. The sequence goes on from CAYLHO010000002.1 coordinate 21,643, forward strand.
CTCTTCCTCGTTAACAACTTTGAGAGCAACAAGTTTTCCTGTTTTCTCGTTGAAGTTTCCGGCTTTGATCCCTTTTCCTCCGCGGGTTTGAAGGCGATAGTCGCTTGGGTTTGTTCTCTTTCCAAATCCGTTTTCGGTTATTGTTATAAGTTGGGTTTCTGGGTTTAAAATTGCCATGTCAACGATGAAATCGTCGCTGTCGAGTTTCATTGAACGAACCCCTTGAGATGTTCTTCCCATTGGGCGAACGTTCTTTTCGTTAAATTTAATACATTTTCCCTTGTTTGAAGCAACCAAAATTTCGTTTTCGCCGTTTGTTAAGCCAACGTTGATAAGTTTGTCGCCTTCAACAAGTTTAATTGCAATTTTTCCGCTCTTTAAGATGCTTGCAAATTCTTTGAGGTCGGTTTTCTTAATAAGCCCGTTTCTTGTTGCAATAATAAGGTTTCCTTCTTGTCCTTTTTCGAATGAGAGAAGTGCTTCAACTTTTTCGTCTGGCATGAGAGGAAGAAGGTTGATAACTGCGCGTCCTTTTGCTTGACGTTGTGCTTCCGGAACTTCATAGGCACGAATTGAATAAACCTTTCCAAAGTTTGTGAAGAACAATAAGTCGCTGTGGGTGCTGGTTATTAAAATTCTTTCAACGAAATCTTCTTCTTTTGTTTTATGAGCTGAAACTCCAACGCCTCCGCGTTTTTGCGCGTGATACTCGCTAACGCTCATTCTCTTAACATATCCGCCGTGGGTTAAGGAAATAACAACATCTTCTTTTTCAATCAAGTCTTCGTTATCGATGTTTCCAACTTCCATGCTGATTTCGGTTTTTCTTGGAGTTCCAAATTGAGTTTTAACGTTTTCAAGATTATCGTTAATGATTTGAAGGACTCTTTCTGGACGAGCCAAAATGTCGTTAAGATCGGCAATTAATGCTTCAAGTTCTGCAAGTTCTTCTTTAAGTTTGTTAACCTCCAAACTTGTTAATCTTGCAAGTTTCATTTCCAAAATTGCGCCGGCTTGTTTATCGGAAAGTTCAAAGTTTTCCATAAGCTTTGCAACGGCATCTTGCTTGTCGGCAGATGTTTTAATGATTTGAACAACTTCATCGATGTTTGCAAGAGCAATAACAAGCCCTTTAACAATATGTTCTCTTTCAAGCGCTTTTCCAAGGTCGAATTGAGTTTTTCTTGTTAAAACTTCCTTTTGGTGCTCAAGATAGTAATATAACATTTCTTTCAAGTTCAAAATTCTTGGAGTTCCGTCAACAAGAGCAAGGAAAATTATTCCGTCGCTAACTTGAAGTTGGGTGTGCTTATATAACATGTTTAAAACAACTTGTGGGTTTGCATCGCGTTTAAGATCGATAACAATTCTCATTCCATCGCGGTCGGATTCTTCTTTAATGTCGGCAATTCCTTCAATTTTCTTGTTTTTAACAAGGTCTGCCATTTGAACAATCAAACGAGCTTTGTTAACTTGATATGGAAGTTCGGTTATGATGATTCTGTGTCTTCCGGTTTCTGTTTCCTCAATTTCAGCTTTTCCGCGAACAACAATTCCGCCTTTTCCAGTTTTATATGCGTGTTTAATTGCAGCGCGACCCATAATTATTCCGCCGGTTGGGAAATCTGGGGCAGGGATAATTCTTATAAGGTCGTCAATTTCAATGTCGGGATTTGTAATTAACGCTTGAACGCCCGAAATAACTTCGGAAAGATTGTGTGGAGGAATGTTTGTTGCCATTCCAACAGCAATTCCGTCGGCACCGTTAACCAAAAGGTTAGGGAATTTCGATGGCAAAACCGAAGGTTGCATAAGAGTGTCGTCGAAGTTTGGATAGAAATCAACAGTGTTTTTGTCGATGTCCTCAAGCATAAGCCCAGCAATTTTTGAAAGGCGGGCTTCGGTGTATCTCATGGCAGCAGGACTGTCACCGTCAACTGATCCAAAGTTTCCATGTCCGTCAACAAGAGGGCAGCCAATTGAGAAATCTTGTGCTAAACGTACAAGCGCATCATAAACTGAACTGTCGCCATGTGGGTGATATTTTCCCATAACTTCACCAACAATTCTTGCCGATTTTCTGTATGGCTTGTCGTTGAACAAGTTAAGTTCACCCATTGAGTATAAAATTCTTCTGTGAACTGGCTTCAAACCGTCGCGAACGTCAGGAATTGCACGCGAAACGTTAACAGCCATTGCATAAGAGATAAAGGACTTCTTAAGTTCATCGTTAACTTCAACTTTAACAACTTTTGTGTCCTTGAAAATCTCTTCAAGACCTTTTTTCTTTTCGTCTTTCATTCTTCCACCTCTTTATTTTCATTTTCTTCTAAAAATTTAGGATTTATTATTGAATACATTTTTGTATCGCAGGTTTCGCCTGTGTTGTTTTTTGCATAACGTTTGAGAGTTCCCTCATATGTCATTCCAATTTTTTCCATGGCGCGTCCGCTTTTTGGATTTCCGGCAAAATGCTTTGCTTGAATTCTGATGGCACCGCTGTCGAAAACAAGTTGGAGGGTTGCTTTCCCTGCCTCTGGCATAATTCCTTGCCCCCAAAACTTTTCGCCAAGAACCCAGCCAAGTTCATACGTAAACTCGTTTCTTGGCATATAGTCGATAACGCCAATAACCTCATTTGTTTCTTTCCAAACAATTGCAAATCTAAATTCGGCTTCTCCGTTTTTGTAATCGTTTAGAACGGTTTTAAGGTATTCCTTTGTTGCTTCGAGATTTGGGTGGGTTGACCAAATCAAATGTTTCGTCACATTATCGCTTGAACAGTAGTTTTTATACATATCTTCGGCGTCGTCTTCTTGGAAGTGTCTTAAAATTAGACGTTCTGTTTCAATAACATGTTTGTTTTCCATTTTTAAGCCTCCCAACTATACGTCTAAATCTGTAACAAGTTTTGCGTTTTCTTCAATGAAGGCTCTTCTTTGGTCAGCATCTTCGCCCATAAGCATATTGAAAAGCGCATCGGCTTCAACGGCGTCTTGCATTGTCATTTGAACCAAAATTCTTCTCTCTGGGTCCATTGTCGTTTCCCAAAGTTGGTTTGCGGTCATTTCTCCAAGACCTTTATATCTTTGAATTGTTACGCCCTTTCTTCCTTCTGTATCAAGATTCTCTTCCAAATCTTTGTCGGAGTAGAAATATTTTTCATCTTTTCCTCTTGAAACCTTATAGAGAGGAGGTTGAGCAGCATAAACATGTCCATTTTCAATTAATGGGCGCATGAAGCGGAAGAAGAAAGTTAACATTAAGATTCTGATGTGTGCGCCGTCGACGTCGGCATCGGTCATACAAATGATTTTGTTATATCTGAGCTTATCTTCATTAAATTCTGTTCCAATTCCGCAACCGAAAGCTGTTATCATTGCTTTGATTTCTGCGTTTTCCAAAACACGATTAAGTCTTGCTTTTTCAACGTTAAGAATTTTTCCGCGAAGAGGCAAAATTGCTTGGAATCTTCTGTCGCGCCCTTGCTTTGCAGTTCCACCAGCGGAATCTCCCTCAACAAGATAGATTTCGCAGAATTTAGGGTCTTTTTCGGAGCAGTCGGCAAGTTTTCCGGGGAGAGTTGTCGATTCCAAAACACCTTTTCTTCTTGCAAGGTCACGTGCATTTCTTGCAGCATCTCTTGCGCGTTGAGCGGAAATACATTTTAAAACGAGATCGCGCGCTTCTTTTGGGTGCTCTTCCAAATATTCGCCAAAGCAATCTTGCATTGCTTTTTCAACTGCGGTTCTTATCTCGCTGTTTCCAAGTTTTGTTTTTGTTTGTCCTTCGAATTGAGGGTTCATAAGTTTAACGCTTATGATTGCTGTTATGCCTTCTCGAACATCATCGCCCGAAAGTTTTTCGCTTTCTTTAATGATTTTGTTCTTTTGGCCATATTCGTTGATAACCTTTGTTAATGCGTTTTTAAAGCCAACAAGGTGAGTTCCGCCTTCCTCGGTGTTAATGTTGTTTGCATATGCATGAATCATTTCAGTGTAACTGTCGTTATATTGGAAGCAAACTTCAATTTCATTTGTTTGGTTAATTTTATTGAAATAGATTGGAGTTGGGAAAAGCGCTTCTTTGTTTTTGTTAAGATATTCAACAAATTCAACAATTCCGCCTTTAAATTCGAAAACGTCTTTTCTTTCCCTTCCTTCGCGCTTATCTTCCAATGAAATAATAAGCCCCTTGTTAAGGAAAGCAATTTCTCTGAATCTTGTTCTTAATGTTTCATAGTTGAAGTCGAGGGTTTCAAAAATTTCAACGTCTGGCATGAAAGTGACCAAAGTTCCTCTTTTATCAACCTTTTCAAGTTGTTGCAAAGAGCAGTCTGGAACGCCGCGAGTAAATCCAATGTAGTGGTGGTATCCGTTTTGATAGACGTCAACCTTAAGCCATTCCGAAAGCGCGTTAACGCAGGAAAGACCAACGCCATGAAGCCCTCCTGAAATTTTGTATCCTTCGCCGCCAAACTTTCCGCCGGCATGAAGTTTTGTTAAAACAACTTCAACAGCGCTTTTATGCTCGGTCTTATGGATTCCAGTTGGGATTCCACGTCCGTTATCTAAAACAGAGCATGAGCCATCTTCGTTGATTGTTACTTCAATCTTTGTGCAGTAGCCTGCAAGCGCTTCGTCGATACTGTTATCAACAACTTCAACGATAAGATGATGAAGTCCGCGTTCATCGGTTGAACCAATATACATTCCAGGTCTTTTTCTAACAGGCTCAAGCCCCTCAAGAACTTGAATGTCGCTTTCATCATATTTTTTTGATTTCATTAAATCGATTTCTTGATCTTCCATATTCTCCTTCCTTATATAAAGTAATAAGATTATAACATAATATATATAAATAACCAAACAAAATTTAAAAAATTTTTATCATCATTTGAAAGACGTTAATAAAGCCGTCTAATTTGCGCTGTGTTGCAAAAGACTTGAAAGGGAGGGGAAATGCTTTGTTCGTCATGTTTTAAGATTTGTAACAAAAAAACAAGCGAAATTCGCTTGTTTTAAACCATTTCTTTTTCTGAGGTTGGTTTTGGCGTTTGTTGTGTGTTAATTGGTTTTGCTAAAGTTTCTTGAACTTTTGCAGAAGCAATTGCTGCGTTTTGCGCTTTCAAGTTATCAAGTTTTTGTTGAAGAACTGGAATTTGCTCATAGGCCGCAACGGCTTCCTCAGCTTCTTTTGCATTTTGAGCTTTTGTAATTATCTCGCTCTCATCTTTGAAATCGTCCTTAAATGAGTTTGAAATTATTTTTGAAGCTGTGTAGTTAAAAACAAGGAGCGCAGGGAAAACAACGCCAAGAACTGGAGAGAAAGCAAATGCAAATGTTAAAAGCATAAGAGGAAAGAATGTGAAACGAAGAAGACACTCTGTTTGCTCAAAAAGTTTTCCGGTTATTGAATATGTGCTTTTAAGGGTTTCATAACTGCTATATTCCTTAACTCTTTTTGCATTAACTGCTTTTCTTAATTCTTCTTGTTTTCTTTCTTTTTCTTTTTTAAGTTTTTTTTGTTCTTCCGCGGTCATTCTTTTCTTCTCCTTTATGTTACACTTATTATAGTTTGTGTTTTTAAAAAAGTCAATAGCAATTTTAACAAAAAAATCCCCAAAATCTTAATGGAACAACTTCCTAAAAGTGGGGAGAAAAATAAATCAAAAAAACAATAAAAAAATAATAAAAAATGCTAAAAAATTGCAGAAAAAACAATAAAAAATTAATAAAAAATGATTTTTAATTAATTATTTTGTCAAATAAATTATATCTTTCTGGATTAATTATTGCATTTAAAATTTGTTTTTTTGAACCTGGAATTTTTCGCTCTAAATCGCTTAAAAAATGCTTAATTTCTTCGCGTTTTGTGCGGTGATTTGCGGGGCAAATGTTTTTAACAATTGGAAGATTTTTTGCAGCCTCAACAATTGTTTTTTCATCAATAAAAATAAGGGGGCGAATTGAGGTTAAATCGGTGTTTGAAAGGTAGGTTTTTGGGGCAAAAGTGTTAAGCCTTCCTTCATAGAAAAGTGAAAGGAAAAAGGTTTCAATAAGGTCGTCGCTGTGGTGGGCAAGAGCAACCTTGTTGCAGCCTAATTTTTTTGCTTCTGAATTTAAATTCCCACGGCGAAGTTTTGCGCATAAACTGCAAGGATTTTTCTCTTTTCTAATGTCAAAAACGATGTTAAAAATTTCGGTTTTAACAATGTGAAATTCAACCCCAAGCTTTAAGCAAAATTCTGCAAGAGGATCAAAGTTTGTTTCGCCATTTGTTTGGTCGATTGTGATGGCAACAAGCTGGAATTTTTTTGGCGAAAATTTTTGAAAACGAGAAAGCGCCTCAAGAAGAACAAGGCTGTCTTTTCCGCCGCTAAGGCCAACTGCAATTTTGTCATTTTCCTCAATTAAATTATATGTTTCAATTGCTTTTCGCATTTTGCTTAAAATATGTTGCATAAAAACCTCAAAATTATTTTAACAAATTAATTTTTAATTGCAAAATAAAACATGCAAATTGTTTTTTAAAATATTTTTTTGTGTATAAAATTATAAAAATTTATAAAAAAGCATAAAATCGTTTTGAATTCGACATAAAATGCACTATTATATATAAATAAATAAGGGTGAATAAATAAAAAATTAATTTTTAGGAATAGTAACACGGAGGAAACATGAAAAAATTTTTGGGGATTGTTTGCAGTTTGGTTTTAGTTATCGTTGCTGGATTAACTTTCACGGCTTGCGGGAAAGGCGTTGCAGAGATAACAATTTCTTCAAGCGAAACAGAAATCGACCTTGTTATTGGAACGGACGAACAATCCAAGGACGTTGAATTTTTTGTTGACAACTTTGGAAACGGAAGTGGGCAAGTTAACTTCAGCGTTGAAGAAAACGAAAAAGGAGTTGTTTCTTTCGAAACCAGTTATAAGGGAAATGGAAAAACTGTTTTAACAATAACAGCGCTTCGCCGCGGAACAGCAAGAATTGTTGCAACAAGTTTGCAGGGTTCAAAGAAAGTTGTTTTAACAGTTAGAGTTACTCAACCAATAACCGGGCTTGACCTTAAAAACGAATACGTTAACAAACTTTATGTTATACGTGGAGAAGAACTTATACTTTCTCAAGATGAAATTTGGAAATACACTCCTTCCGAAACAAACCAAACAGAATTGGAATTCTCAATTATTGGTAATTCCCAAGGTTGCGAAATTGTTGATGGAAAACTTGTTGTTGGCGAAAATTGCCTTCTTTCAAGCGTAACAATTAAAGCAGTGTCGGCGCACAATGCGGAAATTTCTGAAGAGTTTGAGGTTAAAATTCTTAAACCAATTGAAGTTATAATGCAAATTGACGGCAAAAGAGTTGTTGACAATGTTACAAGCGAAACAACTCAAATTCTAAATTTCCTTGAGATTTTTCCAAGGGAACTTGACGGATCGATCTATCCAAACAGCAAAGAGGTTCTCTTAATTGTTAGTGCTGGAACGGAGAACGAAACCTTAAACATTAAAAAGATCTTTTCGTCGGAAGAGGAAAAATTCAGCGTTGAACAAACAGCTTATTCGTATTCCTCTGCAACGAAACTTCATATCTATAAATTTTTGATTCAAGCAAATTCAACCGAAGCGGGGAAAATTGACTCGGTTGTTTTCGATGTTTCATACGATGGATTCAAAGCGGGGAACAGCGATTACAGTGTTAATTCGGTTAAACTTAACATCAATTCATATAACAAACCTCTTTCTGTTGAGGTTAACGGAGAATCGGGAACAACAGAGGTTGACGTTTTTGAAAATTCTGTTGATTTTTCAAATGGAAAAATGATTGAACTTTCAATCCTCCCAGGAAATGTTAAACTTTCAGAAAACAACATTATTATTTGGGCAGAAGATTTCGCAAATCTTCCAATTTCTCTTTACAAATTAAATGCAACAAGAACAGGATATGTTTGCGTTTTTGGATTTGACCAAAAGGGAAACCCTGTTGGGGCAAATGAACACGGAATTAGATATGCATCAATAACCTCGGGAACAAAACTCTATGCATTTATTAATTCCAACTATAATTCAATTTTGGGCACAAACAAAACAGCAAAAATTTACGCACAAGCATCGGGTTTCTGCAATTTCACTGCAAATTCAACAGCAAGAGCATTAACAACAATTAATTTCGTTATTAATCCAAATGCGAAAAATATTTCGCTTGCAGAAAAGGACGAGGAAGGCGTTTTAACAAAAGTTGACTCAACAACAATTTTTGTTGAAATTGGCAAAGAAGTTGAAAAATATATTGCAATTGATCCAAATTCTTTCACAATTGGATCAAATTCCATAATTAAAATTGCAAACGGAAGAATTGCAACAATTGGAAATCTTGTTGAATTTGCTGTTGACAAGGATTATGTTTATGGAAAATTCACAATACAGGCAAATAAAGTTGGTTCTTCAACAATAACAGTTATTCTTTCCGACGGGAAAACAAAAGATTTCAATCTTGTTGTTGTAAGTCCGCTTGAAAAGATTGAAATGGACTTGGAAGATGTAACTTTTGGCGGAAATGTTGTTGAAAGCGATGTTGTTCCATATAAAAACATAACAGACGTTGAAGTTTCGGTTGGCGAAACATCTCCTTTTATTGCACTTAACAAACTTTCAATTGCAAATTCGGGCGGAAGCGGAATTCAACTTGTTAAAACATTAACTCCATCAACTGCTCAATATTATTTAACTTATCAATTTAAAGATTTCACAATTCCAGAGGGTGAAACGCTTAAAACTTTAACACTTGACAAAGTTAAAGAACTTTATGGCGACGATTTCGACAATATTTGGGGCGAAACAAGCGACATTCTTAACACGTCCCGCCTTAGCAACCTTTCAATTCTTGAAGCAAAAAACAGCGGAGCGCAAGGAAATGTGCTTATTAAAATTGCAGTTTTTGCAATGAACTCTGACGGAGAGTATGGAACAGAACCTGTTGGATACTTCTATTATTTAGTTAATTTCTTCATTCCGGTTAAAGGTTTAACATTAACAAATGGGACTCTTGAACTTTACACGTATAACACAATTGGCGATAAATTTGTTGATAAAAACGGAATAAGCAAATCAATTAGTGAGTTTTCCGTTACTGTTAACCCAGTTAACCAAGGATTAACTCCTACTTATTTAAATAGTTTAGAAATATACGTTAACGGAGCTTCAAGATTAACAAATGCAATTTTTGAGGAAAGAGATAATGTTGTTTATCTTTCAAAGGGCGGGCAACTTGTTTCTGGGCTTGAAGGAGCAGCGTTAAAAGTTACAAGAATTAAAGACGGAAACACTTTCACATTCAAGGTTCAAGCCTACAATGGCGCAGGAAACTATATTTTTGCTCTTGTCCTTTCTGAAGTTAATGAATCAAAACGCTTCACAGCAATTTCAAGAATTGTTGTTTCCGATGCTGTTGAAATAACAGACATCGACATTGTTAATGCAAGCGAAAATGATCCAATCCACTTTAACAATATAATTCAATCAAGTGGGGAAGAGGAGGCAATTAAAAATCCGTTTGAACTTGAACTTATCTCTAACATTTATGGACCGGCGGGGAAAGAGATAACAAATTCATCTCTCGAATTTGAAATATATTGGGATAAATTGAGCGAAAAAGACTATTTTATTAACGAAAATGGCGAAAAAGTTCAATTTGCAACAATTTCAGAAGGAAAGTTAACAATTAAACGCGGGGCATATGATTTCAGCGAATATTTTGAGAAATCAGAGGAGGAAAGAGAAGAATTAAATAAAGAGGATTTCAAGAAGTTTGTTCAATTTGGCGGCGAAGGATATTTGAAAATTTACCCAACCTCAAACTACTATCTTTCAACAAACGGCTGGAATGGAGAAAGACCAGTTGTTGAAATTCCGGTTTCTGTTTCCGATGGAAAAACAATTTCATTCTATATTTTAAGCAACGAAGATTTTTTGCTTTTAGGACAATTCCCAACATCAAGCTTTGAACTTCGCGCCAACGTTAATGTTCCTTCAGATTATGTTCCTGTTGAGGAATTTTCTGGAACATTAACTGGAGGGGAATCAAGAGCCTTTTCAATTGGCGCTTGGTGTCCGCTTTTCAAGAAAATAACAACAACTGGTGTTGTTGAAAATTTCTACTATATGTTTGAAAGCGAAGAAGAAAATACAAACGAAATGCTTGAATGTGTTAGCGTTGAGAATGAAACAACATATTTTGGTGGACTTGCAAACATTAATGAAGGAACAATCCGAAACATTGGCGGAACTTTGGAAGTTTCAGATGGCTTAAACTTGAATGTTTCTTTAACAACTCTTGTTAACAAAAGAAAGGGAACTTTAAGCAACGACATCTTGTTTTTGCCTGTTTTTAAAACTGGCGATCAACTTAACCGAAACACAACATTTGATTCTGTTTCTCAACTTATTGGAGGCGAGCTTGTTAAATATACAGGCGGGCTTGTTGGGCTTAACAGAGGATTGATTGAAGAGGAGAAAGAAAACGTCCATTATTGCGCTGCGGTTTACGGCGCAAACGTTGGCGGAATTGCAGCAGTTAACGAAGGAACAATTCGAAACACAAATTTCTATGGCGTTGCTTATGGAATTGAAACGGCAGGTGGAATTGCGGCTCTTAACAGCGGCATAATTACAAATTGCGATGTTTTAACCATGTCGCTCTTTAACATTGGCGTTTACATTGCTTCCGAAAAAGCATATTCCTACAGTGAAACTCCAATTGAGTTTGCAGTTGGTGGGGTTGCAGCAAAAAGCAATGGCGGGGTTATTTTAAACTGCAAAGTTGAGGCTTCTTCCGACGAGAGATTCAACCCAGACATCTTTGAAAGTTTGATCGATGTATCAAAAATTGATAAGGAAGTTTATTGCACTGTTAATGGAAAACCTTTTGGAACAGGAAAATATAGCTCGAGTTTTAATATTAACAATAAAACATTCGAAATTGAACGAAAAAAATATACAATTGACGATTTAACAAACCCAACAAAGATAACTTACACTCAAAATGGAGAAACAGTTGAGATTGCAGTTGTTGATAACAAATTTATGCTTGGTAATGCAGAATTTGTTATAAGCGGGGATAAAGTTGTTGGAAGCGCAAATTTTGTTAGCAGAACGATTTATGCCGGCGGACTTGTTGGAATTTTGGAAGGAACTGGCAAGATTCAAGAAAGCATCTTCAGCGGTTCTCTTGCAGTAAAACAAGTTGCTTCGGGTGGATTTGTTGGAAAACTTGTTGGCGACGGACATTCTTCAACAACGCACGTTGAAAACTGCTATGCAATTGTTGCTTATGATGAAAGCGATTTAAATCTTGGAATTTCGAACGGACAATTTATTGGCGTTGGCGACCTTTCTGAAATTAAAAATTCCTATATTTCATCAAACGGAACATTTGGAAATGCTGGGCAAGGAACGGGAAATGTTGTTTTCTCATATTTCAAAAGATCAAGCAACGAAATCTCAAAATTCCTTGAACTTTCAAACATTTACGCTCAAAATTCTTCTTTTAGTGGCGATTACAGTGCTATTGATTTAGATTACGGCTTAACTCTTGAAGATTACCTCAAGATAAGCTGGGCAGATTTATATCAGAACGGGCAAATTAATTACACTGTTGACACAACTGGCGAAAACGCTGAAATTTTTGGAACAATTACGATGAGCGGGCTTGAAAGCGACCCAACATCAACGTTTAACTTCAGTTTCTCACTTGACAAAATGCAAAATAACGAAGTTGAACCCGTTAAATTCACTTATAAAAATATAGAATATGATATTACTATAATTGATAATTCAAGTTACCATTGCCTCAGAATTGAAGCAAATGGGGAAAGCAGCGTTGATTTTACAAACGACTCTTTCTCAACAACATGGTCAAACATAAATTTCAACAAGAACCTTAACAATGTTGTTTCTGAAAGTTATGATTTTAGAATAAGCGATTTTGTTTCTTCAATTGCTCATGCAACAAATTCTGCTTATTTGCCTTTGAATTTCAATGTTGAAATTGCAGGCGAAGGATATGATAGACAAATTCAACCTTCTGTTTTAGATATTGTTTATGCTAAAATATACTTTGTTTGGATTTACAACAATTTTGATGAAATCGTTTCAAACGAAGCTCTTTCAAGTTTGCTTGGAGCAGGCGAGGAATCTCTTACAACCGAACAATATCTTTGCCGAATTTTTGGCATTGATGAATCGCTTGGCAGAGATGAAATTAAGCAACAAATTGGAAATATTATAACAACAGTTGTTCTTTCTCAACTTAACTCTGGTTTTGCAGACTTAAAAACGGATATTGCTGGGCTTAAACAAAATGTTACAAATCTTCGACCACAAATTGTTAATCTTATAAACACAATCAGCCCATCGGCTGCCGCAATTTATGATCAACAACTTGCCGAAATTGAGGTTTTAATTGAAAAGGGTATTGCATTAACTTCGTTAAGCGAGATAACCCTTGAAAACATTTCAAGTTTCAAATTGCAACTTGATTACATAAGTGGCGCGCTTAATAAATTTGCTAATTTGGTTATGAACACCCCAATTGACGGAAGCGAAGCAATTGATGAAGAAATATATACTCTTTGCGACGGAGCATTTGTTAAAATTTTCTACGCTTCAACAATTAACATGAACATTGGGAACTTTGCTCATGCGCTTACAATTGTTGATTTAAGTTTTGCAAATTCAGACATGCCAACATTGCTTGAAGGCTTTAAAACAGCAGGTTGGGATATTGAAAACATCAACGAAGAATCCAACAGCGTTTGGATTTATGAAGACGGGAAACTTCCAACGTTAAGAAACAAAGAACTTGCAAAGAGAATTTCAAGTTTTGAAGTTGGAGTTAAAGAAAACAATGATTCTTGGCGTTCATATGTTAACGCAGGAAAAACAAGTCTTGTTTTGTTCAATTACAGTGTTTTGGGAGAACTTACAGGAAATCAACAAGCAATTCTTAACAATTTGAACACAATAAGCCTTGAAAGCATTTTTGAATTTACGAACATTAACGGAACAGATGAAACTGCATCAAGCAATCTTTTCGTAATTCAAAGCAGCAACAAGAGTGTTGTTCAAATTGTTGGCGGAAAAATTCATGTTGTTGGAACAGGAGAAGCAACATTAACGATAACTCCATTACACAAAGAATTTGGACTTTTAAACAAGGTTGAAAAGGAAATAACGATTTATGTTATTAATCCTCTTGGAAAAACCGAGGTGTTCCAAGGTGTAAGTGCAAAAACAGACCCAATTAATGGGCAAGAAATTTCAATTTATAAAAACGAATTGAACTATATAACAATTGCAACAAAAACATCAATTTCTCTTGGAAATCAACAATTCAATTTTGTAACAAATGCAATGGGTTATGAAATTAAACTTAAAGATAACGACATAAAAGCTTTGTTTGGGATTAACGGATTGAATGCTGGGGCAGATGCCGATAAATTTGCTGAAGGAACATTAACAGTTAAGCCAAACGAAAACGTTGACACAACAAAAAAATATGAATTCATTGTTAAAGCCCTTTTGCAAAAGGAAAATCAAAAATTCAACAATGTTTTATATTTAAAAACGTTCATAAACGAAGTTAATGAAATCCTTTCACAAGTTGAATCCGACGCAGATTTTGAAGCGGGAATTCTTATTAAAGCAGAAAAGGTTTTAATTTCGGTTAAAGATGCGGAAATTGATCCTTCAAGCATGGTTTCTGTTGATTTTGAACTTCAAACAACAAACACAGATGACAAACTTATTATTGTTATTCGCGATGAAAACAATAACGTTATTTGGGTTTCGGAAGATGTGACAATTGATGGACTTAAATATTATAAAGATAACAACAGCAACCTTTTTGAAATCAATCCAACAATTGGAGAATATAGCAGCGGAAGAAAGAATGGAACGGTTTTAATCAGCATTGATGAAAGCAAACGTAGCAACGTTGTTAAAACCAGCACCTACACTGTTACTTTTAGCGACAGCAGTTTGGAAAAATCTTCGCAATTAACATTAAAACTTAAACCACAAGAAATTTTAAATGTAACTTATGTTCACAACAACAGAACAGAGGATTCAACAGAAAATGGAATGAAACTTCAAGCAGAACCAAGCTCTGTTTTGATGCCGGGCGATTGCGGGCTTCTAACAATTGGGCTTTATCCAACATATTCCAATTTCAAAAGAATTGTTTTAACAAGTCAAATTGTTGATGGGCAAAACTACATTTTGCTTGAACAAATGTATAATTCGGGCGAATATTACATTCCTGTTTCATTAACGACAGGATATTCAAGCGTTCGCGACGGAAATGTTTTAACAATTAACAAACCGTCAGATCCAAGCTTGTTATCTTCGGGAAACATCTATGTTAGAACAAAAATGCTCGACACAGTTAGCGAAGGAATTTACTTCCCAATTAACATAACAATAATCTGTGAAGATGAGAACGGAAATGAATACGTTTCTAAATCGGAAACAATAACCCTTCTTTCCGAAACAATTGATGGCGCGCAAATAACAGTTAATGGCGGGAAAGATGCAACTTTAACAAGAGGTAACACATTCCCAATTAAGGTTAGCGTTAACCAAAATCAATCGCTTGCAACCGTAACTCCGGTTAACTTTAAAAATGGGGAATCAAAATACGATTTTGTTTCAACCTATTTCAACACTGCGGAATATGAAATTGTTGACGGAAGAAAAGTTTACAGCGGAACAATAACAATTGGGCTTGACGCCGAAATTGAAGATGATGGAGTTTTCAAACTTCAAACAGTTGTTAATAAAGTTATTAATGGAAAATATGAAACTGCAATAGATTCAGTTGAAATTCGTGTTGTTGATTTCCTTGTTGAAGGAATTAAGATTAAAGGCAATGCCGATGACGACAATGTTTTCAACACCCCAGCGGCAATTGAAAAAGAATTGGAGTTCGAATTCGTTCTTTCAAAAACTCCAGAAGCAATTGAATCCGATCAAGAAAAATCAATTGCAAGAATTAACAATGCGAAAGAAGAATTTGTTAAATCTGTTTCATTAAAGCAATATTTCAACGAAAATCAGCAATTTGCTATCAACACCGACAGGAACTTTGTTGTTAACGGCGAACATGAAGGAGATAAAACAGTTCCATCTCATTTGTCAAACACAAACAGCAGTTTGGCATACGACTTGTTCTTCACAAGCGACATGACGCAATATATTAACAACTTGACTGGTGAAGTTCAAGAAAGTAAATATTTCAACATTAAATATAATGGCGATAAAAATGGAAACAGCATGTCGTCAACAATGCTTAAGATAACAGGAAAGTCGGTTGGAAGCGTTGGAATGACAATTAAAATTGGCTATCGTGTTCCGGGGCTTGACTATGATCAATACGTTTTATACAACTTTGTTATCAATGTTCAAATCTATTCCGACGAGGACAAGCCAACTCCAATTGAAAATGGCGAGCAATTTGTTGAATATCTGTCGGCAGGAGAAGCGCAATATTCTTCAACAAACTTCATTTTGATGAATAACATTGTTCTTGAAAATTTTGTTCCATTTGAAAGAACAAATTTCTCAAGCCTTGACGGAAACAACAAGGTTATAACAATTAAGAATTTCAGCATTGAAAACGGAACATCTGTTAACCTTGGGCTTTTCACAAATGTTGGAAGCGATGCAACAATTAAGAATCTTGTTGTTAACTATGGACAACTTTCAAACATTGTTCTTCCTTCGAATGTTCGAAACTTTAATTTCGGAGGAATTGCAGTAACAAACAACGGAACAATCTATAACTGTGAAGTTGTTTCTCTTGACCTTGAAAACAATTCTCCTTCATCAAATGGAGGAATTAAGGTTGTTTTTGGCGAAGAAGGGAAAAGTAAGGCCGATAATGTTTCTTCGAACATTGCAGGGCTTGTTGTAACAAACAATTCAAGCATCACAAACAGTCGTGTTGGCGCAAAAACTTTCCACAGACAAAAAGATTCGCTAACAAACAAATACGTTTCAAAACTTGACCAATTCAAACAAATATCCTATGAAAATGATAATGTTATAACAACTTTATATAATTATGGAGAATTTAACATTGTTGGGCAAGGCAACATGTCGGGCTTTGCAATTAATAACTCCGGAGTTATTTCAGCATCTTATTTTGCAAATGGGAAAATTGTTAATGAAACAGCTTCGGGAGCATTAAGCGAAACGGCTGGATTTGTTATTTCTAACTCTCTTGGAGGAACAATTTTTGGGTCTTTCGTTGAAGGAATTAAACTCGACACAGATGTTAGTGTTAACATAACTGGCGGCGGAATTGTTGCTCAAGGAATTTGCGCTGGATTTGCTTATCAAAACTTTGGCTCAATTTCCGATTGTTACACGAATATTCGACTTGCAGGCGAAAGCACTGGAAGAATTGTTTCTGGCTTTGTTTATAACAACGAATCAAGCGGAATTGTTGAAAGATGTTTAAGTGCTTCAACAATTGTTGGGCAACTTACAACGCAAATGCCTTTCTCGGGTAAAAATGCACGTGATGAAATCATGCAAAAATCTGACGAAGGGTTAAATAATTGTTACTATCTTGTTAAAAAACAAGACACTGAATCGGTTTTGGAAGAAAAATATAAAACCGGGGCAATTGCACTTCAAATTTCAACTCTTCAAAGCGGATCGTTCTATGGTTTTGCTTTAACAACTGAAAACAATGGAAACGATGGCGTTTGGAGTTGGGACGGAATCTTGCCTCAACTTGTTAGCGCAAATCAGAAAGCAATTTCAGTTAGAAGGGTTATTGAAAACTATAGCAGTCTTGTTTCAAGCGGGGTTTCAAGCGAAAACTTGAATGTATATCCATACATTTCTGGTTATGAATATGGAACGAAAAACAATCCAATCATAATTCGCTCTGCCGATGAATTTAACCGTGTTTTTGGACAGGAAACCGCTTTAATTAAAAATGCTTATTATGCAATAAGTCAATTTTATAACAAAAACTTGGGAATTGTTTTTGGAAGTTATCGTCTTGTTGCATCAATTGATTTCGATAAGTTAACTTATGTTGAAAACGTTAAGATTTCCTCGTCGATTATGGATCTTGCGAAAAACAGTTCAAACAGCGGGTCTTTCGACGGAAACGCATTAACAATTTCTAACATCGAAATTTCTCTTGACAATCAAAATTCTGTTGGATTGTTCTCGAAAATAACAAGCGGCGGAGTTTTCAAAAATGTTAATTTAACAGTTAAAAGCATTGCAACAGGAAACAGCGGAATTTATGCTGGAGCTGTTGCAGGATATGTTTCGAATTCATCGCTTGCAAACATAACTGTTCAACCAGTTAATGAAACAGGCGAAACACGTTCAAAAATTTCCGGTCAAAACATTGTTGGTGGTGTTGTTGGGGCTGTTGTTGGAAACAGCACAGTTTCAAACTTGACATCATCAATTTCGGTAATTTCTGGAAACGCACAAGCAAAAACAGGAATTGACGATTACATTCTTAATGTTCTCCGAAACAGCGCAACTGTTATTAATGGCGTTGTTAGCGACAAGAACAAAGATTACAGTTTTGCCGGCGGTGTTGTTGGAATTTTGGATATATATGATGACATAAACGACCAAAGCGTTGTAACCTCAACACCAAATGCTAAACAATTAACATTTATTGGAAGTGATGTTTCTGTTCAAGGAAGCGTTGTTGGCGGTGTTGTTGGATATAACGGAGCAAGCACATACCTTGTTGATTGCGCATTCATTTTGGAAGGCAACGAGGAAACGCTTAATCAAAGACTTATTACCTATGCAAACATTCTTGGCGGAATCGTTGGTGTTAACAAAGGCGATCTCTATGAACTTCGAATTGAACATTCAAGCGAAGTTCAAAAAGCAATTGAGGACAACCTTCAAAATTACTATAACAACTCTAACGAAGTTTTCCGTGGGAACACAAAACTTTTCAACAGCACTGGAACTTCATCAGCCGATGGCATTTATGCCGGAGGACTTGTTGGGAAAATGCTTGGCGGAGAATTAACCGTTGCATACAGCCGAGTTGATGTTTCGCTTCAAAATGCAGTGTATGTTGGAGGAGCTATTGGATATGTTGGATCAAAACTTGATTTAATTGAGGTTTATGCTTTTGGCGATGTTGATGGCATTAACGCAGGCGGACTTATTGGAAGAGCCGATGCAAATGTTTCATTTGAACGTTGCGTTGCAATGAACTTCATTTCAAAAACAAACTTAAACTTTGTTGCTGCCCTTAACGCTGCAAATGAGTTTAATGCGCAAGGCGAAGAAGGCGGACAATGGCAATTAAGCGTTGACAAAACAACAATTTCAAATGGAGACGTAACATATTCTGTAAGAATTTCCGATGGAAAGGTTGTTGAAATCCAAATTAAAAACTTAATGCCTTTAATTGCAGAAAACGGAAGTTATGAAAGTTCTTTAACCGATGAAGTTTATGCTAACGAAGAAATAACCTATATGAACATGAAACTAACATTCAAGAAAGATAAAGGACTTCTTGGACTTTCTCTCGACGGAGGGTTAAGTTCCTATCGCGGTTATGAGCTTGATTCATCAGTTATTAACAAAATGTTCCTTGGGGCAGGCTGGGACGCAAGCCTTTGGGAACTTAAAGATGGACGAATTTTACCATCATTTAGTTATGGTGTTTCGGCAAAAACAATTTATATCGAAAAACCAACTGACCTTCTTAAATTGAAGAAATATTATCGCGGCGATAACATTATTATCTTTGGCGACGACCCAACAACTTCGTTTAATCCATATGAATTTGTTGATGGAGACAAGTCAACATATGGAACATTCACGCTTAACGAACTTCAAGGGCTTACGGTTGATAAAGAAACTCAAACAATAACATTTGATATATCAGTTATTAAGTCGCTTGTTTCTGTTGGGGACAATGGAACATTCTTCCGTCGATTCCTTGGCGTTATGTATGGCGAGTTTGGAAGAACGCCAGATTCAAACGGACTAACATGGACCTACAAGATTATAAAAATCGAAAATCCTCTTTTCGACACTGTTAAAGGCGGATCGATTTCAGATTTGACTTTTGACAACAGAGAACTTGGAACAACAATCACAACTCCTGTTCTTGCAAACACAATTGAAAGCAGAGCAGACCTTAACAACTTATCGTTTGAAAACATCAAAATTTCAACTTCAAACCCTAAACAAATTGGAGAAAATGAATATGCAATTGGAATTGTTGCTGCAAGAATGAGCGACGTTTTGTCAATTTCCAATGTTAAAATTCAAAAATGCGAAATTCAAATTAAGGATTTGGGAAGCAAGAAATTGTCGGTTGGGGCAATTGCAGGGAAAAATGTCGTCGAAAACGCAACTTCAAAATTCAATGGGGTTAAAGTTTCTGAATTAATAACAAATTCTAACTTAACTTTGTCGGACGGATTGAATGTTGGCGGATTCTTTGGCGAAACAAGCGGCACATTCGAATTTAAGGAATCTCAAGTTACAGATTCAACATTTAATGTTGGATTGACGAGTGCTGGCTCTTTCGACGGCGCACAAGTGATTTTTGTTGGTGGATTCGTTGGGAATGCTCAAGGAAACAACACAGTCCACAAATTAACCGACGATGCACAACTTACAAGCGATTTGACAATTTCTGTTGAAGAAGCTGCAACAACATATGCGGGCCTTTTGTTTGGGCGTGTTGGAGGACTTATCTACACCGACAACAGCAGCGTTACATTCAGCGGAACAATTCAAAATGCAGGTCAAAATGAAGAGGACAAGAAGTCAACAACCCTTGTTGTTGGCGGAGCGGCTGGTCTTGCAGGCGGCGCAGAAATTGCTGGAATGAACGCAAAGTTAACAGCAACTGGACTTAAAACAAAGAGCTTCACAACCAACGGAAGCACAGTTATTTCGTCCTTTGGTTCACTTTTTGGAATGCTTACTGGTAATACTGGAATTAAAAAAACCAAGTATTTTGAAAACATTTCAATCACAGGGGGAGAAGACAGCAGCGAAAACAACCAAAACGCTTTTGCAGCAGGTGGACTTATCGGCGTTGTTAACGGCGGTATGGGCAACAATGTTACAATTGAAAATAGCGGGTATTATGGCGAATTAACCGTCGATTACTCTGCAAAGACCCTTTATGTTGGCGGGCTTGTTGGCTTCAGCAACTCGAACATTGCATTCAGCGGTGTTGAGTTTGCAAAAACTGAAGACAAATGCGGCAAAATTTCCATTAAAAACATTGGTCAAAATGTTTATGTTGGTGGAATAATTGGTTTTTCTGCAGAAAAAAACACAACAACGACAATCGAAAACAGCATTGCAACAGGAGAAATTGTTTTCCCAGAAACAAAGTCGGGCAAAGCAGAAACAACTGGAAGTGCGGAAACTAAAGCTGTTAATGTTGGGCTTCTTGCCGGTTCAATCCGCAACGGGAAAATTTCCAATAACAAAGTTGGCGGGAACATCTCCTTTAACGACAAAGCAGACGAATGGAACATTATTGCCGGTGGGCTTGTTGGATCGTTAAACAACGGAACGGTTTCAGGCAACTATGCCTGGGGCAACATAACTCTTATGAATGCATCAGGCATGCTTTCTAAACCTTTAACTGCTGGCGGGCTTGTTGGAACAACTGGAGCAAGCGGAGAAAGCGCAAACATGCCTAAATTTAGTTCAAACTATAGCTTAACTTCGCTTTATATAACAAAAACAGCAGAAATGGCAAACACAAACATAGGCGCATTGGTTGGAACAGGCGCAATTAGTAATGATTCTAAAGATAACTACTATTGCCACCAAATCAATCTTGCAACCGACACCTATGGAACAAACTTGTATTATAAGAGAGGCTCTTCAATTTTAAGCAAACTTGGCAGTCTGCTTAACAGCCTTGGTGACGACTTAAAGGGTGAGGGTTCAAAACTTAACCCAATTCGTTATCAAAATGGAAACTTGGAAGAAGGAACTTATTACTATTTAGGTTCAAATGTAACACTTTCCTCGCCAACCTCCGATCCTTCAACAGGGGTTGTTTCGTCGGTGTCCGACCTTAAAGGGCATCTTGTTGGAGATGGATATAAGATTATAGTGTCTGTAACTCCTTTTGGAACTATTCATAAGTCTGGCGCGGTTTCTGGTGTTTCGTTTGTAACAACCTCACAAGTTGTAGCAAGGAGTGCTGGAAGAGTTCAACCAAATGACTTTAGAGAGCCAAGCGGCATTGCAGAAACAAATTATGGAGTCATATTCGCAGTTGTTGTTGAAGCAAGGGGATATGCAACTTCATCTTATTATGGAGATGTCGTCTGCGCGTTCAATTCTGGAATTGCATGGCACAACTACGGTTTAATTGCGGATTCTGGCGTAATTTACAACGTAAAATCCGTTTATGCTGGAATATCGCAAGAAAACTCTGGTGTTGTTAGAAATTCTTACACAACAGGCGCAGTTCATCATGGTGCAACCTATGCTCTTGTTAAGGGTTCGAGTGGCATAATAATGAATTGTTACACAGCCCTCGATGCAGCAAACATAGCAACTGCCAATACAATTGAAAATGTTTACTACGACATTGATGCGGGGAATCCAACTGCAACAGCTGGAACCGGCAAATCCACCGATGATCTTTCAACTCAAATAGCTTCAACGGTAACAACCATTCTTAAAGAAAAAATTAAAGATAGTGAAAATAATGAAAAAGTTAACACAGAAAAACTTAATGGTGCAAACTGGACTCAAGACTATCGCGTTAACTTTGGCTATCCATATCTTGGAATTGGGGTATACCAATCCTTCTCATACATGAAAAAGTATACTGGAGGAAATGAGGCAACAAGCGACGAAATTAACAACATTAAAAATCAAACTGAAAAAATTTATGGAAATGGAGAAGTGAAACTGATAAAGGTTGAAAATTCTCTTTCCAGAAACCCGATTATGGGAACATACTCTTGGGAGTTAACAAAGTATAGAGTTGAAACAGAAGGCTTTAAATATGACTATAATTATGTTTGGGTAGGAATAGCATATAGAAATAATAGCTTTTATGAATATGCGTATGCAGTTGGCAATTCGGCGCCTTTCACTTGGAATTCAGTTTACACAAATAGCTCGGGCACTCTTCCTATTAATTCAAGCGAAGAATTTGAAGAACTTGGAATTAAAATCACTGTTAAATGGAACACGACATTTAACATATCTGATTTAGTTGATAAGAATACTAGAAGATACGTAGATAGTGCAACAAACACGGCTGTTCCAACCTTTACTACAAAGGACTCCAATTCTTTAATCGAAATTCCAAATGCTGGAAAACTTGCACAACTTCAAACTTCGAATGACGATGGAAATAAATCGTACTTGAACTATGATTATCAACTTCTTTGCAATATTGATTTATCAAAGGTTGATGATTTATCTTCTTGGACGCCAATTGGGAATAACACAAATAAATTCTCGGGAACTTTTGATGGAAACAATTATGTGATTTACAATATTCCTTCAATATTAGTAACTGAAAAATATGCAGGCTTCTTTGGGGTTTCAGAAGGAACAATTAAAAATTGTAGTTTTATTTACAAAGCTGGAACAACGATAGAGGCAACGGATTCATCAAGTGGCAAAGAAAACCCTGCTGGGGTTGTTGGTTATAATGGTAAGTCTGGTTCAATTGATAATGTTTCAACAAGTGGAGCTCTAATTTTAGGGATTTATGCTGGTGGAATTGTTAGTGATAATTATGGTGGAATATATAATTCCCACAACTATTCGACAATCTCTTCTGAAAAAGGAAGTGCAGGTGGAATTGCCTCTGTTAATTACGGCACAATATCTGGCTGTAACAACTATGCTAATGTTTATGGTGGCTTAGGAAATGCCGGAGGAATTGCTGGTTATCAAAAGGAAAATGCAAGTAACATTTTGTCGTGTCTTAACTATGGTGTTGTTTCGGGTCAAAATGCTGGAGGAATTGTTGGCTGCCAAAGCGGCTCGAGCGTGCTAAAGTGTCAAAACTATGGGGCAATTGTTGGGAATAGTAGTGCTGGTGAAAGTAATGTTGGTGGAATCGTTGGACTTTATCAAAAAACTTTAGAAGAATTATCTTATCTCAGTTGGCCGGCGAAACAACCTAATGGTGGACCATATGTGTATAAAATATCACAAGATCTTATCGATGCAGATGGTGTTACGCTTTTTAAATTGGAAATTATGATTCAGGATAAAGCTATATTAAGCTCAACTGGGAACAAATTTGTTGCTAAAAAATTTGAGTATAAGGGATCATCAGGAAATAAAGAGGGAATGATAATTGACAATGAAGGAAATAACTATAAGTTCTACTTTACGTGGAAATCTTACAAGACGGCTGAAGGAGATTGGGGATATTTCTATGGTAACTATTCATATAATTTAGCAATATATCGCATTGGTACGCAAACCAGCGTCAGGGATTCTTTCAACTCAGGAGAAATCACTGGAACTTACGCAGGTGGCATAGTTGGCAGATTGCAAGGACACGCTGCAATTGAAAATTGCAAAAATCAAGGAAAAATCAGCAGTACTTCTTTTGCCGGAGGAATTGTTGGTGGAACAAACCCAGGAGGGAACGCAAATCTAGGGAAGATTTTAAATTGTTCAAGCATAACATCGGAAAGCGAAACGCAAATTTCTGGCGCGTTTAGTGCTAATATTGGAAATGATATTGCATTTATAAGCAACTGTTACGGAATAGGCAAGGTCTCTAACGTAGTGGATGACGGCAGAAACGGAGATTCTTCAACAGACCAAAGTGGAGTAACAAACAAATCAAATAATTATAAATGGACAAGTTCAACGAGCAAGCCAACATTAAATAATGGCAAATATTATGTTTACACTGCTCAAGAACTTGCTTGGATTGCCGCGCAGGGAACGATATGTTATGATAGAGTTGAAATTATGAACGATATCAATCTTGCAGGCAAAGTTTGGGACATTACAATGGTAACCAGCAAAACTTATAGATATGATAAAGCGCTTAGTTACAACACTTCATGGGTAGTAAACGATTTTGACAAACAGATAAAGATAACAAACATTGATAACAAAACTGGAAAACTTAGAATAACAGTTGGAACAGAGTCTACTACGACAAGCGACTTTATTGGATATGGAGTTGGGTATACTGTTGGTGGCTACACCATAACGCTTAATGGCACTACTGGATTTACAGTTAGAACTGGAACTGTTAACCAAAACAATTACAAAATTTTTAACAGTAATGGAGCTAAAATTTACCAATAAGAAAATTTAACCACTCACGAAAAATTTAAGGGGAAAAAGAATGAAGAAAAGAATTTTTAGTTTATTAGTTTTAATTCTTGTTGCGGTTTGCGGCGGCGTTTTTGCCGCCTGCACCCAATCTGGAGGCGAAAATGTTTCAATTAAGGCTGTCAGCGGGCTTGACAGTCAGATTTCGCAAGAAAAAATTGATTCAATTTCGAATGAAATCTTGCTTTCGGAGGACGAGAAGGGGTTGCTTTCAAGCGGCTTTGGTTACAACAATTCGGTTAAGGACGGAAACACTGTTTCGCTTGTTGTTGGAAGCGAAACAAACGGTTCGCGCGAATTGATTTTTGAAATTGAAAATTATGTTGACGGCATGAGCGACAAGATTTTTGTTTCAAGCGATTCAACTTGTGTTCAAATTTCTGAAATTGAAAGTGCAGGGAAGGGCAGACAAAAGTTTACTATAACTGCTTCCTCTGCGGGCACAGCCGAAATTGTTATTAAAACCGGGCAATATTCGAAAACAACGAAAATTGTTGTTAAGGCAATTGAAAAGCTTTCTTCATTCGGCGTTAAAACCAACGCAACAATTTTCCTTGAACGCGGAAAGGAACTTGAGATTTCCCCTGAAAAATTCCTCAATTTCTTCCCAAGCGATTCAAATTTGAAAGAAGTTGAATTTTACGACGGCAAAACACTTTTAACAAAAGACGGAAAAACAATTCTTTCAACAAATCCAAGTGAATCGGCAACCGGAGTTATTTCGGAAAACAAAGAGTTGACTGTTAAATCTTTAAGATTGACAGGAAGCGGAAGTGTTCAAACAATTTCAGTTGTTATTGTTGATTCTCTTGAAAACCTATCCATGAAAAAGCTTGTTTATTCAAACAACTTAAAGACGTTCCCAGAATTTGAGAATGGGAAAACAATAACAGTTATTCGAAACGTTTCTCTTGGCGAAATTAACTATGGAGTTAGAGAACTTTATGTTCTTGTTGACTGCGCAGAGGAAGACCTTGAAATTGTTGCAACTGCAAAAGGAACCGACCTTTTGGTTACATATTCCGACAAGGAAAGGATAACTTCTCAAAATCTTTTGACATCAAAGTTTGGAAACCTTATTGATTCCCCTCAAGGAGAGTTTTCAACTTGGGTTTTCAAATTTGAGCTTAAGTATGAAGGAATTTCAAATTACGAACTTGAATTTGGGTTTAAAACTGGTTCATATAACTATTCAAACGTTTTAAACGCAAATGTTGAATTCAAAAGTGCGTCGAACCTTGTTAATTTTGCTAAAGCGGGGGAAAGCGAGGACTTTTCGAACACCTACACAATTTATGACAACTACATTGGAACATTTGGAACGAGATTTGTTGTTTCAACAAACACAAGCGATGAATTTTCGAAAGCGGAAATATCACTTTTAATTTCGGGCGAAAATGCGCTTGGATTTAAAGTTTACGATGTTGTTGGAGAGGAAAAGGTTGGAGTTGCTGCGCTTGGCGTAACAAAAATTTCTCTTAAGAGCGGCGAAAACTTTTTCATAAAGGCAAACGAGGGGCAAGTTGGAACATTCAAATTGACTGCTCGTGTTGCATATGTTTTTGAGGGAGTTGAATTTGTAACCGAAAAGGAAATAACCCTTAAAGCGGTTAATTCCCCATCAAATTTCTTCTTTAACAAGGAAAACGGAGAGGAAATTTCGGATTATGTTTTCGATCTTAACACAAGCGGGAAAATTATTTCTGGGATTAAGCAAACAGAAACTTATGCTGAAAGGAATTCGTTAACTCTTCAAATTAATGGATATGTTGGAAGCGGGGCGCTTACGGGTGCAATTTCAGATTTCTCAATTGTTTCCGCTTCTCCAATTTTGCAAGTTACAAAGGACGGTTCAAGAATAACGCTTCTTGCAACGGGAACTGGAACGGGAAGTTTCAAGATTTTAACCGGAAACGGAATTTCAAGAACTTTCAATTTCACGATTATTCAAAGCATAAGCGATGCAAAAGTTTTTGTTCCAACTCCAGAGCAAAACACAAATGTTATTTCAATCCTTTCGAACTATAACTTTGACTCAACAATTTACGACCAATATGCAATTGTTAAGAAAAACACATTAATTCCTCTTGTTGTTTCGGCAACTGGCGAAGTTGTTACTGTAACTGCTGAAGGAGATGGAATTTCTTATTCAAACGGAAGAATAACCTGCGAAACAGAATTTAATAAAAATGAACTTGTTGTTTCGTTAACATACAAATATGTTGAAGATGATGTTATTGTGACTCAAGCGGTTGTTGTTCAAAAAATATTGATTTCCTCAATTGTTGAAATTGAAAACTTTAACATTTCAACAAGTTATGGCTCGTCAATTTTCAGTTTGTATGATTACTCAACCGTTGGCTACTATTCGCGAAATCTTGCAATGGCAACTTTGCAAATTAACATTCTTCCAAACGAAATTCGAGAAGAAATTTTCAAAACAATCAAATTTTCATCGAATATAGATGCGAAATCTGAAATTGACACCGAAGACCAATATACGTTGGTAACAGATGTTTTCACGTTTACATTCTACAGAACAGGTGCAAGCGCGGGAACAGGAACATTGATTTGCGAAGTTAAGGATTCAAGCTTGCTTAACGAAAACGGCGGCTTGAAAGCCGGGAAAGTCACACTTCTTGCAAGCATCGATCGTTCGTTTGACATGTCGGAAGGCGGGAATTTTGTTAAATTTATTCAATTTGACGTTAAAAGCGCGAAAAAGGTTGAAGTTATAAGCAGTCAAACAAAATCTATTGAACTCGATTCTTTCATAACTGAACGTAAAATTGAAGTTTCAACCTATCCTCTTGGGGCAACAAACAGCATGCTTTCATATGTGTTTATTCCAAAAACTTCCGGACTTAAAGAAGGCGATGTTGAAATTGTTAAACTCTCTGACGGAATTCATGTTAGATTGACCGATAAAAACGTTTCGGGAGAGGGGGCTATTCGAATTATTGCTTTCGATAGTTTCACTTCTGCAAGCGATTACACAAATTATCTTGACATTCCAGTTGTTATTTCAAACGGAAGTCAGCAATTCCCATATTACATTAACTTTGAAAGTGATGTTAGGAAAATGGTTGAAACCGGATTTGAAAAATATTACATCATTTCGGGAGAAATTGACCTTAAAGATGTTCAATGGGAAAGTTCAAAATATGTTCTTTCCGGAGGAATAACTGGAATTAACAATGCAAAATTAAAAAATATTAACGTAACAAACATTCTTTGGGAAGACTCAAGCAAACAATATTTTGGCGGATTGTTCACCGAAATTGGCGGAGAGGCATTCATAAGGAACTTGGCATTTGAATTTGAAAGCGTTAACTTCGAAATTTCAAGCGCCAACGATTTGGATCGTGCTCCATCATATAATGGTTTCCTTGGAACAATTGCAGGGAAAAACAATGGAACTCTTGAAAATGTTTCGGTTGTTGGGAACATCAATGTTTTAATAAGCGGCGGCTACACTCTTAGCGTTGGTGGGCTATTTGGAGAAAACTTGAGATCAATTTTAACTTCGGTAACAAGTTCTTCAAGAAACACAACACTTTTCACAGGGAAAATAACAGTTGTTGATGCATCAATCAGCGCGGGTGTTTCTCACACGCTTTATGTTGGAGGAGTTGCCGGGCGTAACTCGGGCGGAAGAATTGAACGAATTGTTGAAAGCGGACTTGTTGAATTTAACAATGCTTTTGCAACAACAAATGTTTCAATTGTTTCAAAATATGAACTTGAAAGTTTTGTTCCAGACACTGAAAACGTTGAAGGCTTTGGAGCAATTGCAGGGTTTAACAGATATCAAAGTTCGGCTATTGTTGAAGAACAACAGGGAATTTTCAACGTTTCTGTGATTGGCGAAATTTTTGCCGAAAAGTTTAACAATGTTGGCGGAATTGTTGGAAGAAATGATTGCCAAGTTGTTGGAGCTCGCTCTCAAGTTTATGTCCGCGGAATGAATAACGTTGGCGGCGGCGCAGGGTATAACAATGGAACGCTCACTTCAATTATTGTTGAAAGCACATATAAAACTAGCCGCAACAACGAGGCGCAAGCGGCGCTTGTTGTTGGAGCTAACAATGTTGGCGGAATTGTTGGACTTATGGACGGAGGAAAACTTGAAAGTTCATCGTTCATATCATACATAAGCACAACTCAACCTCTTGTCGACTTGATTTCAAGCGGAAATTATGGACGAGTTGTTGCCGCGCAAGTTAGAGACGAGGAAGGAAACCTTAAAGGAATTGTTAACTTTGTTGTTGCAATTGCAAATGTTAAAATTCAATCAATGGCAACTGTTGTTGAAACAGAACTTGAATCGGCAAACTACGCAATCTTTAACCGCGGAAATGCATCTGAAAAAGCAGAGTTGTTTAAAGGGGCGGGTTCAAAACTTGAAGATGAGAACGTTGTTGGAAAAACAAAAACTGAACTTAAAGGAACTGAAGGTTTTGAATTCATTTTCATTCCAACAGATGAAATTGGGCTTAAATTAACAGAAAGCACTGAAAAATTTGAAATGGGAACAACTTCTGGCGGAAATGTTGCATTTTACTTATATTATTACGGGAACTTGAACAGCGAAGTTGCTTCTAAAAACACTTTAAACCTTTCAGCACTTTTAACAAGTGAGATTGGAAGCAGATTCCAAGTTTCTTCAAGTGACCCATCAATTATTGAAGTTTCAACATTGGGGCAACTTGTTGTTAAGAAAACGGGTTATGTCGTTTTAACCGCAACAAGCGAATATGTTGACGAGGGGAAGGATCAACAAATTTATATAAAGGTTATTAATTATACTAACAATTTATCTATATATCTTGATTCAAACAAGGCAAATGAAATTAAAAACGATGAAAACGGAAAAATTGTTTTTGACGCAACGGAAAGTAAACTTATTTATGTAAGTTTCTTGGATAAATTTAACATTTATAATTTAACAAATCCTTCCGACATCAAAATTTTCTTAAAAGTTAAAAACCTTGAAACAGGAAATGAAGAAATTGTTAAGCCAGATGACGACCGAAAAGATGGAATTGTTTTCCGTGTTATTAAAATAAGTTCCGATTCATATCAAATTGCAGTTTATGGTGAAATTGGGAACTATGGAATTGAGGTTGTTCCATATGTTGAATTTGTTGGCAACGATGGAAAAACTTATGTAAGTTCAACAATTGCGCACGAACTTATTAACGAATTGGACGCTGAATTTGGACTTAACGAAACTGTTAAAACAAACTTTGAATTTAAGAACACAACAAAATCAATTAACGTTTCAAAAGATATTATTATAACCGAGCCATACTATGAAAAATCAATTGATGTTATTGTTAATTCAATCAACGAAAATGAAACAATAACAATTTCGGCAATTCAAGTTGATAAAAACGGAAATGAAATCAACAAAAACCTTTTGGCTCTTGATTTAAAAGTTGTTTATGGAGGGGTTGAAACAACCGGCTTCCCACAAATTCAACTTGAAATGAATTGTAAAACAAATAATAAATTTGGAATTTCTGTTAAAGTTAATGAAGAAAAGATGATTTTTGAGGGGACTCAATATTTCATAATTAAAATCGTAAGCTCGAATGGAAAAGAAGCAAACATGAAACTTGAAATTCAACCTCAAAGTTTGATTTCAATTTCAACAACACTTTACCCAATAATTTCACAAGACGAGTTGAAATATAACTTCAAAGGAAATTTCTCATATATTCCAAGTGGAGTTATCATACCTGGACAAAATTCACTTATTGAACTTTCGTTAACTCCAGAGTTTACCTATTTTAAAACAATTGAAATTGTTAACAAATCCTCAAATGAATATAATCTTGTTTTTGATTTGTTCAACAGATCAAGTGGGGTTGTTTCGGGCGCTAAATCAATTGAGAACGGAATATCAATTGATCGAGAGCTTATTAATGGCGGGAGTTTTGCTTTAAGGACCTTTGCCGATCAACGACTTTCCGACAATTCAAATGTTTCAATTTATATTATTCTTAAAGATGAAAATGGAAACCAAATTGGCGACATTGTTGAAAAGACATTCTATGTTGAGCATCTTCCAGGAGTTATGGTTTCAATTGATGGCGTTTCAAGCGGAAACGAGGGAAGCTTGCTTCTTGCTCAAGGCGTTTCGTATGATATGAACGTTTGGGTTAAGGGATATAATTCTGGGGCATACTCCAACGCAGGGTCGGTTATAACCGACGGACAAATTGTTTTGGAGGTTCAGGGTTCAGAACTTGTTTCAATAACACGCGATTCAAACGGAAACTATAAGTTGAAAGTTTCTACGAACGAACTTGGAACAGACAGAACAGTTAAAATTAAGAGTTATGGAGTTAACTCGAAAGGCGAAAGAAGCAAAGAAGTTGTTTTAACAATTGAAATTGTTGAATTTGTTGTCAAAACCGACAATGTTGGCGACATTCTTAAGGAAACGGTTAATAATGTTTATGCTTCTGCAACTGGGAACACATATATGCTTGAGGTTGCCCTTAATTCCGACATTTTGATTTTTGATAACACAAACTCAAGAATTAAGGAAAGTGTTTTAAAATTCCTAGACAATCTTTCAACGCAAAACGATGAAACAAAAAGTACTGTTTGGCAAATTAAAGATAATGGCAAACAAGCTCCAAACTTTGTTTCAATTGGCGGCGACTCATTTGCAGGCGCAGGAAGCAAGAAAACATATAAAACAACAAACAATGCTTTTGAAGTTACATATAACTCGCAAACAGGGAAGGCATATGTTAAATTCTTAAAAACTGAAAGTTCTGCAGCGCCAACCTTTCAAGTTAGATACGAAGGAAAATTCTATTACGACCAAAACGGAAAACCGACGGCTGGCGTTGAATCGGGCAAGAATATTTACACATTAACTCAAATTATCTCGTTTGATATTTCCGAAAAAACGAGTTTAACAAATCCATATCCAATTTACACTTATGAACAATTTATGGATATGAGAGAAAACAACCATTATATATTGATGGAAGATATCTATCTTGATGAGAATTTCTCTCCAATCTCAACGAAAATTGCAATGCTTGATGGAAACGGACACAGAATTTTTGTTCCATCAATAAGTTTGAGCTCAAGCGAAACAACGTCATTAAGTTTTGGACTTTTTACAAAACTTTCTGAAAATGCACTTTTGAAAAATATAACCTTATATATAAACGGCACAGTTGAAATTAACATGTATAACTTCACATCTGTTAACTATGGGCTTCTTGTTGCCGAAAATGAAGGGAAAATTACTAACTGCTCAATTGAGGGTTCAACTTATGCAATTGTTAATCTAAATTTGTTTGGAACAAATCCTTCTTCAAACATCAACTGTGAAGTTGGAGGTCTTGTTGCAATCAACAATGGCGACATAACAAACAGCCGAGTTGAAGTTGGAATTTCAATTAACTCGGTTAAGAGTGCGTTGGTTGGTTATCTTCCAGCAAACCTTGGAGGACTTGTTTCAATTAACAATGGTTCTGGAACAATTTCGTCTTGCTATGTTAAAGCGAGAATTGAAAACAACACTGCTGGTTCGGTTTCGGCAATAACCGGTGGGCTTGTTTCTCAAAACAATGTTGGAGGAAAAATTTTCGCATGTTACACAAGCGGCGAATCAACTTTCCCATCCAGCATTGAAGAAGTTAGAAATGCAACCGAAATTGTCTATTCAACGGCAAGCGCAAGCGGATTTGTTTACACTAACTCTGGAGCAATTTCAAACTGCTATTCCAACATTCCAGTTCGAACAAATGAAGGCGCAAGCGGTTTCGTTTATCAAAATCAATCGGGCGGAGAAATTTTCAACTGCTATTCAACATCTGCCTTTGAAAGTTCTGCTAAAAATGGTGCGTTCGTTGGGGTTCTAACTGGGGTTGTTGAAGAAGAAAATCCAATCCTTAATTCTGGAACAATAACGGAATGCTTTGCATGGGAAGAAGTTGCAGAAATTGGAGTTTCAAAGGTTAACTCTGGTCTTGCAAGCAACAAAGGCGCTGTTGTTTCATTAACAGCTAATCAATTTAAACCAAGCAGCGAAGAAAGTGGGAATGGATATTTTGGAAAATTCGCATTCTCAAGCACTGCAAATAAAACCGACGGTGTTTGGTTCTGGGCGGCAAATGGAACAGAGGCAGAATTTTTAAGAAATGGAATTCAAATGAATTTCTCAAACAAAGCGCCTCAACTTGTTTCACCAAACTTAATTGCAAACGCAGTTAGAACTTTAACAAGTACGATTTATGATCCATTAACCGAAACAACAATTTACAACTATGCCTGGGAAGCAGGGCAAGATGAGGGAACAAAATATAATCCATACATCATCGCAAATCAAGAGGACTTGGAATATATTGTTTCGAAGCAATCAGGCTTTACAAACGGAAACATTATTAAAGACATTTATTGTCGACTTGTTGGGGATATAATTTATGAAACTTCAACGGTTTCAAGCGGACTTTATCAATTTGCGTTCCTTGGAAATCTTGAAGGAAACTCCTACACAATTGGAAATTATGTTCTCGACAGCTCTGCAAAAATGGATAATGGAGGATTCTTTGCTTCAATTGGAACGGCATCAAATCAAGGCGGAAGCATTAAAAACTTAACATTTGCTCCAAGATATATGAGTTTAACAAATTGCAATGCAGTTGGAGCAGTTGCCGGTTCGCTTTTTGGAGGAACACTTGTTAACATAACAATTGATGGAACAACCTACGCCTCCGAACTTGATGGCTTAACTATAATTGGGAAAAACGCAGTTGGCGGAGTTGTTGGGCTTGCCGAAGGGGCGTTCAATCTTAACAATATTAAATCTAACATTTCGGTTAACGCAACCTATCGCGCAACTCTTAATGGGCATTCAACAAGCGAATATCTTAAATCCGATTTAACAAAAATTTCTTATTCTGGGCTTGTTGCTGGAATTGCTGGCGGCTATGGGAACATTGTTTTTGTTGATGTTTATGGAAACAATGTTTCAGTTGCGGAAAATGCATCGTTAATGTTTGGATATGTTGGAAAAGATGTTTCCGCAACGCACTTAACAGCAACTGGGTCAATTAACCAGCTTATTAAAGCAGATGTTAGCGGAGGAGTTGTTGCAGCGCATAACTATGGAAGTTTAAGCGACATAACGGTAATGGGGCTTGATGACCCTTCATATAATGGTTTCTTTGACTCAAGCAATTACGTTCCAGAATCTCTTGGAAACATCGTTGGAAAAATGTCGAATGGTTCAATTAAAGATGCAACTGTCTATTCAAAAATTAAAGCGCAAGCAGGAGTTGATGCTCTTGGAGGTGCGGTTGGAACTCTTGGTGCAGGAAAGTTGGAAAATATTTTGATTGTCGGAAACATTGTTGGAGGAAGTCGAATTGGCGGAGTTGTTGGGCAAATTCGCGATGCTCAAACAATTGAGCTTGCAAACTGCGCCCATAGCGGAACAATAACTTCTAACTCGTCTTCCGAAATTGTTACTGTTGGAACGTTGGTTGGCTTTATCAACAAATTCAATGCTGACACACTTGGCGAAGGAAGAAAAATTAAAGTTTCTTTCGATAACTCAAAATTTTGGACAGACTATAATTCAAAATTGGAAAGTGGCATCTACTCAAGAAAGTTGAACATAACAACATACTCAACATCAAACACCGAGGTTTGGTATGGAACAATAGTTTGTGAAGATGGCAACTTTGAGCGAGGCGTTGTTGATTACGATCAGTATAATCTTGTTGATGACAATGTTTCGTGGTATGTTCCTCTTGCAACGTCAAAACTTATCAATGGGAAAAATCCAAATGTATAAAATAAAAAACAAGCGTAAGTTGCGCTTGTTTTTTTGTTGTTCGAAAAGTTTAAATTTTATTTTATGATAAGTTGCGATTGGTGAAAAGAGAAGAGGATTTGTTAAATTTGCAAAAAGTAGTTGACAGAAATGCTTTTTGGTGGTAAAATTCGTTTCTGTATAGGCTAAAGTGGACAAAATTTGGGCATTTTTTAGTTGATCTATATTTTATTTAGGCGAAAATGAGTTTTTTTGCCACTCTTTTTTTTGCTATAAGGAGAACATATGATAGAAACAATGGTTAAAAAAATTAAAAGCGGAAGAGGAGAAAGATATTCTTTTGGAAAAGTTGAAGAATATTGCGAAACTCCAAATCTCCTTGAAATTCAAAGAGATGCTTACAAAAAATTCCTTGAAACAGGAATCGACGAAGTTCTTCAAGAATTTTCGCCAGTTGTTGACTACAGCGGAAAAGGCAAATTATATTTCCTTTCTTCTTCTGTTGACAAAACTCCAAAAGTTTCTCGCGCGGAATGCAAACGCCGCGGGATTTCTTACACAACTCCTTTAAGAGTTAAAGCAAAATTCGTTACCGAAGAAAACGAAGCAGGCGTTGAACAAGAAGTTTTCATGGGGGACATTCCTCTTATGACCGACGAGGCTTCTTTCATCTTTAACGGAATTGAAAGAGTTGTCGTTTCACAAATCGTTCGTTCTCCAAGTGCTTATTTCACTCAAGACGAGCCTGAAAACCTTCAAACTCTCAAAGGACAAATGATTCCAACTCGTGGAATGTGGCTTGAGTTTGAACAAGGCGCAAACGACATTATTAAAGTTGTTATCGATCGCGGAAGCAAAGTTACTCTTGGTGTTTTCCTTAAGTGCTTTGGATACACAAACGATGAGATTTTAAATCTTTTTGGAAACAACAAATATGTTAAAAATGTTTTGGAAAAAGAACCACAAGCAACTCAAGAAGAAGCTTTAATTGAATTTAGCAGAAAAACAAGACCAACCGAAGTTCCTTCGGCAGAATCAACAAGAAGCTATCTTAACTTGTTCTTCTTCTCTGATCAATATTATAACTTAAGCAGAGTTGGAAGATATAAATTCAACAAAAAACTTTCAATTGCAACAAGAATTCAAAATCAAGTGTCTGCCGACAACATTGTTATTGATGATGAAGTTGTTGTTAAAGCTGGCGAAAAAATTGGCGAAGAAGTTGCAAGAAGAATTCAAGATGCAGGAATCAACGAGGTTTGGCTTTTGATTCGCGGAAATCGTCATCTTGTTCGCGGAAACAATCGCGTTCGTCTTTCATCGGTTTTCCCATGTAATGAAGAAGAACTTGGAATTAACGAGGAAGTTTACTATCCAACCTTAATGCAAATTCTTAAAGACAACAAAACAAAAGAAAAACGTCTTAAAGCAATCAAGGAAAATGCAAAACAACTTCTCATAACAACATTAACAATTGATGATATCCTTGCAAGCATAAGCTATTATTTGGATCTTTTGGAAGGAATTGGGCAACTCGACAACATCGACCACCTTTCAAACAGAAGAATTCAATCAGTTGGCGAACTTGTTAGAAATGCATTCCGTTCGGGCGTTAACAAACTTTGCGTAAGCATGAAAGAAAGCCTTCAAGGAAAAGATTTGAGCGAAGTTTCTCCTTCCCAAATCATTAACCCTCGTCCAATTAACAAGGCTCTTAAAGATTTTATTGCTTCCTCACAACTTTCACAACTTATGGATCAAGCAAACCCTCTTTCTTCTTTAACTCAAAAGAGAAGAGTTTCGGCTGTTGGTCCTGGAGGAATTAAGAAGGAAAGAGCAAGCGACGAGGTCCGTGATATCCATTACACCCACTTTGGAAGAATCTGCGTTATTGAAACTCCAGAAGGTCAAAGCATTGGTCTTATCAGCACACTCGCTTCTTACGTTAAAATTAATGAATATGGATTCCTTGAAACTCCATATAGAAAAGTTGACAAAGAAACAGGAATTGTTTCAAAGGTTAGCGAATATAAAATGGCAGATGTTGAGGACACAGCGTATATTGCTCAATCAATTGAACCATTAACAGAGGACGGACGATTCCTTAAAGACAGAATTGTTTGCCGCCATAAAAACACAATTGTTGAAGTTCCAAGAAAAATGGTTGACTATGTTGACGTTTCGCCAAGACAATTCATCTCGGCAGCAACAGCATTAATTCCATTCCTTAACAGCGACGATAGTATGCGTGCTCTTATGGGGGCGAACATGCAACGTCAAGCAGTTCCAGTTTTGCGTCCTGAATCTCCAATTGTTGGAACGGGAATGGAAGCAAAAATCGCTTATGATTGCGGAGCAATGGTAATTGCGAAAAACGATGGAATCGTAACATACGTAAGTTCTTCACAAATCAAACTTATGACAAAAGAAGGCGAAGAAGTTTACGACCTTATTAAATTTAGTAAAACCAACCAAGACACTTGCATTAACCAAAAACCACTTGTTAAACACGGCGAAAAGGTTAAAGCAGGCGACATTTTGGCAGATGGCTATTCAACTCAAAACGGAGAACTTGCTCTTGGAAAGAACGTTCTTGCCGGCTACATGAACTGGGAAGGATATAACTATGAAGATGCTATCTTGGTTAGCGAAAGAATGGTTAAAGAAGATGTTTATACTTCAATAACTTTGAAAGCAGAAGAAATTAAGTGCAGAACAACAAAACTTGGCGACGAGGAAATAACTCGCGACATTCCAAATCTTGGCGAAGAAGCACTTAGAAACCTTGATGAAAACGGAATTGTTAGAGTTGGGGCAGAAGTTGTTCCAGGCGACATTCTTGTTGGAAAAGTAACACCAAAAGGTGAAACAGAATTAACTCCTGAAGAAAGATTGCTCCGTGCAATTTTCGGAGAAAAAGCACGTGAAGTTCGCGACACATCTCTTCGTGTTCAACATGGACGCGGTGGTGTTGTTGTTGACGTTCAAGTTTTCTCAAGAAAGAACAAAGACGAGCTTGAACCAGGCGTTAACATGATGGTTAAAGTTTATGTTGCTCAAAGACGTAAGCTTTCGGTTGGGGATAAGATGGCCGGCCGTCACGGAAACAAAGGTGTTGTTTCAAGAATCCTTCCAGTTTCCGACATGCCATACATGGCAAACGGGCAACCTCTCGACATCGTTCTTAACCCTCTTGGAATTCCATCTCGTATGAACGTTGGACAACTTTTGGAAGTTCACCTTGGACTTGTTGCTCAAAGTTTAGGCTGGAAAGTTGCAACTCCTGTTTTCGATGGGGCAACAGCAAAAGATATTCAAGAACTTTTGGTTGCAAACAATTTCCCTGCAAACGGAAAAATCCAACTTTACGATGGAAGAACTGGCGAACCATTCGCTGCTCCTGCAACTGTTGGATATAAATATATGTTAAAACTTGACCACATGGTCGACAGCAAAATGCACGCTCGTTCAATTGGTCCATATTCTCTTGTCACTCAACAACCTCTTGGAGGAAAAGCAATGTTTGGTGGACAAAGATTTGGTGAAATGGAAGTTTGGGCTCTTGAAGCATATGGAGCATCAAATGTTCTTCAAGAAATCTTAACTGTTAAATCTGACGACGTTGTTGGAAGAGTTAAAACATATGAGGCAATTGTTAAAGGACAACCAATTGCTGAACCTGGAATCCCAGAATCCTTCAAGGTTCTTGTTAAAGAACTTCAAGCTCTTGGACTTGACATTAAGATTTTAACTGAAAATAATCAAGAAATTTCAATTGGGGAAATGACCCAAGACGACATTTCGCCTTTAACAAGAGAAGTTGAAGATGAACTTAAGGAAATTAACCTTGATTTCGACACACCAACCGATGATGCAACTTCCGACTTGTTTGGAGAAATTGAAAAAGAAACAACTCCAACGTCTTCGGAATTTGATGCAAGCGGTCTTTTGGAAGATTTGGACGATTAATAAAGAAAAAATATAGATTAAAACATTTTAGTTTAGGAGAAAGAACTATGTTTGAGTTATCAAATTTTGATTCCATTAAAATTGGAATCGCATCGCCGGAAAAAATTAGAGAATGGTCTCACGGGGAAGTAACAAAACCAGAAACCATTAACTATCGCACGCAAAAACCCGAAAAAGACGGGCTTTTCTGCGAAAGAATTTTCGGACCAAAAAAAGACTGGGAATGCCATTGCGGAAAGTATAAACGCATTCGCTATAAAGGCGTTGTTTGCGACAAATGTGGCGTTGAGGTTACAAGCTCAAAAGTTAGAAGAGAAAGAATGGGGCATATTGAACTTGCTGCCCCTGTAACCCATATTTGGTTTTTCCGTTCTGTTCCATCAAGAATTGGAACAATTTTGGACATAACTCCAAAACTTTTGGAACAAGTTGTTTACTATGTTAGTTACATCGTTCTTGATCCTAAAGCTTCCCATTTTGCATATAAGCAAGTTATTTCCGACAAAGAATATCGTGAAGCACTTGAAACATATGGCGAAAACGGATTCACTGTTGGAATGGGTGCGGAAGCTGTTAAAAAACTTTTAAGCGAAGTTGATCTTGAAAAAGAAGATAAGGAACTTAAACAAATTTTGCAAACAGCAAAAGGGCAAAAAAGATTAAAAGCGATTAAAAAACTTGAAATTGTTGATGCATTCTTAAAGAGTGGGAACAAACCTGAATGGATGGTTCTTGATGTTATTCCTGTTCTCCCTCCAGAACTTCGCCCAATGGTTCAACTTGATGGCGGAAGATTTGCAACAACCGACCTTAACGATTTATATCGTCGTGTTATTAACAGAAATAACCGTCTTAAAAAACTTTTGGAACTTGGCGCTCCAGACGTTATCGTTAGAAACGAAAAACGTATGCTTCAAGAAGCAGTTGATGCTTTAATTGAAAACGGAAAACGCGGAAAAGCAATTCAAGGCGCTAAAGCAAGAGATTTGAAATCATTAACAGCAATGTTAACGGGAAAACAAGGACGTTTCCGTCAAAACTTGCTTGGAAAACGTGTTGACTACTCTGGACGTTCAGTTATTGTTGTTGGTCCAGAACTTAAAATGTATCAATGCGGCTTGCCAAAAGAAATGGCTCTTGAACTTTTCAAACCATTCATCATTAAACGTCTTGTTGAACTTAATCAATCAAATAACATTAAGAGCGCAAAACGCCTTATTGAACGCGAAAAACCAATTGTTTGGGACGTTCTTGACGAAGTTATTAAAGACCACCCAGTTCTTTTGAACCGTGCTCCAACACTTCACCGTCTTGGAATTCAAGCGTTCGAACCTGTTTTGGTTGAAGGTAGAGCAATTAAACTCCACCCATCTGTTTGTTCGGGATTCAACGCGGACTTCGACGGTGACCAAATGCCAGTTCACGTTCCTCTTTCAATTGATGCAAGAACAGAAGCAAGAACTCTTATGCTTGC
Source organism: uncultured Lachnospiraceae bacterium (assembly GCA_964383665.1). GTDB lineage: Bacteria > Bacillota > Clostridia > Christensenellales > UBA1242 > UMGS687. The sequence goes on from CAYLHO010000002.1 coordinate 61,285, forward strand.
ATCAAACAATATTTTGAAACTTTCCGATGGAAAACCAATTTGTAGCCCTGCTCAAGACATCGTTCTTGGCTGCTACTACTTAACAATGATTCGCCCAGGAGCACTTGGAGAGAACAATATCTACTCATCATGCAACGAAGCAATCATGGCTCATCAAACCGGGAACCTCGACATTCAAGCTCAAATTCAAGTTAGAAGAACAACCGAGGTTGATGGTGTTAAATATACCGACAGAATAACAACTTCTGTTGGAAGAATCATATTTAACTGGGCAATCCCACAAAACTTGGGTTGGATTGACAGAACAAAACGCGAAAACTATAACGCACTTGAAGTTAACCAAGTTGTTAAGAAAGGCGATCTTAGCAAAATTGTTAACATGGCTTTCAATAACCTTGGAACAACCGAAACTTCAAAAATGCTTGATAAAATTAAAGCAACAGGATTTAAATATTCAACTCTGGGCTGCTTAACAATTAACGTTTACGACATGATTGTCCCTTCCGAAAAAGACGAAATCATTGCCGAAGCAGATAAAAAGGTTTTGGAAAACGATAAGTTCCTTGCAAGAGGACTTATAACCGAAGACGAAAAACTTACTGCAAACATCTCAATTTGGGCTGACACAACAAAGAAAGTTCAAGATGCCTTAATTTCTGACTTAAGCGATTTCAACCCTCTTAAAATGATGGTTGTTTCTGGGGCTCGTGGTTCCAACGTTCAAGTTAACTCCCTTTGCGGAATGCGTGGAATTATGGCTGGTGCTTCAGGACAAAAAGTTGACGTTCCAATTCGTTCAAACCTTCGCGACGGCTTAACGCCAATTGAATATTTCCTTTCATCTCGTGGGGGACGTAAAGGGTTAACCGACACGGCGTTGAAAACTGCCGATTCTGGTTACTTAACAAGACGTCTTGTTGACATTTCACACAACGTTGTTATAAGCGAAGACGACTGTTTTGAAAGCCTTGGCGAAAAAGTTAAGGGAATGAAAGTAAGCCCAATTGTTCTTGACGGCGTTGTTATTGAACCAATTGAGGACAGAATTGCCGGAAGATTCACTGTTGATGCTGTTATCAATCCAGCAACAAAAGAAGTTATTGTTCCTGCAAACACAATGATAACCGAAGAAAAAGCAAAAGAAATTGCCGAAGCAGGAATAACAGAAGTTACAATCAGAACTCTCTTAACATGTAAGAGCAAGCACGGTGTTTGTGCTAAATGTTATGGACGTAACATGGCAGGAAAAGACAAGGTTAACATTGGCGAAGCAGTTGGAATTATTGCTGCTCAATCAATTGGTGAACCTGGAACACAGCTTACCATGAACAACAAGCACTTCTCGGGTGCTGTTGTTGCATCGGACATCACTAAAGGTCTTCCTCGTGTTGAAGAAATTTTTGAAGCTAGAAAACCAAAAGGTGAGGCACAAATAACAGAAATTTCTGGAACAGTAACAGTTAAAGAAGAACCAAAGCGTTACTTAATAACAGTTCGCGGAGCAGATAATGAAGCGGAATATGAAATTAAGAAACCTGCATATCTTAAAGTTAAATCTGGCGATAAGATTGAAGCGGGAACAGCGCTTATGGAAGGATCGATCAATCCAACTGACCTTCTCAGAACAAAAGGACTTAAAGGCGTTCAAGACTATCTTCTTTCCGAAGTTATTTCAGTTTATCGTTCACAAGAAGTTAAGATTAATGATAAACACATTGAAGTTATCATAAGACAAATGCTTAAGAAAGTTAAGATTGAAGATGCTGGAACAACCGAACTTCTTCCAGGCGAAGTTGTTGATGTCTATCGCTATGAAGAAGAGAATATGAAGGCTTTAAGCGAAGGCGGAGTTCCTGCAACAGCAAAGAGAATGCTTCTTGGAATAACAAAAGCTGCTCTTTCAACAGAATCCTTCCTTTCGGCTGCATCATTCCAAGAAACCTCAAGAGTTTTAACAGATGCTGCGCTTAAGAGCAAGGTTGACACATTGCAAGGACTTAAAGAAAACGTTATCATTGGAAAACTTATCCCAGCTGGAACTGGTCTTAAGAGATATCGAAACCTTATGCCTGTTGAAACAAGCGAAGAATAATAATAAAAATAATAAAGAGAATTGAAAAATTCTCTTTATTTTTTTTGTCAAAAAATGTATAATTAAAGTATGTTTTACCATATCACAACTTTTGGATGTCAAATGAACGTCCACGAATCAGAAAAACTTGCCGGGATTTTGGAAAATCTTGGCTATTTGCCATGTGAAAAACTTGAAGATGCCGATGTTATTGTTTTTAACACTTGTGCAATTCGAGAAGGAGCAGAGGACAGGGCAATTGGAAACGTTGGGGCGCTTAAAAAACTTAAAAGAGAAAACCCAAACAAAATCATTGCAATTTGCGGCTGCATGACTCAACAAAAACAAGTTAGCGAAAGGGTTAAAAAAGTTTTCCCTTTTGTTGACATAATTTTTGGAACAAAAAACATGGACCGATTTGAGGAATTTGTTAAAAGAGTTTTAAAAGCAAAAAGAGAGAACAAAAAAGAACGAATTGTTGAAATTGACGATGTTGACAGGGTCTTTGAGAACCTTCCAATTTCACGAACAAGCGGAGACAACTTTTGGGTTAACATAATTTATGGCTGCAACAATTTCTGTTCATATTGCATCGTTCCTTATGTTCGTGGAAGAGAAAGAAGCCGCGATAAAGAGGAAATACTTAAGGAAATCCAACAAATCATTAAGGAAAACTCAAACAGGCATATAACAATAACTTTGCTTGGGCAAAACGTTAATTCCTATGGCAAAGATAAATATTCGGATTATGGATTTGCTTCGCTTCTTAAAGATATTTGCAAATTGGAAGGGGATTTTGAACTTACTTTTATGACGTCCCACCCCAAAGACATAACCGACGAAGTTATTGAAACAATTGCCAAAGAAAAGAAAATAAAGAAAGAACTTCATTTGCCGGTTCAATCGGGTTCGAACAAAATTCTTAAGGCAATGAACAGAAAATATACAATTGAAACTTATCTTGAAAAAGTTAACAAACTTAAATCCCTTCTCCCATCAATTCGCCTTACAACCGACATAATTGTTGGTTTTCCAGGAGAGGAAGAGGAGGATTTTGTTCAAACGTGCAACCTTGTTCGCGAGGTTGGATATGACGGGATTTTTGCTTTTATGTTTTCGCCACGCCCAGGAACAGTTGCGGAGAAAATGGAAAATCAAGTTCCTTTTGAAATAAAAAACAGACGTGTTAACGAACTTTTAAATCTTGAAAAGGAAATTAAAGCGAAAAAAGCGTAAAAAATTTAATTTTTAAACAAAAAAATTAAAAGGAGCAAATATGGCAGGGTTAAGCAACATGATGAAGCACTACTTAAGCGTTAAGGAAAAATATCCAGATTGCATAATTTTCTATCGCCTTGGCGATTTTTATGAGATGTTTTTTGAGGACGCTGTTGAGGCTTCAAAGGTTTTAGATTTAACATTAACCGGACGCGATTGTGGGCTTGAAGAGCGCGCACCAATGTGTGGCGTTCCTTTCCATGCTTCCGAAACATACATTGCAAAACTTGTTGAAAACGGATACAAAGTTGCAATTTGCGAACAACTTTCCGACCCTAAAAAGGGCGAACTTGTTATTCGTGACGTTGTTCGGGTTGTAACTCCGGGAACAGTTATGGACGAAACCATGCTTGAGAAGTATCGAAACAACTATATTGCATCAATAAACATTAAACGCAACGAAAATCAACTTACAATTGGGGTTGTATATTGCGATCTTTCAACAGGGGAGTTTGTTGCAGAGGAAATTGAAAACGAGGCTGCAAGAGCGCTTGACGAACTTGACGGAACATTAATTCGAATTTCGCCTTCCGAAATGTTTTGCAACAGCGAAAATATTGAGTTTTTGAAGGCGCTTATTGCGGTTAAATCGAAAAGTGTTGGGCAAATTGGGCAATATCTTTCGGAATCATATCCAAGCGAAAAAGTCCAAAGCATTTTAGAAATGCAGTTTGGGAAAAGCTACGATGTTAAAGCGAAAAGTCCTTTGGGAATTGCCGCTGCGTCTCTAATTTCATATTTAAAAGAAACCCAAAAACGCGGGCTCGACCATGTTAATGAAATTGTTAGGGCAAGTGAAAAAGATGTTATGCACATCGACAGTGCAACAAGAAGAAATCTTGAATTAACCGAAACAATACGTGAGCATAAGAAACGCGGTTCTCTTCTTGCCGTTCTAGATAACACTTCAACATGCATGGGAGGTCGTTTGTTTAGGAGTTGGCTTTCAAGCCCTCTTCAAAGCGACAGCGAAATTAATAAAAGACTTGATGCAACAGAAGAAATTATTTCAAACATTATTATCCGCGAGGATATGAAACGACTTTTAGCAAAAGTTTCCGATATCGAAAGAATTGCAGGTAGAATTGCATATGGGAATTTCAATCCTAAAGATGCGCTTGCCCTTAAACAAACAACAATTCAACTTCCAGAACTTAAAGAACTTCTTGCAAATTTTAAATCGAAAAAGTTAAAATGTTTTTTTGAGGATTTCGACACTCTTGAAGACGTTTCTGAACTTTTGGAAAAAACAATTTCAGAAAATGCACCTGCGCTTCTTCGCGAGGGGAATGTTATTAAAGAAGGATATAACAAGGAACTTGATGAATGTAAAAACGCAAAGGCTCTTGCTGCGGGGTGGCTTTCCGAACTTGAAGCAAAGGAGCGCGAACTTACAGGAATTAAAAATTTAAGAATTTCCTTTAACAAGGTTTTTGGCTATTTCATTGAGGTTAACAAAAGCCAAATTGGGAACGTTCCTTTCCGATATCAACGCAAACAAACAGTTGCAAACAACGAAAGATATATAACCGAGGACTTAAAAATTATTGAGGAAAAAGTTGAAACGGCAAACGAAAAAGCTTCGAAACTTGAAGTGGAAATTTTCACGCAAGTAAGAAATTTCCTTTTGGAAAATTTAAAAAGAATTCAAAGAGCGTCGAAAATGCTTGCCGAACTCGATTGTCTTTTAAGCGCGGCAATTTCTGCAATTAAGAATAACTATTGCAAGCCAAAGGTTTCAAACAGAATTCATCATATCAAAATTCAAGCAGGCCGTCACCCAGTTGTTGAAGCGATTAACAAAGATGAGGTTTTTGTCCCAAACGACACGTTCCTTAACGAGGATTCAGATAAAACAATGATCATAACCGGGCCAAACATGGCAGGGAAAAGCACATATATGCGTCAGGTTGCCTTGATTGTTTTAATGGCTCATGTTGGGCTTTACGTTCCAGCATCAAGCGCAGAAATTTGCATAACCGACCGAATTTTCACAAGGATTGGTGCAAGCGATGACGTTGCATTCGGGCAAAGCACGTTCATGGTTGAAATGGTTGAAGTTGCAAACATTTTAAATAATGCAACAAGCAAAAGCCTTGCTCTTCTTGACGAAATTGGGCGAGGAACATCAACTTTCGACGGGTTAAGCATCGCGTGGGCTGTTATGGAGCACATCAGCAACAAAATGGGAATGAAAACACTTTTCTCAACCCACTATCATGAATTAACCGAACTTGAAGGAGTTTTGGAAGGTGTTAAAAACTATCGTATAACAGTTAAAGAGTTTAACGACGAAGTTATTTTCTTAAGAAAAATTGTTCGCGGAGGGGCAAACAAAAGCTTTGGAGTTGCCGTTGCAAAACTTGCTGGGCTTCCAGCTGAAGTTGTTGCAAGAGCAAAAGAAATAAGCAAAAATTTGGAAAATTCCGATTTAAATCGACATATTGCCGGCGGAAATGAAAAATCCGAGGCGATGATTAATGAAAACAGAAATCTTGGAGCAAATGTTGTTGGAATTTTAAAGGATTTAGATATAAACAAGATAACTCCGCTTAGCGCTTTTGAAATTTTAGCGGATTTAGTTGAAAAGGTTAAATAAGGAAATTATTTAGGAGAAAGTTATGGGAATTAACATTTTGCCAAGCGAAATTTATAACAAAATTTCGGCAGGAGAAGTTGTTGAAAGACCTGCAAGTGTTGTTAAAGAACTTGTTGAGAACAGCATAGACGGCGGGGCAACAAAAATTACTGTTGAAATTTTTGAGGGCGGAATTAAAAAAATAATCGTAACCGACAATGGTTGCGGAATTGAGCCAGCAGATGTTGAAAAGGCTTTTTTGCCACACGCAACAAGCAAGATTGCAAGCGAAACCGATCTTTTCTCAATTGCTTCGCTTGGTTTTCGCGGGGAGGCTCTTGCATCAATTGCAGCTGTTAGCGAAGTTGAATTAATTTCAAAAACCGATAACAACGATTTTGGGGTTTCTTTAAAAATTTCCGGAGGAGTTAAGGGCGAGAAAAGAGAAGTTGGGTTCGAAACCGGAACGAGAATAACCGTTTCAAACTTGTTTTTTAACACGCCGGCGCGTCTTAAATTTTTGAAAAAGCCAAAATCGGAAGAAGGCGAAATAACCTCGCTTATTGCAAAAATAATTTTGGCAAATCCAGCGCTTTCAATTCGATATATTGTTGACAACCGAATTGTTTATAACACGTTTGGGAACGGACTTGCAGAGGCAATGTATATAATTTTTGGAAAAGAAACTTACGATAATCTTTTGGAAGTTTCCTATTCCCGCGAGGACGTTTCAATTAATGGTTATATTGCGCGCCCAACCTTTTCGAAGGCAAATCGAACCTATCAAACGCTTTTTGTTAATGGACGCGTCGTAACAAACTACATGATTTCCTCGGCCGTTCAAGATGCGGTTGATGCTTTCATAATGAAAGGGAAGTTCCCTCTTTTTGCTCTTAACATTTCAATTCCATATGAGCAAGTTGATGTTAACGTCCATCCATCGAAACAAGAAGTTAAGTTTGAAAATCCGGCAAGAATTTATGGAATTGTTAATTCAGCAATTTATAAGGCGGTTTCAAATGCTAACTATGTTCAAGAAACAACAATTGAAATTCCAATTCAAAAAGCGACGCAAGACGATAAAACAAATTCAAATTTTGAACTTGCAAAACTTCTTCAACAACATGCTGCAAAAACAAACGATGAAATTATTTTAAAAAGTTCCGATTCTGTTCTTTCAAAAATTCTTGCAGAAAATTTAATTAAAAATTCAGAAAAAAATGAAGAAAAAATTGAAATAAATCAAATAAAACTTGAAGAAGTTGAAATTGAGCCAATAATTTCTGATAAAATAGAAGAGAAAAACATTCAAAAAATTGAACAAAATTCAATGCCAGAATTTTTTGAAAAATACAAAACAATTGGGGTTCTTTTTGAAACATACATTTTAATTGAACAAGATGATATGTTTTACGTTATCGATCAACATGCTGCCCATGAGCGCCAACTTTTCGATAAGTTTAATTCCGAGCTTGAAAGTGGAGGGTTAACCCTTCAACCTCTTCTTGTCCCATATGTTTTTTCAACAAATTTAAAGGAAACGGAATTTTTGGAAAATAATTTGGAAATTCTTAATGGAAGCGGAATTGAGATTTCTTGTTTTGGCGAAAACACATTCAAGGTTTCAGCAGTTCCGGCAATCCTTGCCCAAATGAACTTGAAAGAGTTTTTCGACTCGGTTTTGGAAGATACAACAGGTGTTTCAAGAAAAACAAACGAAGCGCTTAAGAACAAAATTGCACGCCATGCTTGCAGATCGGCTGTTAAGGCAGGAAACAAGCTTTCTAACGGCGAAATTGATGTTTTGCTTAAAACCTTTAAGGAAAATAAAAACGTTCTTCTGTGCCCTCATGGACGCCCAATTGTTGTTGCATTTAAGAAAACAGAAATTGAGAAATGGTTTAAAAGAATTGTTTAAGGAGATATTTTGGAAAACGCTGTTATAATAATTTTTGGGCCAACTGGAGTTGGAAAAACAAAAACCGCCGTTGAACTTGCGAAAAAACTTAACGGCGAAATTATTTCGTGCGACAGCATGCAGGTTTTTCAAAAAATGGACATTGGAACTGCAAAAGTAAGCGAGGAAGAAAAACAGGGGATTCCCCATCATCTTCTCGATGTTGTAAGTCCATTCGAAGAATTCAGCGTTGGAAAATATGTTGAACTTGCAACTCAAAAAATTGATGAAATTTTTAAAAGAGGGAAACAGCCAATAATTGCCGGTGGAACGGGATTATATATTAACGCGTTAATTAATAATTATGATTTTGGAAACGCGGAAAAAGACGAGGAAATTCGCGAAAAATATAAAAAAATATTAGAAAAAAATGGAAATGAATTTTTATTTAATATTTTAAAAGAAAAAAATCCAGAAATTGCAAAAAAAATACATCAAAATGACACAAAAAAAATAATTCGCGCGCTTGAAAAAATTGAAAATAAAAATCAAGAAAAAAAAGAATTAAAAAATAATTACAAATATTTAATTTTTGGGCTTTCCTTGCCAAGAGAACAGATTTATGAAAACATAAATTTAAGAGCGAAAAAAATGTTCGATTGTGGCTTGGAGGAAGAAGTTGATTCGCTTTTAAATCTTGGGCTAACGCTTGAGAATCAAAGTATGCAAGGAATTGGCTATAAGGAAATTATTCAAGGACGTGAACTTGGAATGGGAAAAGAAGAAATCCTTGAACTTGTTCAACGAAAAACAAGAAACTATGCCAAACGCCAATTAACCTTTATGCGAGGAATTAATAGTCTTGTTTGGGTTGATGCAAAAAATGCGACAAATGAAATTTTGGAGAAGATAAATGGAAAACAAAATTGAAGTGTATGAGAAAAAACTTGAAAATGTTTTTAAGGAACTTGAAGATGTTTCTCTTTTCAATCAAAAAAAAGTTCTTCGTGCGTTTCAAGAAAACAAAATTAGCGCAACCGATTTCTATGGAACAACCGGCTATGGTTATGACGACAAAGGACGCGAAAAGCTTGGGAAAGTTTTTGCAAATGTTTTTGGAGCGGAAGATGCAATTGTTTCGCCTCAAATAACTTGCGGTTCTCATGCGCTAACAATTGCACTTTTTGGAATTTTACGCCCAGGCGATGTTATGCTTTCGGTAACTGGGAAACCATATGACACTCTTGACGAAACAATCTTTGGCACAGACGAGAAAGACATTGGGAGTTTGAAAGACTTTGGAGTTTGCTATAAACAAGTTGACCTAAAAAACGACAAACTTAATTATGAGGAAATTGAAAAGCAAGTTGAACTTCTTAAACCTAAAATGATTTATATTCAAAGGTCGAAAGGTTATGCTTGGCGAGATGCGCTTTTTGTTCCGGACATTGAAAAAGTTGTTGAGATTGCGAAAAAGATCAGCCCAAAAAGTTTTGTTGTTGTTGACAACTGTTATGGCGAATTTATTGAGAAACTTGAACCAACGAATGTTGGAGTTGACCTTATTGTTGGTTCGCTTATCAAAAACCCGGGAGGAGGGATTGCTTCAACCGGAGGTTACCTTGCCGGCACAAAAAAAGCAGTTGAACTTGTTGCAACAAGATTAACTTCTCCTTCGCTTGGAACAGAGGTTGGATCTTATGAACGCGGCTATCGCGAATTTTTCCAGGGTTTGTTTCTTGCCCCACACGTTGTTAAAGAAGCCCTTAAAGGAGCATATTTAATTGGCTCGGTTATGGAGGATAAAGGTTTTGAGGTTATGCCTTCATCAACTCAAAAAGCAGGGGACATAATTAAATCAATCAAATTTGAAAATGAAAAAGATATGGTTGAATTTGTCCAGAAGGTTCAAATGTTTTCGCCGGTTGACAGTTATGTTTTGCCAATGCCATGGGATATGCCGGGATATAATGACCCTGTTATCATGGCGGCTGGGACATTTGTTTCGGGTGCTTCAATCGAACTTTCTTGCGACGGCCCGGTTAAGCCTCCATATGTTGCATATTTCCAAGGCGGATTAACTTATGAACAAATAAAATTGATTGCCATGGAATTAATTTAAAAAAGAAATTGAAAACTTTTTAAAAATTGTTGACAGTTTCCAAAAAATAGTGTAATATTACACTTGCTATTGTGTTACGGGGTGTAGCGCAGTTGGTAGCGCACGTGGTTTGGGACCATGGGGCCGGGAGTTCGAGTCTCTTCACCCCGACCATAATAAAGCACAATAGCACGCATTAATTGCGCGGACCTTTAGCTCAGTTGGTTAGAGCAACCGGCTCATAACCGGTCGGTCCTAGGTTCGAGTCCTAGAAGGTCCACCAATTAAATTGTGGCTCGGTAGTTCAGTTGGTTAGAACGCTAGCCTGTCACGCTAGAGGTCGTGGGTTCGACCCCCATCCGAGTCGCCAGTATGCCTTGATAGCTCAGTCGGTAGAGCAAGGGACTGAAAATCCCTGTGTCGGTGGTTCGATTCCGCCTCAAGGCACCACTTCTCATAAGAGAAGAGCCTTGAAAGGAAGAGAAACACCAAACTGGGTTTCAATTTAAGGCACAAGTTCTCGTAAGAGAAGAAAAAACTACGAAAGTAGTTGGTTGGGTTGTAGAGTGGTCAAATACATCAGACTGTAAATCTGACGCCTCCGGCTTCGATGGTTCGAATCCATCCCCAACCACCAAATTTGCTGGTGTGGCTCAATGGCAGAGCAGCTGATTTGTAATCAGCAGGTTGTTGGTTCGACTCCAATCACCAGCTCCAAATTGTGGGTTCAACATAAAGTTATAACTATATGTTGAACCCATTTTTTATAAGTTTTCAAATTGGCAAAAGTGATGTCAAAAGTGATGTCAAAAAGTGGTGTAAAGTCCTTTGTATAAATTGACTATATCTTCTTTTCTGATTGTTGGGTCTAAATGCGTGTAAATATCGTGGTTATAACACTTGAAGAATGCACCCAAATTGTTTGTCTTTCTTTATCGCTTGCGTTTAAATAATGCTGATTTTGCGAAAATACTATTAAACTTTTAAAATATAATATATAATATCGGTATGGAAAATAAAGAAAAATTTTACATTTTCATGGATATTGACGGAGTTTTGTGGGATTGGTCTTGGCGTTTAAAAGCGATTAAAAATGGAGAGATCCTTAATAAACTTCAAATAGAGCAGTTTAATCCAGAAAGCGTTAAGGCATTAAATTACTTGTTGTTTAATCTTGAAAAAAAGTATGATTGTTACCTTGTTGTCTCTTCGTCTTGGAGAGGAAACATGCAAAAAACAATTGATGTTTTGATGAAAAACAAAGTAAATTTAACTGGCAAGACGCTAGCAACTCCAATTTTTTCAAATCCTAAAAACAGGGGCGGCGAAATTTTCAGCGTAATTAAAAAAAATAACATTAAAAACTTTGTCATAATTGACGATGAAACCTTTAACTTTAACGAAAAGTTTGAACAAAAACATATTATAAAAACAAATCTATCTAAAGGCTCGCTTAAAATGGACGATGTTTCAACTTGGATTAAACAACAGTTAAACAAAACAGAATATGAGCAAATTAAATAGAGAATTCTTGTTAAAAATTGAAACACAAAATCTGCATAATTAAATTCCTTAAAATAACACCTTTTTCGACAGAAGGTGTTATTTTTTTACATTTCTTTATTGCTAAAATTTTTAACAGGAGGAAGCAATGCAAATTAGAAACAGAATTTACAACAACACTTTGTATGTTGTTTTAAGCGGTGAACTTGATGAATATTCTGCAACAGAAGTTCGACTTGTTCTTGATGAGCTTTTCGACAAAGAGGGGTTTAATCAAGTTATTGTTGACCTTTCGGAGTTGGAGTTTATGGATTCAACGGGAATTGGGGTTATGCTTGGAAGATATAAAAAACTCAAAAGCAAAAATGTTCCAATTTTTATTTGCAACCCGTCGAATCACGCGGAAAAAATTTTTAAAATGACTGGGCTTTATGAAATTATGCCCAAAATTTCTTAAGGAGGAAAAAATGAATATAGTCAATGAAATGACATTAACTTTCAAGGCAATTTCGGAAAATGAGGGGTTCGCAAGAAGCGCTGTTGCCGCATTTTGCGTTCAACTTAATCCAACGCTTGATGAGATAACCGATGTTAAAACCGCGGTTAGCGAGGCTGTTACGAATTGCGTTGTTCATGCTTATCCAAAAGAGCCGGGCGAAATTTCACTTAATGTTAAATTAACAAATTCAAGTGCAATAATTTCAGTTTCCGACAGCGGAATTGGAATTGTGAATTTTGAAAAAGCAAGGCAACCTTTTTTCACAACAAAGCCAAGCGAAGAACGAAGCGGAATGGGGTTCACGGTTATGGAAAGTTTTATGAACAGTGTTTCTCTTTCAAAAAACGGAACAAACGGGCTCACGGTTACAATGGAAAAGAAATTTGGCGAAGAAAAACAAGCAGAAGGTTATTAATGTTAAGCCATGAAACAACGTTAAAGTTAATTAAAGAAGCGCAGGCGGGGAACAACGACGCAAAGGAAAAGCTTATTGTTGAAAATTCGCCGCTCATAAAAAGCATAATTAAGCGGTATGTTGGAAAAGGCGTTGAATATGACGACTTGTTTCAACTTGGAGCAATGGGGTTCGTTAAAGCCATTAATAATTTCAGCGAGGAATTTAATGTTAAGTTTTCAACCTATGTTGTTCCAATGATAATTGGCGAAATTAAACGTTTTATGCGTGACGATGGTGCAGTTAAGGTTTCAAGAACAATCAAGGCTTTGAATCTTCAAATTAACAAGTTTATCGAAAAGTCTTTAAAAGAGAACGGCGAAAAACCTTCAATTGAAACAATTGCAAAACATTTTGAACTTCCTTCTCAAGAAATTGTTTTCGCAATGGATTCGGCGAAAATGCCAATCTCGCTTTACACGCCTTTCGACGACGAAGAAAAGGGATTGCTTTTTGTTGACAGGTTTCAAGAAGAAGATTCAAGCGAGGATTTGTTCGACAGCATTTTTCTTCGCGACACGCTTAAAAACCTTGAAAGCCGCGATAAAAAAATTATTTTAATGAGATATTTCCGCGATAAAACGCAAAGCGAAATTGCAAAAGAACTTGGAATTTCGCAGGTCCAAGTTTCGCGTTTGGAAACAAAAATTCTTCAAAAAATTAGGGAAAAGGTTGCAAAATAATAAACAAAGCCGCAAAGCATGCGGTTTTTATTTTTTTTGTTATGCCTTATGTTTGACAAATTCAGCCAAAAATGTTAAGTTTAGGACAAGGAGAAAAAGATGAAAGACATAATCTTAACAGGAATTAAACCAACAGGAAAGTTGCATTTTGGAAATTATTTTGGGGCAATTAAACCTGCGTTGGAACTTGCAAAGAACAACGACACACAGGCCATGTTTTTTATTGCTGACTATCATGCTTTAAATTTAATTAAAGACCCAAGTCTTTTCAAACAATACTCGCTTGAGGAAGCTGCAACATGGCTTGCTTGCGGGCTTGACAAGGCAAATGTTGTTTTCTATCGTCAAAGCGATGTTCCAGAGGTTTTTGAACTCAACTGGATTTTGTCGAACATAACCCCAAAAGGGCTTATGAACAGGGCACATGCCTATAAAGCGGTTGTTGAAAAAAATCAAAATGACGGGAAAGACCTGGACGACGGAATTAACATGGGGCTCTATAACTATCCAATTCTTATGGCTGCCGATATTTTAGCAATGGGTTCAAAGTTTGTTCCTGTTGGAGAAGATCAAAAACAACATGTTGAAATTGCGCGAGAAATTGCAAGGGTGTTTAACAAAACTTTTGGCGAAACATTTATCCTTCCCGAAGAAAAAATAAATCGTGGCGTTGGAACAATCCCGGGGCTTGACGGAAGAAAAATGAGCAAGAGTTATAACAACACAATTTCGATTTTCTGCGATGAAAATGAACTTAAAAAGAAAATTAATCGAATTGTTACCGACAGTTCTCTTCCAACCGACCCAAAATCGACCAATTGTGCAATTTTCCAACTTTACAGCCTTTTTGCAAATGAAAAACAAATTGAAGAAATGAAAGAAAAGTTTGCAAAGGGAATTTCATGGGGTGAAGTTAAAGCCGCAACTTTTGAAGTTGCAAACAATCATCTTAAAGAAATGCGAGAGAAATATAATTACTATATTTCAAATCCTTGCGAGGTTGAAAGAATTTTGGAAGAGGGAAGCAAAAAAGCACGAGAAATTGCAAGCGCAGTTTTGAAAAATGTTAGAGAAAAAATTGGAAAAACAAGTTTTTAAAAATTTTTTATGAAAAAATAAAGGGTTTTTGAAATTTATGTCGAACTAATATATTATCTAATTAAAATTTTTGTTACACGAGGAAAAGTTGCAAAAGAGATATTATCCGCCCGAATGGGTTAATGAACTTCGAAGTAAGTTAGATATTGTTCAAGTTATTTCGTCATATTTGCAGGTTAATAAAAGAGGGAACGTATTTTGGGCCCTCTGTCCTTTTCATCACGAAAAAACGCCTTCGTTTGCGATAAACGAGGAGGATCAATTTTTCCATTGCTTTGGCTGCGGCGAGGGCGGAGATGTTATAAAATTTGTTCAGCAAATTGAATCAATTTCCTATCCCGAGGCGCTTGAACGCCTTGCAGAGCGCGCTGGAATGAAACTTCCAGAAGTTGAAGACGGCGAAAAAATTGAGAAGGCAAAACAAGAAAAAGACGAAATTTTACGTGCGCTTAATCTTGCGATGCAGGAATATGAAAAAAATTTATATGAGGCTTTTGCAAAGCCAGCGCAAGAATATGTTAAATTGAGAAACTTTAAAAAAAGCGATTTAACGAAATTCCATATTGGTTATGCAAATGGGAACATGATAATTCCAGCGCTTGTTAAACAAGGGGTTAAAGTTGAAACTCTTGTTAAGGCAGGAATTGCAGGGAAGGACGAGGAAAGCGGAAAATATTACGACAAGCTTTCAAAAAGGCTTATTTTCCCAGTTTTGAATTCCTATGAACAATGTATTGCTTACAGCGGAAGAATCCTTGAAAAAAGCGATTTTAAAGCGAAATATAAAAACACAGAGCAAACGCCGGTTTTCGATAAAGGTTCGTCGGTTTATGCAATTGACCTTTTGAAACAAGCAAAGAGAAACGGAACGCTTAAATACATAGTTTTGGTTGAAGGGCAAATTGACGTTATAATGATGCATTCAAACGGATTTAACACTGCTGTTGCATCGCTTGGAACGGCGTTCACCGAAAAACATGCCGCTCAACTTAAAAGATTTTCAAACGACGTTGTTGTTTGTTATGATGGCGATGGCGCGGGGCAAAAGGCAACAACAAGAGCAATTGGAATTTTAGAAAAAGAAGGGTTGAGCGTTAAGGTTGCGCGGCTTCCAAAAGGGAAGGATCCAGACGAATTCTTGAAAGAGTTTGGTAAAGATGCAATGCAAAAATTGTTGGACAATGCAAAAACTCCAGTTGAATATAAGTTGGATTTGCTTAAAGAAAAACATGACGTTTCAAAGCCAGAGGGGAAGACATCATATCTTAAAGAAGCATTTGAAATTTTGCAAAGTGTTGAAACATTAAGCGAGAAAGATGTTTATCTTAAAATCATAAGCCAAGTTTCAAATGTTCCAATCGACATTTTAAGAAGAGATGCGCAAGGCGGGAATAAGGTTGCCAACAATTTGCAGCAAAAAGATGTTTTAAGAACAATTGAAGATGGGAATATTAAAGCAGTTAAGTTTGTTCTTAAAGCAATTATTAATCGCGAAACCTACTCGAAATTGGATTTCAAACTTGAAGATTATTTAATTAATCCGCTTTATGTTTCAATACTAAAAAAGGTTGATGGAACCAATTCAAAAGAGGAATTTTTTGAAAAACTTGATGAAAATGAAAAAACTTTTGTTCAAAAAGTTTTAGAGTTCCAATCTTTTGGGGAAGGAAAAGAATATTTTGATAATTGCATTTGGAAAATTGTTGAAAACAACTTAAAAACGCAACAGCAAATGTTAAATGAACAATATAAAGCCGCAACAAGCTATGACGAAAGAAAGCAAATTGCTGAAAAACTTAATCATATAATCAAAAAACTTAGCGAAAGAAAATTATAGGAGAAAAAATGGAAGAGAAACTTAAAATTGAACTTAACAGATTTTTGGAAGTTGGGCGAAAGAAAGGAAATGTTAACGAGGAGGATATCTATTTCCGCCTTATGAAACACGACGCAAGCCGCGATGATATCAACGAATTTATTGAGGAAATTGAAAAAAATGGAATTCGCGTTATTCGTGCAAGCGAGGAGGATTTAAGCAAGGAAAGTCTTGAGGACATTATTGTTCAAGTTAATGTTGACGACCCTGTTAAAATGTATCTTAAAGACATTGGAAAAGTTCCGCTTCTTTCAAGCGATGAGGAAGTTGAACTTGCAAAAAGAATGGCAGAAGGCGATCAGGCGGCAAAAGCAAAACTTTCGGAATCGAACCTTCGTCTTGTTGTTTCAATTGCAAAACGATATGTTTCGCGTTCAAACATGCAATTTCTCGACTTAATTCAAGAGGGGAACATTGGACTTTTGAAAGCGGTTGAAAAATTTGATTTCACAAAGGGCTTCCGTTTCTCAACCTATGCAACTTGGTGGATTCGTCAATCCATAACCCGTGCAATTGCCGATCAGGCAAGAACAATTCGTGTTCCTGTCCACATGGTTGAAACAATCAACAAGTTAACGCGCGTAACTCGAACATTAATTCAAAAACTTGGTCGAGATCCAACAACAAGCGAAATTGCCGAGGCAATGGGTGTTTCGGAAGAAAGAGTTATGGAAATTCAAAGAATTGCTATGGACCCAATCTCCCTTGAAACAACAATTGGCGACGAAGAAGACAGCAAAATAAGCGATTTCATCGAAGATGAAACAGCGCAATCGCCTTTGGAGGCAGCGGCTCAAAAACTTCTTCGCGAGCAACTTCTTTCAGTAATCGAAACATTAACTCCTCGCGAGCAAAAGGTTATAAGAATGCGTTATGGACTTGATAACTCCCATCCAAGAACTTTGGAGGAAGTTGGAAAAGAATTTAACGTAACACGTGAGCGTATCCGTCAAATTGAAGCAAAAGCGCTTCGAAAACTTCGCCACCCAAACCGTTCGAAAAAGCTTGTTGACTATCGTTCATAAAAACAAAATCGCCTTAAATTTTGAGGGCGATTTTTCTTTTTTCAGCCTAAATAAAAAAGTTAAAAAAGAACTTGCACTTTAATGTTAATTTATTGTATAATAAAGCACGATAAAAGGGGAAACTGCTAATGGATTTTAAAAATGTTTTAGAATATCAAAGAAAAGATGGCGAACTTATTAAAATTGAGCGAGAACTTAATTCTCACCCAAGTCGCAAAATTTCGTCAGAAATGATTGCTGTTGTTAAAAAAGCACAAGAACGCTCAAGTCAACTTGAAAACCATGCTGGTGCGCTTTCAAAAGATCTTGAGTTGCTTCAAAAAGCATACAAAGAAAATGTTGGGCAAATTGAAAAATTTGTTTCAAAAGATCTTGAAACTCTTTCACAAAAGGATTTAGAAAACATTTCCGAAGCATGCAATGCAATTTTGAACAACATGAATATTTTGGAAAAGAAACTTTTTTCGGCTGCCGAAAATCTTAACATAACTCTTAATGAGTTTGAAAAAACAAAGAAACAATATGGTGTTGCAAGAGCAAAGTATGGCGAACATAAACAAGTTTATGATGCGCTTTTCAAGCAAAAAGAGCCGGAAATTAATGCAATTAAAGCCGAACTTACAAAACTTGAAGGAGGAATTGAACCAAAACTTCTTGCTAAATATAAACAACTTCGTGCAGACAAACTTTTCCCAGCATTTGTTAAACTTAGCGACAGGTCTTGCGGAGGTTGCAGAATGGAACTTTCGGCGGCGGAAATTGAAAAAGTTAAAACAAAAGGATATATGGAGTGTGATAACTGCCACAGAATTATAATTTCAGGTTAAGAGAACGGCAAACCCGTTCTTTTTTCATTAAAGAATTGACATATTTTGTCATAGTATGTTAAAATATCAGCATGAAAAACGATTTGAAATTACAAAACTTAAAAGGCACAGTTGACTACTTGCCAAAGGAACAACTTATTCGTGAAAAAATATTTTCAACGTTAAAAGGCGTTTTTGAAAAATATGGCTTTTTGCCTCTCGACACGGCAATTCTTTGCCCGTTTGAACTTCTTTCGTCGAAATATGCCGGCGGGGCGGAAATTTTAAAGGAAGTTTATAAACTTAAGGACCAAGGGGACAGGGATTTAGGTCTTCGATATGACCTAACAGTTCCATTCTCAAAAACAATTGCCGCAAATCAAAACATAACTTTGCCATTCAGACGCTATGAAATTGGAAAGGTTTTCAGAAATGGTCCTGTTAAACTTGGAAGATTGCGTGAGTTCTATCAATGCGACATCGACGTTTGCGGAATTGAAGGACGATTTGTTGAAGTTGAATTTTTTCAAATGGCGCTTGAAGGATATAATAAACTTGGACTTGATGTTGAAATAAAATGGAACAACAGAAAGTATCTTTCGGGAATAATCCAAGAGGCAGGAATTGATGAAGATTTGTCTTCAAAAGCAATTTTGGCGCTCGACAAACTTGAAAAAATTGGGCAGAAGGAAGTTGAAAAAGAACTTTTTGAAATTGGTTGTTTAAATGAGTCAGTTGAAAAATTATTTAAACTCCTAGGAATGGAACTTAACGAGGTTGAAAAAGTTGCATCGTGCGAACTTCTTAAAGAGGGGATTTCAGAAGTTCAAGAGATCCAAAAAATTACTGGTGAACTTGAGCTTAAGGATTGCGTTTTCTCGTCAACTCTTGCGCGTGGGCTTGAAATTTACACCGGAACAGTTTGGGAAATTTTCGATAAAACTGGGAAAATTAAGTCCAGCCTTGGTGGCGGAGGAAGATACGATAAGATTATTGGGAAGTTCATCGACAACGGAACCGAATACCCTGCGCTTGGAATGAGTTTTGGAATTGAACCAATTTATGCGCTTTTGGAAGAGAAAGAAACAGACCAAAGCAGAATTGATTTATTAATTTTCGCTTTCGATCTCAATTCAAAAATTTTAGAAATTGCATCAAAGTTTAGAGCGCAAGGTGTTAACGTTATTGTTGATTATAAAAATAAAAAACTTAAAAAAGCGCTTGAACAAGCAAATGCTCAAAAAATCCCATATGTTGCAATCATTGGGGAAGACGAAATTAAAGAAAACAAAATTGCCGTTAAGAACATGATTGAAGGGAATCAGGTTTCGCTTCCAATTTCCGAGGCGGCAGAATTGATTTTAAGGGAAAGAAAAAATGGATAGTGAAAAACTTGCGAACTTGCTTTTTCCAAATGCAAAAGATGTGTTGTTTTGGGAGAACAAATTTCCAAGAAGAAATTTAGATGAAGATCAGGAAGTAACAAGATATGCTCCAAGCCCAACTGGGTTTATGCATCTTGGGAATTTTTTTCAAATGTTTATTTCATATAACCTTGCAAAGAATTCAAATGGAATTTTTATCAAGCGTCTTGAGGACACCGATTCAAAACGTGAAAAAGAAAATGCTTTTGAAGTTATCAAACAAGTTATGGATAAATTTGGAATCCACCCAGACGAGTTTCAAGAAAAAGGTGAGGAGCCTGTTGGGAACTATGGTCCATACATTCAAAGTTTAAGAAAAGAAATTTACGCGTCCTATGCGAAAGAACTTGTTAAGAAAGGAAAAGCGTTTCCATGTTTTTGCAAAGCGAAAGACGGGAAAGAGGAAATTCTTAAAGACAGAGAAGAAAAATTTGCGGTTAACGACGAGTTTGAATATGACCCATGCAGAAATTTGACACTTGAACAAATTGAAGAAAAAATTAACAATGGCGAAAAATTTGCAATCCGTTTTAAAACAAGCGGAACAGGAAAAGAAAGAATTAAGTTCGTTGATTTAATTAAAGGCGAAATTGAAGCAGCGGCAAACGCGAAGGACGTTATTTTAATTAAACAAGACGGAATTCCTCCATATCTTTTTGCGCATATAATCGACGACCATTTAATGGGAACAACAACAATTGTTCGCGGCGAAGAGTATATTTCTTCAACCCCGGTCCATTTGGAGGTTATTGATGCGCTTGGGTTTAAGAGATTTAAATATTGCCATAATCCATTAATTTGCAAAATTCCCGAAAATGGGAATAAGAGAAAAATTTCGAAAAGATACGACCCAGAAGCTGACATGCGTTTCTATTTCGAAAAAGGTTATCCAATTGAGGCAGTTTTTGAATACCTTTTGAACCTCATTTCGTCATCTTTTGAACCATGGAGAACGAAAAATCCGGATCTTCCTTGGACAGAATTTAAATTTGGAATTAATGATATAACTGCTGTTTCTCCAGTTTTGGATATGGCAAAATTCACAGATATTTCGAAAAATATTGTTGCAAAAATGACCGCAGAAGAGGTCTATGCAAAAGCTGAAGAATGGGCAAGCGAATATGACAAGCAATTTGCCGCATTCCTAAAAGAAAACAAAGAATATGTTATAAAAGTTCTTGGGATTGACCGTTACACAGCAAAACCAAGAAAAGACATTGCCGCGTTTGGCGAAATTCAAAAAGTTTTTTCCTATATGTTTAAACCTTATTTCAAAAACGATAACATTTCCGATTTTGAAATTGACCAAGAGAACTTTGGAAAAGCAAAAGAAGTTGTTTTGGAATATGCAAAGATTGTTAGCGCAAGTGATGAAAAAGATGTTTGGTTCTCAAAAATCAAGGAACTTGCTGCTTCTCTTGGATATGCAACCGATAATAAGGCATATAAAGCAAATCCGGAAAACTTTAAGGGAAATGTTGCTCAAGTTTGCGAGTTTATCCGCGTTGCGCTAACAGGACGTAAAAATTCCCCAGATTTATATGAAATAATTTCAATATTGGGGCAAGACGAAACGATTTCCCGCCTTAATGAATTTGCAAAAAAATTATAATAAAAATCCCGCATAAACGGGATTTTTTAATTTTAGAATTAAAACTTGAAAAATCTTTTAAAAACACTTGACAAAAGATTGTGAATATAATAAAATACAAACTGCAATAAGCAAATGCCTCCTTAGCTCAGCGGTGGAGCACTCGGCTGTTAACCGATAGGTCGTAAGTTCGAATCTTACAGGAGGCGCCAAATAAAACTTGGGTAAACACCAAGTTTTTTTGTTGCTCTAAAACCTATCGGTTAAGCGCATGTAATGCGCGCTTGCGGAAGCAATCACAGCAGAGAGGCTTTTAAATTAACCTGTCGAAGATTTTTTCGCCAGATTGTTCTTCGCCATAAGTGTCTTCGTTTTCTGGATTTAGGTTTTCTAATTCATCATTATTAACTTGGCTTTTGTTAAGGTTTTTATCTTTTTCTTCAATTTCAAGGCTTGGAGTTGTTGCCCCAAAAGCCTTGAAATCTTGTCTTTTTTCTTGTGGAAGCGGTTTAACAAGTGCATCTTGAAGTGCATTTGCTGCTAAATTTGCTCCCGGAACATAGCCTGTTCCAAGCGGATTTGTTGTTTGAGGAGGGAATTTATAGGTGTCGGTGTTGCGATAGGGATTTGTTATTCCATTTTCGAAGTTATGAACTCCGTTATATCCTCCATATGTTCCGCCAATTCCGTTGCCATAAGCGCCGCCAATTCCGTTTGTGTATGTTCCGCCAATTCCGTTAACAGGAGAGCCATAAACGCCGTTTCCATATCCAAACGTGTTGGAATTGTTTGGAAGAGTTGTTTGTTGAGGAGCTATTGGCGAATTATCTGTGTTGTTTGAAGGTTTTGAACCATCTTGTTCGTTTTGATTTTTGTTATTTTCTTTTTTAACAACATTCGGTGTTAAGGTTTTGTCCTTAAAAGTGTCGATGTTGTTTTTTCTTTCGGTTTTTTGCGATTTTTCTTCGTCGAATGTGTTATAGTCGGCAATTTGTTTTGGAGAGATATCGTTTTTCGAAGAAATAGATTTTATTTCAGATTGATTTTGAGAAATTCCGCTTTCAACATTTGGGCAGGTTGTTGATGGGCAATTGTTTGGATATGTTGTTGGGCAGTTCCCGTTTGGGCAACTTTGAAGATATTTTTTGTTGCCGTTTTCATCGAAAAAGTATAAATTGCCGTTATTATCAAAACAATAAATTTTTCCGCTTTCATCGGTAAAACACTTTTCGTCGGTTGTTTTTTTATTGTTAAGAAGATTTTTAAGGTCATCTAAATTTTCGAGGTTGCCCAAATTATTTGAACTGTTGTTTGAATTTGTGGCGCAATTTCCATTAAGGACGCATTGAAGTTGCGAAAGAAGCGCCAAGATGTTTTGATAGTTTGTTAAGCGATTGTCCAAACAATTAACAAGCGTAACATATTTTGAACTTATTGTGTCGATACCATTTGAAAGGGATTTCTTTTGAGAGAGCGTTTTGCAGCCGTTTGAAACTTCGTTTCGAGTGTCGGTTAGTTTATTTGTTAATTTTGAAAGTTCTTTAAGAAGATTATTGCAAGTTTCTGTTTGCTCGCTTGAAAGTTCAATTTCCTCATTTTTAAGTTGCTTTGCAATGTCGGAAAGAAATTGGCAGTAGGCAAAAATGTTGTTGCGGCAAACGCAAATTGAGTCGTTAACGCTAACCGCATCGTTAACCATAACATACAAATCTTCAACTTTCCCAAGATATGTGTTTAAACCGGAATTTGCATAGTTAACTGTTGAAATGTGGCGAGGGGTGTATGTTCCATATCTCGAAGAGGAAAGCGATGTTTTTGGAGAAGCGTTGCTTTGATCTTTCTTAATCTCTTCGCTTTCAACAATTTGTTCGTCGATGCTAGGCAAAATCATGAGGTCACCTTGCTTAAGCTTTTCTGTTGGGTCGGTTGAGTTGTTTGCTGGCGAATAGATTTCTGGAATAACAAGATCGGAAGTTGATGCTTCTTCGGTTTTGTTAAGAATGTTTGTTAATTTGTTAATGTTATATTCAATTGTGTATGAAAGGGAAGCTCCTGAATTTCCTGTTGCACAGCCCGCAAGCCCAAAACTTAAAACAAGGATTAAGCAAAGCGGAACAATTTTTAATAATTTTTTCATAATTCCTCCAAAAATTAAATTTTTACGCTTTTATTGTGTATTTTTTTTGAAAAAATATGCTTTTTGTGGTTAAATTTTTGTTTTTTGCGCAACATACGCAGTGTAAAGGAGAAAATTTGAAAATGGATTTTGCAAAGAGAAATAAAAAGTATAACGAATATGTAAGTTCAAAAATTCCTAAAACAAGAAGTTGGCCAACACTTTTCAACGCGTTTTGGGTTGGCGGAGTTATTTGCATGGTTGGGCAAGGAATTGGCGATGGGATTAAGGCAATTTGGCCAGACCTTTCCGGGGCTTCTGTTTCGGGGTGGATTTCAATTATTTTAATTTTCATTGCCTCGCTTCTAACTGGAATTGGAATTTACGATCGAATTGGCGCTTATGCTGGCGCGGGGTCGATTGTTCCAATAACAGGGTTTTCAAACTCGATAACAAGCCCTGCAATGGATTTTAAAAACGAAGGGATAATTTTTGGGCTTTGCGTTAAGATGTTCACAATTGCCGGACCAGTTATTGTTATTGGTGTTTTGGCAAGTGCGGTTGTTGGGCTTATCTACTTGTTTATTTAAGGAGAAAAATTTATGCAAAAAGAAAGAAAGTTTCAAACAATTAAATTCAAAAACAAACCAAGAATTATTGGGAACTATTCAATTGTTGGACCAAAAGAAGGAGAAGGACCTTTTGGCGAAATGTTTGATTATGTTATGAAAGACGATTTTTTCGGCGAGAAAACATACGAAAAGGCAGAACGCAAAATGCTTGAGCATGCAATTTTTGGCGCAACCGACAAGGCACATCTTAATCCAAAAGATGTTGACATGCTTGTTTGCGGCGATTTGCTTAATCAAATTATAACTTCAAGCTATGCGGCAAGGGCTTTTGACGTTTGCTATTTAGGAATTTTTTCGGCGTGTTCCGCAATGGCTCTTTCAATTGGAATTGGTTCAACAATGATCGACGGGGGATATTTCAACACCGTCGCATGCGCAACATCAAGCCATTTTTCAACGGCAGAACGTCAGTTCCGTTTTCCTCTTGAACTTGGCAACCAGCGCCCGCCAACCGCGCAATGGACTTGCACTGCATCGGGTTGCACGGTTCTTTCAAAAGATGGAGATGGCCCATACATCGACTCCATAACCTTTGGGAAAGTTATGGATTTTGGAATTTGCGATGTTAACAACATGGGCGCGGCAATGGCACCTGCTGCAATGGAAACAATGATTTCAGTTTTTGAGGACACAAAAACAAAACCGGAAGACTATGACCTTATTGTTACAGGGGACCTTGGAAAACTTGGGGTTGAAATTTTGCTTGACCTGATGGAGAACCAGGGATATAAACTTGGAACAAACTATGGCGATTGCGGGCAAATGATGTTTTTCCACGACCAAAATGTTTTGATGGGCGGTTCGGGCTGTGGCTGCTCGGCATCAATTTTTAATTCATACATTGTTGAGCGGCTTAAAACTGGTCAGCTTAAAAATGTTCTTTATGTTGCAACTGGGGCTCTTCTTTCAACAACCTCGTGCCAACAGGGGGAATCAATTCCTGGAATTGCCCACGGAATTGTTATTAAAAGCGACCCACCTTTCAAAGAAAAAACTGTAACTCAAAACGAGAAAGAAAAAGTTGCAAAAAGCGTTGAGAAACAAATTGAAAAGTTTAATGCGGAGGAGGATTGATATGGAAATCTTTTTAAATTACTTATATTGTTTTTTAATTGGTGGGTTTGTTTGTTTAATTGGTCAAATTCTTGTTATTCGAACAAACATGACAACTTCAAGAATTCTTGTTTCTTTTGTTCTTCTTGGGGTTTTACTTGAGGCAACAACCGCCTATGATTATATCTATGGAGTTGCGGGGGCAGGAATTTCCGTTCCAATTGTTGGGTTTGGCGCAAGCCTTGCAAAAGGAGCAATAAGCGCTGTTAAATCGAAAGGAATCATTGGAATTTTCACGGGCGGACTTGAAGCAACAGCGGGAGGAATTGCCGCAGCAGTAATCTTTGCATTCATTTTTGCATTAATTTTCCGCGCAAAAACAAAAAAATCCTAATTTTATTATAGGATTTTTTTATTTTTTCCATTCAACTTCAATAAGCCGGTCTTTGTCGAAAAATGAAACATTTGGACATTGTTTTCTGTGGACAATAATTCCTCGACCTTGCGAAACAAATCCAACAATTTCATCGCCCTCAATTGGACAACAGCATTTCGCAAATTTAACCATTAAATTGTTAACACCTTTAACATCAATTTGAGTGTCGTTCGGGTTGTAGGAAATTGATTCAATTTGAGTTGTTTGGAATTTTTCTTGTTGTTTTTTGATGTCCGCTTGATAGATTTGAATAAGTTTTCCTGCAAAAACTTTTGCAGAATAAGCGCCGTGTCCGATGCTTGCTAAAAGTTCGTCAAGTTCAGAAAAATTATATTTTTCCAAAAGCGACTGAATAAATTTTTTCTCGGTTACTTTTGAAACCGAATAGCCAAGGCTCTTAATTGCCTGTTCAAACATTATTCTCCCATTTTTTATGTTTTCTTCCTTAACTTCTTTTCTGAAGTAAGATCGAAGTTTCGCTTTCGCTTGAGTTGATTTAACAACTTTAAGCCAATCGCGAGAAGGTCCATGGGAATTTGGGCTTGTTATAATTTCAACAATGTCGCCGTTTGAAAGAGGTTTGGTTAACGGTTGCATTTTTCCATTAACCTTTGCTCCAACGCATTGGTTTCCGATGTCGGAGTGGATTAAGTAAGCAAAATCGATTGGAGTTGAATTCTCTGGCATATGGAGAACTTTCCCTCTTGGCGATTGAACAAAAATTTCGCCGTCGTAAATGTCTACGTGAAGAGAATTGATAAGGTCTTCGCTCGACATAAATTTTTCGTTTTCCATGATTTCGCGAACCCAGCCAAGGCGCTCGTCAAGAGAATCTTGTTTGGTTCGTCTTTCTTTATACATCCAATGCGCGGCAACACCGAATTCCGCCATTCGATGCATCTCTTGAGTTCTTATTTGAATTTCAACAGGAACTCCTTCGAACATGATTGTTGTGTGGAGAGATTGATAGCCGTTGGATTTTGGAATTGAAATGTAATCCTTAAATCTGTTTTGAAGAGGCATGAAATTTTCGTTAATTTTTCCAAGGAGAGCATAGCAATCGGCAACTGAATTTAAAATTGCGCGAACAGCAACAAGGTCGTAAATTTTGTCAAGATCGCCACCTTTTTCTTTAAGTTTTTTGCTTATGCTGTAAATATGTTTTTTTCTTCCCATAACGTCGCCCGAAATTCCAAGGTCGGCTATGAAAACTTTAATTTGCGATTTCAAATCCTCAACAATTTTTTCACGTTCTATATACCTTATGTCAACTTCGCGTTTGATGTTTGAAAACTCTTGAGGATGGAGAATTTCAAACGAAATGTCCTCAAGTTGACTTTTAACAGATGAAAGCCCAAGGCGAGCGGCAAGAGGAGCAAACAAATCTAAAATTTGTTTTGCTTTTTCAGTTACAGTCAAGTTGGATTGAGGCTTGAAAGCCCCAGATTTTGCGTTTTCCTTTTTAATTTGTTCCTCGGCAAATGCAGAGCTGTATAATTTTATCTCGGCCAAAACAAAACAGATTTTAACAAGAATAACACGAACGTCTTTTGCAAGGGCAAAAAACATTTGACGAATGTTTTCGGCTTCCTCTTGCTCATTGGTGTAAGAAATGTCGATAAGTTTTTTTAAACTGTGGAGGAAAATAACAACCTCTTCACCAAACTCTTGCTCAAGGCTCTTTTTAAACTTTGCCCGTTCTTCTTCAAAAGTTCTTTTCTTTTCCTCTTCTTCTTTCTTTTTTGCTTCATCAAAAAGTTTTGCTTCAGCCTTTGACGGGGCGGAATAAATTGAGGTTTTGATGTATGGAAAATATAAATAGCATGCCAAAACACATTCATCGCCAAGATGAAGTTTTTCAACTTGTTCAATTGTTAAAAGGCAAATTTGCTTTTCTTGAGGCGTTGTTGACTTTTCAAAAAGTTTTTTTGCGCTTTGAAGTTTATTTTCCATCAAAAATATTATATCAAACAAAAATAATTTATAAAACAAAAAAAGAGGCGCTTTCGCCTCAATTTTTTTCTTGCAATATTAACTATTTTGTTTCAATGTTTAAAAAGTCGGCTGGATTAACTTCTGTTTCGTCTTGGTATAGTTGAAAATGGAGATGTTTTCCGCTTTTTGTTTCGTTTTTTGCGCTTGAACTTATTTCTCCAATTTTTTGCCCGCGCGAAACAGTGTCGCCTTCCTTAACAAGAATGTTCGAATCGAGAGAACCATATTTCGATGTGTAAACTTCGTTGTGCTTAATGATAACAACTGTTCCTTCAAGGTCGTTTGTGTAAACTTTAGTAACTGTTCCTTCTGCGGTTGCAAGAACATCAAGGTTCTCACTTACAAGGTCGAGCCCATGGTGGGTTGCAAACCAGCCAAGTGTTTCATTGAAAACAAACTTGTCGGTTACGTGTGATGTTAAAACGGAGCAGTCCTCAAGAGGCAAATCGAAGTTTAGTGCATACGCATTAACTGGTTCGATTGGGTCTTGATTGTCAATTTCTAAATTTGATTTCCCGCCAAGAGATGTTAAAACAACAGTTAAAGTTATTGCAAGAATTAAAGCGGCTGCAACGAAATAGTAGCCATATTTTTTCATGAAGTTAATAAACTTTTCTCCTCTTTTGTCAATTTTGATTTCGTTTTCCATAAATTTTTGTTCCTCCATGCAACAATTGTTGACACAATTTATCAATTTATACATAAACATTTGAAATTAATAACCGGTTTGAATTATGGGGAATCCAACAACACTTTTTTCGCCGTTAAAAGCAATTTGAAGGTTGACTTTTTGACCTTTGGAAAGAATAAATGAATTAATGTTTTCAACAAAACAATAGTAGAGTTCCAAACCCTCGTTTTCCAAAATTTGTTTGCTATGTATTTTTGCATTAAGTTTTTTGATTATCTCGTTTGGCGTAAGTTGTGTTTCAAAGCAATAACTGTTTTCAAAATTTTGATTTTCAACAACAAAAATTTCGTTTGCATTAAGTTTTTCAATTGCTTCTTTTTCTTTCCCAAAAAGAAAAGCCCCGCAAAGAAGCAAAATAACTAAAATAAAAATCCCAAAGCGAAGTTTTGTTGCCATGGGATAATTATTGACACAATTTTTTTTGCTAAACAACGTTGAGATAGCCGAAGCGGGAAATGAGTTTTGGGAAGAAAGAAGATGAAACAAGGGGAAGAATTTCAAGCGATGAAAAAAGGTCGAGCTCGTTAATCATTCTTAATCGGGTTTTGCTTGTGTTAAGGTGGGAAAGTTTTCCTTGAAATTTTGAAATTGAAACCTGTTTTTCCAAACACCTTTCAACAAGTTTAACGCGCGCTGCTTGAATTTTGAATTGTAAATTTTGATTTAATAAATAATTTGTTTTTAAAATATAATTATTAAAATATTCTTCATTATTTTTTGGAACTTGAAAAAAATCGGTTTTTTTGCTTAAAATTTGCAAAATTTTATCTCTTTCAGGGATATTCTTTGGAAGAATTAATTTCTGTTTTAAAAAGTTTGAATAACATTTCAAAAGAACTTGACTGCAAAGCAAAAACTTTTCGCCAAAGTTATGGGAAAGAGTTGAGCAGTTAATTGAATTTGCTAAAATTAAAGCAGCATTTTCTTTTTCAAAAGAAATTAAATTTGAAAGATCGTAAACATAGTCCATTAAGTTCAAAATTGCAAACGAGTTTGAAAGAGAAAGCCAACCGCAAAGTTCTTCAATTTTTTTAATTTTCGATTTGATTTCTGTTAAATTTGGGTTTGGTTCAAAAGCAACAAGTTCTTGCGTTTCAATTGCAAAAACGTGTTCCAAAAGGCCAAGCGAAAAACAAAGAGTTGAGGATATGAATTGGTCGGGGCTTTTGTTAACAACCGTTTCGTCAAGATAAACTTTTGTTGGAGTTGGGGTTTCAACAATTTCTGGAATTGAGTTGCATAAAACAGCAATGTTATTAAAAATTCCAAAGTGTGTTATTGTTGTTGGAACAATAACACATGGGAGAGAAAGTTTTTTTGCAACAATTTTTGCTGTGTCGGAAACTGTTCCTGCTCCAAGAGCAACAATAACATTTGCGCTTTTAACAAATGAACATGCTTTAAGAACGTTTTCGCTTGTGCATTTTGCACATTTAGGAAGGCAATATGTCCAAAAGGTTACGTTATTTTCGTTAAGCAAATTTGAAATTAACGGAAGATATTGTTCCTTTGGCGTTGGCGAAGTTAAAATAAAAACTTTGTTATATTGTTTAATTTCTGTGCAAAACTTTTTTATAGCATCTTTTTCAAAAATCACTCTGTTTTCTTTCATAAAAAAATCATAACACTTTCCCTCTTGCAAAAAATCGCGAAAAATGGGAGAAAAAAGCAAATTGAGGAACAAAAAGAAAAATTGTTTTGCTTATAACTTAAAAAGATGTAAAATATCATTAATTTATGTGCGACATTGAATGTATTATTGAAAGAATTAAATTTAGGAATGAAGAAAACGGCTACACAATTGCCGTTGCTTCAACATTCGACGATGAAATAACAATTGTTGGAAAATTCCTTAACATTAATGTTGGCGAGGCTCTTAAGGTTTATGGCGATTTTAACACATCGAAATATGGCGAGCAGTTTGAAGTTGAAAGATATGAATGTGTTGAACCAAAAACAAAAAAAGGAATAATTAAATACCTTTCAAGCGGGCTTATTCGAGGGGTTGGTCCAGTAACCGCAAAGGCAATTGTTGACGAGTTTGGGCTTAACACTTTGGAGGTTATTGAGTTCAACCCGAACAAGTTGCTTGCAGTTAAAGGAATATCAAAAAAGAAAATTGAAGTTATTTCCGAAAGTTTTTTGGACGTTAAAGAAATGCAAAATGCGATGATTTTTTTGCAAACATACAACATTTCGTCGAACATGGCAATCAAAATTTTTGAAAAATATCGAAATCAAACAGTTGAACTTGTTAAAGAAAACCCATATCGACTTGTTGAAGATATAAGCGGAATTGGGTTTGCAAGTGCGGATAAAATTGCAATGGAAATGGGGATTGCAAAAAACAGTTTGTTCCGTGTTAGAGCAGGCGTTTTGCACCTTCTTTTGGAAGCATCGGAAAAAGGCGGACACACTTTCCAATTCCGTCCGCAAGTTGATTCAATGCTTTCAAGCTTGCTTAACATTCCAAAAGAGGAATGCGAAGAGCTTGCAGAAAAAGTTTATGAAATTTTGCAAAAGGAAAATGCCATTAAAGTTTTCTGGAAAGACAATAAAGAAATTATTTCAACTGCAAAACTATATAACACAGAAAAATCGGTTGCGGCAAAACTTGCGCTTCTTCAAAGCGCATCGGTTAGCATTAACTTAAATGTTGAAAGCGAAATCGATCAATTTGAGCGCCTTAACAAAATAAATCTTCACGTTGACCAAAAAAATGCAGTTAAACTTGCAATCAACAGCGGGGTTTGCGTTATAACAGGTGGCCCGGGAACAGGTAAAACAACAATTGTTTCATGCGTTTTGGAAATTCTTAAAATGCAACGAAAAAAAACTCTTTTGCTTGCGCCAACAGGTCGCGCGGCAAAAAGGCTTTCCGAAGCAACTGGGCTTGACGCAAGAACAATTCATCGTGCGCTTGAAATCAATTACAAAAATGATGGTGGGCTTTTTGTTTATAACGAGAGCAATCCAATTTCTTGCGATGCAATAATTGTTGACGAAGTTTCAATGGTTGACGTTAACTTGATGTTTAACTTGCTTAAAGCAATTCCAAAAGGAGCAAAACTTATTCTCGTTGGCGACAAAGACCAACTTCCTTCTGTTGGTGCGGGAAACGTTTTGGCGGATATTTTGGCAAGCGAAACAATTCCGGTTGCCGAGCTTACAAAAATTTATAGGCAGGAAAACAACAGTTTGATAATTTCCAACGCCCATTTAATCAACGCGGGGGAGATGCCGGTTTTAGATAACAGAAGCAGCGACTTTTTCTTTGAGGCAAAGCCAGAGGCGGCGGAAACTTTCGAGTCAACAATTAATCTTGCAACAAAAAGAATTCCGGCATATTTGAAAATTGAACCGCAAAAAATTCAAGTTCTTGCGCCTCTCAAGGCGGGAGTTTGTGGGATTGAAAATCTTAACAAACAACTTCAGCAAAAACTTAACCCCCCGTCATTTGGGAAAAATGAGCTTAACATTGGCTCAATGATTCTTCGCGAAGGCGACAAGGTTATGCAAACTGCAAACAACTATAACCTTGAATGGAAAAAGGACAGCGGCTCAATTTTTGAGGAAAGCGGGCAAGGTGTTTTCAACGGCGACATGGGAATTGTTTCAAAAATTAACCTTCAAACGGGAGAGGTTGAAATTTTATTTGACGACCAAAAAGTTGCAACTTATCCGCGCGGAGAACTCAGCCAAATTGCTCTTGCCTATGCAATAACAATCCATAAAAGCCAGGGCTCGGAATTCGACGTTGTTATAATTCCAGTTGTTCCGGGTCCAAGTTTGATTTTAACGCGAAATTTGATTTACACCGCAGTTACAAGGGCAAAACGAATGGTTGTTTTGGTTGGGGATAAAACTGCGCTTTCAAGAATGGTTAAAAACTCTCACACGGCAAAAAGATACACCCTTTTAAAAGACTTTTTGATAAGCGAAAGCGACAAAATGAAAAAACTTTTTGGAGAATAAACAAATGAAGGAATTGATTAAAGAAATTTTTGATGATGCATTCGAATTTCTTTTTCCAAGCAACATAACTTGCTTTATTTGCGGAGACGAAGTTGTTGAAAGTGAATTTTGTCTTTGTCCAAGCTGTGAGAAAAATCTTCCAAAAGTTGATAAACATTGTTTGAAATGTGGAAGCCCAATATATTCCAACGCTAATTATTGTTTGACATGCAAAAGCAATAAAAGGCATTTCGATTTTGCGCGTTCGGCATTAATATATAAAGACGGCGCTGCAAGGGCAGTTCAAGGGTTGAAATATGAAAACAAGAAATATCTTGCCTCTCCAATTGCCAAAATTATTGAAGTTGAATTTTTAAAGATGGAAAAGGAAGTTGGAAAATTTGATTTCATAATTCCAATTCCGCTTTCAAAAGAGAGATTTAAGAAAAGATGCTATAACCAAGCCGAACTTATTGCTTTGGAACTTTCGAAACTTGTTGATGTTCCAGTTGAAACGAAATGTGTTTTAAGAATTAAAGACACAGTTTCTCAAACCAAACTTTCGTTTAAAGAAAGACAAGAAAATCTTGACGGAGCGTTTAAAGTTGAGTTGAAAGAAACAATTAAAGGAAAAACGTTGCTCTTGATAGATGATGTTTTAACAACCGGTTCAACTGTTAGTCATTGCGCCGAAATTTTGAAAAGAGCAGGAGCAAAGGCGGTTTATGTTTTAACCTTTGCAACAACCGACAGCGACAGGACGTAATTATGTTGAATTTATTAATTAAAATTTGTTCTAAAAAACTTTTGAAACAATGTGAAAATATTTTGTAAATCGCCGATTTTATGGTATTATTATCGTGTTAGATGGAAATACTTTCCCTAGCAAAATAAAGAATAAAAGGAGATTTAAACAATGAACAAAGGAGAATTAGTAAAAGCTATTGCTGCAGAAGCAGGATTAACACAAAAAGAAGCAGGACTTGCATTCGACGCATATGTTAATGCTGTTACAAATGAATTGAAAGCAGGAAACAAAGTAACAGTTCCAGGATTCGGAACATACGAAGTTAAATCAAGAGCTGCAAGAACAGGAATTAACCCAGCAACAAAAGAAGAAATTAAAATTCCTGCATGCAAAACTCCAGTTTTCAAATTCGGCAAAAGCTATAAAGACCAATTTTAATTTTGCTCTTTAGTTTGTTTGAATTTTGCTCCAACGTTTGTTGGAGCTTTTTATTTTTAAAAATAGAAAAACATATATTTTTTAATTTATATTATAATATTTTTATTAAATTTATTGGAATTTTTTATACGCCATAATATGCGGCAATTCGACATTTTTGCGCTTTTTTATGTTAATATTTTTGATTTTTTAACGTTTAAAATTAAAAATATGAAAAAAATCAATGTAAATTTCAATAAAAAAGACGTTTTTGTTCAAATAATTAAGTATTTATTATTCTTTTTTGGATTTTATGTTTTAAGCAAAGCAAACATAAACGGAACAATTTTTCCATTTTCTTTTGGTTTTTTGTTTGCGCTTATGTGGTGTAATAATAACGTTTTAATTCTTTCTCCTCTTTATATTGCCGGAACATATCTTGGAACTTTAAATTTGCTTTCGCTTTTTGGAGCAATTGGAACAGTTGTTGTTTTGTTAATTTGCTATGGGATTCATTACAAGCTTAAAAAGAGAATTCGCTATTGGCAAATTGGAATTTATGGACTTTTAAGTCAAACGGTTTTTCTTGTTTTGTCAATTCTTGAAGGTGACGTTGTTTATCCAATTCTCTCGGTTGTTTTTGGAGTCCTTTTCTGTTTTGCGTGTGTCAAAATTTTCGAAGCAATTTCAACAAAAGGTTTTGCATATAAATTCACGGTTGATGAAATTATTTGTGCGGCAGTTGTTTTGATTGCGCTTTCAAGCGGGCTTAGCGAGTTTTCTCTTGGTCGGTTCGAACTTATAAAACTTTTTGCATGTTTGCTTATTTTGGCGGTTTCAAACACATTTAATGTTTCAACATCGCTTTTTGCTGCGGGGATTATGGGGTTTGGCGCACTTCTTAACACAAGCAGCCCAATTTATCTTGCAGCGTTTGTTATTTGGGCGATGATTGCCTCGTGTTTCAAGGTTCGTAATCGAATTTTTGGAGCAGTTGCGGTTCTTCTTGTTGAAGCGGCGCTTGGTTGGTTTTTTAAATTATATTACGACTACACAATTTTCAGTTATCTTTCGGTTATTATTGCAGCGCTTGCTTATGTTGTTATTCCATCGAAAGTTTACGACGAACTTTCCGGATTTTTTGGAGCAACCGCAAGCAAAAGCGCAATGAGAAATGTTGCTAACAGAAACAGCGAAAACATCGCACGAAAACTTGGAGAACTTTCGGAAGTTTTTGGGGAAATGGACACGTCTTTTCGTGGATTTATTAAAGGGGGATTGACAAAAGAACAAGCAAAAGAAATGCTTTCAAGCGACCTTAAATCGAAAGTTTGCGCCGATTGTCCGGAAAGGAATAAGTGCCACAGGCAATATGCCGAGGAAACTAAAAAAGTTTTTGCAAGCATAGTTAACGCAGGTTTCGAGCGAGGAAAAGCAACGCTTATCGACGTTCCGCCATATCTAACAACAAGATGTAATCGCGTTAACACACTTATTTCAACAATTAACCAGTCGAGCGCACAATATAAACAATATGCGGGGCTTATGAACAACTTTGACGCAAGCCGAACAATTGTTGCCGAACAACTTGGAGGAGTTTCAAAAATTCTTAGGAAACTTTCGCAAGATGTTCAAAAACCTGTAACGTTCGACTCGTGGAAAGAAAATAAAATTATTGAAGAACTTTCTTTTAATGATATAACCTGCAGTGACGCTGTTGTTTACGACCAAGACAAAGAAGATCTTTGCGCAACACTTGTTGTTAAAAATGAAGATGTTGAAAACGAAAAAATTTCAACTGTTGTTTCAAAAATTTGTGGTGCAAAAATGAGTTTGGAAAATGAAAGTCCATCGGGGCGAAGCGGGTGGACTGCGCTTAATTTTAGAACCAGCCCAGTTTATAACATCGTTTTTGGAACGGCTGCAACTAAAAAGGCAACAAGCAAAGTTAGCGGCGATTCCTATTCTCTTATCAAAATTGACAACGAAAAATTTATGATGGCGCTTTGCGATGGAATGGGAAGCGGGAAAAAGGCAGAAAAAAGTTCGAACCTTGCAATGGGGCTTGTTGAAAATTTCTATCGTGCAGGGTTCGATAATGACACAATTCTTTCCTCAACAAACAAACTTCTTGCGCTAACAGGAGAGGAAATGTTTTCTGCTCTCGACCTTGCCGTTATTGACCTTCGACAAGGAATTGCAGATGTAATTAAACTTGGAGCGCCTGTTGGGCTTGTTAAACACCAAACAACAATTGACGAAATTGAAGGCAGTTCACTTCCGCTTGGGATTGTTGACGAGGCTTCTCCAAACATTAAAAAACTTGTGCTTTCGTCTGGCGATTTTGTTATTCTTGCAACCGACGGAATAACCGATTCATTTGTTTCAAACGAAGAATATGCAAATTTTGTTAACAACCTTGCGGAATCGAATCCGCAACTTTTGGCGGAGGAAATTTTGAAAAAAGCGCTTGACAATTGTGGCGGGTCGGCTGTTGATGATATGACAATTATTGTTTCAAAAATATTTAAAAATTAATTAATTTTCAAAAATTTAAAAAAATAAATAAAAAATTGCAAAAAAAATTAACTTTTTAATAAAAAATATTAAATTTTTAGTTTTTAAATGCAGTTTTTTATTTTATGTTTTTAATTAAATTATGTTTAAATTTCACATAAAAATTTATTTTTTATTTAAGATATATATAATTAAAATATTCTTAAATATTTTATGCAATCATTTGGCAAATTTTGGCGAATTGTGTTAAAATCAAAATGATAACTTTAACAGATGGGGGATTTATGAACACATCATCAAAAACAAGAAACACATTTATCGCAATAATTCTTTCAGCGGTGCTTATGTTGGGCGCGCTTTTTTTGGGTATTTTTTTGCCAAAAGCTCCAACTGTTTCTGCTGATGAATATAACTATGGCGAATTTAATGAGGCGGGATATTATTCTCTTAACGGGGTAACTTTTTATGGAATTAAAATTAAGAACGTTGAAAACTCGTTAAAGGAAGGCGCTTATTGGCCATCATACGAAATTGTTAAAGAAGACGGCAAGCCAGTTGTTATTAAATTTGGCGAAACAGCTCTTTTGAAAGAAGATGAGGCAATTTTGCTTTGTTTCGCACGTCAAACAGATGACGAAAGTGGATTTGTTAAAGACTCAACCGGCGGAATAATTTCCAAACCAATCGACTATTTAAGCGCAACTGTTAAAGTTAATGGAGATGATAAAGCGAATGCGTTGGAAAACAGCATTTCAACAGCAGGCGATGAAACATACATTAAAGAACTGGGGTATATAATTGACCCAAACAACTGCATTTCAGAAAGCGGAAAACTTGGTGTTAACAGTGGCAATGAGGGGCTTGTTGAGTTTTCAACAAAAGAATATGAACTTGAAGGAACTCTTCAAAATTTCAGTTTTATGTTTTATGTGTTTAAGGAATCAACCTATCGCAGAACTGAAACAACGAACACGTCAACAGATTTTGTTCGCCCAAATGCATTAATTACCGCAACTAATCAAGTTTCCGATCCAACAACAGTTGAAGACTACTATTCAGAATATTTTTTCTATTTCAAAGATCAAAACTTGCCATATTTAACTTTTGACCCAACAAGATTTGAAGTTTCAATTGAAAAAACAGTCCACAGAACTTCAACAACCTACACTTTTGCATACGACAAAACGGCAACAAGCGGGAAAGAAACAATTGTTAATCAAAAAATAACAAAAGTTGCAAAAGAAGTTGGCGGAAAGAAAATTCTTCAAACAATAACTCAATCGCTTTCAACAATGGACATTTATGCAAGAACGCTTCGCGTTGTTGAAGATATTAACGGAGCAGGAGCGCCAACTGGGAAAATCAGAATTTATTTTGAAGATCTTGGCGAATATAAAATAACTTACACCGCGGTTTATCATAATGGCAGCGGCGAAAAAATTGTTTTAGAGAACCTTAATGAAGGCGGGAAAGCCGACAAACTTTCTGTTTTTGGAACGGAACTTACATATCAAGATTATGACAAGGGGCAATCACCATTCCGAAACGAGGACAACACTTTCTTTGCAGACTTAACTGGGATATTAACAATTGACGGAGCGGGGGAAAATTCTTTTTCAAAAGAAGCAGAAACAGGCGCTTGGAAATTGAATCTTTCAAGCGATGTTAGAGTTGCCTCAACAAATCAACCTCCAATCAAACTTATGTTTAATTCAGTTGTAAGCGATTTTAAGGTTTACTATTCAAGTTCGATTGATGGAGAATTTAAACTTCAAGATGGATATGGCTATACATCAATTCTTGAAAAACCAGGTTACTATGTTGTTACTGTACAATCCAAATATGATTCATATAAAACATGGGTTGGAGCAACAAAAACGGCAAGAACCGAAGAGCAAGTTGTTGAACAAGTTTATGTTTTTCAAATTAAGCAACAAACATCAAATCTTCAACTTTATATCCTTGGGAACGATGGCGAGATTGTTCCAGAGGAAAACCGCGAAAGAATTTATGCCGACAACTATGTTAAAAACGGTGTTCAAATTATCGAATTTGAAAAGGCAAATGAATTCGATTCTCAAATTTACTTTGAAATAACCAAGAAGGGGTACACTCAAACCGCAGCGGGAGTTCAAACAATAACTTTGCCAAATGAAAGCGCAAGCGAACTTTCAGACGAAACAAAGCAATGGCTATTGTCGTATGGAATTGAAAAGTTTGATGGGTATTATGTTTTAAAACCACGCAATAATGTTGAAGTTGACGGTGTTTACACTCTTTCTCTTAAGTTTGGGAAAAACGGGAAAGAAACAATATCTTTCAAACTTGACACGGAAAAAATTAACGGAATTGTTTCCTATTCTGCAACTGAAACAACAGGAACGCAATATTTCAGCACAAGAACTCTTATTGGAAAAGAAGGGCAAATTGGGTTGACAAACATGCCTTTCACTCTTCTTTGGAGCAATAAACAAAGCGGCGCGAAAATAACTGCCAAGTTTGTTCGTTTCACTCTTGATTCAAGACTTTTCAGTGCAAACGATTCCGATTACATTCTCAACACAACTTGGCTTGCTTCTGACTATGCAATTTCACTTTCAGAAAGTAATCCAGAAACAATCTATGAAAAAGCAGAAAGCAAAGATAAAGTTACTGCTAAATCTGTTTTAAGCTTGAGCGGGCTGTATATTTTCCAACTTGAAGATGAGGCGGGGAATTTAGCATATTATTCAGTTATTGTTGATAACTCAACATCAACAGTTTTGCAAAAGCCAACAAGCTCGTCAGATTCTTTCAAAAAAATTAACGGCGTTAACAACGTTTCGGAAGCAACAACAATTTTCTTCGGTTCGCATAAGGCAATTCAACTTATTCAAATTGTTAAAAACGGAACTTCAAGCACGGTTGAATCTGTTACAACAAGTTCTTCGGTTCTTGGAGGAAGCGAATCAGAGCTTACAGCGGCTCAAAAATATTTAAAAGCGCTTTTTGAAAATCTTTCATCCTACGATAAAAATGGGATAATTTCAACAAGCGAAGGAAAGCTTTTTGTTGCTGTTCCAATTAAATCTGTCTATTCAAAAACAGGAAGCACAATTGTTCAACTTCCAGACGACGTAATTGCTCAAGGATATTACAACATTGAAGCGCCATTGAATGAAAACAACAGACTTCAAGATTTAACATACTATTTCCAAATTTATGACGAATCGAACTTGTCGAAAAACGCACCAACAACTTCTTATGTTGTTCGCTTTAACACCGACGCAACTGGACTTTTAATCTATACAGAAAGTGGAAAGGTTGATGAATCTTTGGTTGACAGCGTTAATTCGAAAACTTCCGATGACTATTCCGAAAGAGTTAAATATTTCAAGGCAACAAATGGGCTTAAAGTATATTTAACATGGGACAACTTAATGCCAATTGATGAACTTGGGGCATATGTTGATGTAAGTCGTGATGGACTTGTTTGCGATTTCTATCCGCTTGTTTATAACCATTCAACCCACACATATGAATATGGGGCGGAGGCAACCAGAATTGGGCTTGGGTTCGACTCGTTCTCCGATGATCAACTTCAAAGCGGCTATGATGCAACATTGCCTGTTGAAATTCCACTTAACGTTATAAACGGGCAAACACAACCGGGGAAATATGTTATAACGAGAAAATATTCCCCAGCGCATGGCGCAGCAACTCTTGGCGATCTTGGAAGCGATTTTGAGACAATTCAAATTGTTTTCTTTGTTGACAGAAATGATATAATTTCGCCAGAAAATGTTGATGGCGAGCGCGTTGGGTTCTACTCATACATAACAACGTTTGATGGCGGAGATGTTCTTAAAAAAGAGTTCTTTAATGAATTATACCGACAATCGCAAGGCTCAAACAACTACGTTATCCAAACAAATCAACTTCCAATTGGTTTCTATATTCCTGTTGCAAAATATGGAACGGTTAATCAACTTTCTAACGGAATTTTAGGAAATGTTCTTCAACTTGATGAAGTTCAACAAACAAGCATTTCAAATGTTAAATTTACCGATTCTGTTAAGTTTAATGGGCTTGATGTTAACCAACAACTTGGACTTACATCAACATATTCACCTTTTGAACTTACTGTTGTTTTAGTTTCTCCTGAAATTCAAATTAAAGACGGAAACGAGGAGAATGTTTATTACTACTATTCCTTAAACAAAAATGGATATTACATGCTTTCGGGCTATTCAATTGGTGAACTTGGTCTTTCGGAAACACCAACTCCAATTATGAATGCACAAGCATTTTTAAACGGTTCTGCGCTTGGTTCGCAATATGTAACAGGGAACTATGAACTCAGAATTGGTTGCATTTCAAACGATAAAACAAACACATTTGAACAAAATTTCAAGGTTATAGTTAATGTTTATGCGAATGGACCAGACTATGAATTGGACGCAGAATATTCTGACCTTGAGAACATGGAAAGCAAGGATATTGTTTCTCAAAATGGAAAAGATTTTTGGACAAACACCAACGAAATTAGAATTTCTTGGAGTAAAACTTCAAATGAATATTTAACAGCAATTGACATTGCTCAAATCTCTTATACCTATGCAATTGGAACGTCAAGAACAATTGTTCCAAACGTTAGCAACGCAGAAGGGATTTTGCTTGTTAATGGCGATGAAAAAACCTTCTTCTTTAGTGGAGAGCTAATTACGCCGCTCTTTGATGAAGGCGAAAATAAATATTATTTGTTGAATGGCGACGAAAAGGCTTATTTCTCGTTCCCAATTGTTATAACCCAAAGCGGCAACACATTCAATTTTGTTGCAACCTTCCCAGCAGAAGCAACAAACTTAACAATTGACATGAGCTTTGAAGGCTACAGCACCGACACTCTTAAATTCTATCGCCCATATTATCCAAATGCGCTCTATAAAGAAACGAAAAATGTCTATTTCGACCGCATCGCTCCTGTTGGGTCGATTGCAGAACTTAAAAATGGAGATAAAACAATTGAGGGTGTTGCAGAAAGCTTTTTAAGAGAATCTTCCGATTCCCGTTATTCAAAATCTGCAACAAACGGAATGTTTGCTTATTACACATATAAGGTTAATAAAAACTATCTTATATCCTTATCTCAATTGATTGAAACAAACCCATTAACAGAAACTAAAACTTTCTACTTCCGTTCTTTCAACGGGAAATACACAAGTTCGGCATTTAAGGAAACTGGTTTAGGCTTCGACAAAACCTCAAGAGGCGATAACCTTTTCAGTGAGTACTTTGCAGAAGGAAATGGCTGGACAAAGGTTTCAAGCGCTCTCGGTGATGAAACATTAATTCCAGAAGGCTACTATGAAATTGTTGAACTCGACTATGCTGGAAACGCAACAATCTATTCAATTTACATTGGCGAAACAAGAGAAATTGAAATCAATGTTGACAGAAAGATTAAGGAAATTGAACAGGGAAAGGTTTTAATTTCAAAACAAGTTGACGAAAACCTTGTTGAAACAATTAACGCAGAAGTTACATTTGGAGATTTATCTCAACTTTTCAAGGGAATAACAAATGAACCTGCAATTGTTAGCAGCTATGATTTCTTGAAATTAAACTGGATTTCATTCAATAGCGAAAATCCTTATGCTTATTTAAAACTTGTTATCGACCAGGTTGTTTATTTCTTGACTCCAGACAACATGGAAAACGATGGCGAAAAACTTGTTTACACAAGCGCATACACAATTCTTGGCGAGAAAGTAAGTTTAAAGGATATAACAATTTCTGGTGAGGGAACTTCCCACACAATTTCATTTGTTGACACGATCAATGTTGTTAACAATTTACCATCAATATATAATGTTGAAGCAAAGGTTTCTTCTTCATCTGCGAGGTTAACCGACAACGGCGGAGCACTTGTTGTTTCCGATCCAAGCGGAATTGTTGATTCCCAAGGAAATCCAATTTCGTCAACTTTGGCGCTTATGATAACAACACCGCTTAACCCAGCGTTGTTTGTTAACGAAGATGCAATCAGAATTTTCAAAATTGCCTCAGACGGGAAGATTGTTCAATATCGAGTTGGAGATGCAGAAAATCCAATCTACATTTTTGAAAACGTTTTGGCAACAAGCAAAATAACATATTACTATATTAAAGCAGAAAACGATTTCTTAACTTCAACTTTCTATGTTCTTTACAAAGATAACTTTGATAACGAATATAAAGACCTTGTTGAATATAAAGCGGCAAGTTTCAATCGTTTTGAAGGAGATATGGACATAACTCCAGATTCTCAATTTAAGAACGAAATTTTGGTTTCAGGACCAGTTGCTGTTAACATTTCAAACATCTATCAAGTTCTTTTAACGAATGAAAAAGGCGGAAGTGTTGCAGGGAAGTTTAATAAAATCGACAGCCTTCTTCTTGGTGGGGCATACACGCAATATCAACTTTTTGCTCCGTCATCAACCTCGTCAGCTTTCACAGGCGGCAAAACAACATTCAAAATTGATCTTAAATATAACATTCCAGATGAAATTTCAGATGCAATTGCAGGATTATATTCTGCCGACGAAAACGGGGTTATTGAAACAATTTATGTAACAATCTTCAATCAAATGCCGGTTATTAAGGCAACCGACTTGAATGGGGAGGACATTTCAGATGCGCTTTTCGGAAAAGAAATTAACCAAAGCGATTCAATAACTCTTTCATTCCTTAACGGAAACGAAATTTCTGAAGCCCTTGGCTACACAACAAAGGTTTTCCTTAAAAAACGTGGAACAGAAGAAGATTATGTTCAAATAACTTCGCCATATGTTGTTAGTGAGCCAGGTGTTTACGATTTGTATATGCAAAACTTTGACAGTGATGGAAACCCTCTTTCCTATGTTGTTTCAAAAGATTTTGTCATTTCTGATCTTGATGTTATGTTCTATACTGTTGTTAAAACAAATTCATATGGTAATCAAGAAATTGTTTCTCCAACAGGAAAAGTTCTTGAATATGAGAAAGGGAAATTTGCTTCCTATCACTACATTGTTAACACAAATCAGTTTGATGTTATAACAAATGGTGCGCATGTTTCCAAAAAGCTTATCTTCAGTTCAAGCAACTTGTTTGTTTATGAGGTTGCAAGCACTTCGGGAACAATTTATAAAGCAACAATTGCGGTTAGCGTTGTTGACCAAACAAATGACATTCTTGCTTCAAATCCATTTATTTGGTTCTTGGGAACAACCTATAGCGTTCCTTCGGAAAACAACTATATTCGCTCAACAACAAAAGAAATCTATCTTTGCGCTGATGACATTTATGACCAAATAAGTTTGCGTTGGGCATCATATTTTGGGATTGCTGAAAATCAAATAACATGTTATGTCTCTCAAGATGAGGGGAAAACATGGTTCAAAGCAGATGCTGTTTCGGAAAGCGGAGCATCAACAATTGTAATTTCAAAATCGTCCAGTTATCTTTTCCGTTTCGAAGATAAGGCAGGAAACATTCAATTGTTCTCTTCCCCATCAGGTTTCCCAAGCGAAACAACAAAAGTTAACTTCATTAGAAGCGTTATAATTAATGTTAACGGAGGGGCTGCAATCGACAACGCTGTTTATAATGAAAGCGTTACGATAACAATTCCAGTTAGCACAACACGCTTCTATTCAACAACACCAATAATTTCTGTTTTAAGAAACAATGAAATCTATAATGTTTCATCAAATGGAAATGGCGAGTACATTTTCAACGAAACAGGAACATATAAAGTTGTTTTTTCTGCAAAAGTTGAAGGGGGAACAAAAGATTTGAATGAAGATGTTTTAACCTTCACAATTATCAATAAAAACGATTCTCGTTGGGCGTTTAACTATGTTAACTACAATAACTATACAATTTCCTCAATTAAATTTAATGGCGAGGAGTTGACCGATGTTTTCAAAAACAGAATTCTTGAAATTGAAAACGAAATCAATCTTTCGGCGTTCGACGTTGATTCTGTTGGAAACAGATGGTTTGATAATGGCGTTTACACGATAACCCTTCTTGCTTCCGACTCAACAGGAACGCAAACAATTGAATTTAGTTTCTGGCTTAACAATTCTTCTGTTCCAATGAGTGTTTCTCTTAAAGAAGGCGAATCAACAACCGGAACTGTTACAATTGAATATAACAAAGGCAACTTATTTGAAATATTGGGCGATTGTTACATTCAAATTGACAGCAGAGTTATCGACACAATCGACAGCTCAAGCAGTTTTGAAAGCGCGCTATATAAACTTAACAGTTTTGGTTCTCACTACATTCAAGTTTACACAAGCAGCGGGAAACTTGTTTACTCCTATCATGTTGAAATAACAGAACCCCTTAACACAATTTCAATCATATTAATTGTTGTTTCGTGTGTTCTTGTTGTTGCCGGGCTTTTAATCTTCTTCCTTTTAAGAAAGAGAATGCAAGTTCGTTAAAACAAAAAAACAGCCAATAATGGCTGTTTTTTTGTTGCGCACAAAAAGTCTATGGAAAATGTTAAAAAACCGTTGACATATTTTTCGCTTTGTGCTATTATACCTAACGAAAGCAGAAGGGACCATCTTCTCACCAGTCAGCAATTAAGTTAGATTAGGTTGTTAGTTTTAATAAAAGTTTGGCATTTGTCAAACATAAAACTATAGATGGGAACGGCAGCGTTTCCAATTTTTATTTTAGGAGGACACAACAATTTTTAAGGAACTTTTAATCAATGAGCAAATTAGCGCAAGTGAAGTTAGAGTTATAAGCCAAGATGGCGAGCAACTTGGAATTATGAAAATTTCTGCTGCACACGACCTTGCCGATCAAGCAAATTTAGATTTGGTTTGCATGAACGGAAATTCAAATCCGCCAGTTTGCAAAATCATGAACTATGGCAAATATAAATTTGATGCCATCAAAAAAGAAAAAGAAGCAAAGAAAAATCAAAAAGTGACCGAACTTAAAGAAATTCAACTTTCAATGACAATCGACACCCACGATTTGGAAGTTAAAGCCAAACACGGGAAAAGATTTTTGGAGGAAGGAAACAAGGTTAAAGTTGTTTTAAGAATGCGTGGGCGTCAACAAGCCTATGCGCAAAACGCAATTAATGTTGTTAAGAATTTCTATTCCATGCTTCAAGAACTTGGAACAATTGATAAAGAGCCAGAAATTGTTGGGAGAAACATTATTTTAATAATTTCCCCAAAAACAAAATAGGAAAAATAAAATTTTTAGAAGGAGAAGATTTTTATGCCAAAAATGAAATCCCACAGCGGAGCAAAGAAAAGATTTAAAGTAAGTAAATCAGGAAATGTTAAGTTTGCAAAGGCAAACAGAGGCCATTTCTTAACAGAAAAGTCGAAATCAAGAAAAAGACACTTGAGAAAAGCTGGATTCCTTAAAGGAAAACAAGCACAAACCATTAAGACGATGGTTCAAGGTTAAG
This sequence comes from uncultured Lachnospiraceae bacterium, assembly GCA_964383665.1. Lineage (GTDB taxonomy): Bacteria > Bacillota > Clostridia > Christensenellales > UBA1242 > UMGS687. The sequence goes on from CAYLHO010000002.1 coordinate 106,182, forward strand.
GAGGAGCACAATGAGAATTAAAAGATCAGTTAACTCTCTCAAAAAACGTAGAGCAGTTTTAAAACAAGCAAAAGGTTACAGAGGAGCAAAATCTAAACTTTACAGAATTGCAAACGAAGCAGTTATGAAAAGTGGAAACTATGCTTACATTGGAAGAAGACTTAAGAAAAGAGATTTCCGTCGCCTTTGGATTGCAAGAATTAACGCAGCTTGCCGCCTTAACGACATTTCATATTCAAGATTTATCAACGGGCTTAAAGTTGCAAACATTTCACTTAACAGAAAAGTTCTTTCCGAGCTTGCAACAAACAATCCAACTGAATTTGCAGCATTGGTTTCAACAGCAAAAACAGCACTTGCAAAATAAATTAATAAATTTGTTGTAAAATTATTGACAATCGAGATTGAATGAGATATAATCAATCTCGCTTGTGGTTCACTAGCTCAGCCGGCTAGAGCACTTGACTTTTAATCAAGGGGTCCCGGGTTCGAATCCCGGGTGAGCCACCATTTTGTGGATACAACGTCTAACTGTCACTAGATGTTGTGTCCTTTTTTTTGCAGGTTTTCAAATTGGCAAAATCGTGATGTCAAAAGTGATGTCAAAAGTGATGTCAAAAATGATGTCAAAAGTGATGTCAAAAATGATGTCAAAAAGTGGGGTAAAGCCCATTGTATAATTTGACTATATTTTCTTTTGGATCTTGTCGCGTGTGTTGTTTCATAACTGTTTGTTTGCGAACATGAGCAAATATGGCGGGACGGGCTTAAATTTGAAGGAGTTGGAATGCAAAAATCAACAAAAATTCCTTTTTTTAATATAATATTAAAAGAACAACTTAAAGGAGAATTAAATTGCGAAAAAATTGCTGTTGTAATAACCTTAATCCAAACTCCGAAAATGATTTTTTAATAACTCAATATGGAACAACTTCTGTGACTGGGCCAACCGGTCCAACCGGACCAACTGGACCTGCTGGAGCAACCGGTCCAACCGGGCCAACTGGACCTGCTGGAGCAACCGGACCTGCTGGGGCAACGGGAGCGGCTGGAGCAACTGGACCAGCTGGTCCAACAGGGGAAACGGGCCCGGCAGGTGCGGCAAATGTTAACCAATACGCAACAACCTACACTTTGGGCGCGCAAACGTTAACAAGCGGAACGCCTTTAACGCTTATGACAGTTCTTGTTAACCAGTCGTTTGTTGTTGGCGCAGATTCAATAACCGTTCCTGATGCAGGTGCGTACCTTCTTTCTTATTCGGTTAACAGAGTTGAAACCATGAGCGATGGCGACTATGTTGCGCTAAAAATTAACGGAACAGAATATCCGGCAACGCGAAGAATGTTGTCAACAGCTGCTGGCGTTGGCGGAACATATGTTTTAAGGCTTACGGCAGGGAGTGTTATTCAAGTTGTTCCAACCGAACAGGGAAGTGTTCGGCTTGTTGGCGACCGCGGGCCAAGCGCGGTTTTAACAGTTGTTAGGTTAGCATAAGAGAATCTCAACGAAACTTAAAATTGGGAACAAAAAAAGCCTTGTTTTTTCAACAAGGCTTTAAACTTTTTGTTTTATTATTTCTTTTTGCTTTTTGATTTTGATTTGCAGGCTTTTGAAGTGAATATGTCGATAACTGTAAAAACTAAAGCGGCTGCTGCATTAACAATTGTTGTTAAGCCAATTTGTGCTTCAGCAACTGTGTATCCGAAAATGGAAAATTCGCCACCCTCAAAGAAAACAACGTAGCAAATCATTGCAGCGATTGCAATTAATGTTGTTGCCCAAAGCAAAATTGTGTTTAATTTAGCGATGGATTTGCTTTTAATAACTTTTGTGTTTTGCAAAATCATAAAAATTCCGCTAACAATCAAGCATCCGGCAAGAACAAGAAGAATAACCGAGAAAACGCTGAAAGCTGTTAAACTTGCGCTGTTTGTGTCAAATTCAATTGCTGCATATGCAGATCCTGAACTTGCAGAGCCAAAAACAGACGAAATTGTTACAAAAGGCGCTCCATACATTCCAAAAGTTAATGCTCCTAAAATTATTGATAAAATTGGGCTAATATATTTTTTCATAATTTTCCTCCTTGAGAAAATATTAACATAAAAGCATATGAAATCCAACTAAAAATTTGTTATTAAACTTCAAATTTTGCGCGGGAAGCGAAAAGGCGACCAAATTCGAACAGAGGTTGCCGAAGGAGCGGAAAAGAAAAAAAGAACCGGAAGGTTCTTTTTTACTTTGGAGCGGGTGAAGGGAAACGCGCCAAGCGCCGACCGAACAGGGAGGAAGAAAGCGCAGGTAAGTTTCTGTGAGAAAGGGAGAATTTTGCGCGGGAAGCGAAAAGGCGACCAAATTCGAACAGAGGTTGCCGAAGGAGCGGAAAAGAAAAAAAGAACCGGAAGGTTCTTTTTTACTTTGGAGCGGGTGAAGGGAATCGGACCCTCGCAGCCAGCTTGGAAGGCTGGAGCTCTACCACTGAGCTACACCCGCATTTTTCGAATGCGAAAGAATGATACCACATTAACAAAAACTTGTCAACTGATTTTAAAATATTTCTATTGACGAATTAAGTTTTCTGTTTTAATATATATTAAAGATGAGAGAAAAGGTTAAAAACAAAAAGGAATTGGAATTGAAATTTCTTTTGAAAAATCAAAATCCAATTGTTGAAAACGGCAAAAAACTTGTTACTGCGGCGCTTGTCACGGTGCTTTCTTTATCATTCGCAAATTCTCTTGTTCCAAAAAAGAAATACGCAAATCCAGGAATTAGCAGCAATTCGCTTTGTGTTGTTGCCCATGCTGGAGGCGCGCTTGAAGTTGGCGGTGTTTCAAAAGGATATCTTAACTGCGTTGAAGGGTTTGAGGCATATCATGCGGACGGGACAAGAATGTTCGAATATGATTTTCTTTTTTCAAAAGATGGAAAACTTATTGCAACGCACAAATTTGAATATTTAAACGATTTCAACATTAACAATCGAATTACATACGAGCAATTTGTTAACACAAAAATTGCGGGAAAGTTTGAGGGAATGACCGAGGATAAACTTTTTGAGTTAATTAAGGAAAATCCAGACTGCAAATTTATTCTTGACACAAAAGAAAAGAACGCAACAAAAGTTTATGAAAGAATTGTTAACCTTGCAAATGAAAGGGGAGTTGACATTTCGAAGAGTGTTTTGCCATTTGTTTCATCAAAAGAAATGTTAAAGGAAATTAACAATTTATATAACTTTGATGAAATTATGTTCACAAATTATAAAAAGGCCTACACAACAAATCAACTTGTTGACATAATTCAATCGTGCGATAAGATTAAATATCTTCATATTTTCCCAATAGATTTTTTCCAACTTGATATCGACCGAATAAATCAAAACAAGGTTCGCGTTTTTGCGCATATGGACAAGAGTAACTCAACTCAAACTGCTCTTCGATATGGCTGCACAGGGATTTTCTCCGACGACATTTCGGAAAATGAATTTCACAAAAATCACTATGATTTTATGATTGCGAGGTTAACACCGGCGAAGGAATTTGCAACCGCAGCAAAAAAAGAAAATGAAATTGAAATGTGATTAAAGTTGAGAGAAAAATTTTTCGTTAAATTCAACAACTGAATTTGTTGGGCGAAGTTTTTTTGCTTTTTCGTGAAACTGCTTTGAACTTTGAAGATCTCCAAGTTTGAAACAAACAAAGCAAAGTTGAAGATATGGAATGAAATAGTAATATTCTTCTTCAACAAACGCCCCAAGTGAGTAATCTTTTTCGCAATTTAACGCACACATGAACCAAAACTTTGCTTTTGCAAAGTTTTTTTCTTGAATTTCAATTTCGCCAAGCAAACAACAAACTTCTGAACTTGGGACAGCAAACGAAAAAATTGAAAGCAAAAAACTTTTTGCTTTTTCTTTTTCGCCAAGAAGTAAATATGCCTTTGCAATAATTTTTAGTGCGTCAATTCGATTTGTTAAAAACAAATCGGTTTTCAGGCTTTTTTTTAATGTTTTTATGCAACTTTTGTAATAATTGTTGTAAAAAAGTTCGCGACCATAATAGAAAAGCTCACGCGGGGAAAACATTGTTTCCTTTTTCTTTTGATTGTAAATTTTTAAATTTCGTTTTGGATTTGTTTGTTTAATTTTTCTATGTTCAATCGTTATGTTAACATGTTTAATTTTTCCAAATGGGGCAATTGCTTCGTGGACAAACCCTTCCCATGTTGGATTCATGCTTCTTCTTAAAATTCGCTCCCGTTCATACGTGAAAGTTGAGTTGTTGTTTTCATCGAAAGCAATTGCATATTTGAGCATATAAACATCTGCTTCATTTTTGCTCTTTTTAAGTTCATTAATTTTTTTGATGTTTTCATTTGTAACGAAATCGTCAGAGTCAAGCCACATAACATAATCACATGTAGCCTTCGAAAAAGAGAAATTCCGAGCGGCGGAAAAATCGTTGTTCCATTCAAAATCGAAAACATTTTGAGTAAACAAAGAAGCAATTTGTTTGCTGGTGTCGGTTGAACCAGTGTCAACAACAATAATTTCATCGGCAAACTTCTTTGCGCACGTTAGGCAGCGTTTTAAAACTTCCTCTTCGTCTTTAACAATTAAACAAACAGCAAGAGTGAACATAATAAAACAATATGCCTAAAAACTTTCGTTTGTTATTTTGAAAAAACGATGTTTATGTGTTATCATAATGATATGATCATAACTTCAACATCAAATTCTCAGGTTAAGGAAATTAAGAAGCTTAAAAAAGAAAAAGGCTTTTTGTTTCTCGACAACCCAAAACTTATTGAGGAAGCAAAAGTTTCAGGGGAAGAATTTGAGGTCGTTGTTTTTGAGGAAGGCAAGGAAAAGAAATTCGAAAACTTGTTGTGCGAAAACAACTTGATTGTTTCAAGCGATATTTTTAAATCTCTTTCAAGCGCCGAAAATTCACAAGGAGTTTTGGGAGTTGTTAAGTTTAAAAAACGCCCTTTCAAACCTCCATCGGGGAACTTTCTTGTTCTCGATGAAGTTCAAGACCCTGGGAATGTTGGAACTCTTGTTCGAAGCGCGCTTGCGTTTGGCTTTGAGGATATATATCTCATCAATTGCGCAAGCATAACAAACGAAAAAGTTGCTCGAAGCACAATGGGTGCAATTTTTAAAACGAGAGTTTATGAACTTTCGCGCGAGGAATTTGTTTTCTTTTTTAAAGGAAAAAACTTGTATTCCGGCGAGATGAACGGAGAGGATATCTCAAAAGTTGAACTTAAATTTCCTGTTGGAATTATTGTTGGAAACGAGGGCAACGGCGTTTCAAAACAACTTAAAGAAATTAGCAAAAGCATTGCAATAAGAATGAATGACGGCGTTGAAAGCCTTAATGCGGGCGTTGCTGGGAGCATTCTGATGTTCAAAATTATGGAAAAGGAGAATTGATATGAGCGGACATAGCAAATGGCACAACATTAAAAATGCAAAGGAAAAATCTGATGCACAAAAGGGAAAAATATTTACAAAAATTGGAAGGGAAATTGCTGTTGCGGTTAAAGCCGGCGGCGCAGACCCGGAAACAAACGGAAAACTTAAAGATTTAATTTCAAAGGCAAAACAAAGCAACATGCCAAACGACACAATAACCCGAAGCATTAAAAAAGCAAGCGGGGAACTTGGAAGCATTAACTATGAAGAATGCAGTTATGAAGGATATGGTGTTGGCGGAAGCGCGGTTATCGTTCGTTGCTTAACTGACAACAAAAACAGAACAGCGGGCGATGTCCGTCACGCTTTCGACAAATTTGGGGGCTCTCTTGGCTCGCTTGGCTGCGTAAGCTTCTTGTTCGACAGAAAAGGGGTTCTTGTTTTGGAGAAGGGAAATTTAAGCGAAGACGATGTTCTTCTCATGGCGCTTGATGCTGATGCGGAAGATGTTAAGGACGACGGCGATGTTTATGAAATAACCTGTGCGCCAGAAAATTTATCAAATGTTAAAAACAAACTTGAGGAAAACGGATTGACATTTATTTCCGCCGAAGTTGAGTTTATTCCGCAAAATTGGGTTGACCTTGATGAGAAACAAACCGACACATTCCAAAAAATGGTTGACAAGCTTGAAGAAAGCGACGATGTTCAAGAAGTAATTCATAACGTAAATTTAGATGAATAATTGAAAAAAACTGCATGAAATGCAGTTTTTTAGGGCAAAAAACATGGGAAAAATCAATTTTAATGAAAAAATGAAGGAGATTATTTCGTCACTAAACGGGCGAAAAACTCTTTTATTACATTCATGTTGCGGGCCTTGCTCAAGCGCGGTTATTGAAAGATTGCAAGAATTTTTCGATATAACAGTTTATTATTACAACCCAAACATTTTGCCAGAAATCGAATATCAAAAACGTAAGGCGGAACAAATTCGCTTAATTGAAAACCTTAATAAGAAAAGTGAAAACAAAATTAAATTTTTAGAGTGCAACTATAATCCAAAAGAATTTGCAGACGCAATTTGTGGGTTTGAAAGTTATGAGGAGGGTTCAATTCGCTGCAAAAAATGCTATAAACTTCGAATTGAAAAAACTTTTGAAACAGCAAAAGAGTTAGGGTTTAACTTTTTTGGAACAACTCTTTCCGTAAGTCCGCATAAAAATGTTGATTGGATTAACGAAATTTTAATGGAACTTGAAACCGAAAAAACTAAAGCGCTTTTGGCAGATTTTAAGAAAGAAAATGGATATCTCCGGTCTCTTCAACTCTCTAAAGAATTTTCTCTCTATCGGCAAAACTATTGTGGGTGTCGCCCGGGCAAATAACTTGAAGACTTTGTTAACATGGCAAAGTCTTTTTTCATATATAAGCCAAAAGAGGTTTAAAAATGGAAAAAGAGAAAATCCTTGTTGTTTTTGGTGGGAAAAGCGCCGAGCATGACATATCAATCATAACTGGACTTCAAGTTTTAAAAAATGTTGATCGAAATAAATTCGATGTGTTTCCAATTTATGTTTCGCGCGATGGGGAAATGTTTTTCGGGAAAAAACTTGAAAATTTGGAGGCCTATGCTTCTTTTGATAAGAAAAAATATAAAAAAGTTGCTTTTTGCGCGGGATCAAATCGAATTTACATAGAAAAATTTGGAGTGCTTCAAAAATCGTTTGAGGTTTCATGCGCTATTTTGTGCTTGCATGGGCTTAACGGAGAAGATGGAACAATTCAAGGGGTTTTCGAACTTTCGCAAATTCCGTACACAAGCGCAAACGTTTTGTCGAGCGCAATTTGCATGGATAAAATAATAATGAAAGATGTTTTAACAGCAAATGGGATTCAAACGCCAAAATATTTCAGTTTCACCAAAACCGAATATTACCTTGAAACCGAGCGTGTTTTAAACGAAATTGAAAATTCGCTTTCGCTTTTTGAAAATGCTTGCTTTGTTAAACCTGCAAATCTTGGAAGCAGCATTGGAATTTCAAAATGCAAATCGAAAGATGAACTTGAGGAGGCAATTGAAATTGCCGCAAGTTATGACGAAAGAATAATTGTTGAACAGGCAATTGAAAATGCGGTTGAGGTTAACTGCGCTGTTTTGGGAAGCGCCGACTATCAAGAAATTTCCTCTCTTGAATATCCAAAAAGTTGGAGCAGTTTTTTAAGTTTTGATGAAAAATATATTTTAAGGACAGAAGGGGAGACTCAAATTAAACAAACGCCCAAAAAATTAAGTTCAAAACTTGAAAGTGAGGTTAAAGAAATTTCACAAAAAGCCTTCAAAGTTTTTAACTGCAGCGGGGTTGTTCGAATTGATTTTCTTGTTGACATTAAAAACGAAAGAGTCTTTTTAAACGAGTTAAACTCAATTCCGGGCTCGCTTGCATTCTATCTTTTCAAAGATCAAGGAATATCTTTTGAAAGGCTTATAACAAAACTTATCGACTTTGCAAAAACTAAATTAAAAACCAAACTTGAAAACAAATATTCATATTCCTCAAACGCGCTTGCGAATTTTGGCAAAGGAAACAAAATGAATAAATATACAAAATAGTGAATAAAAAGTTATATGTTGTAAGTTTTTATGAAATTTCGAATTGCGCGGCAAAGGTTGTTTATTTCTTCCTCTGTTGTGAAATAGGAAAGAGAAGCGCGAACGGTTCCTTGCTCAATTGTTCCAAGGGATTTGTGTTTTAGCGGAGCGCAGTGTAGCCCGCTTCGAACGCAAATTCCAAAATTGTCGCTCAAAAACTCGCCAACAATTGTTGAATCAATGTTGGAAATGTTAAAGGAAACAACGCCGTTTAAATTTTCATCGGAAGTATAAATTTTAACATTTTTAATTAATTTTAACTCATTTATTAGTTTTTTTGATAAAAATTCAAGTTTTTTATTAATTTTTTCTTGATTTTTATTAACAAAATCGAGTCCTGCGCCAAGACCAAGAATGTTTGGGAAGGCAATTGTTCCGCTTTCAAAACATTCCGGACGTTCGTTTGGTTGATTGATGTTTATTGATTGCGTTCCTGTTCCGCCAAAGCGAATTGGCGAAATTACAACGCCGTCTCCAATCATTAAAACTCCAACCCCTTGAGGACCATAAAGCCCTTTATGACCGGCAAGAGCCAAAAGCGAGATGTTTTGTTTATGCATGTTTATTCGTTTGTGCCCTGCCGATTGAGCCCCATCAACAAGATATAAAATTTTGTTTTCGTTGCAAAATTTTCCAATTTCATTTATGTCGGTTTCCGCACCGTCAACGTTTGAAACATGAATTGTTGAAATTAAATATGTGTTTTCCTTAACATGGGGCAGAATGTCGCTAAGGCGAATTTGTTTGTTTTTTGGTTCAACAATTGTAAGTTCAATAATGCCGTCGGACTCGAGCTTTTTAAGCGGGCGAAGAGTTGAGTTGTGCTCATATGTTGTTGTTATAACATGTCCGCCTTTTTTTGCAGTTCCAAGAATTGCAAGGTTAAGTGAATCGGTGCAATTTTGGGTGAAAATAACATTTTGCGGATTTTCAAGTTCAAACATTTTGCAAAGTTTTTCGCGGACGTTTGAAACTTCAATTGCGGCGTTAAGACTTGCTTTGTGTCCGCTTCGCCCCGGATTTGCACAAAGAGTTGTTAGCGCTTTTTCCATGGCAAAAACAACTTCTCTTGGTTTTGGTCTTGTTGTTGCGCTGTTATCTAAATAAATCATATTTTTCCTCTTTTAACCTTTTTTTTGCTTATTCAATATAGTGAATTAAGAAAAAAATTTGTTAACAAAAGGGGAAATAAAATGGAGTTTGGTTTAGCAGTTTTCAGAGCGAGAAATGAAACAATAACTTTTGCAAATCTTTTAAGGTCATATGGCGTTAGGGTTATGATTGTTTCAACACCAAGGAAAATTAATGTTTCCTGCGGGATTTCGGTTAAATTTCCTGTTTCAAATTTGGAAGATGCAAGAAAACTTCTTGCAAGAAGGAAATTCGATTCCTTTGGAGGATTTTTCCACGCAATTCAAAATGGAGCAAATGTGAGATATATTCAGGTTTAAAAAAAGTTGCCAACGGCAACTTAAATTTATTTAACTTTTTTGTTCCCACCAAAAATTTTGTTGGAAACTTTAAGGAAAAGGTTAACAGGAAAAAGTTTGATAAGAAAATTAAAGACTTTATATTTTGTTCCAATAATATACATTGCTTTTGGTTTTTTCTTGTTAACAATTTTGTAAATCTTTTTCGAGGCATACTCTTGGCTCATGCGCTTTGAATTGTTTTTTTCAACAAGCGCTTGGGCGTTTTCAACGCGGTTTCCATATTTTTCGTTTGTTTTAAAACTTTTAACTCTCGAATTTATGAAGTTTGTTTTAACATCGCCCGGGTTAATTGTTGAAACATGAATCCCTGCGTTTGAAAGTTCCATTCGAAGCCCATAGGAAAGCATTGAAAGAGCAGCCTTGCTTGCGCAGTAGTGAATTCGAAATGGCATTGCAAAAAGCGCGCAACAAGAACTTATATCAAAAATTTTGCTGTCCTTGCCCATTAATGGAAGCGCGCATTGAATGGCTTTAAGCGCGCCAAAGTAGTTAACGTTAAAAAGATTTTTAACTTCATTAAAATCCGCAAGTTCGGCGGCGCCAGAAAGCCCATAGCCGGCGCTGTTTATGAGAATGTCGATATGCCCATATGTTTCTTTAACCATATTGAAAAAGTTTTCAACTTCGGTTTCGTTTGTTATGTCAACTTTAAATTCGCCGTTTCGAGGGGTTCGTCCAAAGGAAAGAACAGTTGCGCCTTCTTTTTCCAAAAGCTTTCCAACACTTTTTCCCATTCCGCTTGTTCCGCCGCAAATAACAACAATTTTTTGCATGTTATTTTCTCCTTTCAACCTCAACATCAATTTTTGATGTTAACTCATTAATAAAATCTTCTTTGTTTTTTGGGGAAACATCGAAGCGTTTAATCATGCCATTGCCGGTGTAGATTGCAAGGCGGTCAATTGAAAAACAAAAAGACGAAAAAATGCCAAATTTCTCTTTGATTTTTGTTATTTCATTAAGCCGGATTCGCGAAGTGAACGGCCCAGAAACATTTATAATTGAAACATCGGTTATGACATAGTAATTCCAAAAAATGCACCATAAAAGGATAATTGCAACAATTCCAAGAAGACATGTTGATGTAATTTTAAGCCTAAAAGTTGTTGCAGTTTCATCGCGGGGCAAAAGCCAAATTAAAAGAAAAGCCCCAACAATTAAAAGAATCATAAAAGGAGCAAGAATCCCAATTTTGCCTCTATATTTTTTAAATTTAAGTTTTTTCATAAAAAAATTCTAACATTTTTGATTTTTATAGTCAAATTTATTTTATGTCAATAAGTCTTTTTGCTTCAATTTCAAAAGAACCACTTTCATTTATTGTTAAAATTGTTCCGCCGCGTTGTTCGGTTTTTGTTGAAATTCCTTGAAAGGCATATGCAGTGTAGTCGATTGATTTTCCGTATGTTAAGCGAACGCCATAATATTCAATCGAAAAATCGTTAAGGTGGTCGTGTCCGCAGAAAATTGCTTTTGTGCTTCCAAGTTCTTGGACCTTGTTCCAGAATGTCCCAAGTTCACTTGAACAACTTATTTTTTCATTTTTTTCGTTTGCATAACCATAAATGAGTTTTACGTTCTCGCTTTCGCCGCTTCGATATTCCGCCCATGCGTTTTCATATTCTTTCCCTGGAACGTGATAGAAAACATATGAACCAATTGTTTTTCCAAGTTTTTCAGACATGGTTTTAATGTTGCTTTCATACCAATTTGTTTGAGAAGATGTTATTTCCATATAACCGCTAAGTTGGGTTTCGCCGTTATACATTCCGTTGTCGAAAAGGAAAACAGAGGAGTTAAATTCTCCGTTTGAATTGTATAAATTAATAATGTGGTTTCCCATTCCGTCAAGGTTTGATGGCCCTCTTTGGAAAAGGCAGTTCGAAAGTTCAGTGCTTTCAAGATAGTTGCAAAGTTCAGCTTTTGAATATTTTGCCGAGCCTTCGGCGTCGTGGTTTCCAAAACAAATTGTCCAAGGGGTTTTATAACTGTCGATAACGCGAGAAAGAACTTTAAGAGCGGTTAAATTGTCGTCTGTTCCCGTCATAAGCGCAACAGGATAAACAAGGTCGCCAGAAATGATGATTAAATCGGGATTTGTTGATTCAATCATTTTGCAAACTGCTTCAATTGCCAATTTGTCTTTTTTTGAAGTTAACGGACCGTTTCCAATGTGAATGTCGGTTAGTTGAAGAATTTTGATTGGAGCGTTTGTTGGTTGTTTAAGCGATTTAATTCCAAATTCGTCTTCAAAAACCTCAATTGATGTTGGAACATATGATGGATTAACCATGTATGTGTAATCTTGCTCTTTTGAACAGCCAGAAAACGTTAAACAAGAAAAAACCAAAACGCATGCAAACAAAGTTGCAAGCGAAAACGAAACAAAAACACTTGTCTTGTTTTTTATCATAAATATATTATATCACATTCTTACTAATAAATTTAAACAAAAATTATATGGGAAAAACTTTATTTTTAGATTGGGTTTTTAAATTTTAACGAATAAACAGCAAAATTCATAGTATGAAATAGGTGGAAAACATATGGATAAATTTTTAATTAATGGCGGCAAGAAACTTTCGGGAACTGCCGAAATAACAGCTGCAAAAAATGCATATCTTCCAATTTTGGCTGCATGCATTTTGTGCGATGACAACATCACGCTTTGCCAATGTCCTGAATATGTTGACATTGTTAACATGACTAAAATTCTTAAAAATCTTGGGGCAAAGGTTAAACCGGAAACGACAGATGGGAAAATACATAACAATTGCAACCTTAACATTGATTGTTCAAACCTTTCGTCGTCGTCAATTCCTCAAGAACTTGCAAGTTTACTTCGTTCGTCAATTTTTAGTTTGGGTTCAATTCTTGGAAAACAAAGAAAGGCAAAAGTTGCCTATCCCGGCGGCTGTGCAATTGGTGCGCGACCAATTGACTTACATATTAAAGGTTTGCGAGCGCTTAATGTTAAAGTTGTTGACAAACATGGCTACTTAACTTGCGATGGTTCAAACATGAAAGGCGGAATTGTTAATTTGGATTTTCCAAGCGTTGGAGCAACCGAAAACATAATTCTTGCCGCAACAAAAACAAAGGGAACAACGAAAATTATTAATGCAGCAAAAGAGCCAGAAATTGTTGACCTTGCAAATTTTCTCAACAAATTTGGGGCAAAAATTTATGGCGCAGGAACTTCAACAATAACAATTGAAGGGGTTGAAAAACTTGGTGGAGGGGCATACACGCCAATTCCCGATCGGATTGTTGCGGGAACATATTTAATTGCGGCTCTTGCTGCGGGAGGGGAAGTTGAATTAAGAAATTTTCGCCCAGAACACAATCTCGCTTTGCTGGAAAAAATTAAACAAACCAATGCAAAAGTTAAAATCAAAAAAAACACTCTTTTTCTTAAAACAGAAAACAGGCCAAAAGCAATTTCGAAAATAGAAACTTCGCCATATCCTGGGTTCCCAACCGATCTCCAAGCTCAAATGGTTGCTCTTCAGTCAATTTCAAAAGGGACAAGCATTATTGTTGAAAACCTTTTTGAAACACGATTTAAACATGTCCCAGAACTTGTTAAAATGGGTGCAAACATAGTTGTTAAGGACAGAACTGCTTTTGTTCGCGGGGTTGAAAAACTTTATGGTGCAAATGTTGAGGCGGCGGATCTTCGCGGAGGGGTTGCTCTTGCAATTGCTGGGCTTGTTGCAGGAGGACATACAACAATTTCAAATGTTAATTTAATTGACCGCGGTTATTTTAAGCTTGAGAATGCGTTTGCAGGGCTTGGCGCAGATATTAAACGAATTTCCGATTGATAAAAAATTTTCACGTTTTACTTGAAAAAAGCATTTTCTTTTGCTATACTTTAAACGAAGGAGAAAAGTATGGAAAAAGAAATTTCATTTGTTATGATCAAGCCGGGATTCTTAAAATATGAAAAGGAAATTGTTGCCCGTCTTGGCAAAGTTGGAAAAATAACAAAACGCCAATGTATGCGCTTGAATCAAGAAATTCTTAATGCCCACTATGCTGAACATATTGGGAAAGGTTTTTTTGATGAACTTTGCGATTATATGAAAAGCGGAAATGTTGTTGGTTTCCAAGTTGAAGGCGAACCAGGTCTTATTGGAAGAATTCGCGATGTGGTTGGAAGAAATCCACTTAAAAAAGGCGACATCCGCTATGATTTTGGAATCCGCAATGAAGATGGCGAATTGGATAAAACAAAAAATGTTATCCACGCTTCCGACAAACCAGAAGCAGGAATTGCAGAGTGCAACAGAATGTTTAATGAAGCACAAAAATATGGTGTTAAAATCATAAGCCGTGGCTTTGAACAAGATTGCCAATTTTAATGTTTCGAAATAAAGGGGTAGATAAAATGAAGAAACTATTAAAGAAACTTGCCCAAAACGATTTTAAGAAATTTAAAATTCAACAAAGCGGAGAACTTGAATTTGTTGATTAAAGCAATTTTGAGGACGCTCAAATTGGATTTAGAATTGATCCTTCAACAAACAGAGTTAGCAAAGACTGGAAAAAGATTGTTGGGAAAAAGTTTTTCGTTGTTGCAATGGAAGAAACAATGGGAGATCCAATTTTAGTTAACACTGGGAAAAAGGAAATGCCTGTATATTTCATGCCGAATGATGAATGGGAAGAAAAAGACAAAATTGCGAACTCGTTTGAAGAATTTGTTGAGAATTTAAAAGCCCTTGACGAGTTAATTAACCAAAATAAGGCAAGTTTGGGAGAAATTAGAAAACTTGTTGAGAAACTTGAAAAAGAAAATGAGGAATGCGAAGGATTCTATGAAAGAATTTGCTATGACGTTCTCGATGAAGATGGATTCTTCCACGACAGTTACGAAGAATAAATAATATAAAAAAATCGGGTGTTTCCCGATTTTTTTATTTGGTGCTGGTGGCCGGACTCGAACCGGCACGTCCTTGCGAACGAGGGATTTTAAGTCCCTTGCGTCTACCATTCCGCCACACCAGCGTTTTGGAGGTACCACCCGGATTTGAACCGGGGAATGAGGGTTTTGCAGACCCTTGCCTTACCACTTGGCTATGGTACCACATTATTTTTGCAAGGCTATTTTATCAAAAGAATTTTTCTTTGTCAACGAATATCTTAAGTTTTATATGAAAAAGATTTGAGAAATGTTTATAAGAAAGAAACAAAGTTGAAAATTTTTGGATTTTTTTGTTGACAAGTTGGAAATGATTTGGTATATTGTTAAAGCAATTTGAAATGCGGGAGTGGCTCAGTGGTAGAGCATTGCCTTGCCAAGGCAAGGGTCGCGAGTTCGAATCTCGTCTTCCGCTCCAAATAAGAAAAAGCCTTCGGTTTGAAGGCTTTTTTGTTTTTAATCTGTTTTTTTAGTTATCGTCAACTTCCAAATTTTCAAAGTTAAATAAGTTGCTATCAAAAAATTCTGTCATCGACAAGCCAAGAGCTTTAATAATAAGAGTTACGTTTTTAAAATTTGGCGTTTTATATTTGCAATTGAGAATGTCTGTCATAGTGCTGTGATATAAGCCTGTTTCCTGTGCAAGCTTATATTGTGTCATCTTTTTTTCTTTGAGAATTTCTCTAACTCTTAAAGCAAATGCTTTGTTTAATTTCATAATGCAACTTCCTATATAGTTTTTTCACTATATATAAAGTTTACCCGACATATAATTTTTTAATATTTAAGGAAAAACGGGTATTCTGTTGATCTTTAAGAAAATTTACTCTATAATATTTAGTGAAAACCCGAAATTTAGGAGTTTAATATGAATTTAAAAGTTGTGACAGGTAAATGTTGTTCATTTTTTTGGCATAGAAAAATTGAAATAAATGAAGACCTTAAACAAAAGTTGAGAAAAACCATTGAGGAGTTGATAGTTGTTTGCAATGTTTCCACTTTTTTGTTTGGGAGCCGAAGCAACTTTGATTGTCTTTGCCACCTTGTTGTTACGGAAGTAAAGGGAAAATATCCTAACATAAAAAGAGTTGCTTACACCTGCAGGGGCGAAACTTGCGTTTTGGAAAGTGCAAGGCAAGAATGGGAAAGAATTTATGCTAATCTTGAAGGGAAAGAGAAATATTTATTGGGTGTTGAAGAAGAGGTTGAGCACAAAACTAAATACATGTCTGGACGTACAAGCTATGTGGAGCGTAATCAAGCAATGATAAATGATAGTGACTACTGCGTGTTTTATTTTGATAAAACCTATATGCCAGAAGTAAGAAAATATTCAAAACATGGTTTTGGCTGCTATCAACCAAAAAGTGGAACTTCAATTTCATATGCTTACGCAAAAAAACGAAATAAGGATATTATAAACTTATTTTCTGAATTAAAATAAATAAAAAGTTGAAAAGAGTTTACTAATTCTGTTTTGTTTGAATAAAAAGTAATTAAAAAATCGTGCCGTTCGACACGATTTTTTATATGACTTATCCCATATATTCTTCGAAGGTGCATTTTTTGTCGACATATGTGTTTTCGTCAACAATGTCGATGATTCGATTTGCAACTGTTTCAACAATTTCTTGGTCGTGAGATGCAAAAATCATAACACCTTTAAAGTTTGTCATTCCTTTGTTAAGAGCGGTTATGCTTTCAAGGTCAAGGTGGTTCGTTGGTTCGTCAAGAAGAATAACGTTTCCGCCTTCAAGCATCATTTTTGCCATCATGCAGCGAACTTTTTCGCCGCCAGAAAGAACGTTTGCTTCTTTCAAAGCTTCTTCCCCAGAGAACAACATTCTTCCAAGCCAACTTCGAATGTAGGTTTCGGTTTGATCTTTCGAGAAACGGCGAAGCCAGTTAACAAGCGAAAGGTCACAGCCTTCAAAGAACGAACGATTGTCTTGAGGGAGGTAGGTAACTTTTGTTGTCTTTCCCCATGTAACAGTTCCGCTGTCAGGTTGTTCAAGTCCAAAAAGAATGTTGAAAAGTGTTGTTACCGCAAGACCATTTGAGCAAAGAATTGCAATTTTGTCGTCGCGAGAAACCGTGAAAGAAAGATTTTTAAACATGCCTTTTTGGGTTAAATTTTCAACTTTTAAAATTTCCTTTCCAATTTCTTGAGTATATTCAAAATTAATGTAAGGGTATTTTCTTGAAGATGGTTTGAAATCGTCGAGAGTGAGTTTTTCAAGTTCCTTTTTTCTTGAGGTTGCTTGTTTCGATTTTGATGCGTTTGCAGCAAACCTTGCGATGAAATCTTTAAGTTCTTTTGCGCGTTGTTCTGCCTTTTTGTTTTGCTCTTTTGCTTGGCGTGCCATAAGTTGACTTGTTTCATACCAGAAATCGTAGTTCCCAAGATACATGTTAATTTGACCGTAGTCAACGTCGCAAGTGTGGGTGCAAACCTTGTTTAAGAAGTGACGGTTGTGGGAAACAATTATAACTGTGTTTTCGAAATTAAGAAGATAGTTCTCAAGCCAACGTGTTGTTTTAAAGTCGAGGTTGTTTGTTGGCTCGTCTAAAATTAAGATGTCTGGATTTCCAAAAAGCGCTTGAGCGAGAAGAACTTTAACCTTTTGTTTTGGGTCGATGTCTTTCATCAAGGTTTCAAAAAGAGAATCGGAAATTCCAATTCCCGAAAGAAGAGTTTTTGCCTCGCTTTCTGCTTCCCAGCCCCCAAGTTCGGCAAATTCAGTTTCAAGTTCACCGGCTTTAATTCCGTCTTCTTCAGTAAAGTTTTCTTTCATATAGAGTTCGTCTTTAAGTCGTTGAACTTCCATAAGGCGCTTATGCCCAAGCAAAACAGTTTCCAAAACTGTGTTTTCGTCGTATTTGTTTTGGTTTTGTTCCAAAACCGACATTCTTTCGTTTGGGTCTAAAATAACTTCGCCCTTATTTGGTTCAAGCTCGCCGGTTAAAATTTTAAGAAAAGTTGATTTTCCTGCGCCGTTTGCGCCAATAATTCCATAGCAATTGCCTTTTGAAAATTTAAGGTTAACATCTTTGAACAAAACTCTTCCACCAAATTGAAGACTTACGTTTGAAACTTGAATCATATTTCCCCTGCCTTTTTTTTTGCTTTCAAAGTATAACATATAAACTTTTTATAATCAAGAGAAATCATGGGCAAAAATCGCTTTGAAAAAGGGGGATTGCTGTGTTAAAATTAAAAACAATAAAGGAGCTTTTATGGAAAAAGATTTTGAAATTGAATCGGAGGAAGAAAGAGAACTTTGCGAAGTTAATTGCCAAGAATATTTTGATGAAATCAAAAAACTTGCGAACGACATGATGGCAGAAATTGACTACACAACAAGGCTTAAAAGCGAAATTCGCGAGGAGGCATACATCATTCTTGATGCAATTGTTAACGCATGCGAAATTGAAAATCTTAAAATTTTGAATGGCCTTATTGTTGGCTTCGATTATGTTGCTTCAAGCATAAAATCAATTAAATTTTTGTATAAAGAAATGAAAAATGTTCTCGTGGATTTCTATGAGGAACTTCAAAACTAGGGCAAAAGCCCTTTTTTGTTAAAATAAATTGGAGAAAAAATGGACACGAAATTTAGTATTGAGGAAGTTGAAAAAACAATTGCGTCTTACAAGAAAAATCAACTTTCAAACGGAATTGTTGTTTCAATTCGAAACGACGGGCTTGTTTTCAATCTTGGAGGGAAACTTGATGCATTCGTCCCAAAAGATGAGGTTGAAAATTTTTCATCGTCAAAAATTGGCGACAGGTTTTCGGTTGTTGTAACCGGAAAAACTGAAGATGGAATGGTTGAGGCGTCGCAAAAGAAAGCCTCTCAAATTAAACTTGAAACTCAAAATGCAAAGGAAATTAAACTTGGGTCGTCATTTCAAGTTGTTGTTTTGCAAACAAATTCAACAGGCGATTTGATTTCAAAAATGGGAGAATATGAAATTATTGTCCCAAAGGACGAAATTTGTTCATACAAAGTTGTTAACCCAAAATTTTATGTTGGGAAAAAAGTTATGGCAATTGCAACAAACATAAACAACGAGGAGAAAAAAATTCAAGCGTCAATTCGAATTCTGGAAGATAAAACACGTGCTGCAAATGAAGAAGTTTTTTGGCAAACAAATTTTATCAACAAAATTGTTGACGGAACGGTTAAGCGCTTTGTTCCATATGGCGCATTCGTTGACGTTGGGGGAGTTAATTGCCTTTTGCACATTTCAAACATTTCATATTCAAAAATTAACAGCGCTGCTGATGTTTTGGAACTTGGAAAGACATATAAATTTAAAATTATTTCATTAGACCGCGAAACCAAAAAAGTTTCGCTTGGATATAAACAACTTCAAGCAAAAAAATAGTGTTTTAACCAACGATATTTACATGCATTTAAACCCTCAAAAAAGAAGGTGTACTCAACTTATACAAAGGGTTTTAGCTAACTTTTTGACATCACGATTTTGCCAATTTGAAAACTTATAAAAAAATGGGCGCAACATATAGTTATAACTTTATGTTGAACCCACAGTATGGAGCTGATGGGCGGATTCGAACCGCCGACCTATTGATTACGAATCAATTGCTCTACCTACTGAGCCACACCAGCACTTACGAATTATGATATCATAAAATAATAAAATGTCAAATAAAAAGACAGAATAACATTGGAGGAAAGAGTGAGAATTAACATTGCAATTGACGGAACTGCGGGAAGCGGGAAAGGAACGGTTTCAAAGGAGCTTGCAAAGCGCCTTGGTATTTTTCATTTGGACACAGGAGCAATCTATCGAAGCATTGCCTTCTATGTTCTTGAGAACAAAATTTCGCCAAATGACGAAAAAAACATTGAAAAAATGCTTAAAAACATGAAATTTTCTGTTATTTTCGAGAAAGATAACGGAAACATGGTCCAAAAAAATTTGCTAAACGGCGAAGATTTAAAACAAAAAATTAGAACTGAAGAGGTTAGCGAGGCGTCCTCAATTGTTTCTCAATATAAAGATGTTAGAGAGTTTGCAACTTCAATTCAGCATGAAATTGCAAAAAATTATGATGTTATCATTGAGGGGCGCGACATTGGAACCGTTGTTCTTCCAAATGCAACCCATAAGTTCTTTCTAACTGCAAGCCCGGAAGTTAGAGCAAAAAGAAGAATTGAACAACTTGGACTTCCAGGAAATGAGTTTGAAAATGTTTTAAAGGAAATTAAGGAACGCGATAAGCGCGATTCACTTCGTGCAATAAGTCCGCTTAAGGTTGCTGAAGACGCAATATATGTTGATAACAGCAATCAAACAATTGAGCAAACAGTTGACTTAATGGAGAAATATATTGTTGAATAAAAGCAGCAAAATTTGCTGCTTTTTTTATGTCTTTAAACATTCACTTACGGTTGTTAAATTGAAGCCGTTTTCAACAAGAGTTTCGACAATTTTTGGAAGCGCAGCAGCTGTTTTTTCTGTTGGGTGCATTAAAATCAAATCACCGCCGGCTGCGT
Source organism: uncultured Lachnospiraceae bacterium (assembly GCA_964383665.1). Lineage (GTDB taxonomy): Bacteria > Bacillota > Clostridia > Christensenellales > UBA1242 > UMGS687. The sequence continues at coordinate 126,208 of CAYLHO010000002.1, forward strand.
TTTTAACTGCTCGGGAATATATTAAGTTTTCGTCTTGGTCGCGCCAATCAATTGTGTCGCGAGTCCACATTATGCTTGTGTAGCCAAGTTCTTTTGCCGTTTCAATTGTAGTTTTTGAATAGGAACCGCTTGGCGGTGCAAAAAGATTCATTTCAACGCCAAGAATTTCCTTAACAACATTATGCGTGTTTTGAATTTCATCTTTGTTTTGCTGATAGGAAATTGTTTTGTGGTCTTTGTGATAGAACCCATGATTTGCAATTTCATGACCGTCGCTGCTGATCATTTTCAAAAGGTCTGGAAATTTTTTTGCCCAAGTTCCGCCAACAAAAAATGTTGTTTTAATGTTGTTTTCTTTAAGTGTTTTAAGCATGGGTTCAATATAGTCGTTTCCCCAGTAAACATTGATCATAAGGCAAATGTTTTTTGAGGAAGTGTTTCCGTGATAAACCGCCTCAACTTCGTTTGAATTAAACGCGTTAAGCGTTTCGCCGGTGTAGGTTATAACAAAAAGCCCAACAAGAACAATGCAGATTATAAAATTCGCAAAAACATTCCGAAAAACCTTTTCTTTTTTCTCTTTTTTGCTGAAAAAGCCACAAATTTTCATATAACATAATTTATGCTTTGCTTTATTGGCTTATAACAAAAAAAGCGGCATTTGCCGCTTAAGTTTGCTTATTATTATGAAAGTTCTTCAATCATCTTTTTAATTTCTTCTGTTGGATTTGCTCCGTCAGAAATTCGATCGAGAAGGTCATAGAGAATTGTTGCTTGCGCCTTTGAAATTTTGTTGCCTTCTTGCTTTGCTGCTTCAAGAGTTAAAGGGGAAGAGCAACGAGGGCAGAATTTCATTTGTGCCTTGCCGTCGTTTCCAACATGTGCTCTGCAATTTAAACAATAGGCTTTGTTGTCTTTTTCGTCAATTTTAATTCCAAAATTCATCTTAAACCTCCTGTTGTGGGTCTTGTTTTGGAGTTTTTGTTATGTTTGTCATTTCGGAAGGAGATTTTCCTTGTTTTTTTGCTGCAACGGCTTTGCTAACTTTGTCGATTGACTTGATAAATTTGTTGCAGCCTTTTCTTGCATCTTCCTCTGTTTGTCCAATTGTTTTTTCAATTGAGGAAACAACAACATTTTTAATTTCTGTTAGCGCTTCGCCAACGCTGCTTGCAATAACTGAACTAACATAGTTTGAATCGTCAACTTGATGCTCGTGAGGGGCGTTATAATCGTTGAAATGTGCGCTGATTTTCGATTCAAGTTTGCCGTTTTTATAGCCGTGTTCAAACGCAACCTTAAACCAGTTTCTGTTAAGCGAGTATGGGCCAATTAAAGGGCGATTGAAGTTGAACATGTCGTATTCTGCCATTGGTCCAAAGCAAAGATAAATGCAAGATTTCTTTTCGTTAAGATTTGCTGGGTCGGTTGTTAAAGCGCCAAAAGAACCATTCATTTTTGCGGTTGTGTTCCAATAGATGTCGAACCCTGGGGTAACTTTTTGAGCATAAGAATCAAGTTGTTCAAGCATTTTTGCTCTTGTTGAACCTGGTGGGTTAAAGTTTGTTATTGAAATTTTTGCATCTTTCTTATATGGATCTTTAAGATTGAAAATTAAAACTGTTCGATAGCCCGTAACTTTTTCCGGAATTCCAAGTGCATCACCAAGAATTTTCATGAGGTCTGGGCCGCCGTTTTTAATTATTGTTTTTTCAACTTGTCCGCGAGAAAGCGCAACAATTTTGTTTTGCAAGTTATATTGCTTAATTTTTTTTGCAAGATATCTAACTTGTTCAACATATGGCAAAATTTCTTTATAGTTTCCGGTTGTAACGCGGGTAAAAACATTTTCAAGAACTAACGCAGAATTTCGTGAGCTTGAAATTGTTTTAAAAACATGGTCAATCCATCTTTCATTAATCTTGTTTGTTTCACTTTCTGGGAACTTAACACGTTTTGCGTCAGGGGAGATGTTATATTTAAATTCGTCGCCATTTTCATTGTTTTCAAGTTTATAGGCTCTTCCAAGATTTACGTTTGAAATAACATTAAATCCAAAATAGTTGTTGTTAACATCGTATGAAAGGGTTGTAACAATGTCGTCTTCTTTGGTCTCGGGCGTGTCGAGAATTTCAACTTCCTCGTTAACGTTTTCTAATGTGAAAGATGAATCGATGTTGTCTTTTGTTTTAAGTTTTTTGTTAATAACCGAAAGTGCTCTGTCGGTTGCCTCTGGTTTAAGAGTCATGTTTCCTCCTGCCTATTCTTTTCCATTGTCTTTTGATGAATCAACTTGAGTTGTTTTCTTTGATGATTTTTGTTTGATCAATTTTCTTTGTTTGTCGGTTAAAAGAGAACTGTAGGCCTCTTTGTTGATTTCAATTCCAGCTTTTTTAAGAAGATCGGCAAGTTCATCTGTTTTTTGGCGAATTTCATCAATAAATTCTTTTGACTTTTCATCTATAGATTTTTTTGCACGTTTAATAATTTTGTCTTTTTCTTTTGTGTTTGCAATTGAAAGAATTGGGATTGAACGGGTTGCAGGAACAAATTCTCTTTCCTTAACATCGCTTTTTGAGTCTGGGTTGAAAAGCGGATTTTTTGCACTGCTTATTTCAATTGCATAGTATGGCGAACGAACGCGTTGAGCATGTGTGAACTCAAAAGGCGTCTGCCCTTCATTTGGCAAAATAACATTCATTGTTTCATGTTTAAAACTTGTTTCAAGTTCTGGATCGAAAATTGAATTTGCTTGAGTTTGAACTTTAAGACGGTGCCAGTGGCCAACAACATTAAGATCGGAAGTTGGGCATTTTGCTTGAAGCTTTGTGAAATCAACGCCGTCGCCATGATGGGTTACAATTCTGTATGTGAATTTTCCGTCTTTGCTGAGTTTGTTTTTAAGAACAATTTCTGTAACAGCAAAATCTGGAGCATACTTATCTCTTATGCCAAGAGTTTTTGCTGCTTGCTCAATTATGTTAAGCCCTGTTTCTTTGTTAACACGGCGTTCGTGGTTTCCTGGGTGGATAACAGCAATTTTTCCTGCTGATGCAACTTGCGAAAAAAGGTCGACGAAGCAATCCCATTGTTCGTTTGGATAAAGAAGGTCGTCGAACATGTTTTGAACAGCATGAAGAATTGCTGTGCTCAACATGTCGCCAAGAACGAAAAGATAGGCGTTTGGAGTGTTAAGAGTGTATTCCAAAACCTCAACGCAACGGTCGATGTCGAAATTTTGAGCGCCAATGTGCCAATCGGAAGCGAACACGGCAACAATTGTGTCGAATTTGTTCGACAAGTCAATTGTGTTGTGCGCAACGGAATTATCTTTAGTTTGTTCAAGTTTATTGCGGTAGTTTTCAATGCTTTCGCTTGAGTTAAGTTTTTTCTTTTGACTAACTTTTGTTGGTTTGCTCATTGAAAGTCCTTCTTTTATTTAAATTCAATTAAATTTTATCTTAAACGGGGGGTAAAGTCAACCCCAAATTTTTTCTTTTGTTGGTTTTTGTCGATTTTTGTTGCTTTTAAACAAAAGCAAATTTATTTAATTTTCAGTGTTGATTGTTGGGTTTAAATAGTCTGCAGGCAATTCATAAGGGGAGGGTTTGAGCGTGATAATTCCAGAATTTATTGGTTTAAAACCATAAAGCCTGTTTGAAAATGCAAGATTTTTGTGGGAATGGGCTTCATAAACTTGTTCCATAAGCCCTGCGTTTTTGAAACTGAAAACTTGATTATGTCCAATTATCAAATGATCCACAACAACAATTCCATAAAGAGAAACCGCCTCCAAAATTGCAAGCGTTGCGTTAATGTCTTCGCCCGAAGGTTGAATTTCGCCGTTTGGGTGGTTATGAGCAAGAACAATAACATTCGCTTTGTGTTGCAAAATTGTTTGAATGAGATTTGGAATGTCAATTCCAACCGAATTTATGTTCCCGGTTGTAAGTTGTTCAACGCTTATAAACTCGCTTTTTGCTGTTAAAAGCGCAACATAAAATTCTTCAGTTGTTTTGCCAATGAAATAGTTTCTTAAAAGTTCTGAAAATTCATTTGTTGTTTGCAAAACCTTTCTCTTTTTAGGACGCGCACCTGTTTCAATTATGAAATGAATAATTTGTCCGTATGAAAGAAGAAATGATGCAATTTGCGGACCAACACCGTAAACGGAAAGAAGTTGGGTCATGCTTGAATTAATCACGTTTGAAAGTGAACCAAATTTATCAAGAAGAACATGCGCAAGCGGATTAGTGTCACCTTGAGCAGTGCAAAGAGTTAAGAGATATTCAAGAATTTTAACTTCGCCAAGCGAATATGGGTTTGATGAGTAAACTTCTTTTCTAAGTCGTTTTCTGTGCTCAATATGAAGGTTTCTTTCTTCTTTTGTTAGTTTAACTTTTCCTGACATTTTTGTTCCCTTTTTAAAATTTAACGGGTTTTCATTTTGTAATAATTTTGAATTAATAAATGAACACTTGATCATATTTTAAAAAATTCAATATTAAATGTCAAACTCTCAAAAACAGTTTATGAAAAAAAATTAGATTGTTTGACTTAATTGTCAATTAAAAATATAATATGGTATATGAGAATTTTAGGAATAGACCCAGGATACGGGATTGTTGGCTTTGGTGTTTTAGATTATGAGAACAGCGAATATAAGGTTGTTGATTATGGCGTTATTGAAACCCCAAAGGAGGAATCAATTCCTGTTCGACTTGCAATGATCTATGATGCAATTAAAGAGTTAACTCAAAGATATAAACCAGACCAAATGGCAGTTGAGGAACTTTTCTACTTCAAAAACCAAACAACAATAATTCCTGTTGCCGAGGCGAGGGGGATTATTTTGCTTGCAGGGATTCATTCCTGCGGGGAAATTTTTGAGTACACTCCGCTTCAAATTAAACAAGCGCTAACTGGGAATGGCCGTGCGGAAAAAGCACAAGTTCAGTATATGGTTACGGCAATTTTAGGGCTTGAAAAAATTCCGAAACCCGACGATGCAGCCGATGCACTTGCGGTTGCAATAACCCACGCAAATTTCAATCAACAAATTGTAAGATAACAACAAAAAATTTGTTGTTTTCTTTTTTTATATGTTATAATGCAGGTATGATTAATTACTTAATTGGCGAAATTATTGCAAAAAATGAAAACAGCGTGGTTCTTGAGAACAACGGAATTGGATATGAAATTTTTGCCTCTGCAACAACAATTTCAACTCTTCCTGTTCTTGGAGCAAATGCGCGAATTTATGCTTATCTTCATGTTAGGGAAGATGAGTTAAGCCTTTATGGCTTTTCAACTCTTGAAGAAAAGGAAATGTTCTTAAAGCTTATTGATGTTTCGGGGATTGGGCCAAAAGTTGCGCTTGGAATTCTTTCTGGAATTCGTCTTTTCGATTTGGCTGTTGCAATTAAAACTGGCGACACGAAACTTCTTTCAACAATTAAGGGACTTGGAAAGAAAACAGCGGAACGAATTGTTCTTGAACTTAAAGACAAAATTTCTGTTGTTGGATTCGAAAACCATGAAAGCCAAACTCTTGCTGTTGATGAAAACATGATTGACGAAGCAACTGAGGCACTTGTTGCTCTTGGAATAAGCAAAAACGATGCTTATCGCCTTGCAAGAGAAAATTCAGCGGGAAGCGAAAGCGCGGAAGACATAATTAGAAAAGCATTCCAAAATATGAATTAAAGGTGTAAGAAAAATGGAAGATAAGGGAAGATTTATAACCTCAACAAAAAACATAACCGACGCCGACATTGAAAACAAATTGCGCCCAACAACAATGGCAGAATATGTTGGACAGGAAAAAGTTAAGGCGAATTTGGAAATTTATATTAAGGCGGCAAAAGAGCGAAAGGAAGCCCTCGACCACGTTTTGCTTTATGGTCCTCCGGGGCTTGGGAAAACAACAATTTCCCATATTATTGCAAGTGAAATGGGAAGCCAACTTAAAGTTACTTCCGGACCTGCAATTGAACACGCAGCCGACCTTGCTGCAATTTTAACGAATCTTAACACAAACGATGTTTTGTTCATTGACGAAATTCATCGACTTAACAAAAGCGTTGAAGAAATTTTATATCCTGCAATGGAGGATTTTGCGCTCGATTTTATTGTTGGCAAAGGTCCCTCTGCGCGAAACATGCGCCTTAAAATTAAGCCTTTCACGCTTATTGGGGCAACAACACGCGCCGGAATGATTGCCGGGCCTCTTCGCGACAGATTTGGTGTTATTGCGCGCCTTGAGTTATATTCCGATAAAGAACTTGCAATAATAATTGGACGTTCAGCAAAAATTCTTGGGATCGACATTGATGAGGACGCAAAAATTGAAATTGCACGTCGAAGCCGTGGAACGCCAAGAATTGCAAACAGACTTTTGAAGCGCGTTCGCGATTTTGCTCAAGTTATTGGCGAAGGGAAAATAACGTTTGCTCTTGCCGACAAGGCTCTTGGGCTTATGGAGGTTGATAAACTTGGGCTTGACGGTGTTGACAGACGAATTTTGGAAACCATGATCGACAAATTTGGCGGCGGTCCTGTTGGGCTTGAAACCCTTGCAGCGGCAACAGGCGAGGAGTCGACAACAATTGAAGATGTTTATGAGCCATATTTAATTCAACTTGGCTATATTTCGAGAACTCCGCGCGGAAGAATTGTTCTTGCTCCTGCATATGAACATCTTGGAAGAGAGTTTATTGAAAACTGATAACAGTTAAATAATTTGAAAGGAGGCGGTCGCGTGGCTTTGCGACATTGCTTATGAGAGATTACACATTAACGTCAACTTATGACTATTTTCTTCCCGAAAATCTTATTGCTCAAACTCCAGTTGAGCCAAGGGATTCATCGAAAATGCTTGTTTTCGACGGGGAAAGAAATTTTGATGAAAGCAATTTCAACAAGGAAGATTGCTTGAATCATATTCAACACAAACACTTTTATGATATTGTTAATTTTTTGGAGGAGGGCGATGTTCTTGTTATAAACAACACCCGTGTTTTGCCTGCAAGAATTTTTGGAATTAAAGAGGAAACTGGGGCTAAAATTGAGGTTCTTTTGCAAAAGCGACTCAATTTAACAACTTGGGAAATTATTGCAAGACCAACAAAGCGACTTAAAAGCGGAACAATTGTTAAGTTTAACGACGAACTTAAGGGAAGAATTTTGGAAGTTAGGGGCGAAGGGGAATGTCTTGTTGAATTTCTTTTCGAGCAAGAAAAAGACGGAAAAGTTGTTTCGTTTGAAGAAATTTTGGAACGAATTGGAAACATGCCGCTTCCGCCATATATTCATGAGAAATTAACCGACAAGGAACGTTATCAAACTGTCTACTCAAAAATTCCGGGTTCTTCGGCTGCTCCAACCGCAGGGCTTCATTTCACTCCAGAAATTTTAGAGAAGCTGAAGCAAAAAGGGGTTATAATTGCCGAAGTCCTTTTGCAGGTTGGGCTTGGAACTTTCAGACCGGTTAAAGAGGAAAGCATTTTAAATCATAAAATGCACAGCGAATTTATTTCAGTTTCAAAGGAGACAGCGGAAATTGTTTCAAAAGCCAAGAGAGAGGGAAGGCGAGTTGTTGCCGTTGGAACAACCTCAATGAGAACTCTTGAAAGCATGGCAGAAAAAGAAATTCAAAACGGAAAAGAAATTTATGTTTTGAAAGAAGGCGAAAAGGACACAAGCATTTTTATCTACCCTCCATATACGTTTAAAATTGTCGATTGTCTTTTAACCAATTTCCATCTTCCTCAAAGCACTCTTTTAATGCTGATTTCAGCCTTTATTGGGCTTGATAATGTTATGGAAATCTATAAAACAGCAATTGAAAACAACTATCGCTTTTTCAGCTTTGGCGATTGCTGTTTGTTCTTATAAAAAAATAAAAGGAAAAAATTTTATGGAAAAAAATTTTGAATTTGAAGTTTTGCATGTTTGCAAACAAAGCGGGGCGCGCGTTGGGCGTCTTAAAACTCCACATGGAATAATTGAAACTCCGGTTTTTATGCCGGTTGGAACTCAAGCAACTGTTAAAGGAATTTTGCCAGAGCAACTTAACGATCTTGGCGCGCAAATCATTCTTTCAAACACCTATCATCTTTTCTTGCGACCAGGCGATGAAACGGTTAAAAATGCGGGTGGACTTCATAAGTTTATGCATTGGGACAAGCCAATTTTAACCGACAGCGGCGGATTCCAAGTTTTTTCGCTTTCCGATTTAAGAAAGGTGACCGACGAGGGTGTTGAATTTCGTTCGCATTTAAGCGGGGAAAAATTTTTCATAACCCCAGAAAAATGTATGCAAATTCAAAATAACTTAGGTTCGGACATAATCATGGCTTTTGATGAATGCACAAAGCCGGGCGTTTCTCATGCCGAAGCCGAAAAAGCCTGCGAAAGAACAACAAAATGGCTTGAAAGATGCTATAATGCTCAAAAAAATGAAAAACAAATGCTTTTTCCAATTGTTCAAGGAAATTTCTTTAAGGATTTAAGAGAAAAAAGTTTGAACGAAGTTTCAAAGTTTGCCCGTTGTGGAATTGCAATTGGCGGGCTTTCAGTTGGCGAGCCGAAAGAAGTTATGTATGACATTTTGGATTTCTTGAAAGATAAATATCCAGAGAACATGCCAAGATATTTAATGGGGGTTGGAAGTCCTGATTGCTTTATTGAAGGAATTGCAAGAGGAATTGACATGATGGACTGCGTTTTGCCAACGCGAATTGCAAGAAACGGAACTGCGCTAACAAAGAAAGGAAAAATGATTGTTCGAAATGCAATCTACAAAAATGATCTTGAGCCATTGGAGCACGACTGCGATTGTTATACCTGTAAGCACTATTCCCGTTCATACATTCGACATTTAATCAACGCGGACGAAATGCTTGGTGCGCAACTTCTTTCAATCCATAATTTAAGGTTCTTAACACGTCTTGCCGAGGATATTAAAAAAGCCATTTGGGAAGACAGGCTTTTAGATTTCAGAGATGAATTTTTAAAGGATTTTAAGTGGTAGTTGTCGAAAAACAGAGAAATTGCTTAAAACAAAAGAAAAAAGTCAAAAATTTATTTTGTGTTAACAAAAAAATTTGTTATAACAAATGTATACTTAAGGAGAAAACATGATAACAACAGCACTTTTAGCGTTAACAACAACTCAAATTGTTGTTCCAATTTTGGTTGTTCTTCTTGTTGTTGTCGCAGTTTTTGCCTTTTCAATTTAGGAGAGAAATATGTTTTTTTTAGCAGAAGGAGCAAGTGAGGGTGCGGGAGAAGCAGCTTCAACAAGCAGTGTTGCGCAATGGATTTTGCCAGTTGTTTTATTAGTTTTAATTATCGGAATCTTTATTCTTAACTATTTCAGAAGTAAGAAAAATCAACAATCAATGAAAGACATGGTTGAGTCGCTTAAGGTTGGCGACAACGTTAAAACCTACAGCGGAATTTATGGGAAAATTCTTGAAATTGTTGAAACAACCGATGGAAAAGTTGCTGTTTTGGAAACTGGAAGCGAAAACAATAAGGGAATTTTCAGCATCGACATAAATGCAATTTATGGAATCGACGAAAAGAAACCTGTTGTTTATGATGCCGAAGGAAATGTTATTGAGGAACAACCTGTTTCCGAAGAAGTTAAACCAGAGGAAGGGGAAAAAGAAAATCAACCAGTTTCGGAAGAAAAACCAAAGACAAAAGGTAAAAAAGCAAAGAAAGCAAAGGTTGAAGAGCCTGTTGAAACTAATGAACCTCAAGTTGAAGGAACAAAAGTTGAAGAGCCAGTTGTTGAAGGAACAAAGGTTGAAGAATCTCAAGAACTTGATGTTGAAAAAATTGTTAAAGCAAAAAGAAAAAGTGAAGAACAAAATTAATTTTAAAGCTGCCATTTGGCAGCTTTTTTAATATGAAAATAAAAAACTTAATTTAAAGTATCTCTTTTTGTCAACTTTATATTTTCCTTCATATTATGAAATTAGATAACGCAGTTTTTGGGAGGAAATATGGCAGACGAAACAATCGATATTTCAAAAATTTCAATAAGCCGAAGAGGCTCGCTTGATGTTGTTATGCCTGGAAATGAGGCAAATCAAACCCTTTCAATATATAATGGTTCAGATTATGATTTATCCAACGTTATGGTTATTGAAACAATTGGGAACGGAGCAACATTCAAACCAAGATCCATGCAAATTGAAGGCATTTCCTATGTCGACTATAATCCAACAAATGGCTATCCAATTCCGGGCACAATAAAATCGAAAAGCAGCGCAACGGTAACATATAAAATCACAATTGACGATCCTCTTGATGAATCCCTTCGGCTCATAAGTTTTGCCGCATCTGTTTCGTTTACAATTGAAAACGAGAATCGCAGAAAAAACTCAAATGTCTATCAAATTCGAATAGCGAATGGGGATATTAATATCACAAAGGAATCGAACACTTCGGCCGCGGTTAAAGGGTCAATTTTAACCTATCAAAACGTGATTCAAAATTCTGGGACACAAAGTAACACAAATGTTGTCTTTACCGACGATATTCCAGACGGAACAACATTTGTTGAAAACAGCGTGAAAATTAACAATGTAACACAAGAAGGAATTGACCCAAGCACAGGAATTAATTTGCCAAACATCTCGGCGGGTGAGCGGGTTACAATTGCATTTCAAGTTGTTGTGAACTAAATTAAACGAGTTAAGGTTTTTTCCTTGACATAAACAACAAAATCTAGTAAACTCATCTCTGTTGAAAAAGCAAATTGAAGCTTGTAAACAGAGAACTTTTCCAGCTCAAAAATTCAAATAAAATGCTTAAAATCAACAAATCAAAAGTCAGATCCTAAAAACAATGCTACTGTGGCTCAGGGGTAGAGCACCACCTTGGTAAGGTGGGGGTCGCGGGTCCGATTCCCGCCAGTAGCTCCAAAGTAAAGCAAACCGAAAAAAGTGGTTTGTTTTTTTGTTTAGATTTTGCAGGACAGAGGACTGGAGGGGCTCCGAAGGAGCGGCAAAACGAAGTTTTGCGAATCGGACCCAATGGGTCCAGTTGCCGAGCGAAGCGAACGCCAACGCCGCAGGGCGTTATTCCCGCCAGTAGCTCCAAAGTAAAGCAAACCGAAAAAAGTGGTTTGTTTTTTTGTTTAGATTTTGCAGGACAGAGGACTGGAGGGGCTCCGAAGGAGCGGCAAAACGAAGTTTTGCGAATCGGACCCAATGGGTCCAGTTGCCGAGCGAAGCGAACGCCAACGCTGCAGGGCGTTATTCCCGCCAGTAGCTCCATAATGGAACTCGGTTAAGCCTAAGAACGTCAGGGGAAACTGAGTTTTTTATTTTTTTAGATAAAATATTAATGAACATTAGAGGGACAAATTGTCATTTAACGAAAAAAGAAGATTAAAGGCGAAATAACATTTACTGATTTTGAAATGGAATGATATAATAAAGATTGGAATTTGATTATGTATGTGCATAATTTAGTCATAAAAATTTTTGGGTGTGCTTATACAACAGGACGTAAGAAAAGCGGGTTTTGAGTACTGAAAAAAATAGGAGAGTTGATTTATGAAGGAAACGGAAATCACGGTTCAGGTTTTTGGAGAAAAAGAAAAAATTTTAAGCCATTTACAAAAACAGGGATTTGAATTAGAAGAAACATTTCAGTTAAACGACTGGTATTATATAAAACATGACAATATATCGGGAATGACATATCAAAATTTAATTTCTCAATCAATTGTTGTAAGACAAATAATTACAGATAGTGAAAAATGTGAAATATGTTATAAAGATAAAGTGTTTGATAACGACGGGAATGTTGTTGGCGAGGAAAAAATTACAACGCAAATTTCCGACTTGGGAAGTGTAAAACAAATTTTTCTTCGTGCAGGATTAAATAATTATTGCACATTATTTAATACTAGTTTCGTATTTAGAAAGGGCGAAATATATTTTGCCGTACAAGCAATAGAGGGGCTAGGTGTGTTTATTGAATATGAAGAAGACGAAACTTTGCCGCAAGGGCTTTCACCCCATGAAAAAATAGATATTATGTTAGCTCGGGTTAAATCGCTAGGGCTTCCTGTTGGAGATGATTATTCTTGTAAGAAAGTGGAAATGTACCTTCAAAAACATGGCAAATAAATTTCTCCTTTAATTTTTGCCAAGGAAAGACAGTTTATATGGTTTTAATATGAAAATTGACAAATTAAAGCAGTTTTGATATAATACAAAATATAGAAAAAGGGAGGAGTTATGATTGAATCAAAATCCTGGAACTGGGATATAGTTGACAAAAATGATTTCTACTGGAATTCGCCAGCGCCAGAAATTTATTATCTTGCGGAAAACTGGAAATCTAAAAAACTTAACAGAGTTTTAGATATTGGTTGCGGATTTGGAAGAAATGCAATTTTTTTGGCAAAACATGGTTTCACGCTTGACGGGTTCGATTTGTCTAAAACCAGTGTTGAAACAACAATTGAAAAAGCAAAAAATCAAGGAATCGACTTTTCAAACTTCTTTGTTTCGGATATGTTGCATTTGCCATATGAAGACAATACGTTTGATGTTGTTTTAGCTTTTAATGTTATTTCTCATACCGACAGAGAGGGATTTAAGCAAATTTTAAATGAAATAAAAAGAGTTTTAAAGCCAAACGGGGAAACATATTTTACTCTTGGCTCAAAGGAATCCTTTTGGTTTAGTAATCCTGTTTGCACATATGTTGATGAGAACACAAGAATACGAGTTGAAGATGGTCCAGAGAATGGGATTCCTCATTTCTATATTGACGATGACGATTGTTTTGAACTTTTTAACGATTTTAAAATAGTAAAGATTAACGAACTTAGAGAACTTACTCAATATGGAAATTTCAGCCCGCACTATCATGTTTGGCTAAAGAAATAAGTTAAATAAAATGAAAAAAATTAAAAAAGCACTTAAAAAAGTGCTTTTTTTTGATTTTAATGCCAAAATTTTTTCATTGCCTTATCTTTTTTTCTCTTTTGCCTGTCAATTTTTGATTCCCATTGTTTAATTATTTTTTAAGTTTTAGCGGGGAATTTACATTCTGTTAAAGACATGATATAATCTTTTTAGAGAAATTGGAAATGACGAACTTGAACAGTGGGTTCACAACAAAACAATTTATTAACTTTTTTGTTTAAAATTTTTGTGGCATGGGTTATTTTTCGAAATCTTGGAAGTTTGTTTTTTGATCATTTTTATTTAAGATTTCGTCGATTGTTACGTTTATAACTTTTCCAACTGCAGGCTTAAATTCGGTGTTATGATAAACAATCCAAATTATATTTTTATATTGTTTATTGTTTAAATTCATTGTGTCGTAGCCATCGGTAAACACAATTTTGTTGATTTTTGGGTCTTTAGAAAATTGTTTGGCAGCAAGTTCAAAATCCGTTCCGCCTCTTCCAATAATTTTGAAGTTCTCGATGTCTTTTATGCTTTTAATGTCATTAAATCCATAAAATTTTGTGTCGAAACAGCCAACTTTAAGTTTTGATTCTTTTAAAAGCGGTTTAAGTTGCCTTAGGAAACAGATAACAAGAGCATCGCTAACAGAACCGCTTGTGTCAATTAAAACCTCTGTTTCGGCACGTTCGCTTCTTTCAACATCTTCAATTCTCGATTGGAAGAAATTATCCTCATCGGCGCGTCGAAAACTCCAGTTTTCCTCTTCGCTTTCAAGTTCTTTTTTAAGAATTCTGTCCCAGCTTACAACAGGTTTAACATATGTGAGGTCAAAAGTTTTAGTGGAGCTTGCTGAATCTATTTTAAGTTTTTCTCTAATTTTGTTGCCAAATTTTTCTTTTACTTCTTGATTTTTCTTGCTGAACTCTTCTTCCATCTTTGAGTAGTCAACTTTCTCTTGGTTGTTTGAAGGTTTCATTTTTGCGTGGCTATTTTGTTCAATTTTTTCTGCTTTTTTAACAACTTCTTTCCAAATTTTGTGGTTTTGGGTTGCTTCGCTTTGTTGTTTGGCGCTTGTTGCGCTTCCGTTGTTTACTTCGTTCTGATTTGAGCTTTGATTGTTTTGTTCGTGTTGTTTTGTTTGCTCATTCTGTTTTTCATTTGAGCCCTGTGCTTTTTGTTGGGTTCCTTGGTTGTTTTGTTGCTTTTGGTTATTTTGACCGCTTTGACCATTTTGATTGTTTTGACTCTTTTGACCTTGGCCATTTTGTTCTTGCTTGTTTTGTTCTTGCTTGTTTTGTTCTTGCTTGTTTTGTTCTTGCTTGTTTTGTTCTTGAGAATTTTGTTTTTGACTGCTTTGGCCTTGTTTATTTTGTCCTTCGGTTTTTTGTTCCCTTCTTTTCTTTAACCAATCCCTTAAGCTTCTTTTCTTTTTCCAGCGTTTCTTTTTCTTGTCTTTGCTGTTGTTGTTTTGATTTTCGCTTTGCTCTTTTTTGTTTTTGTCTTGATTGGTGTTTTGATTACCATTCTCTTTTTGTTGGTCGTTGCTGTTTTGACCTTGACTGTCTTTTTTGTTTTCGTCTTGCCCAGAAGAATTGCTGTTGTCTCCGCTTTGTTCTTTGTCTTTGTCTTTGTCTTTGTCTTTGTCTTTGTCTTTGTCTTTGTCTTTGTCTTGATTTTCTTTTTCTTCAATCAATTTTTTGTATATCGCATCGGCGGATCGTCCCTTTGCTTCTGGCATGTCAATCCAGTTTTTAATTGAAAGGTTTTGGCTTTTAAGCATTTGATTTATAACCGCGTCGGTTGCAACATTCCAAAGCCAACTGTCTTTGTCTTTGCTTCGGATAATGTGGTCGAAAGCAACGTGCATAATTTCGTGGGCAAAAACTGCAATTTGTTCGTCATATGTAAGCGAATTCATGAAATTCAGATTGTAATAAACAGCCTTGCCGTCGGTTTGCGCGGTTGGGGCAGTTGAATCTTCATAAAAATCTAGTTTCGACATTGTAACGCCCAAAAGCGGGAATTTTCTTAAAACCCCGCTTTTTATGTCTTCAATTAATTTGCTGCTTTCCATGCTCATTTTTTGCTATTTCTCCGCTTTATAAATTAAACAAAGTGATTGAATTCGCTTCGAAACTTTGTCGATATTGCTTGCTGTTAAAATAAATTGCATGTTTTTTGGAAGATTAATTCCATTTATGCTTTTATATTTTAAAAGTCCATAAAATTTTTCTTGCTCTTCTTCGCTTATTGAATCGATTTTGTCGATAACAAGCATAAATTGCTTTAAACTTTTCGATTTTTCGCTGATTTCCTTAAGCCAAATTGCATTTTCACTTGCAAGATTTTCGGAAGGGCAAGATGAAGGAAGGACAACTGCAGTTGGAAAATTTTTTGCAGTTAATCCTGTTATAATCATTGGCCATGTTCGGTTGTTATTTAAAACTTCTAAAATGTCCATGATGCACCATTTGCTTTTTTTTGAGTGTTAACATATTTACTGATGTCAATTTCATTAAATTGATAAACAATATCTGTCCAAGAAGCCTTTGCAATTCGTCCATCGTTTAAACAGCAATATCCGGTTGGGAATTGTGAGGAGTACATAACCTCTTTTGCAAGGCTTTTAAGAAGTAAGTCCTTGCATTGAGAGCTTGGATGCCCTGAATTGGTGAATGCATCGTTAAGTGCAGAAAGATCATTGCTGTTCTTAAATTCAATTCCAATAGTTTTGTCTTGCCCAAAAAGCCTTGAACTGTCGTTAATAAATTGATCAAAAGTTAGTTTATATCTAACTTGACGTTGAGGCTTTGCAGGTTCAGGTTGAGGATTTTGAGTTTTAGAATTAGCTTGCTTTTTTCTTTTAATGTCGTCAAGAGCAATTGCTTTTTCGTTGTCGTTTCCAACCCAAATGCTGTCGAAAGCGGAAAGAATTTCTTCGTCGAGTTTTTCCGCAATGAAATCTCTAACCTTTTCAATTTGTTGGAAGTTTGCGTGACGAAGCGAAAGAGCAAGTGTGTATTGAACATCAAAGAGAGGTGAAATTTCGGAATCATCATAGTTGTCGGCTAAAATGTCTTCCATTGTGAGTGGAGGATTTTGAGCGAAACCAACGAATGATTGAGCAATTTTCTCACCAACCTTATTTGTTATAAGTTCAGCTGCAATAACTCCGTTGTTGTCGTATATTATGTCGGAAATTTGCTCCCAACCGCGAGGGTCAATTGTATATTTTGGTGGCTCTTCTGGGTCGTAGTTGGAATAGAAAACATCTTTACCATATGTTGCAACAAATGCGGAAACAATTGGGTGGATAACATTTTTTGTTGGGTCGTTTGCTCTTTGTCTGCTTCCCCATTCAAGCCAGTCCTTGATGTTTAAAGGTAAGTAGATGTGTGCGTCAAATCTTCTGAAAAGTGGCTCTGGCATGTTGTAAGCCGCTTCGCTTTCGTCTTTGCTGTTTCCCGCTGAAACAACAACAACGTTGTCTGGAAGAACTCCAAGATTTGGACCAATTGATCTGTTTAAAATTAAATCGTAAACCAAACTTTGGGTTGTTCCCTTAACATTTGTTATTTCATCAATGAAAAGAACATGATTCTTGTTTGGTTCTTTTTTGCATTTTTCGCATAAATTTGTGTACCAGTTTGGAGGAACCCAAGTTCCGCCTAATGTTGTTGCGGAGTTAGGGTAGATGTTTTTTCCAAGAACTTCCTCTGGGAGCATTCCATTTCTTAAAACAATTGATGTGAAATCTGGGTCGATGTCTCTAATTCTTCTGCTTTTTCCAACACCGCTTGCACCGTGGAGCATGAAAGGCTTGCCTTGATTGATGTAGAATCTGATTTGATCATCAATTGAAAGCGGAGCTGATTGAACAGTTATTCCATACCCTCTCGATGGTGTCTTTCTTGAATTTTGAATTGTTTTTTTCTTTGTAATTTTTGATTGATTTGTTTCTTTCATTTGACTTGCGTCCATAAATGCCTCTCTTATAAAACTTTTATTTGTAAAATCTCCGCCGCCGTCAGTACCATACATCGGATTTCCATTGCTTTTGATGTTATTAACATTAATTCCGTTGAGATATCCTCTGATTGAGCTGTTTTGCCAAAGGCTGTAATAATCTCCAGAACTAGTAAGATGGAATGGAATTGATCCGTGGATAGCATGATCGCTTCGAGCATCAATAAAGTCGTCTTGATTCGTTCCTTTTGGGTTTAATTTTTTTGGCAACCTGTCCCAATTTAATATTCGCCAAACAATTGGTTCAACTTTAACCCATAAAAATTTTTGACGAGACGTAATCGTTATTCCGTTGCTTAAGTGCATCTCTGAAAAAGAATTGGTTCTGGTTTTAACCCTAACATATTTTTGACCCTTATAGCTGTATTCGTCGTGATAAATAATTTTTTTTGTGGAGTCAACTCGCCCAATATATTTTTTTCCTGTTGCAGCAAGCGAGCCGGAAGAGAATAAATTTTCAAGTTCGTTGTTCTTGTCTGCTCCAACAAATGATTGTGGATATTCCCCAAATTCAATTGTGTGGAGTGTCTGCTTTCTGTATGTAACTGTTGAAAGTTGAAACATTGAGGGGAAGTGCATTTTGTCCGATATAATTTTAGACGCATCAATGTGCATTCTTGGAACAATTGAAATGTAATCGAGCAAGGTGTCGCCATAATCTAGTCCGCCGGTCCAGTATATTATGTCAACGCGGTTTGGATCTTGTTCTGCAATTGAACGGAGCCAATAAGAAGGTCCATTGTCGAATAAATGGTTTAATATTCCATAGTCGGTTGGGTGTGCCTTTTTTATATATTTGTATTTAGACATTTTTTCGATGTCGTCAAGTGAATCGATAAAAACCAAATCTTCAGTTGTAAAATTTGCGCTTTTATCACCTTGAAGACTTGAGTTTTGAAGTTTAACAGGCTTAAGATATTTAACTAGGTCCATTTACTATTTTCCTTAATAGACTTATATCACAGAGCAGGGTCAAAGTCAATAGTCATTTTAAGGGTAATAAAAAACTATCCAAAACGGATAGTTTTTTTGCTAGTCCAATCAAATTTTTTGTTTGCACCAAATTCGAAGTTGCACTTCGCAATTCCAAGGTCAATTTTTGTGTAGAGCCCAACTTCTGCTTTTGCAACAATTTTTTCGCAGTTGCAGATAAACTTAAGTTTTTGCTGATTCAATGCTGTTGGGGCAAGAAGCGCCGCTTATTCTGATCTTAATGCTTCAACTGGATCTTTTTTCGCAGCTAAACTTGCTGGGATTAAACCCGAGATCAGCGTTAAACCAATGCTAATTAAAATCATAATTAGCGCGGTTGTTATTGGCAAAGATGCAAGCGTGTAAATTCCGAACATTTTTCCAACAATAAGATTTATGATTCCCGAAATTCCATAGGTCACGGCAATTCCAAAAAGCCCGGACACGCTTCCAATAATGAATGTTTCCGCAATAAACAAACTTGAAACATCTCGTTTTCTTCCGCCAAGCGAACGAATCACACCAATTTCCTTAACTCTTTCCATAACAGAAACGTAGGTTATGATTGCAACCATAACAGTTGAAACAACAAGCGAAAGGGCAGTGAAGGCAACAAGCGCGGTTGTTACGATGTTAACCAAATTGTTAACAAGCCCAATAACAATTGAAAGGTTGTCGGTGTATTCAATGTCGTCTCGGCTGTCGGCGTTAAGAGTTGTGTTGTTAATTGCAATTGGTTCATCGCTGTTCCATTTGTCAAGATAATTTGTTACTTCATCTTTAAAATCGAAATCTTTTGGATAGATTTTGATTGTGTTTGGAATTGTCTTTCCGCCAATTTCACGAAGCGAAAGGCTGTATGTTTTTGTTGAAGCAGAGCCTCCTGTAAGGAAATTCATCGACGACGTGTTTCCAATAAACCCAACGCAATTTTCATATTTTGTTCCGTTAAGTTCGAAAGAATAGGTGTAAGTTATTCCGCCATATGCCGTTTCGTTGATATAATAACTGTTATATGATGTTATTTCATTATCATTAAAGTATTTAACAATTTTCGAATTTAAACTGTTTTCAATAATTGTTTTTGCAAGGGCTTCGGTGTAGTAGAATCCGCTTTCCAAACAGCCATAAGAAATGTTTTCTTTTGGTGTTAAAATTGCTGTTATTTTAAGTTCAATTCCGTTTTCCCAATCGTCGCTTGAGGTTGGGTTATATGTGAAAGGTTTGGTTGGATTCAAACTTTCGGTGAAAACATTGTCGTTTGGATACCAAACAAAGGTTTTTCCAAGAATCTCGTCATAACTAAATTTGTCTTTCCATAAACTTTCGGTGTAGTTTGGGTCGTCGGCTGCTTTATATACAAGGTTCAAAAATTCATCTTGAGAATAGAATCCAAATTGGGCAAGAAGAAGGTCGGAAATTGCATTATTGCTGTTTAAAACAATCATAATTTCGTTTTCTTCGGTTGCGAACTTACTTCCGGCAAGCATGTCGTATTGCGAAGAAATGAATTCTTCGTTGTTAATAACTTGCATAAAATCTCCGGCAAAGAGAGGGATATACTGGGAAAAACTATCATAGCCTTCGGTTTTGTTTAACATTGCCGTGTAGATTTCAAGAGCAGCGGCAAGGGAAATTTTGTTGTGTTCTTGACCGTTAAATTTGTAAGTTGTGTAAATGTTGTTGGAAAGATTTAAACCATAATCCATTAAAATTGCTGAATAATATTCTTCCGGAAGGGTTTTAACAAAATTAACATAGTCTTCGGAAATGTCATTTGTTATTCTGAACGAACTTAAATCGCTGCTTCTTTCAACAAGATATTCAATCATTCGTTCAACATTAACATATCCGTCAACAGTTGCTTCTTTCAAGGCTTCTTTTGTTGCTGCTTCGCCTTGTGCGACAATAAGTGCATTTAAATTTATTGCCTCCTCGCTTATTGTTATTGGGTTTCCGGAAAGCATGTCGTTTTGCATGTCGTTTATGTATCCGCGAATTCCTGTTGAAACAGCCAAAACGGTTGCAACGCCAATAATTCCAATTGAGCCCGCAAGGCAAACCATTAAAGTTCGTTTAAATTTGGATATCAAATTTTTTGAAGAAAGCTTGAAAGCTGACCAAAAAGATAGTTTTGCTTTTTTACTTGGTTTTTCCTTTTTAACTTTTTCCTCTTTTTCTTCAACTTGGGAATACGGATTTGAATCGGAAACAACATTTCCATCGAGAAGTTTAATTATTCTTGTTGAATATTTATCCGCTAAATCTGGGTTGTGGGTTACCATAACAACCAAACATTCTTTTGCAATTTCTTGAATTAAATCCATAATTTGAACGCTTGTTTCACTGTCCAAAGCGCCGGTTGGCTCATCTGCAAGCAAAATTTCGGGGTCGTTAACAAGCGCGCGGGCAATTGCAACTCTTTGGCATTGTCCGCCCGAAAGCTGATTTGGCTTCTTGTTATATTGGTCTTTCAGCCCAACCTTGTCGAGCGCTTGCTTTGCGCGTTCTTTTCTTTCCTTCTTTTCAATTCCCGAAATGTTAAGAGCAAGTTCAACATTTTCCAAAATTGTTTGATGAGGAATTAAATTGTAACTTTGAAAAATGAACCCAACACGATGATTTCGATAGGTGTCCCAATCTCTGTCGGAATAGCTTTTTGTGCTAACTTTGTCGATAAGAAGGTCGCCGCTGGTGTAGTGGTCAAGTCCGCCAATAATGTTAAGCAGGGTTGTTTTTCCGCAGCCCGACGGACCAAGAATTGAAACAAATTCGCTTTCGCGGAAAGTTAAACTAACGCCTTTAAGTGCGTGAACTTTTGAATCGCCAACAACATAATCTTTTTTAATGTCTTTTAACTCTAACATCTTAACCTCACATAAAATTTTATAATTTTTAGTGTTTTTTTAATTAAAAACGCAATTTTAAGCAATTATTTTAATAATTTTTGCAAAATATCATATAAATTTTCCTTTTCGGAAGAATCAAGTTTTACTAGAAAACCATCAATTGAATTGAAAATTTTTGCCTTTCTTTTGCTTAATGTTTCTGTTCCTTTTTCTGTTATCTTAACAATTGTTTTTCTTGCATCTAACGAGCATTTTGTTTTTGCAATGAATCCCTTCTTTTTAAGGGTTGCCAAAATAACTGCTGTTCGAGCGGTTGTAACATGAAACATCTTTGAAATTTCACCAGCCGAAAGCCCGTTTGGGGCATCGCTTAAAAGCCTTAAAACAAAATACATTCCCGAAAAGCCGTCTTGAATTGTTTCTGTAACTTTTTTAAACTTATGATTGCAGAACAGCAAGTAGAAGTCTTTTGCAGCAAAATCCATATTTCCCTCCAAATATCTAACACTGTTAGGTATTTTACACCTTTGCCTTGATTATGTCAATTGTTTAAATAAAAAATTTTTATTTTTGACTTATAATTTTATGACGCAGATTAAAAATTTGGTGTTAATTAAAAATCATTTTAAAAATTAATTTTTAAAAAATTATTAAAAAATTTAAAAATTTTATTAAAAATTCATATTTTTTTGGCCTTTTTATTAAAAAAATAATAAATTTTTGCTTTTTTAAAAGTTAAAATATTTTAAATAAACTTTAATTTTTCTTCCTAAAAAAATTAGTGGCTCAAAATCAGAATATATATGGTATAATATAAGAGATTTATAAAAAATAAGGATAATAAAAAGATAAAATAATATAATAAACAACGAAACACTTTGTTGAAAAAAATAATCGATGGAGAAAGAAAATGATTGAGGTAATCAATTTTTCAAAAAAATATAAAGGCGCAAGCAAATATTCTGCAAAGGATATAAGCTTTTGTGTTGACGATGGGAAGGTTCTTGGGCTTGTTGGGCTTAACGGAGCGGGAAAGTCAACAACAATTAAGAGCATTGTTGGAATTTTGCCTTTCAGCGAGGGGCAAATTCTTGTTAACGGAATTGACATCTCAAAAGAGCCATCGAAAGCAAAGCAAACGGTTGGCTATGTCCCGGACGATCATTCTGTTTATGAGAAACTTACCGGAAGGGAATATGTTAACTATATGGGAAGTCTTTTCGGGGTTTCAAAAGAACTTAAGAAGGAAAGGCTTGAAAAATATTCAAAGCAATTTGGGCTTCGAAACGAACTTGATAATCAAATTTCAAGTTATTCCCACGGAATGAAACAAAAGATTTGTTTAATTGGGTCTTTAATCCACAATCCAAAACTTTGGGTTTTGGACGAGCCAATGATGGGGCTTGACCCAACAACGATGAATGAGGTTAAAAGTTGCATTCGAAATTATGTTAAAGAGGGAAACACAGTTTTGTTTTCTTCTCATAATCTTGAAACTGTTGAAAAAGTTTGCGATCTTGTTGGAATAATTAACAAGGGTAAACTTGTTAAGCTTATAAATCTTGAGGAGGCAAAGAAAGATCCAAACTTTAACTTGGAACAACTTTTTGCGGAGGTTACAAAAGAGGAGCAATGAGAAAAGTTCTGACATACATTGGCTTGCACTTTCGTCTTCAATTTCGAAGCGAGCAAAAATCGGACGTAAAGAGCAAAATTGCAACAATTTTTATGACTGTTGCAACTTGCGCTGTTGTTTTGCTGCTTTCGAAATATCTTTTCGACATCATAAGCCGACAAATCCTCACGGAGGTTTCGCCAGAGCAATTTTCGGTTTTGATTTTTTTAATTGCCGAAATTGCGCTTGTTATTGTTGGCGTTGTTCTTGAAATTAAGTTTTTCTTAAAGCCGCAGGACATTCAAATTTCTGCAAGATTCCCAATGAGCTCTTTCTCGCTTTTTGTTTCTCAACTTATAATTGTTTACATCTATCTTCTTGGATTTGCTTTTTTGGGGCTTATGCCTATAATGTCTATTTATGCTTGGTCGGCGGGGATTCTTTCGGGAGCATTTTTCGGGCAGCTTTTGCTTGCAGTTCTTTTCGCACCATTAATTCCTTTTGCTTTTGCAACAATTCTTGTTGTTCCAACAATGTTTATTATGGTTGCGCTTAAAAACCAAAACACTGTTAAACTTATAATTTTTTTGCTTTTCCTTATTGGAGCATTTGTTCTTTATAACTATGTTTTAAATTTTCTTGCGGAATATTATGTTCATCAAAAGGTTAATTCGGCAACGCGCAATTCGGTTGTTTCTTTTGTTGCCATGTTAAACAACGGTTGGAATTTCTTTTCCTATGTTAACAATCTTGCCTTTGGAACGGAAATTTTGAAAAGCATTGGAATCATTCTTTCAATTTCTGTTGTTGTTTTGGGGATTGGAATTGGAATTTCAATTCCGGTTTATGCAAAAGTTAGAGAGAGCGTTCTTGAGGGTAAGAAAGGAATTTTTAAGAAGAGAACAAAAATAAATTCCGATAATGCTTTTGTTGCAATTTTCAAAAAGGAATTTAAAGAGATTCTTCGAACCCACACCTATGCATATTTCTATCTTGGCGTTGCCTTAACAACCCCTGTTATGGTTCTTTTAACAAACAGACTTATTCAAAAAGTTGGCGAGGCGCAAATTGGCGGAAACATTGCTTTCGGAATTTCAATTCTTGTTGTTTTGGCGTTTATGTGTATGATAAACTCCTTTTCGGCAACTGCAATAAGTCGAGAGGGAAAACATTTTTACATAACAAAAATTGTTCCCGTTGACTATCGAACCCAACTTCTTTCAAAGGCGCTTTTAAACGCTCTTATTTCGGTTGGGGCGCTTCTTGTTAGTGTTATAATTCTTTGCAGCATGAACTTCATTTCTGTTTTGCAAGCATTTGTTGTTTTTGTTGTTGCTCTTTTGGTTGCTCTTGGCGTTATTTTCAACGGGTTCAACCTTAATCTTCGTTTCCCAGCGCTTAAAAGCGGAGGAGAGGGAAATCAAACAAACATAACCATAACAATGTTTATTGGATTTGTTATAAGTGCGCTTGAAGGAGTTGTTGCAATTGTTTTAAGCTTTATTGTTGAACTTCAATTTATTTACTTAATTCTTGTTGCTGTTGCAATGATTTATGCGCTTGTTAATGCTTTAGTTTTCGCTTTCACGGCGAACAAAAAATATGCAGGAATTGAATAGGGAGGAAAGAAACAATGAAGAAAATTATGATTTTTTCAATAATCCTAATGCCACTTATTGTTTTAGGAATTATGTTTCTTAGCGGGTCGATTGTTAAGATGTCAACATATCTTTATGTTGAATATATCGAATTTGTTGATGACGAAATTGTCCTTAACAAAACTTCAGGCGAAAATGTTTCCCATGCTCTTAAAGTTAACGTTTTCCCAGTTCTTGCAAACAACAAAGAAGTTGAATTTTGGAGTGCAAATGAGAATATAGTTTCGGTTGATGAAAACGGGAATTTAACAAGCAGAGATTTTGGCTCGACATATGTTTATGCAAAAAGCAAAGAAAACGGAGCGAAACAAGCAACTTGTAAGGTTGTTGTTACAAGCGAAAAAGTTCACAAAATTTGGGCGGAAAATTCAGTTTCAACAATGTATGTTGGCTCAACCCATCGTTTTAACGTTAAATATGCTCCTTTGGAAGCAAAGGAAGTTTCTTTTAACATAACTTCATCAAATCCAAGCGCGCTTTATGTTTCCCAGGACGGAGAACTTGTTGCAAGGGCAAAGGGAGCTTCAACAATAACAATTTCTCTTAAAAGTGATCCAAACATAACCTGTTCGTTTGATGTTGATGTTAAAGTTAAGGCAGAGGGAATTTGGATTGAAGATTCGTCGTCGGTTACTTCGGCAAAAACAAGTTTCAGTTTCCCAGAAATTAAGTTTTCGCCTTCAACGGCGGAAGAAAAAATTTCCTATTTTTCAAGCGACTCCTCAATTGCAACTGTTAACAGCGAAGGGCAAATTCAATTTTTGAAAAGGGGAACTGTTGTTATAACTGCGAAAGCGGAAAACGTTAACGATGAGGTTATAAAATCATACACTTCAACTTTTGGATATTTCAAAAATGTTTCGTTCTCAACTCTTAACGAAAGGGAACTAAATTTTGAGGATTGGCAGAATTCAGATTTAAACTTGATTTGGACGGGTTTCCCAGAAGACGGAAATTTGGAAAACATTTCGTTAGTAAGTTCGAACGAAAGCGTTGTTAAAGTTGAAAACGGAAAACTTAAAGTTGTTGGCGGCGGGGAGGCAACAATAACAATTGTTGCAAAAACCTCGGAAACGGAAACAACAACCGCTTCAATAACTCTTAATGTTAACAGAAAAATTGATTCAATTTCTTTTGACCGTCCAAATTTCAGTTTTGTTTCGTCAAGGGCAATTGACCTTGCAACTGCGTTCCCAGCCGACGCAACAGAAAGAATTGAATATGAAATTTCTAACACCGAAATTGCAACAGTTGAGAACGGGAAATTGGTTTTTTCGTCGGCTGTTTTAAACAATAAATGCGGAAAAGTTAGCATAACAGCAAAAACAAAAAGTGGACTTGCAAAAACAATAACTGTTGTCTATTTGGATTCCTCGGTTCAAAGAATTGACTTGGGAAATCAAGACCAATTAAATTTAACGCTTCCAAAAACCGGTGAACCTTCTCTTTCTTTTGCTGTTGTTTCAACTCGAGATGATTTGAACGATTTAAGCTTAAAAATTGAAAGTGGAAGCGATGTTTTAACTCAAAATGGTTATATTTTCACACTTAAAAACAACGGTAGCGCTGAAATTGGTGTCTATTTTAACGGCGAAACAAACCCAAGCAAAAGAATTGGTGTAAGCGTTAAGAAAGATGTTGAGGAAATTCAAAATATAAAAGTTTTTGCAACATGGGAAGGGCTCGATTCCAAACAATATTCTTCAAGCGAAAGAATTTATTCATCAAGCAAGGTTTTTGAAATTTCATATAATCTTTTCCCTTCCGGAACAACAAAAACAGAGGCGGATTTAGAAATTGTTAGCGGCGATGCTGCTCAAATTGTTGACGGAAAAATTTGCTTTGTTAAAGCAGGAAAGGTTAGGGTTAGAATTTTTGCCGACCAAGCAAGCGAGGAGTTTGAAATTGAAAGCACGTTCATGCTTCCAAATGAAAATACGGTTGTAACAAAAAATGTTGAAATTTTTAAAGGTTCAAGCATTTCAATTTGGAGTTTGATTGAGGTTTTGCCAGAAAATGCCGACAGAAATAACATAACATTCCAAACATCTTCAACGTCAATTTCAATTGATGAAAACGGGAACATTTTTGGCGTTTGTGGCGGGGAAGCAAAAATTGAAGTTTCAATTCCAACTCCAAATCAAACAATTTCAAAGGAAATTAATGTTTTTGTTAAGGAAAATGCAGAAAAAGTTGTGGTTTTGGGCAATGAAATTGAATTTATAACCAATCAAACTTATAATTTTAAAAACAAATTTAAGGTTTATCCAGAAACTGCAAACCTTAAAACCCAAATAACATTTGGGGTTGAAAATGAAAATGTTGCCTACATAAACTCCGAAGGAAACCTTGTTTTTAAAGAAGCGGGACGCTGCGTTGTTTATGCAAAACTTGAAAATGATTTCGTTGCTCGAATTTCTGTTGCATATGTTGGAAACTCTCTTGTTTTAAGAGAAACAACAGCGAATGTTCTTGAGGGAACGAAATTTGTTGTTATTCCTTCAAGTGAGGTTCTTTCAAACGCGAAATATAGCGATGATTTTATTTCGTCCTCGGAAAATATTTCTGTTTCAAACGGTCTTTTCATAACTGTTTTGGGAAGCGGAGAAGTTACTTTTGCCGGAGAAACTTATTCGCTTAATTGCGTTAAAAAGATTACAAATGTTTCAATTTCGGCTGAAAATGCGTTGGACATCGACTTGCGAGGCGGGAAAAACATAACGGGTCTTTCAAGTTTGAAACTTGTTGGAAATGTTTTTGGCGCGCAAAGCGAATTTATTGAAACAACTTTTGCTTCCAGCAATTTGACCGTTGCAACGATAAGCCAAACAGGTGTTTTAAGTTTCAACTCTGCCGGCGAGGTTGAGATAACTTTCGAGGCAAAATTTGTTGATTCTGTTTTGGGAGCAAACAAAATTTTGCATTCAACAAAAATTAAAATTCAATCAACTTTTGGGGAGATTAATGAAATTGTTCCTTCTCAAACGGGGAAATTTGAATTCACAATTGACGACGAAAACCCGATAAACAACATTATAAACATTTGCTCATATGTTAATTCCTTCCCAACGCAAGTTTCAATGACAAGCGAAAATGTTAAACTTGTTCTTTCAAACAACTTGCTTGCAAACGTTAATGGTCTTGAAATTCAATTTGTTAAAGGGGGAACTCTTGGCGTTGAAATTCAAATTAAACAAGGAGATAAATTCGTTCTTGCTTCAAAAATTGAATTTGAAATTAAGAAAAATGCCGAAGCAATTTATGTTAACGAAAAAGAAATTGTTAACATGAAAACATATTCATGGAACAAGTCAACTTTGTTCCTTAATCCTGTTGCATTCCCAGAGGATTCAAACATCAACAACAAAATAACATGGGAAGTTGTTGAAAACAATGGGGTTGCGGAAGTTGATGCTTCAAAAAACAAAATTGTTTTCAAAAAGACAAATGAAACAATTTCAATCAAGTTTACCCTTGGGGAAAACGAAAATATAAAAGAATTTGTTGTTTATCTTAAAGCAACAACAATAACGTTTGAGGTTGATGTTGAAAGCGAAACATTTGTTGTCCCTTCAAAAGAACCTTTCACTTTTGTTTCCTCCGAAGGCGAAATTTTAAATTTAATTGTTAATTTTGGAAGCGAGTTCGCAAGTTTAAGAGAACTTTCGGAAGGTGTTTATGTTATTGATGAATCCTGCGTTGGAAACGTTTTAATAAGTGTTGATGGCAACGAGAGAACAGTTAAACTTGTTTCAACTTCCAACATAAACAAAATTGAAAACGTTGGAATTTCCGATGTTAAAATGAACGGCGAAACCGAAGTTGTTTCGGCAATTGAAAATGGTTTAAGCCTTGTAACTGCGTCGAAAGAGGTTGGAATTGAATATATCGTTCCAGTTGGCTATAACAAACTTGGGAACTTAATCAGTTGTCAAATTGCAACCTCAAATTCCGAAATCGCAACAATTGATGGAACAAAAGTTGTTTTCAAAAAAGCTGGAATTGCTAAAATAACATTAACAATTGCTTTCGACGATGCCTATGGCGAAAAGAGCATAGCTTTCAGTTTTGAAATTAGATCGACGTTTGGGAACATTGAGGAATTTAACGTTCCGCAAGATTCCTATTCGTTCCTCTATGACGAACTTGAGCAAAGCGAATTGACTTTCGACATTCTTTCATCGCTCACTCGCGTTTCGCCAAGTTATGGCGAAGTTTCGTTGCCAGAGGTTTCAATAAATAATAACTCTGTTATTAAATTCATAAACAATAAATTTGAAATTGTTGGGTCGGGAACGGCAAAAATTGAAATTAAATGGGGTAATGCAACAAAAATAATCAATGTTGGAATCAGCAAGCAAATTGATGGACTTAAATTTGTTGATAACGGGCAGCCATTAACTCAAATTGTTATTAAAACAAAAACTTATAACCTTAACTATGAAATTCTTGCAACAAACAGCGCGTTTGCTCCAACTTTGCGCGATGTTGAAATAACGGTTGTTGGCAATGCAACAATAAACGGAAAGGTTTTAACATTTAATGAGGTAAACGAAAAATGCGTTGTAACCGTTAAGGCAAAGGACGGAAATGCAACCGCGAACCTTGTTGTTGTTTGCGTAAGCGAAGATGTTAATGTTATTTCTGCAACAAGTTCTCTTAACAGAACTGTTGTTAAAGCGGGCGAAACAAACATTTTCAATTTCGATTTTGGTGAAACGTTTGTTGAGCTTTTAAATCCATCAAACGATTCAATCGTTTTCAATTCAACCCTTGGAACTTTTAAGGTAACAAAGGGGCTTGAAGGACAACTTCAATTAAGCAATGGACAAATTATAACAATTATTGCAACTCAAGAAGTTGGGGGAATTAATTTCAAAACAGGAGCATGGGAAAGCGGAAAAATAACAGCTCTTGGAAGTTCTTCCGACGGAAAGGGGATTGACCTTAACGAAATTTATGGAGCAAGCATAAGCCCTGTTTCGGCAAGGACCGAAGCTGGAGCATATGTTGTTGAAATTCTTGTTGACGATCCGTCGATTGCGTATGTTGAAAATGGTTTCTTATATTTCATTAAGCAAGGAGAAGTTACTTTAACATTTAAAGCGGGCAACGTTGAAGAAAAACGAAAGATTGAAAGCACACTGGGGTTCGCAAAGAGCGTTGAATTTGAAAATGCTGACGGACTGCAATTTGAATTTACAACAAGGGAATATGTTTTGCCTGAAAATATGTTCAGTGTTTTTCCTTCCGATGCATATATTATTGGCGCAACGTTCAAGTCGCTTGACGAATCTGTTTTCAAGGTTGAAAATGGAAAACTCATTTTTGTTGACGGCGGGACTGCAAACCTTGAACTTTCTGTTGAGATTTCGCGAACTGAAACAATAAGCATCACTAAAGAAGTTTATGTTGTTAATCGTGCAACAGGAATTGACTTTTTCGATGGGGAAATTAAAGTTGGAAGAATTGTTAAAAATGCAAAACCAAATTCAACAATGGTTTTAAGTTATGTTATTAATTCGGTTGGCGTGCTTTCGCCATATAACGTTGTTTTCGAGTCGTCGAATGAAAGCGTTGCAACAATTGCAAATGGAATTGTAACCTTTGTTGGAAACGGAACAACAACCATAACCGTTAAAGTTCAAAGCAAATTAAACGACGAAACCCAGTTTGATGCAGTTGCAAGCTTGAAAATTGTTAACAACG
This sequence comes from uncultured Lachnospiraceae bacterium, assembly GCA_964383665.1. Lineage (GTDB taxonomy): Bacteria > Bacillota > Clostridia > Christensenellales > UBA1242 > UMGS687. The sequence goes on from CAYLHO010000002.1 coordinate 155,987, forward strand.
AAAATTATGAGATAAAAAGCATAACCCAAGCTGACAACGAAATCTATTTGGAAAGCGAAAGCGCGAACTTGGGAGTTATCTATCCAAAATTTAATATGTCAGATTTAGATTTTGAGTTTGTTCAACAAAGCGGATTGGACGTTGTTTCAATTGGCGAAAACGGGGAAATAAACAAAATTTCAGGCGGCGAGGCAACTGTTTTAATAAGAGCCGAAGGGTTCGAAAAACTTGTAACAATTTATGTTCATAAGAGAACTGGAATTATTCTTGAAAAAGAAAACGTTGTAACCTCAAAAACGAATTGGAAAATTGGCGTTGAATTCAGCCCTTCCGATTCTCTTTCAAGAAAAACAATCAACTATGTTTCAAGCGATGAAAACGTTGCAACAGTTGAAAACGGAAACATTGTTTTCCTTAAAGAGGGAAGTGTTGTTATAACAATTAATGTTGTTTATAATGGCGAAATTGAAACTTCAAAACAATTCAAAATTCGAAGCACTTTTGGCAAGGTTGAAAGTTTCAACATTGACGTTTCAAGTTGGACGCTGAAAAACGGCGAGAGCAAGGTTATTTCAATAAGCAACGTATATCCAAGCGATTTCTCGGGCGAACTTTCGATTTCTTCGAACAACGAAACGGCATTTAAACTTGAGAAATTAAGCGAGATAAGCTTTAAAGTTGAAGGCTTGAAGCGCGGAACTGGAACAATTGTTGTTAAGTTCAGTGGAAGCGATTCCTTTGCTCAAAATGTTTCAATTGAGGTTAAACAAATTTCAACATCTGTTGAGTTTCAACAAAACGGGAAAACCGTTTCAAGCATTAAATCTTTTGCCAATGTTGTTGATTTAACAGCAATTGTTAAACCTTTCGATTCTAATGAAACCGCGGTTGAATGGGAAGTTGAAAGCGGGAATGCAACCGTCAGCGAAAACGGGCAAGTTACATTTGTTGTTGGGGCATATGGCGAGGCAGTTATCGTTGCAAAAGCAAAGGACGGCGGAAGCCAAGGGAAGATAACAATAACCTATGTTCAAGAAATTGATGGGTTCAACATTTCACATTCAGGAAAAACAGTTGCTTCGGGCGGAACAGTTTTCTTGGGGTGGAACGTTAACGACCTCATTTTGGGAATTGAAATTTTGCCAGCAACGCTTAAAGATTTTAACATGTTCGAATATTTCACAATAACTTCTTCAAACGGAAGCACTGCTCAAATTGACGAGAATGGAAAAATTCAAATTGCAACTTTAAGCCACGAAACAAATCCATCATTTACTGATGTTATAACAATTAAATATAAGGATTTATATACTAAAACAATTAATATTATAAGAGATGGAATTCAAAGAGTTGATTTTGGGAATCACGATAACGAACTCGATTCAACATATGGCTTGCAACAAATGAGATTGTTTGGGAACAGGTCGTATTACGATGGAATCCAAAATTACTACCGAATGACTGTTAATGTTTATCCAAACAACAACCTTTCGTCAAACATCATTTGGGAAACTTCCAACTCAAACGTTTCTGTTGTTAATGCGAACGGTTATGCTGATATCTATTTCAACAGCATTTCGGGAAGCACTGTTCAAGAAATTTATGATGATGATTTCAGCAAGGGCGAAATAACAGTTTATGCAAAAAATCAAGCCGGGGAACTCCTTTATTCCTACACTTTCCATATTGTTAATGCAGTTAACGTTTTCGATCAAGCAGGTTATGTTAACGGCGGAAGTGAAATTGTTTTGCAAAAGAGTTTGGGACATGACGACCAAGCGGCGCTCATTGAAAAAGGAAGTTATGCACGTCTTGACGCATATGCTGCAAAAACAACCATTTTTGGAAATGGATTCTTAATTAACTTTGCCCACAGAAACAAAGACACAAGCGAAGCTTCCTATACAAACTATGAAAACATTCAAGTTAACATTAAAAATGCAATAAATTTAACAATCCAAGGCTCAAACTACGACAGCACGCGTGAGTCGTATAACATTGAACTTACGGGAACAGAAAAACTTTCCTATTGCGAAATTTACTATATGTATCGTTCGGTTGAAAAAACTTCGGGGAACATTTATGTTAAACGCTGTTTATTCAGAACGTTCAAGTCATCTGGAATAATTGGGTCGGCAAACGACACGAAAAACTTATATCTTGAGGACATAATCATGTTCGACGTTGGAACTCGTGCAATTGAACTCCAAAAAAATGGAACAGCATATCTTAAAGGCTTCATCGATGTTTATAACTTCCAAAACAAAGATGCAATTAAAGAATACACATCAATTGGAGCAAGCACCATTATAAACAGGTTTAACGCAGGCAACATGGTTGTTGAAGTTAACGGCGAAAAATGGGTTAACATGGTTGGAATCTCTTCCAAAGGAACAGATTTAAAAATTTACTATTATAATTACGATACGGGAGAATATGAATATAAAGAAAACGGGGACCACACTTCCGCATATGGCCTTACAAGAATAACTTATGGACTTGGAAGTTTGGGAATAACCGCTTGGTCCTATACGAATGGATCGCAACCGCATTTAACCTATGCCAACGAATTTAAAGATGACGGCTCACTTAATGTTGAATATATGATTTCAACAGTTCCAAAAATCAAACGTCTTACAACTTAAAAAAACACGCTTTCAAAGCGTGTTTTTTTACATTGATTGTTCTGGGGGAACTTTTTCAAGGCTTGAAACGTTAAGTGTTGTAATTTGTGTTAAGGAATTGAAAGTTTGGTCGATTGAAATGTTTCTTGCTTTTTCAATTTTGCTGTAGTTAGGAGTTATTTTGTTAAAAATTTGGATTGCAAAATCAAGGATCTCGGCAACTGAAAGGAACTTTTGTTTGTCATAAACAATAACCTTGTGTTTGTTAAATATTGCAACACCGTGTGAATAATCCAAATCGGCAATGAAAGAGTCCAAAATTTCAACTTCTTTCTTAAATTCTAATTCTCTTTTTTTTATGAACTTTCTTTGCCTTATTGTCATATTTATCTCCCTACATATATTTATTATATATCACGCGTTTTTGTTAATGTCAATATCAAAAATAAAAAAATTTTTATTTTTTTGACTAAAAAAAATTTAATTTGACACATCGCAAAAATTTAAGGTATACTTGTGGTAAATTAAGGAGAGAAGGACATGGAAAAATGTGTTATTCTTGTTGACCTCGACGGAACAATTGTTGAAATTGCTGGGAAAGAAATTAAAGAAAACGTTATTGGCGAAATTAAAAGACTTAAAGAAAATGGGCACATTCTTGTTGTTGCAACCGGAAGGGCAGTTTCAAGCGTTAAAAACATTTTGGGAGTTGAAAATTTTAACTTTGTTGCATCGATGTTTGGGAACATAATTTTCGATTCAAACGGGAACGTGGAAATTGTTGGGAACTTTTTCGACGGTGAAGAAGCAAGAAAACTTGTTAATGCGTTTAATGCAAGCGGAAACTACTGGCTTTATAAAACGGCTTTTGAGAATAAGACCATTTTTTTGAACGAAGAACTTAATCGATTGCATAATGTTAGGGTTGTTTCTAAAAGCGAATTTGAAAGCGATTTGAACAACAACCAAATTTTTCAAATGCTTGCATATGGCGAGGAAATTGAAAAAGTAAAGGACTATGAAAAATCACAGTTTTTCAGAATGCCTGGTGGCTATTTCGACATAACCCCAAAGGGGAACACAAAGAAAAATGCAGTTGACTTTTTCAAGAAAAAATTTCCGGGATATAAAACAATTGCAATTGGCGATTCCGAAAACGACGTTGCTGCATTCGAAAATTGTGATGTTTCAATTGCAATGGGAAATTCTAGCGATGAAATTAAGGCGCACGCAACATATGTTACGAAATCAATTTCGGAAGACGGATTTGTTTATGCCTTTAGAGATATGTTAAAACTTTAATATGTCTTCTTTATTTTATTTGAGTTCGATTTTTAACTTTGATATAATAATTTTATTAAAAGGGAAGGGTTTTGAAAAAATTATTTCGGTTTTTTAAGGGGTATAAAAAGCAAATGGTTGGAGCACCGTTGCTTAAGTTTTTTGAAACCATAACCGACATCGTTATTCCGCTTCTTGTTGCAAACATGATTGACATAGGCGTTAAGAATCACGATGTTAAATATATTGCAGTTTGGGGCTCGGTTGTTGTTGCGCTTAACATTGTTGGAATTGTTAGCGCAATTCTTTGTGCGCGCCTTTCGGCAAAAGCATGCTCCGGGGTTAGTTATCAAATGCGCAAGGGCTTATATGAGCACATTAACACTCTTTCCCATGCTGAACTCGACAAGTTTGGAACGGCATCGCTTAACAACAGAATGACCCATGACGTTTCAAGAATCGACACGGCGCTTGGAATGTTTTTAAGAACAGTTATGCGAACCCCGTTTTTAATTATTGGCTCAACTGTTATGGCAATGATAATCGACCTTAAACTTTCGCTTCTTTTCCTTGCTGTTGCGCCGCTTATTTTGCTTGTTGTTTTCTTAATTTTGAAAAAAACCGAGCCTCTTTATGACAAAACCCAAAAAGATTTGGACAAAGTTTCGGAAATAACCCGCGAAAATTTGGAGGGAGCAAGGGTTATTCGTGCATTCAACAAACAAGAGTTTGAGGAAAAAAGATTTTCTTTGGCGGCAAAAAAGCTTAGGAAATCCGCAACAAAAGTTGTTTCAATTTCCTCGCTCATGACGCCAATAACCGGAACGATAATCAACTTTGCTGTTATTGCGGTTATGTGGTTTGGCGGACTTCAAGTTAACGTTGGAGGTTTAACCCAAGGGCAAATTATTGCGTTTGTTAACTACCTTCTTCAAATTGCTGCTGCGCTTGTTTCGCTTGCGAACTTGATTATTGCTTTCATTAAAGCATTCAATTGCGCAAACAGAATTAACGAGGTTTTTGAAACGAAACCTTCGGTTGTTGAAACGAACAAGGAAGAAATTGTTGTTGAAACAACAAATGAAATTCCAAAAATTGAATTTAAAAATGTCAGCTTTAAATATTCCAATTCCTCAAAAACTGCCGTTAAGAACTTGAGTTTCAAGGCATATCGCGGGCAAACAATTGGAATTATTGGCGGAACAGGAAGCGGGAAAAGCAGCGTTATTAACCTCATTCCAAGATTCTACGACGCAACAAGCGGAAAGGTTTTGATTGACGGGGTTGACGTTAAAGAATATTCCTTTGGTCAACTTCGCGGGAAAATTGGAATTGTTCCTCAAAAAGCAGTTTTGTTTAAGGGCTCGCTTAAGGAAAATCTTCGATGGCGAAAACAAGACGCAACAATTGATGAAATTCAAAAAGCAATAAGAATTTCGCAAAGCGAGGAGTTTGTTAAGGAACTTCCTGAAAGGTTGAATTTTAAGGTTCAAGCCGGAGGGAAAAACTTTTCGGGCGGTCAGCGCCAACGCCTAACAATTGCGCGTGCGCTTGTTGGCGACCCCGAAATTCTTATTCTTGACGACAGCGCCTCTGCGTTGGACTTTGCAACCGATGCTGCGCTTCGAAAGGCAATTAAAGACGAAGTTGACGCAACGGTTATTTTGGTTTCCCAACGCGCAAATACCGTTCGAAACGCGAACCTCATAATTGTTATGGAGGGCGGCGATGTTGTTGGAATGGGAACTCATAAGGAACTTATGGAATCTTGCACTGTCTATCAAGAAATCTATTCATCTCAAACAAAATAAAAGTCGAAAATAAATTAGGAGATTAAATTGGCAAAAAAGGAAATTGAACAACAAAGAACAAAAGCGCAGGAACGCGAGTTCAGGAAATTGCAAAAAGCAATTGCCTCTTTGCCCAAGCCTTCTTTTAATAACCCCGAAAGAGTTCAACCCGCAAAAGAAGTTAACGTTCCAAGCGTCATTCCGGCGGCAATTAATAATCCCGTTGTTGCTTCAAACGAGGAGAAGGTTCAAAAAATTATTGATGCACCATTAATTTTGGACACCAACTCCAAACGAATTGAAAGCGTTGCAAAAATTAAAAAACCAAAAGCTCGCTCAACAATTTTCCGAACCCTTGCCTATCTCAAAAAAGATTGGTGGCTTGTTGTTCTTGCAATTTTGTTTGCAGCAATAAACTCTGTTTGTGAAATTTTTATCCCAGTTCTAATTGGCGACGGAATTGACTATATCGTTGGGCCAAACGAAGTTCAGTTCGACATGATTTTGAAATATATTGGCTATCTTTCAATTTGCATTGTTGGATTTGCTCTTTTCAAATGGCTTCTTTCAAGGGTTGCAAATGGGCTTGCCTATCGCGTTGAGCAAAAACTCCATAATGACATTTTCCAAAAATTCAATAAAGTTCCGCTTAAATATATCGACAATTCAAGCCATGGCGACTTGCAAAGCAGAATGGTTAACGACGTTGACCTTATAACCGATGGCTTTGTTCTTGGGTTAACAACATTTTTCGATGCGCTTGCAACTGCAGTTTTAACAATTGTTTTTATGCTTCGAATTAACGTCACAATTTCAATTGTTGTTATTTGCGTAACCCCAATTTCAATTGTTGTTGCTGTTGTTATTGCGAAACTTTGCCACAAACTTTTCAAAAAACAAGCGAAAGCTGTTGGCGACCTTTCTGGGGTTCTTGTTGAAATGGTTGGGAATCAAAAAATTGTTAAAGGCTTTTCATATGAGGATCGTTCAATTGAAAAGTTTGACGAAATCAATTTGAAACTTAAAAATGCAAATGAAAAAGCAATGTATTATTCTTCGCTTTCTGCGCCAATTGCGCGTTTTGTTAATGGCTTGCTTTATGCAACCGTTGCAATTATGGGGTGCTTGTTTGCGCTTAAGGGAACGATGACCGTTGGGAACATTTCGGTTTTGCTTTCGTTTGCGAACAAATATACAAGACCATATAACGACATTGCTGATGTTTTTGCCGACCTTCAAGCAGCCTATGCCTCGGCGGTTCGTGTTTTCAATGTTTTGGACATGAAAAACGAAATAAGCGATTTTGGTCTTCCAGAAATTAAAAAATGCACGGGCGAAGTTGTTTTTGAGGACGTAAGTTTTTCCTACACTCAAGAAAAGAAACTTATTCAAACCCTCAACCTTAATGTTAAAAAAGGGCAAAAGGTTGCAATTGTTGGACCAACAGGCTGCGGCAAGAGCACACTTATAAACTTGCTTATGCGGTTCTATGACGTTGACAAGGGCGAAATTTTTGTAAGCGGCTATCCAATTGAATCGGTAACCCGAAAAAGCCTTAGACAGCAATATGGAATGGTCCTTCAAGAAACATGGCTGTTTTCCGCGTCAATTCGCGATAACATTGCCTATGGAAAGGAAAATGCAACCGATGCCGAAATTCGAAAAGCGGCGCGCCTTGCCGGGGCAGACTTCTTCATTCAAACAATGCCAAACGGCTATAACACAATCATCAACGAAAATGGCGACAACCTTTCCCAAGGACAAAAGCAACTTATTTGCATTGCGCGCCTTATGCTTGCAAAACCCCCAATGTTAATTTTGGACGAGGCAACAAGCAACATTGACACGCGAACCGAGCTTGCAATTCAAAGCGCGTTCGACAAAATGATGGAAGGGAAAACAAGTTTCATCGTTGCCCACAGGCTTTCAACAATTGTTTCGGCGGACTTAATTCTTGTTATGAACAAAGGAAACATAATTGAGCAGGGAACTCATAAACAGCTTCTTGCCCAAAAGGGTTTCTACTACAATTTATATAACAGTCAGTTCAGCAGATATTAAAAACGGCATAAGCCGTTTTTTTTCTTTCAAATTGAAAAATTTAATTGAAAAATATTGTAAGAGTTTTAACAAAATTTTTCGAAAAATTTACACTTTTTGTTATAAAATAAACTTTTTTTCTTTAAAAAAGCCCGAAAATACGGCGGTTTGTCGAATTTTTAAGAAAAATAAAAAAATTTTTAAAAAAAGCGTGAAAATGTTTTGCGTTTTTGGGAATGCTATGTATAATAATAAGGAAATCTAAAAAAGGAGGGGGATGATATGAAGTTAAAAGCTAAGTTGATCTCAACAATCGCTGCGTTTGCTATGGTTCTTTGCTTAACAATCGTTGGTGTTTGGGCAGCTGCTTCAGTTAAGGTAAACGTAACTGGAACTGTTACATACTCAACTCAAGACGTTAACGTTAAAGTTGAAGGCTCAATCGCTGGTATTGTAGGCGCTAGCGAAAAAACTTTCACTCAAGAATGGGACGCTGATGACACAACCGGCGAAGCAACATGGGCTCTTGGAGACATCGCATTCGAAAAGAACGCACAAGTTGTTATCACATTGAAAGTTACAAACCTCAGCACAGAAGATAACATCACAGCTACATTGTCAAACCAAGGCGCTGCTTCTGGAACAAACACAACAGCAGCTCTCGGAGCAACAACAACAGCAACAATCAACGCTTCTGCTTCTGAAACAAAGAATTCACAAGAATTCACTTTCACAATCACTGTTGGTGACTGGAACAAAGCAGCAAGCTACACAATTGATCTTGACTTAGATATCGTTAAGGCTTAATTGTTTAGTTGAAAGAAAAGGGTTATTTCATCATAAATAAGAAATTATTTATGAAAGAGATAACTCTTTTTTTTTAGTTTTATATTGCTTTTTTGTTTAAAAGAAAAAATTAATTTGAAAATTACCCATAAAACTTTTTGAGTTTTGAATTAAATAATATATAATGTAAAGGTAAATACTAATATAAAAGGAAATTAGAGGGGGAAAATGAAAAGACTTTCGAAAGCATTTAATGTTATAACCGATGTCATTTTCTTTTTGGTAATGGGGTTGCTTATTGTTTACCTTGTTATTTCATTCTCTGCTAAATTTTCTCATGGTGTTCCTTCCTATTTTGGCTATTCCTATGTTCGCGTTATGTCGCGCTCGATGGAGGCAAGCGGAATTTACAAGGGAGACATTGTTGTTCTTAAAAGAGTTAACGTTTCCGAAATTAAAGTTGGAGATGTTATTGCATACTATCTTTATGACGGCTCGCCGGTCCAATTCCCTGCAGATGGGGACGAACCTGAAGAAGTTTTGGACTATCCAACAAACCAAGAGTCTCATAAAACAACAATAATTTTCCACCAAGTTGTTTCCATTCGCGTTGATAAATACGGTCATCGCTGGTTTAGGACGTATGGAACAAGCAACATAAACACCGAAACAGGTAAACCAATTCTTGACCCATGGGTTCGCGGGGATTATGTTATTGGAATTTATAATCAAACATGGGTTGCAAGTGTTATTAAGTTCATAACCTCAACAGCCGGAATCATAACAATTGTTGTTGTTCCGTCGGCGCTTGTTGCGCTAATGCTTCTTTTCAGCATGATCGACACGGTTGACAAAATGATGAAAATGAAAAAACTTGCAGCAGCGCTTCCAACAACCTCGGGGCTTATTGAGGGTGAGGACAATCCGGACGCAGAAAAGCCGCCGGAAGAGCAAAAAGACGAATAGAAAAAACGCTTTGATAAAAGCGTTTTTTTAAATCACATTGTTTTGAACCCTTTTAATCATTTGATTAATTTCCCTGTTTGCATTCATAACAATGATTTCTGTGTTTGGATTATCGGATTTCCAAACCCTAAAAATCTCATCGGCAAAGGCTTGACCAATTTTTGGAACCAAACGGAAATCAAGGCAAATTTCTTTAAACTTATTCATTCCTGTCATTAGGCGTCTTGCTTGCGAACGAGAAATGTAGATTGATTCACTTTCATTATATTCAAGGCGTTTAACTGAAATAATGGTTTTGCAAAAACCTTCATCTGGATCTGCAAATTGATTGAAAACTTCGCTTAAAGAAATTTTATTTGCAATGCTAATTTTGAATGCAACAGCTGTCCCTTTAAATTGCTTATTTTTTTGAACAATTGCTTTATCGTCGTCGGGTTTGGAAAGATTTGCGGTTGAGAATGTTAAGTCGTTTGCAAGAATTAAGAAATAGTCGGCGCATTTTGACGAAAAGAAAATTCCTTCTCCCGTGTGTGATTTTGGGTTCGTTGTAACTTTCCCTTTCATAAGTTCGAAAACCGAATGTTCAATATTTTCAAGATTAAATTTTCTTTTAATTTTCTCGAAAATTCCAACCCCATTATCAATTACATAGGTTGTAACATCAACCGACGTTATGCTCATAATAACTTTAATTTCATTTCCTTCGGAATGTTCAATTGCGTTGTTAAAAATTTCTGAATAGATATAATCAAAAATTTCTCGTGCATTTTGGGGGAGGAATGAAACTAAAGGTCGAACCTCGCTTAACGATTCAAATTCACTTATTTTTCCAATTGAATATTTAAATTCCTTATCAACAGGAACAAGCGTAAGTTTTTGGGTTCTTCCAACTCGTTTTTTTCGAATAACATTATCATTTGAGAGCTTATTAATAAGCTTATAAATTGCTTGAACTGAAACTCCAAATTCATTTGAAAGGTTATGGATTAATTCCGCATCTAAAAGATGTTGGGAAATATTAACTAAAATTTTTTCAATTAATGTGTTTTTATTTTCTTTACTTATCGACATGTTTTTTCTCCATTGTAATTATATCCCTTGTGTCAAGATATATAACTAAATTGTAAACTTAAATTTAACAATTGTCAACTTAAATTTAACAATTGTAAACTTAACAAAGGTTAATTGTAAACTTAATGATGATTGATTGTAAACTTAAGGTCTTTAATTGTAAACTTAATTTTGCACTTTTGCAATTTTAAACGATTTGTTTTGAAAAAAGGTTGTATATATTATATAATATATTTGTAGGAAGGAAAAATGGACTATCAAGAAGAGTTTAAGAAAATTTTTAAGGAAAACATAAAGCGCGAAGGCTCTGACAAACTTTTGGAGTGGCTTGAAAAAAGTGATTTTTTCTCTGCGCCTGCGTCAACAAAATTCCACAGCGCCCATGAAGGCGGTCTTTGCGAGCACAGCGTTAAGGTTTACGAAAGATTTTTGAAACTTGTTAGAAACGAGTTTGGCGAAAATTTTGAGGAAAAAATTTCAAAAGAAAGCATCGCATTAATTGCGCTTTGTCATGACGTTTGCAAAGTTAACACCTATAAAACAGACTTTCGAAATGTTAAGGAAAACGGGGCATGGGTTCAAAAGCCATATTATGCCGTTGACGACAAGTTGCCATATGGTCATGGCGAAAAATCGGTTTACATAATCAACGGATTCACTCGCCTTTCTCGCGAGGAAGCGCTTGCAATAAATTGGCACATGGGCGCGTTTGACCTTCGAGTTCAAGGCGGAAGTTATGCGCTTAAAGATGCATATTTGGCATATCCAACCGCGCTTCTTCTCCACATTGCCGATGTTATGGCAACATATTTAGACGAGGAACAGGGTTAAGAAAAAACTTGGGTTATCCCAGGTTTTTTTCTTTTCAAATGGGAATTTATGTGATACAATTTACATATGAAATTTTTAAAGAAGCATAAAAAAGCAACAATAATTTGTTCCTGTGTTTTGGTTTTGCTTATTGTTCTTGTTATTTTAATGTTCACTCTTTTTTCGCTTAAAGAGGTTAAAGTTGAATATAAAACAGGAAGGATTAATTTAACCGATGAAATAACAACCGAAATTGAAAACGAAGCGCTTAAAACGGGCGGCTCGGTTTTGTTTTTGGGAAAGGAAAAGCTTATTTCGCGCCTTGAAAAGCAATTCCCATATTTAAAAATTGTTAACATTGAAACTCAAATTCCAAACAAACTTGTTATCCATGCTGTTGAGCGCGAGGAATTTTTTGCAATCAATTCCGGCGAAAAATCGTATTTTCTTGATGAGGAATTCAAAATTCTTAAAGTTGAAAATTCAACGTACGTAAAGCAAGAAAATGGGCCTGTTTTGCTTTCATTTGGAAGCGTTTTTCTTGATGAAAGTTCAAAAGCATACGCCGCACCAATCGATCTTAACCTTTCGGGCGCAGAAGCAGGGCAGGTTTTAAGCATTGCAAGTTCAAGCGATGAAAACTCATATTTTTCAAAGAAACTTGAAACAATTTCGCGTTCAATTTTAACTGCTTTTGAAGAAAACAAATTTCAAATTTCTGATGTTCGAAGCAAATATTTAAGTTTCGATGTTTTCTTTAAACCAATTGAGGTTTCAACAGTTGTTTCATGGCAACCTTGCTTAAAAATTGTTGACACAGCAAATTTTGAAACGCAAATTATTCTTGCCGATTCGGATTTGACCGAAAAAATTTCGGTTATGAACGAGGCATTTTCTGCTGCTTCAAAAAATCCAGCGCTTTTAACAAACAAAGTTCTCTATGTTTTCGAAAACAACAACAAGGAAATTGCTTATTCGTTTTTAGACAAATGATTGACATTCAATTTTTGGCGTTATATAATCACAATAGGAGATACATATGAAAAAGTTTTTATTATCATTTGTTTCATTAATTTTCTCGTCAGTTATGCTTGTTGCGCTAATTTGCCCGCTTTCAAGTTTCCAAAACAAGTTGAAGGATTCCGGCGAGGATAAAAAATCTTTTGCCCAACAGGTTACAATGCTCGATTTCGTTGAAAGTTTGTTCGCAAACGAAGAAAAAGCAGATGAAGCCGAGAAAGACTACTTGGCAAAGAATGTTGAAATAACAAATGAAGTTTCAAATGATGATTCAATTTCAAACGAGAACAAACTTACTGAAATTAATGTCAGGAAATTGAACTCAAGAGAGATTGCGAAACGTGACGTTTTCAATTTTGCAACAATAGAAAATCTTGCAATTGAATATGAAATTGCCGGTGGGAATCTAATAACCCAAACAAAAGCTGTTGGCGGGCTTTCAATTGCATTCTTGATTTGTGTTGGGCTTGTTATTGTTGTTAACGTTTTGGCTTTGCTTATAAGCAGCCCAAAACTTAGAGGTGTTGCCTCGTTCTTAACCTTCCTTGCGTGTCTTTTAAGCATTGCAATTGTTATCGTTTTGGAAGTTGCATTCAGTGTTACAGGAATTCTTTACACATTATATGCAAAAGCTCTTTGGGCAGGATATGTTGTTATTGCCTACACAGCAGTTTATTTCTTATTCCGACTTTTCATTAATTCAAAGTTAAAGAAAATGTAAATTTTAATTTTTAAATTTTAAGAAAAACAGTTGACTTTCTCAACTGTTTTTTTTATAATTATAAAAAAATTGATTAAATATACATAATCAGTTTGCGCAAAAGAAAAACCAAGGAGAAACGCGAAGATGCAAAAGAAATATGCTGCAATTATGGACATCGGCTCATCGAAAATAACCGTTCTAATTGGCCAACAAGGGGTTAACAATTCCTTTGTTATCAAGGGGAAGGGTGAAGCGGACTACGCTGGTTTTTCCGATGGGGAATTCCTTGAAATTGACGAGCTTAAATATGCTTGCGGGTTTGCCCTTTCAAAGGCTCAAGAACAAGCAAGAATGAAAGTTGAAGCGCTTTATGTTGGCGTTCCTGCGGAGTTTTCTTTTTGCGATTGCACAGAAGTTGAAACCTGCTTTAAAAGAAAGGTTAAAATCACGAATGAAGATGTTTCCTATCTATATTCTAAAGCGCTTAATAAAGAAATTATGAAGTCGAAAACTCTTGTTTCTTGTTCGCCGCTTTGGTTTAAACTTGACGACGGGCGAAGAACTTTTGATTTTGGTCAACAAAAGACAACATTGCTTCGCGCCAAGGTTAGTTTGATTTATGTTGAGAATTCGTTTATTTCGCTTTTCAATGAAACTTTGGGGCAACTTGGAATTGAATCGGTTGAATATATTTCTTCCTCTCTTGCCCAAGCAAACTACCTTTTAACGCCGTTTGAACAACAACGTGGAGCAATTATTGTTGACATTGGCTACATAACAACAAGTGTTTGTGGAGTTCTTGGAAGTGGGCTTGCCGGATTAAGTGCATTTTCGCTTGGGGGAGCGCACATAAGCGGAGATTTCTGCGAGGGATTTGAAATTTCCTTTGCAGAAGCCGAACAACTTAAAAAAGAAATTGTGTTAAGTGTAAATTCAAAAAAGGCAGGGAATTATGAGATTAATGTTGAAAATCAAGTTTTGTTTGTGCCAATTGCTTCTGCAAATGAAATAGTTCGCGAAAGGATTGAAATGATTGCTTCTTTCATCATGCGAAGTTTCCAAAAGTTTTCAGAGCAAAATTTGGAAAATGCCCAAGTTTACTTGACAGGCGGGGGGCTTTCGTATATAACTGGAGGTAGAGAATACCTTGAAAAATGCCTTGGAAGAGATATAAAACTTCTTGCTCCAGACGTCCCGGCATTTTCAAAGCCAAATTTTTCAAGTTCGCTTTCAGTTTTGAGCGAAGCGCTTAAAAAACAAGTTAAAACCACAAATTGGTTCACAAAATTATTTAATTAAGGAGAAATTTATGTATTCAGAAAACAGCATTGGCCCAGTTGCCAACATTAAAGTTGTTGGAATTGGTGGAGGCGGAAACAACGCCGTTAACCGCATGATTAATGCGAACATAACAAGCGCACAATTTGTTGCAATTAACACAGATAAACAAGCGCTTTTAATGAGCAAGGCAGATTTACGCCTTCAAATTGGTGAAAAATTAACAAGAGGACTTGGCGCAGGCGCCGATCCTGAAGTTGGTCAAAAAGCTGCCGAGGAAAGCAAAGCAAGCATAACAGAAATGCTTAAGGATTCCGACCTTGTTTTCATAACCGCAGGAATGGGCGGAGGAACAGGAACGGGAGCTGCTCCTGTTGTTGCTCAAATCGCAAAAGACATGGGAATTTTAACAATTGCTGTTGTAACAAAACCTTTTAATTTTGAAGGCAGAAAGAGAATGGAAAATGCTGAAAGAGGATTGGAAGGGCTTAGAAAATATGTTGACACATTGGTTGTTATTCCAAACGACAAGTTGTTGAAACTTGTTCCAAAAGGAACGCCAATTGTTGAGGCATTCCGCTATGCAGACGATGTTTTACGTCAAGGAATTCAAGGAATTTCCGACTTAATTGTAACTCCAA
Organism: uncultured Lachnospiraceae bacterium; assembly: GCA_964383665.1. Taxonomy (GTDB): domain Bacteria; phylum Bacillota; class Clostridia; order Christensenellales; family UBA1242; genus UMGS687. Next base: position 170,997 of record CAYLHO010000002.1, read on the forward strand.
GCTTAATCAACCTCGACTTTGCCGATGTACGTTCAATCATGAAAAACAAAGGCCTTGCCCACATGGGAATTGGTCGCGGAAAAGGCGAAAACAAAACAATTGAGGCTGTTCGTCAAGCTGTTTCAAGTCCACTTCTTGAAACAACAATTGAAGGCGCAACGGGTGTTTTGATTAACGTTAAGGGCGGAAACGACTTGCCTCTTGATGAAGTTTATGAGGCTGTTGACCTTGTTAAGGAAGTTGTTGACGAAACTGGAAACATCATTTTCGGTGCTGCAATTGACGAGGCAATGAATGATGAAGTTGAAATAACAATCATTGCAACAGGCTTTAAAGGAACACCAGACGAAGAACCTGAAGTTGAAAAAGCACGTGAAGACGTTCAAGCATATGGAAGTTTCGACAAGGAAAAATATGACCAATATGTTCAAAAGAACGAAACAAACGCTCTTGGACTTGGCGTTAGAAGAGTTGTTGAGGAAAGACGTCCAGAACCTGAACTAGAAATTGTTGAAGAACCAATTCAAACTTCAAGAATTTCAATTCGCGAAGCCGACATTCCTCCATTCCTTAGAAAAATTAAAAAAGACAGATAGAAAGCAGGGCAGATGCCCTGTTTTTTTGTTGCAAAAACAAATAAAAATTATTGTTTTGTTTGAAATAAAAATTGTGGTAAAATTCTTGTATGATAACAATGACAATTTTAGATGGTTATGGCGAAAGAAACGAAAAAGAAGGGAATGCAATTTTCGGAAATTCACCTAACATAAACAAACTCAAAAAATCTTTCCCAAATTGTTTGCTTGAGGCAAGCGGAAAGGCTGTTGGGCTTTCGGAAGGGCAAATGGGAAACAGCGAAACTGGGCATTTAAACCTTGGAAGTGGGCGTGTTGTTTTTCAAGACCTTGAAAGGATTAATCAGGCAATTGAGAACTGCTCGTTTCAAAAGAATGAGGTTATAAAAGAAGCTGCGGCTTATGCTAAAAAGAACAAAAGCAATGTCCATGTTATGGGGCTTTGTTCAAACGGCGGAATTCACAGCAAAATTGAGCATGCAAAACAACTTATTCTTTCACTAAAAAAGTTGGGAGTTAAGAAAGTATATTTCCATGCGTTCCTTGATGGACGCGACACTCCAATTGACAGCGGAATTGGTTATTTTGGCGAAGTTTCTCGTTTTCTTAAAGAAGAGGAAATTGGCGAAGTTATAACTGTTTCAGGGCGTGTTTACGCAATGGACAGAGAGCAGCGCTTCGAGCGAGTTCAACGTGTTTATAACATGCTAACAGGAACAGGGGCGGAAGGATATAACGAGGTTTCAAATCTTCGAAAAGCAATTGAAAACAACTATAACAAAGGTGTTTACGATGAATTTATGCCCCCAATAAAACTTGTTGGAAGCCCGGATATTGAAAGCGGAGATGTTATTATTTCCTATAACTTTCGAACCGACAGAATGCGCGAATTGATTTCTGCACTTTCTCAAAAAAATTTTAAGGCATTTGAACGCAAAAAACTTGAAAATCTTTATGTTGCAACCATGACGGAATATGACAAAACATTCAAAAACATAAATGTTATTTTTAAACCAGAAAAAATTAAAAACTGTCTTTCTGAGGTTCTTGCGAAAAACAATTTAAAACAACTTCGAATTGCTGAAACAACGAAATATGCGCATGTGACCTTCTTTTTCAACGGAGGAATTGAAAAACCTTTTCAAGGAGAGGAAAGAAGTCTTGTTGAAAGCATTAATGTTCAAAATTTTTCCTCTGTTCCAAAAATGAGAGCAAAGGAAATTACGCAAAGGGCAATTTCGGCAATTAAGAGCAAAAAATATGACTTTATATTAATCAATCTTTCAAATCCCGACATGATTGGACACACTGGCGATTTCAACGCGGCAAAAAAAGCGATTAAATTTGTTGATAAATGCGCCAATCAAATTGTTAAGGCAACCCTTAAATTTGGAGGCGATGCAATTGTTACGGCGGACCATGGGAACGCGGAACTCATGTTTGAGAACGGAAAAGTTGTTACCTCCCACACAACCAATCCTGTTCCATTCATTCTTGCAAGCAAACGTTTAAAAAATTGCGAGTTAAAAGAGCATGGGAAACTTGGAAACGTTGCTCCAACAATTTTGGAGTTGTTTGGGATTAAAAAACCAAAAGAAATGACGGAAAATTCGCTTTTAATTAATAAAAATTGAATTTTATTTTGTTATTAATTTATAATTGTATATAATAATATTTAGTTAAAGTTACTAAAAATTGGCAATTGGAGGCTCTATGAGAATTATTCCAAGAAAAATTAAGGTTAAAACAGAGTTTATTAAAGGTGTTACGTTAACCGACATCATCTTTGCATTTATTGGTGTTGGTGTTGCGGTTGCGCTTTTCACTGCTAACTTTCCATATCACGTTTGGGTTGGGGTTGGCTGGCTTATTGTTGCCTTCAGCCTTTTCCTTCCGGTTGCCGATGGAATTAGATTTTATTACACGTTAGGATATTTGTTTAGGTTTTTTGCGCAAAAGAAAAAATATTCGAAAGACGCAAAAAAAGAAAGCTCAAACATCTCAACAATAATTCCTTTTGTTGGGTTCGAGCAAGACAGATTTATTAACTATAAAGATTACTATGCGCAAGTTATTGAAATCACACCTGTTGAGTTCGGACTTTTGAATGAGTTTAAGCAAAACATGCTTATTGAAACATTTGCAAATGCGCTTCGTCGTTTAACCGAAACGCAAACCGCAAACATAATTAAACTTAGCAAAGCAATGATTCTCGACAACTATGTTTATGTTGAGGACAGAAAGTATGATTCCCTTCTCGACCTTCAAATTGAAGGGGAAATGACTGCAAAAGAAGTTGAAGCGAGAGCAGGAATTTTTGAGGACAGGGTTTCACGTGTTGAATCCATGAACCGCCAAGAAAAAGTTTATAAAGATTACTATTATTTCGTTGTTTATGGAAAAGATAAAGAAATTTTGGAAACAACAATCAACGGAATTATGACAACGCTTTCAAATTCCGTAACTCCAATGACAACGAAGAAGTTGGCAGGACGCGAACTTGTTGTTTTTGTTAAAGCAACCTTTGGAAAAGAATTTGATGAAAGAGAACTTGATTCAATTGCAATGGATAAGTATTACGATTGGGCAGTTCCAAAAGAACTTAAATTTAAAGCCGCTGGTTACACTGTTGATGGAAGAGGCTATCGACAATTTGTTGTTAACGACTATCCTCTTAACGTTCCAAATGCTTGGGGATTTAATTTCTTTTCGCAGGACAGAACAAAAGTTATTGTTAAAATTAAGCCTGTTCAAAAGTTGAAAGCTGAACGAAACATCGATAAGGCAATTATGGAAATGGAAAGTAAGGCAGCTTATTCAGCAAAGAGCAGTAGGGTTATTGAAAACGAAACCCACAGAGAAACGCTGAAACAACTTCTTGTTAGCCTTAAAAACAACAATGAACAACTTTTTGATGTTAACACCTACGTAATTTGTGAGGAGGCGGCAAGAAAAGAAGTTAAAGCAATCTTGAAACAAGAAGGCTTTAAAATTTCTGAATTGTTTGGTCGACAAGTTGATGGGTTCATAAGCTCAAACATTTCAATGAGAGATAACATCAAAGATACAATGCGTGGAATGCCAACAACAACTCTTGCAGCAATTTTCCCATTCATTTCGGGGGCGCTTCAAGATAAAGATGGGTTCTATATTGGATATAATGAATACCCAATTTTCGTTGACTTCTTTGTTAGAAACAGAGACAGAGTTAACAGCAACATGATGATTGTTGGTAAATCTGGTTCGGGAAAATCTTTCGCAACAAAAACTTTGCTTTCAAACTTTGCTGCGGATAACACAAAAATATTTATTCTTGACCCAGAAGATGAATATACAGTTCTTGCAGGGAATTTGCATGGAAAAGTTATTGATGTTGGGTCTTCATCGATGGGAATTATTAATCCTTTTCACATAATGACAACTCTTAAAGACGACATTAAAGATGTTTCGGAAGTTTACGACGAAGAAGATGAAAAGGAAGAAGATAACGGAAAGCTCAAACTTAAAGAATCAACCGACACATTTTCAACCCACCTTCAATTCGTTGAGCAGTTCTTTAAGGTTATTCTTAATGGAATGGACAGCGATTCGTTTGAGGCTCTTAACTCGCTTGTTGTTGAAATGTATAACGAAAAGGGAATCGATTCAAACACCGATCTTGAAAAACTCAAGCCAGAGGATTATCCAATCTTTGATGACCTTTACAGAATTATTCTTGATCGCGTTGAAAAAGAAACCGACGAATATCACAAACGCAATTTGTTAACAATTCAAACATACATCAAGAAATTTGCAACTGGGGGAAGAAACAGTAATCTTTGGAATGGTCCAACCTCAATAAGCACAAAAGAAAATTTCGTTTCCTTTAACTTCCGTTCTCTTCTTGCAAACAGAAACGAGGTTATTGCGAACGCACAAATGCTTTTGATATTTAAATATTTGGATAATGAAATTATTAAAAATCGTGACTTCAACATTCGTTTTAAAACCAACAGAAAAATTATTGTTGCCGTTGACGAAGCCCACATTTTCATTAATCCAGAATATCCAATTGCTTTGGATTTCATGGCGCAAATGGCAAAACGTATTCGTAAGTATTCAGGAATGCAAATTGTTATTACGCAAAACATTAAGGACTTCGTTGGAACTCCGGAAATTCAACGTCAATCAACGGCTGTTATTAACGCCAGCCAATACTCAATGATTTTCTCACTTTCGCCAAACGACTTGAACGACCTTGTTGAGTTGTATCGAAAATCGGGGGAAATCAACAACGAGGAACAAAACAGCATCGTTACGGCTGGGGTTGGTCAGTGTTTCTTCATAACTGGGGCAATGAACCGAACCATGATGCAAATTGAAGCACCAGATTCAATAAGAAAGATATTTGAATAATAAAAAAAACTCGCATTGTTGCGAGTTTTTTTATGAAATCTAATTAGGCTTTGATTGAAAGAATTTTATATTCAATTTCTCCGCCTGGGGTTGTAACTGTAACGGTTTCACCTTTTTTCTTTCCAAGAAGAGCTCTTCCAACAGGACTTTCGTTTGAAATCAATCCTTTAAGAGGGTCGCTTTCGGTTGAACCAATAATTTGATATTCAACTTCTTCTTCGAAAGTTTCGTCGTAGAGTTTAACAGTGCAACCAACGGAAACACTGCTTGTTGAAAGATCTTTTTTGTTAATTATTTCGCAGTTACGAAGTTTAACTTCAATTTCAGCAATTTCTGCTTCAATTTGACCTTGTTCTTCTTTTGCTGCGTCATATTCTGCGTTTTCTGAAAGATCACCAAATTCTCTTGCAATTCCAATTTTCTTTGTTACTTCTGGTCTTCTAACAGTTTTTAATTCAACGAGTCTTTCCTCGAGTTGTTTTTTGCCTTCTGGTGTTAAAAATGTTTTTTCCATTCTGTCCTCCTGTTAATAAAAAGAAGAGCCATTGATAAATCAATGTTCTTCAAAAGCAGATAGATAATACACCAATCGAATTAACATGTCAACTAATTTTTTTGAGATTATCCACTTATTTTTTATTTATATTCAACTTAAGCAAAATTATTAAAGATCTTGCGAAAAATCGCTGCCGGAATTATCCTTGTGAATTGATTTTTCATAGGTTGAAAGTATGTTTAAAAGCTGACGTTTTGTTTTTCCCGCAAAAATTGCTTTAATTTCTGGAGAATCAGGATTGTTTCCTCCAATTTCGCAAATTTTGTTAACAAGATCTTGTTTTGTTTCTTTCTTTCCAAGATTTTTTGAGTTAAAACCGTTCATTATCAAACCTTCCTTATATTTTTATTTTAGTATCTATTTAAACAAAAAGCAAGAAAAATTTTTTACTTTTCAAAAATCAACGCGTCTTCGCCGTTTGAGTAGTATTTTTTACGTTCATATTTTTGAGCGTATCCACAGGACATGTAAAAATTTTGCGCGGCAGAATTGCTTTCTCTAACTTCAAACCAAATTTTCTTGCCAAGTTTTTCAAGAGATGAAAGAAGAGATTTGCCAATTCCGTTTCGTTTATAACTTTCTTTTGTTGCAATCAAAAGGAGATTGATATCGTCGAAATTGTCTTGAGCAATTAAAAAGCCAACGACCTCTTCTTTTTCCTTTGCAATAAAAAACAGAGAGGAAGGGGAGGAAAGTGAACTTTCAAACTGGTTTAAATTCCAACTTTCGTTTCCAAATTGTTCATTTGAAATTTCCAAAACTTGTTTAAGGTCTTCCTTTGAAACGCTATTTTGAATTTGCATTTAAATTTGCCTCCGCTTGACTTGGGCGAATGTAGAGAGGAACAAGTTCGGTTTCAGATATAAATTCGTTGTTTTCTGCCTTGTTTTCGGCAAGGGCAAGAAGTGATTTTGCCGAAAGCGAAACAATTTCAGTTTCAAAAGGTAATTTTTCAATTGAAACAAGGTTTTTAAGCCCATAAACTTCGTTTTTGGTAATCATTTTTGGCTTTTCAATTTCTTTATCCATGTTGAAACTGGAAACGAAATAAAGCCCGCTTAACGCATCCAAAATTGCTGTTTTGTTTTCTTTTGTGCTTCTGCTTGCAATAAGTTCCAATGAATTGATTGAAATTGCTTTCATGTTTGGTTTTGTTGAAAGAATTGCTTTGGCGGTTGCAATTGAAATTCGAAGCCCTGTGAAAGACCCTGGGCCAACAACAACAGCAAGGGCGTCAATTTCGTTTAGGAAATCGCTTGTGTTTTTCGCTCCTGCTTCTGCAAAAAGTTTTTCAACTTCAACAAGCAAATTTTCGGAGTGCTTTGAATTGGAGTCAATTGCTTTAAAATATGTTTTTCCGTTGTGGGAAAGGGCAATGTGTGCTTCAGCAAATGCCGTGTTTAAACATAGAATATTCATTTTATTTCCTCGATTTTAATTTCTCTTTCGTTATCTGAAATTTTGTTTATTGTTATTTTTTTGTATGGCGGAGAGAAAAGCCCTTCAACGTTCTCCGCCCATTCAACTAAAACAATTCCGTCATTTTTTTTGAAATAGTCCTCAAATCCAAGTTCATAGGCTTCTTCTTTCGACGAAAGGCGATACATGTCGAAATGATACATTTTCTCTTTTCCAACAAATTCATTAAGCAAAGTAAATGTTGGGCTTGTTACTATTTCAGAAATTCCAAGTCCTTTTGCAAAACCTTTTGTGAAAGTTGTTTTTCCCGCGCCAAGATCCCCAGAAAGAACAATTACGCATGGGGATTTAATTGATTTCGCAAATTCGGTTGCAAAATTCATTGTTTCATCAGCACTTTTTGTTATCAATTTTTTTGTCTCCTTTTTTGTAAAGTGAAATTCCAATTGTTGAGAACACAATTCCTTCGGCAAGAGCAACAAGTGTGTCGGAAAGGTAGTGTTGCCCAAGATACATTCGTGAAACTATAACAAATCCAACAAAAATTGTAAAGAGAACGCTTGAAAGAACTTTAATCCAAGGTCTTTTTGAGGATTTAAAAATTATGTAGACACAAAAACAAGCGATGATCGTTGCGCTTAAAGTATGCCCGCTTGGCATCGATGCGCCGCTTCCCGGAAAAATGTTTTTAATTTCTCCGCTTGCAACATATGGTCGTGGGCGGGAAATTAATGCTTTCATAATCCAGTTCGCAAGTAAACTTAAAAGATAGGTTAAACTGAAATAGAGTGCATATTTTTTGTTAACTAAAATATAGATTGTTAAAACGGCAATTGCAAAGCCAATATAGTTTCCAAGTTGGGAAATTAACTTAAAAAAATTATCCCAAAACGGGGAGGATATTGTTTGAAGAGTTTTTATTATTTCAATTTCAAATTTCATCTTTCTAGTATTTCAAAATAAAGCCAAAAATATTTTTAGCTTTTTTTCTTTCCCCCTTTTTTCTTTTTGTTTAGATTTTGCAAATATGGGGAGTAGATTATTATTGCTGAAATCCCAGTTCCGATTAAGATAATTTGCCAAAGTTCAAATTTGAAAGTTATATATTGAACATGATTTGCAACAAGCGCAAGTCCGCCGGTTGTTGATATTCCAACAAGAATGTTTCCGTTGTTATCGGTTCGATAGATGCATTTTTCGTTAACTCCGCAGTTTTCAAGCCGTTCAAGCGTTTCATCGGAAGGGTGTCCATAGCTGTTTTTCCCAACAGAAATAACTGCGTATTCTGGTTTAACGATGTCAAGAAATTCCTCTGTTGAGGAATATTTGCTCCCATGATGGGCAATTTGTAAAATGTCAATATCAAAATACATTTCAGAGAATCCTGCGTATTGGTTGGATTCAACTTTACTTACAAATTCCGATTCGATTCTTGAACTTCCATCGCCGGTTAGCATAATTTTTCTTCCCATATATTCAACAATAATAATTGGGGAGTAGTCGTTTGTAACCGCTTCGCCTTTGGATAAATATACTTTTCCGGTTATTGGCGCAAAAAAGTTAACAGCCCACATCGAACTTGATGTTGCTGCTTCTTCCTCCGAATAAGATGAAGAGTGAATTCGGAGATATTCATTTGTGTAAATCTTTTTGCAGCCAGATTCTTCAATCTCTTTGTCTAATTTTGATATAACGTTGCGATATGTTTCGTCGCTTGAGGTTGGTGCGCCAGCCGGAATTTCCCATGGAATATCGTCGGAAGTTTTTTCGTTATAGTAATAAATTTGTGGAAGATAACAATTTTTAACAAGATAGTTGTCAAAAACATATGATGCGCCTCCAATGTGGTCGGCATCGGGGTGGGTTAAAATTAAATAATCGATAACTTCTTGCTCATCTTCTTCTCGAAAGGCAAAATTGTTTAAATAATTTTTAAATTTGTTATGACTTGTGGATTTTTTATCGCCGCAGTCGATAAGCATAGTTTCGCCCGTTGGAAATTGTATTAAAGCCGCCGAGCCTTGTTCAACGTCGATGAAATGCGCTTTTAAGCCGTTTTCGTAAACTTCGCTTGAAAGAGCATCTTTGTTATAATAAAAATTAACAAAATTTTCAACTTTCTCTTTGAAGAAAAAAGTTGAACAAAGAGCAAGAACAATTAAGCCAAAAATTATTGTTCTAACCAAAAGCTTTTTCTTTTCAACTGTTTTCTTGTCTTTTTTATCCAAAAGTTAATCGTTTCCTTATTTTTTCTTAAATTTTGTTAAGTTCAAATCCGTCCTTCGTGTCTTTAATTAAAAAACCTTTGCTTTTAATTAAATCGCGAAGTTCGTCAGATTTTGCCCAGTTCTTTTCAATTCGGGCTTGAACGCGTTCATTTGCCAATTTTTTAATTTCGTCTGGAATTTCAATCTCTTCTTCTTTTCCAAGATTTAAACTTAAAACTTGGTCGAATTTCATGAGAAGATTGAAAACTTCCTTGCTTTTTGGCTCGTTTTTAAGCATTTTCCAAACGATTCCAACAGCAAGAGGAAGATTTAAATCGTCGGAAATTGCGTTTCTGAAATCTTTTTCATATTGCGCAAGATTATCCTCGTTTGCTTTTTCTGTTCCATTTTTGTTTTCCAAAGCCAGTTGCTTAAGAGATTTAAGAGCTTGTTTTGCGGAGGACAATCCGTCGAAAGTGAAATTAAGGCTTTTTCGATAGTGAGTTAAAAGATTAAGATATCTGAAATCGAGAGGGGAGAATCCTTTTTCAATAAGTTCGTCAAGGGTGTATAAATTCCCAAGGCTTTTTCCCATTTTTCCACCGTCAACTTGTAGGAATTCAACGTGCATCCAATTTTTAACAACTTGTTTTCCCTCTTTTGCGTCGTTTTGTGCAATTTCATTTTCGTGGTGGATTGGTTTGTGGTCGATTCCGCCGGTGTGGATATCGATTGAGTTTCCAAGATATTTTTCGCCCATTGCCGAGCATTCAATATGCCAACCTGGGCAACCAATTCCCCATGGGCTTTCCCATTTCATAATGTGTTGTTCAGGAACGAATTTCCAAAGTGCGAAATCGAAAGGGTGGTGTTTTTGTTGATTCTCGTCAATTCTGTTAACGCCGGTTGTTGAAAGGTCTTTCCCTGAAAGCGCGCCATATGCTTTGAATTTTTGCACATCGAAATACACACCGTCGTCAATTATATATGTGTAACCCTTTGCTTCAAGCTTTTTAATGAACGAAATCATTTCGTTAATATGCTCGGTTGCCTTTGCAACGTGTTCTGGGAACTCAATGTTAAGGCGGGAAGCGTCACGATAGAAACAATTTGTGTAGAACTTTGCAATTTCATATGGATCTTTGTTTTCGCGTTTAGCGGCAAGTTCCATTTTGTCGTCGCCGTCGTCGGAATCGGAAACAAGGTGTCCAACATCGGTTAAGTTCATAACCCCGTTAATTTTGAATCCGCAATATTTCAAACTTTTGCGCAAAAAATCCATAAAAAGATATGCGCGCATGTTTCCAATGTGTGGGAAATAATATACGGTTGGCCCGCAGGTGTACATTTTAACAGTGTTGTTTTCAACAATAAGATCTTCTTTTTTTCTTGTTAAAGAATTAAATATTTTCATTTTTATACTCCTAGGTTTATATATTCGATTATGTTTTTTCTGGTGCGATTGCTATTGCAAAGAACTAACAACCGCGGTCATACATAAATCAAAATATCTTGGAGGAAGCGACATAACCGAAAGGGCATTGTTCTTGGAATAGATAAATTTTTCGCCGTCTTTCAAAAGATCGGTTGTTTTGAAGAAATATATGCTTCCAAGATTGCAATAGACGCTGCTTAAGTTGATTGGCTTGTTAAATTCAACAACGCAAGCAAGCTTAAGCCCTTGATTTATGTTAAGAAGCGAACTGAAAGTTATTTCGCCCTCATTACGGTTAATTTTGAAGTCGTAGGTTTGAATTTTCTCAACAAATTTCCCCGCGTCAACAAACATTCCGTTAAAGTTACTTATTTCCGTTGTTTGTGCTTTATAGTCTTTAACATCAAATTTAATTTTCTTAAATTGAGGGAAAAGAGGGTTTTCAATTGCGTTGATAATCTTTTCAAAGCGATCGTCGATGTCGAGAGTGTGAAGAATTTGAATAACAAAATTTTCTTGTGCTTCATCAAGAAGTTTCAGGAGATATTTTCGCTCAATTTGTCCGTCATTTGTTTCTTCCAAAACAAAAGCATTATAAAGTTTTCCAATTTTATATTCGCCCCAAATCAACTTTTTGAAAAGCGATTTGAAAGGTTCGAAGTTGGAAATTTTTTCAAAATTTTTGTTTGAATATTCTCTTCCGTTAAGGAACGCTGTTTTAAGGCGGTCAACTTGTTTTTCAATTTCACTTGGCAAAACCTTTCCAATTGCAAGTTGGTCCTCAATGTCCAAAATGTTGATGTCTGCTTTTTTAGCAAGGGTTTGGAGCATTTGGTTTTTCCAATTTTCATCTTCAAACTTTTTAATTGCGTTTGAACTAAAAATTTTTGCGGCTTCGTCTTTTCCGCAGTTAACAAGGCATTCTGTTAAATATTTTGCTTCTTTGAATCGACCAAGTCCAAAAAGTTGGCAGGCAAATTCAACCATTTGGGCGGTTAAGTTTTCGCTTCCGAAAAGCGCGCAAAAACGAATTGCCCATTTTGCTTCTTTAATGTCGTCTTTTCTTGAAACAACGTCATAAAGTTTTTCTGCAAAGTTTTCAAGTCCTTCTTTTTCAAAAACGTTGAAAAGATAGGTTAAGTTTATGAGCTTTGAAAGAATGTTCTCTTCTTTAACAACGTTAATTAAATATGTTTTTAAAACGTTGTTAGCCGGAAATCCGCTTGCAAGATTAAGATCAATTTTGTCGAAAGGAATTCCAAGAGTTCTTTCTTGAGGCTCTTTAATTTTGCGCCTTGCAGCGTAAACAAATTGTTTTTCTGTTTTAACCTCTGGACTTTTAATTATTTCAAGTTTTTCCGCAATTGCTTCTTTAAAAGCAGGGGAGGTTGCCTTTTCATAGAGGTCGTTAAGACGGGTTAGGGCTTCGTTGTCGCTTCCAAATGCAACAAAGACACCTGCAAGTTTTCCCTTTTCTTCTTCAGGAATGTTGTCGTAAAGGCGCTTGTCTAACTCAAGAAAAGTTTCGCGTTTGAACTTTTTTAAAATGTGGGAATTTTGATCTTCATTTGCCTCGTCGGAAATAAAATCGTCGATAAGCATTCTGATTCCGCGAGCAGTGTTGAAATCGGTTATGATTTCAAGAAGTTTATATTTGTTTTCTTTGTTCGAGTTAAGATATGAAATTGTCCATTCTTCGTTTTCGTTGAAAAAATTTTGCATGAATTCAACTGCAGGACGCTTCCAATTGAAAAGCGTTTCGGTTTTGTCGCTTTCAAAAGCTTTAATTATAAGCGGCAAGTATAAATTCTTGTCGACATCACAATTTTTAACAATTTCAACAAAACGATCGAAATATCTTTCAAGGAAAGAATAACTTTCTTTAACAGAGCTGTATTTGATTTGACCAATTTGCCCAACAAAAATTTTGCGAACAAAATGGAAAACGCTTTCATATTTTTTTGCTGTTAAAAGAAGTGCAACGAAATTTGAAAGGGCAAACATATAGTTTTTAAGTTGAAAAATTAAGTCGGAAAAAGAATTGATGCTTTCTTCGCTCAAGTTTTCGTTTGTTATGTTGTCTGCCAAAAATTTAATTTCCTCTTCGGAAAGAGAACGGCTTATAAATGCTTCAGCGTCAACCTCAATTTCAAAGCCAAAAAATTGTTTAAGTTTTGATTCAATTTGATTAATATCTTTTAAAATTTCCATGGTAAGATTATATCAAATAAATAATAATAAAACAACTTAATCATTAAGTTTTTTATTAAAAATTTCCTCAATTGTTGTGTTTAAATCGTTGTTTTGAAGTAATGTTGAAAGTTGGTCCTCGTTTAGCATTTTAATTTTTCCGTTTGAGAATTTAACAAAGAAAAATGTATATTTCTCTTTGCTTGTTTCCTTGAGAAGTTTGAAAAGAGGGACGGAAGAATTAAGGTAGATGTTTTTTATTGGTAAGATGTCTTTTTTCTTTTTTTCAATTTGACTTATAAGCGGGGCATATGTTCCGTTAAATTTCCCTTCAAAAATTCCGCAAAAAAGAAAAATTGAAATAAGCCCAAAAGAAAAATTAATTTGAAAAAATGCGGAAATTATGAAAAAAATTAAAAAAATTAATGAAAAAATTAAATTTATTGCACAAGAAATTTTATAAACGGTTTTTTCTTTAAATTTTAATTTTAAAATTGAGGTTAAAATTCGACCTCCGTCAAGAGGAAATGCAGGCAACAAATTAAAAACCATAAGCGAAAAATTCGACAAGGCAAAAGTGTATGTCACGATATATGTTTGAGGGAAAATCCACCAAAGCATAATTGTTATTGCAAGCAAAAGCGCGTTAACAATTGGCCCGGCAAGAGCAATTTTAATTTCGTCGCGAGGGCTGAAACAGTAGTTTTTAAATGAAACGCAAGCCCCATAAGGCAAAATCCAAACTTTGTTAAGTCCATAGCCAAGTTTTTTTGCAGCATTTGCATGGGCAAGTTCGTGAAGTGAAATTGCAATTATGTATGGAATTAGAACCGAGCCAAATCCAGTTAAAATTAATATTAACAAAAAAACATATGTTAAAGGGTGAACTCGAAGTGCTTTCATTTAGATATAACTTATGATTGGAATTTGAAATATATAATTTTTTTGACAATTTCCAAGACAAAAACATATTATGCTTTTAGTAAATTTTAAGGAGGTAAAATGAAAAAATTTGCAATTTTTCTTGCGCTGATTATTGGAAGTTTTTCAATTGTTTTTGCAGGTTGCGGAAGCAGCAATGTAATTCGCGTTAACGAAGTTACGCACAGCATTTTCTATGCGCCTTTCTATGCTGCAATCAATCTTGGATTCATGGAAGAAGAGAACATTGAAATTGATCTTACAAACGGCGGAGGATCAGATCAATCAATGACAGCGCTTTTAAGCGGAAGCGCCGACATGGCTCTTCTTGGCCCTGAAACAGCGGTTTATGTTGTTGGCGAGGGAGCAAAAAATTCGCCAGTTATCGTTGGACAATTAACAAAACGCGATGGCTCGCTTCTTGTTGGAAGAACAAACGAAACAAACTTTGATTGGAGCAATTTGGCGGGCAAAGAAATTATTGGAGGGCGAAGAGGCGGGTCTCCGGCAATGTCTCTTCAATATGCAGTTCAATTGGCTGGTAACACAATTGGAACAGCGCCAGAGCAATGTAACATAAATCTTGATGTTGCGTTCAATCTTGTTGTTGGGGCTTTCGAGGCAGGGCAAGGCGACTACTGCACAATGTTTGAACCAACCGCAAGCGAATATGTTGCCGCTGGGAAAGGTTATATTGTTGCTGCTGTTGGGCAAGCAAGCGGGGAAGTTCCGTTCACATGCTTTATGGCAATGCAAAATTATATTAGCAAGAATGAATCAAAAGTTGAGGGATTCTTGCGCGCAGTAACCCGAGCTTATAACTATCTCATTTCGGCAACAGATGAACAAATTGTTGACGCGCTTAAACCTTCATTCTCAACAACAACCGATGAAATTATTGTTTCATCTGTTCGAAACTACATTTCATACGACATGTGGAAAAGCACACCTGTTATGAATGAAGAGGATTTTAACAGATTGCAAGATGTTATGGAAAATGCGGGCGAACTTGACAAGAGAATAAGTTTTGGAAACGTTGTTAACAACACCTATGCACAACGAGTTGTTGATTCCCTTAAGTAATTAAGAATTATTAAAAATAATTAGAGAAGAAATTTTCTTCTCTTTTATTTTTTCTTAAACATGTAAAATATGCAAAAAAATCATAAAAAATTAATATTTTTTTAAAAATATTTAATTAAATTTGATTTTTTTAATGAATTAATAAAAATTTAAAATCATATTTTAAATTATGAAAGTTTCCAAATTGGAAAAGTTTTATTACGGAATTGGAGAGTTGGGGTATTCAACAATAACTTCAACACTTTCAAATTTTATTATGTTTTTTGGGACGAGTGTTCTTGGAATTTCTGGGTCACTTATGGGGCTTGCTGTTTCGCTTGGAGTTTTTTGGGATGCAATTTCCGACCCCATTGTTGGCCATTATTCCGACAATTTAAATTCACCGCTAGGGCGTCGCCACCCGTTCATGCTTGTTGGAATTTTTGGGCTTTGCGCTGTTAATTTAACAATTTGGCTTGTTCCACAATCTGCGCCAATGGCCGTTAAGTTTGTTTGGATTTTAATTTCGCTTTTGGCAATTCAAACATTTTCAACATTCTTTGGAACGCCGCACATGGCACTTGGGCTTGAAATGACAACGAACTCAAATGAACAAACTTCAATTCAATGTTATCGAACGGTTTTCTCGCTTATTGGAATGATGCTGCCAACAATTTTTATGTTTATTTTCATGCCTTCAACTTCGTCGAATCAAGGGCAACTTCAAACTCAAGGTTATGTTAACACGGCATATGCTTCATCAATTTTATGTTTAATTTTTGGGCTTATAACAATTTTTGGAACGCTTAAACGGCAAGTTTGCTGCCCTAAACCAAGAGAAAAAAAACGAAAAGGTTTGCTGAAATCACTTTTTTTCGATGTTTTTGGAATTTTAAGAAAAAAACAATATCGAATTTTAATTTTGGGTTATTCAATAAGTCTTTTGGCATCGTCAATTCTAACCGCCGCCGGCATGCATATGTTCACATATTGTTTTCATTTTAGTTCGCAGCAAATTTCAATTGTTCTTGCTTCGTTCATACTTTCTGCTGTTGTTTCTCAATTTGTTTGGAGCAAGATTTCTGGGAAAATTGGAAAAAAGAAAACTTTAATTCGTGGAATTTCTTTTGGAATTATTGCAATTTTTGTTGTTTGGGTGTTCTTCCTTTTAAGAGATTTATTTTCAACAAGTGTTCTTTTTTGGATCATTCTTCCATTAATTTTTCTTGTGGGATTTGGAACAGGAGTTTTATTTTCGTTTCCAATTTCACTTTTTGGCGATGTTATGTTGAAAGATGTTGAAATTTGCGGAACAAACAAAGTTGGGGTCTATTCTGGGATTATGACGCTTGCTTCAAAAGTTAGCAATGCGTTTGCTCTTGCAATTATTGGAGTTGTTCTCGATCTTATCCATTTTTCCTCATCTTCTCCTGTTCAGCCTCTTTCTGTTCAAAATGGGCTTGGGCTTTTGGTTTTGCTTGGAACGGTTTTGTCGCTTGGAATTTCGGTTGCCATATTTGGAAAATTTGAGGAATAAGTTTGACAGTTTCAAATTAAAAGTGTAATCTTTTTTGAAAAAGGGGAGGTTGCATGGGAAAATTTGGAACAATTTCATATGGAGTTAGAACTCCAATCATAAAACGAGGGGACGATCTTGTTGAAATTGTTACAACAAGTGTTTTAAACGCTCTTAAAGAGAATAATTTGGAACTTCAAGACAGAGATGTTGTTGGCGTTACGGAAGCAGTTGTTGGAATTGCGCAAGGAAATTTTGCAACGGTTGATCAAATTGCAAAAGATGTTGAAAAACATTTTAAAGACAAAACAGTTGGGCTTATTTTTCCAATTATGAGCAGAAACAGATTTTCACTTTTGCTTAAAGGAATTTCCATGGGCTGCAAAAAACTTATAATAATGCTTTCCTATCCTTCTGACGAAGTTGGAAACCCATTAATTTCACAACAAAAACATTACGAAAGCGGAATAAACCTATATGGCAAGGCTCTTTCCGAGGAAGAGTTCAGAAATGCATTTGGCGAAACAAAACATCTTTTTACAGGTGTTGACTACATTGAATTTTATAAACAAATTGCAGGGCAAAACTGCGAAATTATTTTTGGAAACAAAGCTGAAAACATTTTGGACTACACAAAATTTGTTATAAACGCGGACATTCACACTCGGAAGCAAACAAAACAACATTTAATTGATTGCGGCGCAGAAAAGGTTGTTTCCCTTGATGAACTTCTAACAGAAAGTGTTGACGGAAGCGGTTATAATGAGGAATATGGTCTTCTTGGAAGCAACATTAACACCGACGACACTGTTAAGCTTTTCCCTCGAGGAACACGAAAGTTTGCCTATGACCTTCAAAAGAGATTTAAGGAACTTACTGGCAAAACAGTTGAATGTTTGGTTTATGGCGATGGCGCATTTAAAGACCCTGTTGGGAAAATTTGGGAACTTGCCGACCCTGTTGTCAGCCCCGGGTTCACCGATGGACTTTTGGGAACGCCAAATGAGATTAAACTTAAGTATATTTCTGAAACGCGTCTTGCAAACCTTTCGGGCGAAGAGGCAAGCGAGGAATTTAAGAAAATTGTTAGAGAGAAAAAGGGCGACTCAAAGCAAAACAATCGCGCGGCTCTTGGAACAACCCCGCGCCAACTTACAGATTTAATTGGTTCGCTTTGCGATTTAACAAGCGGAAGCGGCGACAAGGGAACTCCAGTTGTTTTAATTCAAAACTATTTCAAGAACTATGCTGATTAAAATAAACAAAAACAGCCAAAAAATTATGGCTGTTTTTTCTTTTTCATGGCAAAAATTTATTAATAATTTTTGTTGTTTTTTAAAAAACGGTGTATAATTAAAACAAGTTAGAAAGGAGGCGGTTTTAATGTTCTTGGAAACAAGTGAAAGTTTGGAAAAAACCCTTATGGAAGCAAGCGCGGTTGCGCTCCGATTTGGCGGCGAAATGGTTGAAACCGAGCATATTCTTTATGGGCTTACAAAAGTTAACTGCACTGCAAAGAAAATTTTAAAGGAGTTTGGAGTTACCGATTCAAAACTTCTTAACATATTCAGAGAGAACAACGAGGAGGAAGCTTTTTTCGACAGCGTTGTTTTAACCCCTGCTGTTAAGGAAATTTTCAAAATTGCTCAAACAATTGCTCTTCAACTTAATCATAATTTTCTTGGAACGGAGCATTTGCTTCTTGCTCTTGTTTCGTCGCAAGATTGTTTTGCAACAAGGCTTTTAACAAGCTATTTCAAAGTTAATGTTCAAGAGCTTAAAAACAAGGTTGTTTCTTTCCTTCAAGGAAAAGGGTATGGCGAAGGCGAGGAAACAGAAATTCAAAAACAAGACAACCAAAAACAATCCAATTTGCCAGAAAAACTTTTGGAAATTGGAAGTGATTTCACTCTTAAAGCCCGTCAGGGGAAAATTGACCCAATCATTGGAAGGGAAAAGGAAATTGAAAGAGTTATTGAAATTCTTTGCCGAAAAACAAAAAACAACCCTGTTCTAATTGGAGAGGCAGGTGTTGGAAAAACTGCTGTTGTTGAGGGGCTTGCCCTTGCAATTGTTCGAGGCGAAGTTCCCGACCTTCTTAAGAACAAGGAAATTTTCTCGCTTGAAATTGGAAGTCTTATGGCTGGAACGAAATATCGCGGGGCAATGGAGGAAAAACTTAAGGACGCAATTGAAACTATAATTGCAAACAAGAACATTATTGTTTTCATTGATGAAATCCACACTCTTGCTCAAGCTGGGGCAGAAAAGGGCGAAACAAGCCCTTCTGATATGCTTAAACCATATCTTTCTCGTGGGGAACTTCAAACAATTGGTGCAACAACAACCGATGAATATCGAAAATTTATTGAGAAGGATAAAGCGCTTGAAAGAAGATTCCAACCAATTGTTGTTGAACCTCCAACGGTTGAGCAAACAATTGAAATTTTAAAAGGTCTTCGCGACAGCTATGAAGCCTTCCACAAAGTTAAAATAACCGATGAGGCAATTGAGGCGGCGGCAACTCTTTCCGACAGATATATCATGGACAGAAGTTTGCCAGACAAGGCAATTGATTTAATTGACGAAGCAGCGTCGAAAGCAAAAGTTAATTTCAGTTTGAAGCCAACCGAGGTCAGGGAAAAAGAGGACAAACTTAAACAACTTCAAGCATCGCGCGATGAAGCAAGTTTGGAACGCAATTATGAAAAGGCTGCAAAAATTCAATCCGAAATTGTTAAACTTGAAGATGCTTTAGAAAAACTTAACAAGTCGCTTAACAGAACGGATAAGAAAGTTAATGCAATTGGGGCAAGCGAAGTTGCCGATGTTGTTGCTCGCTGGACGGGGATTCCAGTTAATAAAATAACCGAAACGGAAAAAGAAAAACTTATCAATCTTGAAAACATTTTGCATAAGCGCGTTATTGGGCAAGACGAAGCGGTTGAAGCTGTTGCAAAAGCAATTCGCCGAAGCCGTGTTGGGCTTCAAGATGCTAAACGGCCAATTGGCTCATTCTTATTCATGGGGCCAACTGGCGTTGGGAAAACCGAACTTTCAAAAGCAATTGCCGAAGCCATGTTCGACAACGAGAACAACATTGTTCGTCTTGACATGAGCGAATATATGGAACCACATTCTGTTGCAAAGCTTATTGGAGCGCCTCCTGGATATGTTGGGTTTGATGA
This sequence comes from uncultured Lachnospiraceae bacterium, assembly GCA_964383665.1. Classification (GTDB taxonomy): domain Bacteria; phylum Bacillota; class Clostridia; order Christensenellales; family UBA1242; genus UMGS687. The sequence continues at coordinate 190,461 of CAYLHO010000002.1, forward strand.
AGGTGGGCAACTTACCGAGGCTGTTCGTCGAAAACCATATTGCGTTGTTCTTTTTGATGAAATTGAAAAAGCACACCCCGACATTTTCAACGCACTCTTGCAAATTTTGGACGACGGGCGCCTAACTGATTCGCAAGGAAGAACAGTTAACTTCCGAAACACGATCATAATTTTAACAAGCAACATTGGGGCTCAAGAGGTTCAACGTCAAAGCCGTCTTGGATTTGAAACAGGCGAAAATGAAGAAGAATCTTTTGATGAAATTAAACATATTTATATTGATGCGCTCCGAAAGAAATTTAAGCCAGAGTTCTTAAACAGAATTGACGTGACTTGTGTTTTCCATTCTCTTTCGCTTGACGATTTCACAAAAATTGCAAAGATTCTTATGAAAAACATCAACAAGCGCCTTCAAAAACAGGGAATCGAACTTAAGTTAACAGAACGTGCTCTTTCCTATATTGTTTCGCAAGGAGCAGATGCGGAATATGGGGCAAGACCGCTTCGAAGGTTTATTCAGCAACATGTTGAAGATGCAATTGCAGAAAAGATTTTGCTTGGAGATCTTGAAAAACAAGGAACGATAATCATCGATTTTGAAAACGTCAGATTAACGTTTAAAAACGATTTAAGTTCTTATGAACAAAATCAATAATTTAAGAAAAAAATAAAAAAATCACGAAATTTCCGTGATTTTTTATTGTTTTTATGCGTTTTGAGCATTATTTTTTGATTTTTTAAGATTCTTTTTAACTTTGTTTGCTTCCTGCTTTATCATTTTAATTTCGTCCTTAACCATTGTTTCTCCTTCATCGGCAAGGTCTTGAACTTGCTTGCAATATTTATGAAGAACAATTCCAAAAAGTCCGCCAACCATAAGCCCAACAATAAATCCTTCTTTCATACAGTTTTCTCCTTTTAAGCTTTTTGCTTAACTTTAGTGTTTGCAAAAACGTCTATTTTATTCTTTGCTGGCATAGGTTAAAAGGAAAGGGAAAATTATGTTTAATTTTTTTTCAGAGATTAAAAAGGAACTTAAAATTCCAAACTCCGATGGGGATTATAATCTTGTTTTAACAAGCGGAAAAGCGCTTTATGCCGAAGGGGCAAAAGGGCTTATTCTTCTTTCAACCGAGCAAGTTATGTTTCGAGTTAAGGGGAAGATTATTAGCGTTTTTGGCAAAAATTTGAAGCTTAAAGAAATGGGAAACCAAACAATTTGCATTGTTGGAGAAATTGAAAAAATTGAGGAATCATAACTTGAAAATAAAAATTTTTAAACGAGCAAAGAAAGAAAAAAGAAGCAAAAAAACAAGCGTAACTTTTTCTCTTTCGGGCTATAACTTTGAGCGCTGGCTTAACGTCCTTTCGAACAAGGGAGTTGAGATTTTATCTGCGGAAAAAATTGATGTTAAAAATTCGAAACTTGAAGTTGAAATTGAAAGAGAAAAACAAGTTGAAACCTTTTTAAAATCAAAAAATTTTCAAGTTGTTGGAAAGCAATATAACGGGCTTGCACGCCCTCTTAAATTTTTTGGAACTCATTTTGGAATTATAATTGGAATTTTTCTCTGTTTTTGTTTTTATGTTGTTGCTTCTGGCTATGTTTGGCGAATTGAAATTATGGGTAACGAAAATGTTAACTCAAATGAAATTATTGAAGTTCTTGATGAGAATGGGGTTTCAATTTTTTCTCCGTTAAACCGAAATTCAAATGAAGAAATTGAAAAAATTGTTTTAAATAATTTTAAGAACGTTAGCATGGTTAGCGTTGTTAAAAAAGGAACTTCAATTATAGTTAACATTAAAGAAAAACTTATAACAAACGAAAATCAGGGGTTTGGGGCTCTTTTGGCAAGCGAAGACGGAACAATTAAAAACATAAAATTAATTCAAGGAACGCCGGTTGTTAAGGTTGGAGATGTTGTTCGCGCAGGCGACGAACTTGTTGCTCCATATGTTGTTGACAGCAGTGGGAATTGCATTCCAATCGAACCAAAAGCGGAAATCACTTTTGAATTTTTGCTTTCTGGGCAAAGCGTTCATAACAACACGGTTCAAGTTCAAAAAAGAACAGGACGAAATGTTTGCGAAAGAAAAATGAGTTTTTTGGACAGGGAAATTGTAACAACAAAGGTTGAAGTTCCGTTCGAAATTTATGAGCTTGAAAGAAGTGAAACATATCTTTCAACATCAACCTTGCCGCTTAAGTATGTAACTTTAACATATCATGAAATTGAAAACGTTACAATTGAAAAAAGTTTTTCAGAGGTTAAAGACGAGAAAATTCAGGAAGCAAAGTCGCTTGCGTTTGCGCGAAAGGCGGAGCAGGACAGCGTTGTTTACGAGAATTATGTTATAACGGAAAAAGGCGATCAAACAATTGTTGACTATGTTGTTTGCGTTGAAAGAACGGTTACCAGTTAAAAACATTTTAATCAAAAAAACGCCAAATGGTGTTTTTTTCTATGCAAAGGACCAAAAAAGTGTTATAATATAAAATATGAATAAAGTATGTTTTAAAAACGTTTTTTCGCCATGTTTTAAGAAAATGGCAACAAAACTTTTCAGTGATGCCGTTGAAAAAAATTATGGAACGGATAAGAATTTTTTTGCAAACATTAAATTTGTTTCGGAAAGCGAGATTCAAAAATTAAACAGAGAGTTTAGGCAAATTGACAGGGTTACAGATGTCCTTTCATTCCCAAATTACGATGATCCTCAAAATGCAAGTTTTGAAGAAGACGATGTTTTCTTGGGAGATATTGCAATTTGCAAATCTGTTGCAAAAAAACAAGCAAAAGAATTTGGACACAGCCTTAAACGTGAACTTTGTTTTCTTGCTCTCCATGGTTTTTTGCACATAATGGGATACGACCATGTTGAAAAAGAGGACGAGGAAAAAATGATGGGGCTTGCAAACGAAATTTTAAGAGAAAATGGAGTTGAAAGATGAAAGCGGGATATGTTGCAGTTATTGGAAAAACAAACGCAGGGAAAAGCACTTTAATTAATGAACTTTTGGGCGTTAAACTTAATATTGTTTCTCATAAAAAACAAACAACAAGAAACAACATTCTTGGAGTTTTAACGGAAAAGAACTCTCAATTTGTTTTCATCGACACTCCGGGAATTCACCGAAGTCAAAACCAGCTTGACAAGGCTATGAACAAAAGCGTTCGAAATGCGAAGGAAGGGGCAGATGTTGTTGTTTATTTGATCGACGGTTCAAAAGCTTTTTCAAGCGAAGAAATTGCGTCGATGGCTTCACTTTCCGAAATGGATAACTTGATTGTTGCTGTTAGCAAAATTGATTTAACAACCCCAGAAAAACTTGCCGAGAATTTGGTTAAATTGAATGAAATTTCGGCAAAGGCAATTGTTCCGTTTTCCTCGAAGAAACGAAAAAATTTGGGGCTTCTGAAAGAGGAAATTTTGAAACTTCTTCCAACGCAGGAAATGATTTTCCCGGAAGACGAAATAACGGATAGGTCAACAAAATTTTTCTGCAGCGAGATTGTTCGTGAAAAAATTTTAAACTTCACGAATGAGGAAATTCCGCATGGTGTTTTTTGTGGTGTTGTTTCTTTCGAGGAAGATGAAAGGAAAATTGAAATTTTGATTGATGTTGTTTGCGAAAAAGAATCCCACAAGGCAATTATAATTGGCAAGGGCGGGGGAACCCTTAAGCGAATTGGAACAAGCGCAAGAATCGACATGGAAAAATTCCTTGGGAAAAAAGTTATGTTAAAACTCTTTGTTAAAGTTGAAAAGGATTGGCGAAACAAACAGTCGTTCATTTCGTCGAATGGCTTTTAGAATTGGGATATTGACAACTTTTGTGAATATGATAGAATATATCCACATGGAGGTTTATTTATGTCAGAATTAAGATACACCGAAAAAGAAATTTACGATTTTGAAGACAGAAGACTTTTGAACTTTTTTGAAGATTCAATTTTGTTAAATGGTTCGTTTCAAACAACGCTTAACAACTTAACCGCAGCAACTGCACTTGTTGACAGGGGGTTGATTTCAGTTTACAACCCAAAAATTGACGTTGTTTTCAGCCAATGCAAAAAGAATTTCATCTCTCTTGGACGTTGCTCAAAAGAAAAATTTGATGAAGATAAATTTATGGATTTCAACTTGAGATTTCGCAGGTTTGGGGAAAGCTTGGAAAATTGCTTTGACGACCTCAAATCCAATTGCGATTTAAATGAAAGAACGCGACTTGTTGATCGTGAGGAAATTGTTCAAGGGCTTTATGACAAATGTTACGTTGCCTATAAATCATGCAGAGCAGAACGCAACATGAAGGAAAATTCAATTAAGGCAATAAAAAATCAGTTTGAATTATAGAAAAATTTTTTAAGAGAGGGAACTTTTTAAGTTCCTTTTCTTTTTTTTGTCTTTCAGAAATTACTTTATATTTAGTTATATATAATCTAAGAGAAAAACCCGCATTTTAATTGCAATAAAAGGGGTTATGTGGTAGAATGTGAAATGTAAATTTTACGTTCAAACTTTTAACTAGGAGAGAAAAATGAAAAAAGAAACTGCAATGCCATCGCTTGTGAAAAACGAAGAAGAAATTTTAAAATTTTGGAACGACAACAAAATTTTTGAAAAATTAAAAAAACAAAATGAAAAAACTGGGAAATACTATGCTTTTCTTGATGGTCCAATAACTGCAAACTACATTATGGGGCTTCATCACGCATGGAACCGTTCTCTTAAAGATGTTATGCTTAGATTCGCAGGTATGAATGGGTGTGCTGCGCACTATCAAAACGGGTTCGATGCCCACGGGCTTCCGGTTGAACTTCGTGTTGAAAAAGAATTAAATCTTAACAGCAAGAAAGAAATTGAAAAATATGGCGTTGAAAACTTTATTGAAAAATGTTTGGGAGTTGTTGACAAATATTCCTCAAAGATAACTGAACAATCGAAACGTCTTGGGCAATGGATGGACTGGGACGATTCCTATTTCACAAATTCCGATCAAAACATAACTGCAATTTGGCATTTCCTTAAAGTGTGTCATGAAAAAGGTTGGATAAGCGAAAAATATCGCCCAACGCCTTGGTGTATTCGTTGCGGAACTGCACTTTCCGAACATGAAATGGGGGACGCAGATGCATATAAGGAAGTTGAACACACAGCTGTTTTCTTCAAACTTCCTGTTCTTGGAACGAACAACTCGGTTATTGTTTGGACAACAACACCTTGGACTCTTTCATCAAACGTGGCTGTTGCCGTTAACCCAGAGTTTAAATATTCAATTTGTAAAGTTAAAAGCGACACGCGCAACTTGATTGTTTGTTCAAGCATGCTTAAAGTTCTTAAAGGCGACCTTGTTGAGGTTGTTGAGGAAATTTCAGGGAAAGACCTTGTTGGACTTTCATATGAAACATGTTTCCCAGAATTTGACGAACAAAACTTTGAACATAAAATTGTTGCTTGGGATCAAGTTGATTCTGTTGAGGGCTCGGGCATGGTTCATATTGCCCCAGGCTGCGGAGCGGAGGACTTCGATTTAGGGCAAAGCATTGGACTTAAAAATATCATGCCAATCGACGAGGCGGGGAATTTCTATAACGGATTTGGTTTCCTTTCCGGGAAAAACGCCAACGAGGTTGCCGACCTTGTTTTTGAAGAACTTAAGGCAAGGGGAAAACTTTACTACACCCACAAATATAAACACCGCTATCCACATTGCTGGCGTTGCAAAAATCCGGTTCTCTATCGTCTTGTTAAAAACTGGGTTATTAAAATGGACGAAATTCGTCCAGCGCTTATTAAAGCAATTTACGATGTTGAATTCCAACCTGAATTTATGAAAAAACGTATGCTCGATTGGCTTAACAACATGGGGGATTGGTCGATTTCAAGAAAACGTTATTATGGTGTTCCTCTTCCAATCTATAAATGCCCACATTGCGGAAAGTTAACGGTTGTTGGAAGCCTTGAGGAACTTGCGAGACTTTCAAGCCAAGAAGAAGTTGACTCCCTCCCACATATCCATAAACCATACATCGACAAAATTAAAATAACTTGCCCAAATTGCGGCGAAAAAGTTGAGAGAATTCCAGAAGTTGGCGATTGCTGGCTTGATGCGGGAATAACACCTTTCTCAACGAAAAAATATTTTTCTGACAAGGAATTTTTCGAAAAGAATTTTCCAATTGAGGTTGTTCTTGAAGGAAAAGAACAAATTAGACTTTGGTTCTATTCTTTGCTTGTTATGAGCGTTGCGTTAACAGGGCGCGCGCCATACAAAAAGATTGTTTGCACTGCGATGCTTCTTGATCGCGATGGGAACAAACTTTCGAAATCCAGCCCAAACAATATTCCAATTGACGAGGCATTTGAGAAAATTGGAGCGGACATTGTTCGCTATATGTTCTCCTCAAACAACATGACAAGCGACGTTAGATTCTCGTTTGAGGCAACAGATGAAATCAGACGCAAGATTTTGGGCTTCTGGAATAATTATGTTTTCTTTAACACATATGCATCAATCGACAATCCTCGTCTTGATGGCTTTAAGCCAAACTTGGAATCGCTTGATTTAACCGATCGTTGGTTGCTTGCAAAATTAAACAAGTTTGTTCGCGATTCATTTGAAAATTATAAAAATCAAAAGTTCTTTGCAGTAACAAACGATTTTGAAGAACTTTCCGACGAACTTTCGAATTGGTATATTCGTGTTAACAGACGCAGATTCTGGAAATCGGAAGATGAGGAAGACAAACTTTGCGCTTATTTCACTCTTTTCACGGCAATTAAAACAATTTGTCAGGTTATGAGCCCAATAATTCCGTTTATAACAGAATATATTTGGCAAAACATGGTGCGCGAACTTGAAGGTGATGCAAAAGAAAGCATTTTCCTTGAAAATTTCCCATCTGCACTTGAGGAATTTGACGATCAAAAACTTATTGACGACACAAACGTAATTCGAAATGTAATCGCAATTGCGCTTCGCCTTCGAAATGAAAATCAAATCAAAATTAAACAACCTCTTAAACATCTTTATGTTTTGATGTCAAATGCAAATGTTGACGCGATTAAGGAATATGAGGAACTTATTAAAGAAGAACTCAACATTAAGGAAATAACTTTTGAGGAGGACAATACAAAGTTTAACGACGAGTTCTTAACAGTTAACTTTAAGGCGGCAGGGGCAAGGCTTAAAGGCGCTGTTCAACAACTTAAAAACACCCTTGCTTTGCTTTCGGACGAAGAGCAAAAGAAACTTGTTGAACAATTTAAAAATGGAAATGTTGAGGTTGAGGGCTTCGAACCTTTGCCAGCCGAAGTTTTCATTCTTTCAAGCAAACCAAAGAAAGATTTTGTTATTGCAAGCGAAAACGGACTTACATGCGTTCTTGACATAACAATTGACGAAAATCTTATGCTTGAAGGGCTTTCAAGAGAACTTATAAGAACAATTCAAGTTTTAAGAAAAGAAGCTAACTTCAAGGTTGAGGAAAGAATTGAAGTTGCTCTTAAAACAGAAAGCGAAACGCTTTCCAAGGTGATTTCAAAATATAGCGAAAGAATTAAAGCAGAAGTTTTGGGTAAAAACTTTGTTGAAGGAATTGAAAATCCAACAATTGAACGTGAAGTTGAAATTCAAGAGGAAAAAGTTTTAATTCAACTTAAGGGGCAAAATGCAAACTAACAACGAATGGAAAGATTATGAAATAATTGCGACCGGAAACGGCGAAAAACTTGAGAGATGGGGGAATGTTAAACTTCTTCGCCCCGACCCTCAAGTTATTTGGCCTGCACAAAAAGATCTTTCAAAAGAAAAAGGGCTTAATGCAAGATATGTTCGAATGTCAACCGGCGGCGGATATTGGGAAAACATTTTGCCAATGCCGGAGGAATGGAAAGTTTCGTGGAGGAATCTTAAATTTCTTGTTAAACCAATGGGGTTTAAACATACTGGGCTTTTCCCAGAGCAGGCGGTTAACTGGGCGAAAATGATTGACCTAATTAAAAACGCAAATCGCCAGATCAAGGTTTTAAACCTTTTTGCCTACACAGGCGGGGCTTCGGTTGCCTGTGCAAGTGCGGGGGCAAGCGTTGTCCACATCGATTCAAGCAAAGGCATGGTTGAAAGGGCAAAGGAAAACTTGGCGCTTTCGGGATTGAAGGACAGGCCTGTTCGATTTATAATTGAGGATTGCAAAAAGTTTGTTGAGCGCGAAATTCGACGAGGGAACAGATATGACGCAATAATCATGGACCCGCCTTCATATGGTCGCGGACCAAGCGGGGAAATTTGGAAAATTGAGGATAATCTTTTCGAATTTGTTAATCTTTGTTTCAAAGTTTTAAGCGATAATCCACTTTTTGTTTTAATAAATTCCTACACAACCGGGCTTCAACCTCAAGTTATTAAAAACATTTTGCTTCTTAACGCAAAAAATCCAAATGCTAAATGTGAAGCATATGAAGTTGGGCTCCCAACCGACGAAGGAATTATTTTGCCTTGTGGGGCGAGCGGACTTTTAACATTTTAAGGAGAAAATATGAAAGAAAATTTGGACATAATTTATGAAGACAATCATGTTATTGTTGTTATAAAACCTCAAAACATTCCAACGCAAGAAGATGAAAGCGGCGATTTGGACTTGCTTTCCATGGTCAAGCAATATATTAAAGAAAAATATAATAAACCGGGGAATGTTTATGTTGGCTTAGTCCACAGGCTCGATCGCCCAACAGGCGGGGTTATGGTTTTTGCCAAAACTTCAAAAGCCGCTTCAAGGCTTTGCAAAGAAATTCAAGATGGAACGCTGAAAAAGGAATATTTAACAGTTTTGGAAGGGCAACTTCCCCTCAAAACAAAACATCTTGTTAACTATCTTAAAAAGGACGAAGAACGCAACGTTGTTAAAGTTGCTCCAATGGGCGAACAAGGAGCTAAAAGGGCGGAACTTGTTTACGATATTGTTGAGGTTGAAAAAGAATTTAAAGACGTTAATTTAGCGCCAAGTCAAAAAATTAATGAAAACTCTCTTGAAGAAAAAGCACCAAAGCACGCGCGCGAACTTTCAAAAATTTTGACGCTTGCAAAAGTTCAACTTATAACCGGAAGAGGACATCAAATTCGTGTTCAATTTTCAAATTTAAAAGCACCAGTTTTTGGCGATGTTAAATATGGAAATGGAAACGGAAAAACAAATGAACTTGCGCTTTGGGCATACAAACTTGAGTTTGTCCACCCAACAACAAAAGAAAAAATGAGTTTCACGGTTCTTCCTCCTTCCGAAAAAGAACCTTGGAACAAATTTAATTTGAATCGCATTTAAGAATTTAGGAGATGTTAAGCATGAAAAAAAGAAGCGAAATTGAGGAAAAATTCAAGTGGGATTTAAGCGGTTATTTTAAAAATGACGACGAGTTTTTAAAAGAATTTGAATTTTTGAAATCACAAATCAATTTTCTCGATTCCTACAAGGGAAAACTAAACAACGAAAAAATAATTTTGCAGTGCTTAAGGAAAAGCGACGAATTCGACCGACGCTTGGAGGTTCTTTATGTTTATGCAACGCTTAAAACAAGAGAAGATGCAGCAAACTCATTCTATCAGGAGCGAGCAAATCAGGTTGGTTGGCTGGTAAGTCAAATTTCAACTCAAACTTCTTTTGTTGGCGTTGAGATTAAGAAAAATCCAAATTCGCTTTTAGAAAAACTTCAAAAAGAAAGCGAATTTAAAAACTATTTTAAGTCAATTTTAAGAAATAAAAAGCACATTCTTTCCGAAAAAGAGGAAAAAATCCTTTCAATGAGTGGGGATATGGCTGGCGGTTTTTCCGATAACTTCGATTTATTCGACGATGCCGATTTAAAGTTTCCTTCGGTTAAAGATTCCCAAGGTAAATTGCATAAGTTGAACCATTCAACATATATGGAATTTATGCAAAGCGAGGACAGAACTCTCCGAAAAAACACTCTTAAAAAATTTAATGGGCAATATGGAAAGTTTAACAACTTTCTCTCATCAAATTATATTTCAAACGTTAAGGCCGATGTTTTTTATGCAAAAGCATCAAAATATAAAAATTGCCTCGACAAATCAATTTATCTCGAGGAGGCAAGCCGAAAGGTTTACGACACTTTAATTTCGTCAATCAATTGCAATTTGCCAGTTTTTTATGAATATTTCGATGTTAAAAGAAGAAGTCAAGAACTTAGTGAATTTGCTTTGTTTGATCAATATGTTAAGGAAAAAAGCATAAAGAAAAAATATACTTTCAACGAAGCAATTGAAATAATTAAAAAAGCAACAGCACCCCTTGGAAGTTTCTACACTTCACTTATCGACAAGGCGGTTTCGGAAAGATGGATTGATATCTATCCAAACGAAAATAAAGACAGCGGAGCATTTTCGTGGGGTGCGTATGGGAAAAATCCAGTTCTCCTAACGAATTTTATTGGCGATTCAAACAGCGTTTTCACTCTTGCCCATGAACTTGGTCACAGCATGCACACATATTTTTCAAATTCAAATTTGAATCCCGATCAAGCCCCATACACAATTTTTGTTGCAGAAGTTGCAAGCACGGTTAATGAAATGTTGCTTTTAAAATATTTCCTTGAAAATTCAAAAAATAATGATGAAAAAATATATTATTATGATTATTTTTTAAGTGAATTTAAATCAACCGTTTTCCGTCAAACAATGTTTAGCGAGTTTGAACAATTTGCTCATGAAAAAGTTGAAAATGGCGAGCCAATTTCAGCTGAAATTTTAAATAAATATTATTATGAATTAAATCAAAAATATTTTGGAAAAAATGTTAAATTAATTCCAGAAATTAAATTTGAATGGTCAAGAATTCCGCATTTTTATAACTCTTTTTATGTTTATAAATATGCAATTGGAATGATTAGTGCTGTTTATCTTGTTGAAAAAATAATTCCGGAAAAGCCAGAAATGTATATCAACTTTTTGAAAAGCGGAAGCACAAAATCGCCAATCGAATTGCTTTTCGATGCGGGGGTTGATCTTAACAAACAAGAAACATTTAACTTTGCATTTTCTTGCGTTGAAAAAATGCTTGAAAATTGGAAAAAACTTTTAAAATAACAGGAGATAAAAATGGAAATCCTTTCACCTGCCGGAAACATGGAAAAATTGAAAACTGCAATATATTTTGGTGCAGACGCCGTTTATGTTGCAGGAAAAAAGTTTGGGCTTCGTGCTTTTGCTGGGAACTTTGATGAAAATGAACTTAAGGAAGCAGTTAATTTTGTCCATTCAAACGGCAAGAAAATTTATGTTACGGTTAACATTGTCGCTCATAACAGCGATTTTGATGGGCTTGATGAATATCTTAAATTTTTGGAAAAAATTGGCGTTGACGCAATAATTGTTTCGGACATCGGAATAATTTGCCTTGCGAAACAAGTTGCGCCAAAGCTTGAAATTCATGTCAGCACTCAAGCAAATGTAACAAATAAATATGTTGCAAAATTCTATGCCGATCTTGGTGCAAAAAGAATTGTTATTGCTCGCGAACTTTCAATTAATGAAATTAAGGAAATTCGGGATTTTCTTCCAAACGAAATTGAACTTGAAGCTTTTGTTCATGGAGCAATGTGCATAAGTTATTCAGGAAGATGTTTGCTTTCAAACTATCTAACCGGGCGCGACGGAAACAGGGGAGCATGTGTTCAAGCATGCCGCTGGGAATATACAATCTGCGAAAAAAGCCGTTGCGGCAATGGATATGAAATTCAGGAAGATAACCGCGGAACATATATTTTAAATTCCAAGGATTTGAACATGATTTCGCACCTTAAAGAACTTGAAGAAGCGGGAGTTTCAAGCCTTAAAATTGAGGGAAGAATGAAATCGTCATACTATGTTGCAAACATAACAAATGCTTATCGCCGCGCGCTAAATTTGCTTAAAAAAGGCGAAGAATTTGATTCAAAACTCTATGACGAAACAATGAAATCTAGCCACAGAAACTACGCAACCGGATTCTATTTTGGAAGCCCAGAGCAAAACCTTGAAACATCAATGCCTGTTGCAACACACGAATTTATTGCGTTGGTTTTAGAAGACGAAAAAGACGGGAAAGTTCTTGTTGAAATGAGAAATCGCTTTGAAAAAGGTGACGAACTTGAAGTACTTTCGCCAAATGAAACATTTAACAAAAAACTTGTTGTTTCAAAGATTTTAACTTCCCAAGGAGAAGAAATTGAAACAGCAAAAAATGTTCAAGAAAAACTCTTCCTAGAAACAGGTTTACCGCTTAAAGCAGGTGATATTTTAAGAAAAGAGGAAAATTAAGAAATTGTTTTTCTTGCTTATCGCTTGCAATTGACGGCTGCGAAAGCTTTAAGGCAGAAAAACATTAACCATCCATGATGAAAAATTTGAAAATGAATTAGATAAAATCAGTTAAAAACTGTTGACACAATTTTAAGTTTGTGATATATTATGTCTTGCTTGAATGAGCAAGAAAAATATGCGGTCGTGGCGGAAATGGTAGACGCGCAAGACTAAGGATCTTGTGGAGCGATCTGTCCGGGTTCAAGTCCCGGCGTCCGCACCATACAAGAATAAAACGAACCTTGAGATTGTTTCAGGGTTCGTTTTGTTTTTTGGCAAAGAATGGTTTGGATTGAAATTTACCATAAATAATTATTTTATTAAAAGAAATTTACTATTGTTGAAAAAAAATGAAAAATATGCTATAATTTCAGTTGAGGAATCATTATGAATAAAAAATATGTTAAACAAAATGGCGTTGTTTTTACTCCTACTAATTTAGCAAACTTTATGAGTAGTAAAATATTTGAAAATATTACAATAGCTAAAACAGAAGAAATAACAATTATTGAGCCTGCCGCTGGGAATGGATCACTAATTGAATCTGTTTTGAAAAATGCCATTGAAAATGGTTACAAAAAAATAAAAATTTATGCTTTTGATATTGATATATCTTTATTAAATAATTTAAAAAGTAGAATCAATCATTTATATCCCTATGTAAACATCGTATGTATTTGCCAAGATTTTATAGATTTTGCATCAAATAATAATACAATTTATGCAGACATTATTATTTCAAATCCTCCATATGTTAGAACTCAATATATAGATAAAAGATATCTAGATTTTGCAAAAGATAAAATGGGATTAAATGGGAAAATAGATTTATATCAAATATTTATTTGTATGCTTAATAAGGTTTTAAAACCAAATGCTTTAATATCAATAGTAATATCAAATAAATTTATCATTAACAAAACAGGACAAGCATTAAGACATTATTTGTATAATAATTATGAAATTAAAGAAATCTATGATTTTGGTGATACAAAATTATTTAATGCCGCAGTATTGCCAGCAGTATTAGTGTTAAAAAATTCTAATCAGCACTTAAATAAAGATGTAAACTATATATCTATATATAGTGATAGTTATGAAAACAATTCAAATTCATTAGAAGTTTTTGATGCGATAAATAATAAGGTTGATTTTTTTATACAAAACTCTATTAAATATAAGATTAACTATGGAAAATTGCATAACAATTCTGGGAATTGGCATCTCCAAAACAATGAAAACGAGGATTTTTTGAATAATGTTTCAAAGCAAACAAAATATAGGTTTGCGGATTTTGCCAAGATAAGGGTTGGAATAAAAACAACTGCTGATAAAGTATTTATATCTAATGATTGGGATAGATTGGGAAAAGACAAACCAGAACTATTAAAACCCTTAATAACACATAATATTGCTGGACAATATTATGGCAAAAAAGATAATTCTTATTATGTATTATATCCATATGTAAAAGATGGAGATAAGTCTATATGTGTAAATTTAGATGATTATCCTAATTCAAAAAAGTATTTACAAACTCATTATGAAACATTGGCTAATAGAAAATATATAAATAACAGCAACAAAAAGTGGTTTGAAATTTGGGTGCCTCATTCTTTACAAAAATGGGAAAAATCTAAAATAGTATTTAGAGATATAACTGAACATCCAATGTTTTGGATTGCAAATAAAAATGAAATCGTTAATGGTGATTGTTATTGGTTTGATTTTTATGACAATATTACAGAAGATATTTTTTACTTAATACTAGCTATAGCAAATTCAGCATTTATTGAAAAATATTATGATATAAAATTCAATAACAAATTATATTCAAAACGAAGAAGATTTATGACTCAGTATGTTGAAAATTTCCCAATCTTTTCGGAAGATTTAATAGAAGCTAAACAAATCGTTAAAATTTTAAAAAAATCATCATTAGTAGGGTTTTTAACTAATGATGAAATTGAACAAATAAACACTTTAGTTGAACAGGGATTTAATCAAAGAAGTTAGTTGGCAAGATTATTTGAAGCTTAGCATTTTTTAAATTCCCACCGAATAAAGTAAATATGTTAAAGAAGTTTTCACCAGACACAATGATATAGTCATCAATACACACTTTTTCATCAAGATTTCTATGAGCAGTAATAATTAAATAACGACACATCGCTGTTGTTATTTTTTTATTATTAAAAACAATATTTATATCTATATTCTCATCGGGTTTATGTAATCCTAAATCAATGGTTGGTGACATTTGAAATTTAACTTCGAGTAATTGATTTTTAATATCTGGGAATTGTCCGTTATCGTGAAAATCTTTATATCCAAGCAAACTGCAAACTAATCTGTGAGCTTCATCTGCTCTAGTTCGTTCTTGAATTAAACTTTGATTGTTGATAGTCATTCCTTTCAAAACATTTAATTTATTGTATAAAGATTCGATTGACAAAAAAGTTTCATTATTAGGATTATCGGTTGGTGAAAAGTTTTCAATATTATTTAAAGCATTGTTATTTTCAGAAAATTGTAAAGCTGTTGAATCTTTTGTAGAATGAATAGTTATTGGATTAGGAATTTTAGCTTGATATTTAATGGTTAATTTACCAGTAGTATCTAATTTTAATAAGTCTCCACCTGTAATAATCTTGATTTTTCGTATAACATCTATTTCATCTATTTTTATAAGAACATATCTGCGATTTATATCAATATCATCATTCCAAATTTGCAAGTTGTTTGATTTTTGAACATAGACATCAAAATTTTGACACGGAAACTTGGGTTTCGTTTTTATAAAAGATTTTGGGATATCATATTCTAACGCTTCACATATTAATACTTTTATAACTTTCGAGCGTGTTCGTAAAGGTAATCCATTTAAAGACACCCCTAACAACTTATTATTAAGTTTATTTAACAATTCTGCATCAGTCAATAATTCATCTTCTTTAAAAACATAAATATTCTTATTCATTTTATAACTCCTTCTTTTGCTAATTTCAGTATAACATAAAACTTTAAAGATTGTATTAAAATTCTAAAAAAATTAAAAAAAATTAAAATGGCAGTTAGGCGTGTGCTTGTCATATACAAGTGCTCTCGCTTCGCTCGAGCAGACAAGCACACGCC
>CAYLHO010000003.1:0-129054 GCA_964383665.1 uncultured Lachnospiraceae bacterium
CTCACAAACCTTGACCTTTCAAGTTTCGACATGTCGAAATGCACAAGCTCGTCCGCAACAAGCGACATGCTCTCGGGCTGCTCGGCTTTAACAACAATTAAAACACCGAAGTCAATTGCAAGCGGAAAGACGATTGCGCTTCCAACAAAGAGCGGATATTCTTGGAAGAACGCAAGCGGAACAGCTTACACAACAATTTCAAGTTCAAACCTTAACACAACTTTGGATTTGGTTTCGAACAGTTCGTCATATTTGCGAAAAGATTGGTTAAGCGCATTAACAACAGCAAATTCAAATTTCGCCGCTCCAAACATTAAAACAATTCAATTTGTTAACACTGCCCCAACGGGAAGCGGTTACACGCAGGTTTCGGTTGGAGCAACATCGCAAACCGGTGAAACCGCTTGGACGTCTTCAACCTCTGGAGTTTTAGACGTAACCGCATATGTTAAAGCAAATTCAAGCGCTCCAACGAAATACGACGTAATTTTCTATAGCTCGGTAACAATTTACGCGCCAACAGATTCTTCTTATTTGTTCTTCGTTCCTACGGCAGAATCGGTGGAAGAAATGTTCGCAAGTTTAACAACAATTTCGCTAAACAATTTCAACACAAGAGGCGTTACAAACATGTCCTATATGTTCGCATATTGCTTGGCTTTAACAAGCCTTGATGTAACGGGATTCAACACAAGCAGCGTTACAACCATGGAAGGAATGTTCGGCCTTTGCCAAGAGTTAACAACCCTCGATCTTTCCGGGTTTGACATGTCGCTTACCGAAACCACCGATGCTATGTTGTATGGTTGCACTTCTTTAACAACAATTAAAACACCAAACGCAATTGGATCAGCAGCTGTTGATCTTCCAGAGATAAGCGGAAGTTCTTGGATTGAAGAAGGAAACTCATCAACAACATACACAACAATCACATCTTCAAACCTTAACAAAACATTAACATTGGCTGCCGGAACATACACTATAACCCTCAACAATCAAAGTGCAACAACAGCTGGAACAACATATGTTTACTATAAATACGGGGTTAACCAATTCTATTCCGACCCTGCATGCACAACTGTTCTAACCTCAATCACAATTCCAACAAGAACCGGATTCCCATTCGGAGGTTACTACACTTCAGCCGATGGAGGCGGAACACAATACATCACAGCAACCGGAATGTTCACAAACAATCTTTATCAAGTTGCATCTAACCAAACTTTGTATGCATGTTGGGCAAACAGCTTGTCATACCTCCAAAAAGATTGGAAAACAAAATTGAATGAAAAATTAGAGTTAAACGGACTTAACCACAGCGACATCAACACTCTCACATTTACAAATGTTAAACCAACCGGGTCTTTCACTTACACCGTTTCTGTTGGCGCAACCGCATCCAACGGAACAACCGCTTGGTCATCTAACTGCGGAGCGTATGACATAACCGCTTACATCAA
The DNA here is from genome assembly GCA_964383665.1 of uncultured Lachnospiraceae bacterium. Classification (GTDB taxonomy): domain Bacteria; phylum Bacillota; class Clostridia; order Christensenellales; family UBA1242; genus UMGS687. The sequence goes on from CAYLHO010000003.1 coordinate 1,461, forward strand.
GGTAACATCACAAACAATAAGTGCTTATGAAACCGAGTACACAGTTGATGTTGTTATCTACAGCCCAGTAACAATTTATGCTCCAGTAGACTCAACAGATTTGCTCCGCAGCTTAGGTGGTTTAACATCAATAACATTAACAAACTTTAACACAAGCAATGTTACTAACATGTTCAAAATGTTCGCATATTGCTCGGCTTTAACAAGCCTTGACGTAACGGGATTCAACACAAGCAGCGTTACAAACATGTCCTATATGTTTAGTAACTGTTACGAGTTAACAAGCCTTAACCTCACATCTTTCAACACCGGCAATGTTACAGATATGAGCTGGATGTTCTCAAGTTGCGACAGCCTTACAAGCCTTAATGTTTCTTCTTTTAACACAAGTAAGGTTACAAACATGTCTAGAATGTTCTATATAACATACAGCAGCGCAACACATAAACTTACGTCTCTTAATGTTTCAAACTTTGACACCTCTAATGTTACAACCATGGACTATATGTTCTGCGGACTTAACGGACTCACAAGTCTTAGCATTAGCTCTTCAAATTTCAACACTGGCAAAGTTACTAACATGAGCAATATGTTTGCCTACTGCAGCAAGCTTACCGGTATAGGCGTTTCTGGTTTTAACACCAGCAATGTTACAACTATGAAAGAAATGTTCTATGAATGCAACAGCCTTGTTGGCATCAATGTTACAAGCTTCAACACAGCTAAGGTTACAAACATGAACAGAATGTTCTCTGGTTGCAGCAAGCTTCAAAGTCTTGACCTTTCAAGCTTCAACTTATCATTAGTTACTGACACAACAAACATATTCTATAACTGCTCTGATTTAACAACAATTAAAACACCTGTAACAATGGGGTCTGGATCGATCAGTTTACCAACAAAAACTGGTTATGCTTGGAGAGATAGTTCTAACTTCGCATATGACAGCAACTATTCAAGCTATATAGGTTATTCTGCGTTCGGTAGTTCAGCGGCTAATAAAACATTAGTTCTCAAAGTTAACAGATACACTATTACTCTTGACAATCAAGGCGCAACAACATCTTCAACAACAACTGTTTACTATAAATATGGAACAAATGCTTTCTACACTGATCCAGCATGCACAGGAACGAATATTGTTTCAGTGGGCGTTCCAACAAAAACAGGCTACACATTCGGCGGATACTATACAATGGAAAACGGCGGAGGAACTCAATATATAACTTCAACAGGTGCATTTACGAACAACCTTTATAATGTTTCTTCAAATCAAACATTGTATGCTAAATGGTCATAAAACAAACACATTAAGCCTATCAACACAACCAGCCTGCTTATCAGTTGTCAACAAAAAACACATTAAGTTAATTCTTAATGTGTTTTTTAATGTTTGTTTCAAGCGGTTTTTATGGAGCTTAATTTAAGTTTTAACGGGGTTATTCCTGTTTTGTATAGATTTTCTCATGGTTATGCTTTTGTCTTTATCTGGGCAAATTCCAAGGTTAAGAAAAGAAGCCTGAAGCGAAAAGATCGGAAAGGAATTGTCCTTTTTTAAGTTCAACTTTAAAAGCTGGGCGAGAATCTTCTTCCGATTGTTTGTGGAAAACTTTTAAAATTTCGTCGCCAAGCATTTCTTCAATGAAATTCTCTGCGTTGCCGCGATTTCTCATTCTTTCCCGATATTCCTCAACGCAATCGAGAGAATGATAGACAAGGCAGTATGGTATTTCAAGTTCAATAATTTTTTGAACAACTTTTGGGTTTGGGGCAACCAATATAATTTTGTTTTGAGCAAGACATTCTTTAATTCGTTTTTCAACATACGCAATTTCATCGTTTCGGCAAGGTTTCCCTCTGTTCGACTTGCCCTGTTCAAGTTCCAGTTGACTTTTCCCTTCGAGCCCATACTTATATATTGATTTTTCGCTGTCGAGATCGACAAAGCGGCTATCGATTTTTGAAAGATAGGTTTTCCCAACTCCCGGGACGCAAACAAAAACTCTAAAATCTTTTAATTCCATATCTGTATTATATAATAATGTTTTAATAAGTCAACATTTCGTTATGAATAACAACGTTAAGCATGTTTAACAAAAAAAGATTCTGTTTATATTTCAATTTCTCTTAAACCTGCCAATTTATTGGCTTTCCGCCGCCAGCAACTTAAAACAAATTTTCATCAAACAATTGCAAATATGAAGATTTTGTTGTATTATATTTTTACCCAAAGGAGAAATTATGATTAAAAAAAATGAATACAGAACAAACACGTGCGGCGAACTTAGAATTTCCGATGTTGGAAAAGAAGTTGTTCTTTCCGGCTGGATAAATTCAATTCGCAAGCTTGGGGGGATAACCTTTTTAACCCTTCGTGATAATTTTGGGATAACCCAAGTTCTTGTTCGTGATGAAGAAAAAATTGCAGACATTTGCAAAGAAACAGTTATTAAAGTTCACGGAACAGTTTTGGAGCGCGAAAGCAAAAACCCTAAAATGCCAACCGGCGACATTGAAGTTTTGGCAATGGAAATTGAGGTTTTGGGAAAAAGCAACCCAGTTCTTCCTTTCGAAATTGCAAACGCGCCTTCAACACGCGAAGAATTAAGACTTAAATATCGCTACTTGGATTTAAGAAATCCAGAAACCCACAACTTAATTTTGTTGAGATCGGAAATGTTACATTTTGTTAGAAACAAGATGCACAGCATGGGCTTCACCGAAGTTCAAACTCCAATTCTTGCAAACTCAAGCCCAGAAGGTGCGCGCGATTTCATTGTTCCAACGGTTAATGCCCCAGGCGAGTTTTTTGCGCTTCCGCAAGCCCCACAACAATTCAAGCAATTGCTTATGGTTTCGGGCTTCGACAAATATTTCCAAGTTGCGCCTTGTTTCAGAAATGAGCCAGCAAGAGCCGACAGAACCCCTGGGGAGTTCTATCAAATCGACATGGAAATGAGTTTTGCAACTCAAGACGACGTTTTGAACGTTGGCGAGGAATTTGTTACAAGTTTGTTCAAAGAACTTGCTCCTTCCCGCGAGGTTTCAACTGCTCCATTCATTAGAATTCCATACAAAGAAGCAATGGACAAATATTGCAGCGATAAGCCAGATTTAAGAAACCCACTTACTGTTTGCGATCTTTCAGATTTATTCAACACTTTGGAATTTAACGCGTTCAAGGGCAAAACTGTTAAGGCAATTTGCGCCAACTGCGGTGAGAAATCCAGAAAATGGTATGACGAAATTGGCAAGGTTATTGTTGCCTATGAGGGAAAGGGTTGCGCTTGGCTTAAATTTGAGAACAACGAATTTGTTGGAAGCATTTCGAAATTCTTAAACGACGACGCAAAAACCTATCTCATAAACAAGTTTAATCTTGTTGGCGGCGAAAGTTTATTCATAATTGCCGACAGTCCAGAAATGGCTCCAAAGCTTGCAAATGTTTTAAGAAATGAACTTGGAAACAGGCTCGACCTCATCGACAAGAACAAAGTTGCGATGTGCTGGATTGTTGATTTTCCTTTCTTCGAAAAGAACAAGGAAACCGGAAAACTTGATTTTGGCCACAATCCTTTCAGCATGCCTCGCGCAACTCTTGAGGAATTGGATTCCAAGGACCCATATGAAATTGTTGCAAATCAATTCGACCTTGTTATAAATGGTCACGAATGCTTAAGCGGTGCGGTTAGAAACCACAGCCAAGAAATTATGCTTAAGGTTTTTGAAAAAGTTGGCTATGGCGAGGAAGTTGTTAAACAAAAGTTTGGCGCTCTTTACAACGCCTTCTCATATGGCGCTCCCCCACACGCCGGCTGCGCTTTCGGTTTCGACTCCTTACTTATGATTGTTGCAAACAAAGAACTTATGAGAGAAATTATCGCATTCCCATTGAACAACAATGCACGTGACTTGCTTATGAATTCACCAAGTAAAATTGACGATAAATTTTTACAAGAAGTTGGGATTCAACTTTTAAAAAAGGAATAGAATATGAAAAGAACACAAATTAAACAATTAAACACTTCTTTCCAAGAATATTCAGGAAAAGAAGTTAGAATTTGCGGCTGGGCAAGAACCATTCGCGATTCAAAAAACATTGCTTTCCTTGAACTTAACGATGGTGCATTTAAAAGCTGCCAAGTTGTTTTGGAAAAAGCAAAAATTGAGAACTATGATGAAATTGTTAAACAACTTACTGGAAGTTCATTCGAAGTTATTGGGAATGTTGTTTTAACCCCAAATGCAAAACAACCTTATGAAGTTAGCGCAACTTCAGTAACTCTTCTTGGCTCTTGCGAGGCGGATTATCCAATGCAAAAGAAAGGTCACAGTTTCGAATTCTTGCGTGATCATGCTGCTCTTCGCCCAAGAACAAACACGTTTAACGCTGTTTTCAGAATTCGCTCGGTTGCAGCGTTTGCAATCCACAAATTCTTTAACGAACGCGGCTTTGTTTACGTTAACACTCCAATTATAACAGCAAGCGATTGCGAGGGCGCAGGAAGCATGTTCCAAGTTACAACTCTCGATTTAAACCGTGTTGCTGAAAGCGGAAAAGTTGACTACTCAAAAGATTTCTTTGGCCGCGAAGTTTACATGACTGTTTCAGGGCAAATTGACGAAGAACCAATGACCCATGCTTTTGCAAACACCTATACTTTTGGCCCAACATTCCGCGCTGAAAACTCAAACACAACGCGCCATGCAGCAGAATTTTGGATGATGGAGCCTGAAATTTGTTTTGCCGATCTTGACGACATTATGGACAACGAAGAAGAAATGGTTAAATATGTTATTAACTATGTTAAAGAAAACTGCGCCGACGAACTTGAATTTTTGAATAAGTTTGTTGATTCAACTCTTCTTTCTCGTCTTGATTCAATTGTAAACAACGAGTTTGTTCGCCTTGACTACACTTCGGCAATTGAAATTCTTGAAAAGGTTAAGGATCGCTTTGAATTCCCTGTTTATTGGGGAGTTGACCTTCAAAGCGAGCACGAAAGATATTTAACCGAGGAAGTTTATAAGAAACCAGTTTTCTTAACAAACTATCCAAAAGACATTAAGGCTTTCTACATGCGCCTTAACGATGACGAAAAAACAGTTGCAGCCGTTGATCTTCTTGTTCCTGGCGTTGGCGAACTTATTGGCGGAAGCCAAAGAGAAGAGCGCCTCGATTACCTCCTTAAAAGAATGAAAGAACTTGGACTTAAGGAAGAAGATTACAAAGATTACATCAACACTCGACGCTATGGAACAACAAAGCACGGCGGCTATGGGCTTGGCTTTGAGCGCTTGATTATGTATATAACAGGAATGAGCAACATTCGCGACGTTGAATATTTCCCAAGAACAGTTGGAAACATTTAATTAAAAAAGAGCAGAAAACCTGCTCTTTTTTTAATAAAAAAAATAACAGCAATTTTGCTGTTATTTTTTCTTTACTTTTAAAGTCCTAATTCTTTTTTCTTAAGAATTTCATATTCTTCTTCAGAAATCATGCCGGAATTTTTAAGTTCAACAAGTTTTTGAAGCTTATCAATGTTAACTTCTTTTTCAGCAGGTTTTTCAGCCTCTTTTGCTTCTTCCAAAGTTCCTTTTGCTTCGCGGACATCAGCAACTTGTTTAACAAATGCATATCCAATCCAACGAAGAATCATAATGGCAACCATGACAAAGAACGTGAACAAACTTAAAATGCTGAATGCTGTTATAAGTCCAATAAGCGCCAAAGCAACTAAAATTGTTTCAACAACAACAAAACCTAAAAGCTTTCCTTTTGTTTTGCAATATTCCTCGCCTTTGTTTTTTAATTGGCAAACTGTTGCAATTCCAAAACCAAGCAAGCAACCAATTTCCGCCGCCGCAATTATAAGCCCAATAACGTAAACAGCAATCACTTCTGGATAACCGCCCATTCCCACAATATCAGAAATAAGAACTATTGTTAAAATAAAACTTATAACTGAACATGCGCCAATAATTATGTCGAGAATTCCTGCTGCTAAGTTAATTTTGCGTGCTGATTCCAATTTTTCTTTCATATTTTTCCTCCCTTTAGTTTTTTGAAATCAATTACATTATATACTATGTTTACTCTTTCGTCAATAGTAATATTAATTAAACGTGAACTCGCTTATTTTTGTTCCGCGTTTTGCTCTTTCTTTTTCAATAAGTTCTTGAAGAAGCGCACGAACTTTATATGGGTCTTTAACTCTAACAAGCGCAACCTCGTCGTTGTTGTTCGCTTGGCAATGCAAAATTAAAGTTCCCGTTCCAAACATTCTGTTGGAAATGCTTTGATGAACGGTTATGTCGAAAATTCTGTAAACATTAACCTCCTCATCGCGAATGCTCAAAAAGCCAACCGAAGTGAAAAGTTTAAGCCAACTTCCCTCTTTTTCAACAATGTAATATCTCGTGAACGACCATGGCAACCCGCACCAGCGTTTTTTATCTTGCCAAATTATTTTCGTGTTTTCTCCAAATTGTGTTAATTGATATTTATCCATATTTCCCCTCTCAAATTTATTATATCATTTTATTAGTGTTTGTTCAATCGGTTTTCCTTGCATTTTTAAAAAAATCTTTAAGAAGCTTTGAGCATTCTTCTTCCATAATTCCGCCTTGATAAGTTAGATTATGATTTAGGCTGTTGTTTTTACTGAAAATAAACTGTTTGTTTTCGCTTTTGTTATCCCATGCTCCAAAACAAACCGCTTTAATCCTTGAATTTAGAATTGCTCCAAGGCACATTAGGCAAGGCTCAAGCGTAACATAAATTTCGCAGTTCTCAAGCCGCCAATCGCCAAGTTTTTTGCATGCTTTTTTAATTGCAATAATTTCGGCATGGTTAATTGCGCATTTGGATTTCTCGCGATTGTTAAATCCTCTTGCAATAATTTTCCCATCTTTAACAATAACCGCCCCAATTGGAACTTCGCCTTTTGCTTCTGCTTTTCGCGCTTGTTTAAGCGCCTCTTTCATAAAGTTATCCATCAACTTTATGATACAACTTAACAAATTTTTTGTCAAAAAATATCTTATATCGTTTGCTTTTAAAATTTTTTATGTTAAAATAACAACAAGGAGAAAAGTATGGAAAAATATTTATTAGATTCGGGTTTAGAAAACTTTTTAAACGGAAGCGGCGTTTGGATTGTTGTTGGAATTTTAGCCGCAACATTTGTTGTTAGCATCGTTTTCTTGGTTTTAAACATCTTAAAGGACAAGAAAAATGCAGCCAAAGAAGCAGAAGCAAAGGCTAATGAGGCAAACGAAGAACCAAAAGTTCAAGAAGAAAAACAAGAAGAAATCAAAGAAGTTTCCGAAGAAGAGCTTGAAGAAAAACCAAAGAAAAAAAGAAAATCAAAGAAAGCTGAAGTTGAAGTTTCTGAAGAAAAAACTGAAGAACCTTTAAACGAAGTTCAAAAAGAAAAAGCTGAAGAGGTTAAGGAAGAGCCAAAAGCTGAAGAAGTTAAGGAAGAGCCAAAACCTAAAGCAAAAAAGTCAACAAGAAAAGCTTCTAAAGAAGAAACAAAGGAAGAAAAACCAGCAGAAGAAAAACCAGCAGAAGAAAAAGTTTCAGAAGAAAAACCTGTTGAAGAAAAAGAAGCGAAAAAAGAAGAAAAGAAAATAACCTATGGCGTTACTTATGACAAAGAAAAACACGAATGGGTTGTTAAGAAAAGCGGCTCAACGCGCGCTTCAAAAAGATGCGCAACAAAAGCAGAGGCTTTGGAAGTTGCTGAACGTCTTTCGGAAGCAAACGGTGCAAATTTAAGAGTTCACAAGAAAAACGGAAAATTCCAAAAAATTTAATATTTAAAAAAGCGACATTCAAAGATGTCGTTTTTTCATTAATTATGTCGACCCAGCGAAACGCCCTTTTATTGTTTCTTTTTAATTTGACTTTTGCCCTCTTCAAGATTATACTTATTAAACAAAAAGGCATGCAATGAAACAAAAAATCAACTACATAAAAAAGGTTAACATATATAAGGAAAAGTTTCCTCTTTGGGCAGTTATTCTGTTCAAGTCTCTTTTCATAACATTCATAATTTGTTGTTCTTTTGTTGCTGTTTTTTCTTTTATATACACTTGCACTCCCGTTTCCGGGCAATCGATGCTTCCAACTTTAAACTCGCAAAAATACACTGAAAGCGGCGAGGAAATTGAGGACGCTCCACAAGATTCAGTTTATATAAATCGCTTTGCGGAAGCCGACTATGGCGATATAATAGTTATGGTTAATCCCGAAACAAGTTTAAAAAACAAATATGTTATCAAACGCCTTATTGCAAAGGGCGGCGATAAAGTTGGGATTGCTGCTGTAACAAACGAATCAAGCCCAGCCTATCGAACCTACAAAGTTTTTAGGATTAAAAAGGATTCTAACATTGTTGAAATTCTTGACGAAAGTTATTTAAGCGACGATGTTAACATGTACTTTCCATATGTCTATTTCAACGAATATCGAAATGAAAACCCTAAAAAATTTGAGGAAATTGAAACAAGTTTTGGAAATGTTTGGTTCTTAAAAGTTAATGAAAACGAGCTATTCTATCTTGGCGACAACCGCGCCTTAAGCAACGATTGCGCAAGTTATGGCGCTGTTAGCAAAGACAAGTATGTTGGGCGCGTTGATATAATTGCCTACGAAAGCAAGGACCATTTCAGTTACATATTCTTATATTTCTGGCACAAAATTTTTGGATAGGAGATAAATTATGAAAATTATTGTTACAACCGACAGCACTTCAGACCTTTCAAAGGAAATCATGAAGGAAAGGAACATCTATGTTTCGCCGCTTCTTGTTAATCTTGGCGAAGATGAATTCATTGATGGGGAAAACATAACAAACGAAGATTTGTTCAGTTTCGTTGACAAAACAGGAATTTTGCCAAAAACCGCAGCAAGAAGCATTGAATTTTATAAGGAGTTTTTCCTTGATGTTTTAAATAAGAACAAGGCAACAAACATAGTTCACATTTCCCTTTCAAGCGAACTTTCGTCTTCTCATTCAAACGCAAAACTTGCAGCTGAAGAAATTGGCGACGGAAAAGTTGAAGTCATCGATTCACTTTCTCTTTCAAGCGGGTGCGGGCTTCTTTGCCTTTCTGCCTCCGACAAAATTAATGCGGGCTTAAGTTTTGATGAGGTTGTTAAGCAAACAAAAGCTGAAGTTTCAAAAGTTCAAGCATCATTCATAATTAACAATCTTAACTATCTTTATAAGGGCGGAAGATGCTCTGCTATTGCAGTTTTTGGCGCGAACGTTCTTTCAATTAAACCAAAAATTAAACTTGCCAACGGGAAAATGGGCGTTGACAAGAAATATATGGGAAAATTTGAAACAGTTTTAGGCAAATATGTTGACGACCTTCTTAAAGATTTTCCAACACCAAATTTAACAAGGGTTTACATAACTTTCACAACAAAAAACGACTCCATTAACGAAGTTTTGGAAAAGAAACTTAAAGACCGCGGATTTAAGGAAGTTATCCTAAATTTTGCTGGGTCAACAATTGCAAGCCATTGCGGAAGGAATTGCCTTGGGGTTCTTTTCCTTTGCGAAAACGAAATTTAAATTTTCGTTTTAAGTTCTGCCCCATTGTCTTTCATTTCACGAAGATATTTTGCAAGAGATTTATTTTTGTTTAATTTTTCAACTTTATCGCTCATCATTTGAGCGATTTTTGTTTTTAAAGATATATTCTCTTCTTCAAACCTCTCTTTTTGTTCTTTAATTTTTATTAATTCTGCTGAAAGGTTTTCAATTTTTTGATTTGCGATTGCAAGTTTTGAAAGAGAATTTCTAAGGGCGTTTGCCGCAAATTCCGATTCGCTTTCAAACTCTTTGGCAACGCTTTGAGCTGCACTTTTCTTAACAAGCCGGATAAGCCCCAAAAAAAGACTGTTGATGTCGTCGTCGTTAAGTTTTTTCTCTTCCTGTTTTTTCATCAAAATAATGTTTCCTTTCTTAATTTCCTTTTCTCCAAGCCCTTCCCTCTTAAGTTCATCAAGGCATTGAGAATATATTTCTCGATTTGTTGCAACAACGCTTCTAAACTTGTTTTGAAAACGAATCATTTTGTTAACGTCGCCATTCGCAAGTTCCAAACATGCTTTTCGAGTTGAAAAACCCAAACACTTTCTTCTTAAAATTTCCTTAACAAGATTTTTTGTTTCCCCGTTTGAAAATTTTTCTGGAAGAACAATGTTATGTTTTGAAACATCAATTCCCAAAACTTTTGCTCTTTCGTTGTTGTTCTTTAAATTTTCAACTTCGTGATAATAAAAATTCCTTATGCTGTTTTGCTTGCGCCCTGTTTTTTTAGCAAAAATTTTAAAAGCTTCAAGCAAACTTTTATTTTCGTCTTTTGTTTTTTCAACAGTTAAAAAAAGTTTTTTAATTTGATTATTATCCCATTTCACAATTTTTTTCATTCTAACTCCTTTATACGGCAAATTATTGACGCGAAAAGATGAAAATAAACATTTTTAAAAATTTTATTGAATAAACTTATTGTATGAACTGCGTAATGCACATTTTAAAATCTTTTCCCATGTCAATCAAAGTTGTTGAGGAAAACAAAGACATTTTCTCGGCATGCTCAAGCGAAATTCTTGGCGACGAACTTAATCTTAATCTTTCAAACGCAAATCTTTTCTCAATTTACGTGTATCCACTTAACAAAGAATTTTTGCCATACTCTCTTAACTTTTCAACTCAAAACGAAAAACTTAAACTTGAAAGCCCATATGCAAAACTTTTTTCTCTTCCCGAAAGCCACTATATTTTAGAGTTGTTCCCCCTTTCAATCAGCAAAAACAAGTTTAAGGGAAACAAAATTGAAATAGAGCAAGAAAAGATTAAAAAACTCAACTTTTTGGGCGACATGGCAGGTCGAGCAAAAGTTGAAATTTTTGTTCCTTTTGGGGATTCTCTTTCGCAAAAAGAAGAATATTATGTTTACTTAAACAAAGAAAAACGTGAACTTCAAAGCGATCTTGTTTTGCTCGACTTTTTCGAGTCGATTTATGCAAAAGACTTTCAGTATGCAACAAAACTTCTTTCAAGCGAACTTTCCGAAAAACTTTCAGAAAACAAGATTGAGGTCTTTTTCGGAAATTTTAACAAATGCAAAATTGTTAACTATTATCTTTCGCCGTGCGTTGTTCTTTTATATGAAGCCTCGGCAAAGGTTTTTAGTGCAAATTTCTTGGACAACAAAATTGCCGACGTTTTTGAAATATAGTTTGACATTTCACGCTCTTTGCTTTAAACTTAAAGCGTGAAAAATTCAATGTATAGAAAATGCCCTCGCTGCGGAGAAAAATGTTTTTCTCATGAAAAGTCCTGCCATGAATGCGGGCTTATTTTTGAGCGCCTTAACTACACATCAAACAAGAGTGCAAAAAAGCTTCTTTTGAAAGGGCAAAGAAAAGACACAATAAAAACTTCCAACTGGCCTTATGATGCAAAGAAATCAACCGCACTTTTGCTTTGCGGGTTTCTTGGCATGACCGGAGCGCACAACTTTTATCTTGGAAGATTCCTTAAAGGCGCGGTTTCGCTTTTTGGATTTATTCTTTCGCTTGTTATGGTTATTTTAACAGATGTTATCTATGGCTCAACGGTTTGGACATACCTATATCTTCTCGTTGTTATTCCAGGTTCGTGCGTTTTAATTTTCTGGGTTTCAGATTTCTTTTCAATTTTCTTTGAGCGATATAAAATTCCCGTTGCAATTGACGAAAATTTAATTAAACTTAAAGAAACAATAATTGAAAATAAATCAGAAAAAGAAACAAAAAATAAAAAAGAAAAGAGAAATAAAGAAAAAAACAATAAAAAACGCGAAAAATTAGATAAAAAATCAATAAAAAATGAAAATAATGAAATAAATATTGAAAATAATATTTCTGAAGACAAAAAGCAAGAGGAATAAATGGAAACAGTTGTTGTTGGAATGAGCGGCGGAGTTGACTCGGCTGTCAGCGCATATCTTTTAAAAGAACAGGGCAAAAACGTTATTGCCGTTTTTATGGTTAACTGGGAAGAGGAAGACGACGGCGTTTGCACAAGCGAAGCCGACTATGAAGATGTTAAACGAGTTTCCCAAACAATTGGAATTCCATATTACACCGTTAACTATGCGAAAGAATATTACAATCGGGTTTTTGAATATTTCCTTAAAGAATATTCAGAGGGCAGAACCCCAAACCCAGATGTTCTTTGCAACAGAGAAATTAAGTTTGGCCCATTTTTGGAGTTTGCAAAAAAAATTGGAGCAAACAAAATTGCAACTGGCCATTATGCCAAAGTTGTTGAAAAAGACGGAAAATTCTATTTATATAAGGCAAAAGACAAAAATAAAGACCAATCGTATTTTTTGAATCAACTTTCTCAAGAACAACTTGGAAGCGTAATTTTCCCTCTTGCAGAAATTGAAAAGCCAGAGGTAAGAAAAATTGCCGAAAAGCTTGAACTTTCAAACGCAAAGAAAAAGGATTCAACTGGGGTTTGTTTCATTGGCGAACGAAATTTCCGTAACTTTTTAAAGAATTTTCTTCCAGCAAAGCCGGGAAAAATTATGTCAACAAACGGAGAAATCGTTGGCGAACATGAAGGTCTTATGTACTACACTCTTGGTCAACGACGCGGACTTAACATTGGAGGGAAAAAAGGAGGAACAGGCGAACGCTGGTTTGTTTTGGAAAAAGACCTTAAAAACAACGTTCTTGTTGTTTCACAAGGCGAGGACGACCTTCTTTTCTCAAACGGTCTTTATGCAAAAGAATTTAATTGGATTCCCGAAGTTCCTAAAGAAAAGAATTTCAAGTGCTTTGCAAAATTCCGCTATCGTCAACCTGACCAAGGAGTTAAAGTTGAGGTTTTGGACAATAGAAGAATTAAAGTTGATTTCGACGAAAAGCAACGCGCAATAACCCCTGGGCAATTTGTTGTTCTTTACGACGAGAACGAGCGCTGCCTTGGCGGAGGAATTATTGAAAGCTTTTATAAAAATTAAAAAACACTATCCACTTCCGATAGTGTTTTTTAATCATCAATATTAAGGTCATCAAAATTCTCAAAAATTGGGCTGTTAAAAAATTCTGGGATACTCATTCCAAGCTCTCGTATGATGAGCGCCATTGTTTTAAAATTCGAAGATTTGCATCTGTTATTCATAATTGCATTCATCGTGCTGTGATAAATTCCTGTTAATTGCTCTAACTTATATTGAGTCATTTTCTTCTCTTTCAGAATTTCTCTTACTCGTGTTGAAAAAACATAGTTTAAAGACATCATAATTATTCTCCAACAGTTTGTTTTCAAAATTAGTCCATCATATTGGCCAATCAAAACTATGTAGCGTTAATTAGTCAAATTATTTACAGCTGATCCTTTTTTATGCTAAAATATGCAGCGTGGATTGGTCATGCGAGATTGTTGACAATATGGATTATAAACACGCTATTAAGAAAATTTCTTCCTATATTAAAACCTTAAATTCTAACACATGTGCTTTTACTGGGCATAGATATCAAAAATTGCCTTGGGGAAATAAAGAAAAAGATCCTCGTTGCAAAAAGATGAAACAACAACTAAAAAAGGAAATAATAAAAGCAATAGAATCTGGATATAAAAATTTTATTTGCGGAATGGCATTAGGTTTTGATACTATTGTTGCAGAAATGATTATTGAATTAAAAAATAGTTATCCAAACATAAAATTAATCGGAGCAATTCCTTGCAAGCAACAAGACAAATATTGGTGCAAAAAAGATGAACTTAAATATAAAAAATTGTTAACTCAATTAGACAGCATTAGATGCTTATATGACGAGTACATAGGCCCTGAATGTATGTTAGAAAGAAACCGATATATGATTAACAACTCTTCGCTCCTTATTGCCTTGTATGACGGCCTGGGAGGCGGAACACAAAAAAACAATCAATTACGCAAAAAAACAAGGTGTGAGGGTTGTATTGCTTTCATCAAAAACATTTGAATAGATTTTTATAAAAAACTTCAACTCATATAAGTTGAAGTTTAAATATTTTATTATTCTTCAGTTTTCTGAAAATTTAATTTCTATCTTTGTTTAACGATTTCAAAAATTGAAATTGCTGCGGCAACGGAAACATTAAGCGAATTAATTTTCCCAAACATTGGAATTGTTAAAACTCCGTCACAGTTTTCTTTAACAAGTCTTCCAACTCCTTTTCCTTCGCTTCCAAGGACAACCGCAATTGGACCTTTAAGGTTGGCTTTAAAAAGATTTTCGCCCCCAACTTCAACTGCGTAAACCCAAACTCCGTTTTCCTTTAAACTTTCAATTGCATTGGAAAGGTTGTTAACTCGCGCAACCAAAACATTTGAGGCTGCCCCAGCACTTGTTTTTATAACAGTTTCATTAACCGAGCAAGCGCGACGCTCTGGAATTATAACTCCATGCGCCCCAGCGCACTCAACCGTTCGAATTATCGCCCCAAGATTGTGAGGGTCTTCAACTCCGTCCAAAACAACAATAAACGGACTTTCGTTCTTGCTTTTTGCAAGATCCAAAATATCCTCAATTGTTGCGTATTCAAACTCCGTTATTTCTCCAACAACGCCTTGATGATTAACTTTGCAATCGGAAGAATTTTTAATCTTTCTTTCAAGAACTTCGCGCGGCAAGAAGTCAATTTTAACATTTTGTTTTCTTGCTTCATCAATAATTTCTTGACTTGTTTTATCCTTCAAAGTTTTGTCAATCAAAAGCTTATTAAAAGTTTTTTCACTTTTGAGTGCTTCCAAAACTGCTATTTTCCCGTAAATGATCATAAATCTTCCTCCAGTGACACTCTCGCAATTTCAATTGCTCTTTCATTTTGATTTGTTAAATATAGAAAGCCCAAAACAGCCTCAAATGCTGTTGCTTTCTTATATTCAACTTGCGACGAACTTTTGACAGAATGGCTTCGATGATTTCTTGCACGAAGAGCAACAGCCCTTTCATCATCTGAAAGCAAGCTAAAAACTCTGTCAAAAGCCTTTGCCTGATTTTTTGCACAGCAAATTTTCGACGCTAAAAGATGCAACTTGTTCGCCGGCAAATTTGCTTCTTCCAAAATTTTTTCTCTAACGAAAAGCGTGTGGAAAGCATCGCCAATAGATGCAAGCGAAAGCGGGTTAAATTCAACAATATTTTCTTTCGTTATTCCTTTCATACATTTGATTATACCCTTTTGATTAAAAAAAACAAAATAACTTATAATTCTTTCTTAATTTTGCTGTTAAACCGTGCTTTTGACAACAATTGCGACATAATATAAATAGAAACCCACAAAAAGTTATCCACATTTCCACAAATAAATAATTATTCATAACTGCTTATAATTATAAATTTTTTGCCATTTTTGGTGGATTTTGGCAATATTTGGAAAAGTTATCCACATTTCCACATATTTTCCTAGGCAAATTTTAAAAGTCCGCATTTTAGGGAGTTTCGTCGGATTGAATTATGTTGACAACTTCAAGCACGTTGATTTTTGTTTAAAAAGCTGGGCTATTTTTACAAAATCATGTCCTAAATCTTGTGTTCAAAGGGCTCTGAAAACACGACATGTTGAATGCATATTATACATAAAAAATGCCGAGGGATTTCGGCATTTTATGTTATATCTTTTTTGTTTTGATTTCGGTTAAAAGTCTTTCAATAAATTCGTTAACATTCAATCCAGATGCGTTTTCATTTTTTCTTCCGCGAATTGAAATTGTTTTTGTTTCAACTTCGTTGTCGCCAATAATAACCATGTATGGAACTTTCATAAGTTGCGCTTCGCGAATTTTATATCCAATCTTTTCGTTTCTGCTGTCAAGTTCAACACGGATTCCCTTTTCATCAAGCGCTTTTGTTATTTCTTTTGCATATTCAAGGGAACTGTCGGCAATGTTCATAACTTTAACTTGAACAGGAGCAAGCCAAAGAGGGAATGCTCCGGCAAAATGTTCAATCAAAATTCCAAAGAATCTTTCAAATGAACCATAAACAACACGGTGGATCATTATTGGACGGTGCTTTTCGCCGTCTTCGCCCGTATACTCAAGCTCGAAGCGTTGTGGGAGTTGGAAATCAAGTTGAATTGTTCCACATTGCCATGTTCTTCCAATTGCGTCGGTTAAGTGGAAGTCAATTTTTGGACCATAGAACGCGCCGTCGCCCTCATTAATAACATAATCAATTCCCAATTCATCGAGAGCATTTCGAAGCCCTTCGGTTGCCATTTCCCAATCTTCGTCGCTTCCCATGCTGTTTTCTGGGCGAGTTGAAAGTTCAACGTGATATTTAAAGTTAAATGTTTTATAAACCTCATCAATTAAAGCAACAACATTTTTGATTTCGCCTTTAATTTGTTCTGGGGTCATGAAAATATGAGCGTCGTCTTGAGTGAAGCAGCGAACACGCATAAGCCCGCCAAGTTCGCCCGATTTTTCATGGCGATGGACAAGCCCAAGTTCGCCCAATCTTAATGGCAAATCGCGGTATGAATGTGGGCTGTTTTTATAAACCAAAATTCCCCCTGGGCAATTCATAGGTTTAATTGCAAAATCGGTTTCATCAATTTTGGTTGTGTACATGTTTGCTTTATAGTGATCCCAGTGTCCCGAAGTTTCCCAAAGATGACGCGAAAGCATGATTGGAGTTGAAATTTCGTCGTAGCCCGCACGCTTATGCAACTCATGCCAATAGTTTACGAGTTCATTTCTAATGATCATTCCGTTTGGAAGATAGAATGGAAAACCTGGACCTTCTTGCGACAACATGAAAAGTTTAAGTTCTTTCCCGAGTTTTCTGTTATCGCGTTTTTTCGCTTCTTCAAGCATATTTAAGTAGTCCGCCAAAGCTTTCTTATCCTTAAAAGCATAAACATAGATTCTTTGAAGCATTTTATTCTTTTCGTTTCCGCGCCAATATGCCCCATTAACTTTTGCAACTTTAAACCCATAGTTTTGGAGTTTACGTGTGTTTTCAACATGAGGCCCACGGCAAAGGTCAACAAAATTTTCGCCAAGATAGTAAATTGAAATTGGCTCATCTTCTGGAAGTTCGTTAATGAGCTCAAGTTTGTATGGATTGTTTTTAAAGAGTTCGGTTGCCTTTTCTCTTGAAACAACTTCTCTAACAAAGTTCTCCCCTTTGTTAATTATTGAAGTCATTTCCTTTTCAATCTTTTTAAAGTCCTCTGGCGTGAAAGCAGTGTCAACATCGAAATCATAGTAAAGCCCGTCTGAAATTGCAGGCCCAATTGTCAATTTTGCGCTTGGATACAACTTTAAAACAGCCTTTGCCAAAACGTGGGCAAGGCCATGGCGACCAATCATTTCTTCATTAAGTTCTTCTTTTTCCATATATTTATCCTCTTACAATTAATTTACATCAACTGCGTGAAGATGTCAATTTTTTTGCCTTAATATTTTGCTTTTCACAAAAAATTTATGGGGTTTGAGAACTTTCCGGAAGAATTGAAACACGATTTTCAAATATTTGAGAAATAAGCGTTAAGGCACAGTTGTTTTCAAACGGGCTGCAATAGACATTAATTTTCCTTGGAGAAAGAGCAATTAAATTCGTAACAAGCCCAACCTCATTGCTTTCAGGCTCAAGGTTTGCAAGAGGAACTTGGCTCGACAAAATCTCGTTAAAACTTTCATCGCAAAGTTTAAACTCATTATCCTTTTTAACAACATTAATTGTCCCGCGAGAAATTTCAATGTTATCAATAAGAAATTTAAGAAGATCAAGAAACGTATCGCTGCAAAGAAGATAGGAAGCATTGTCGTTTGCAAGTTTAATTATTTCAATCCATTTCATTCGAAGCGGCTTAAGCCGAAAGTTAAAGAAAGATTCAAGATTAAGCTCTCCCTCAATTTTAAGAGCTCGGGAAACTATGTACTTATCTGTTTCGCGGTCGAACGCAACAAGCGCTTTTTTGAAAGCTTTAAAACTGATTTCGTTTTTAACGGGTATTCTTAAGTTTTGTTCAACAAATTCAAGTTTAAAAAAGGTTGAAATTGCGTCCGAAATTGCGTCCGAAATAAAAAAGCACACTCTTGGTTTTTCAAGTTCCTCACACCCAACAACAACATAACAATTTTCTCCAGAGGAATATTGTGTTAAAATTGCTCCACTCCCAGAAGTTGAGAGTTTAAGGTCTGAAAAAATTTGATTTGCAATTTTTTCGTTTGATGTTGAAAGTTGAAATTCGAACATGCTATTTCTTTTTCTCTATTGCAAAATTTGTTCTTTTGAACAGCAATAAAAAACCCTTGCATTGTATTTTATGCAAGGGAAGAAATTTTAACCGCGAAATGTTATTTTGCTATATCTAAAGTTTTTATAACAACATTAACAAGTTCATTAACAAACTTATAATTTTCAACCGCGCTTTCAACAGGACGCGATGTGTCAAGTTTTGCAACCGAAGTTCCAAAACAAACAAGATTTCTGTCGAGCTTAACAAATAGTTGAATTGAGTAGCTTCTTCCAACATTTGTTGCAACATCCATAACATTTGCAAAAACTGTTTTTCCATGAATTTTGATTGCCTTATGGAAAACAGGCCTCATGCTTGATGTTTCCGAAACAGCATAGTCTGCTGCGTTTTCTTTTATATAATCATTAATTCCTTGAACATCTTTGTTGTTTCTTTCAAGGCGATTAAGTTCCTCGTTGAGTTCGGAAATAAATTCTCCCGAGCTTTCGCCATAATCAAACATACTAACAACATCGAAGCCATCATTTTTCTCAATTGCAAAGCCATATACGCAAGGAACAAGTTCTGTTGAAAGAATTGAAAAATCTCTATATCTTTCTGGTTTAATAATTCTCCACGCGTCTGGTTTAGTAAACTGGTAACGTTTTTCTGCCATAAACAAACTCCTTTTATTCAGTTACATTATCTCACATTTTTCAAGATAAACCAAACATTTTAAATACGTTTCAAGAATTTTCCCACATAAAGCAGATTCCTAAACAAGCATTTTTTAATATCCCTTTTTGTAAGAAAATGGCAAATATCTTCTTTTGTCATAAACCTTTTTCGTGTCAAAAAAATCCGCATACTCCTCTTCACAAAGTCTAAGACTTGTTCCGTCGAGAGGGTGACGATAAAAATATGTTGCCCCGCTTTCTTGAATTTCGCCTTTTGTTGGAACGCTGCCCGTGCAAAGAAAAATGTTATAGCCATGTTGCTTTAAAATTTCATTGTTAAAACTTTTTGCCTTGTGATTCCCTCCCGGATAGCAATAGACTTTTGTCTCCCCAAGATACACTCCAATTTCCTCTTCCCATTTTTTCAAATCCTTACTAAATTCATAGGAATCAATATATTGAGTGTTACAATGGGAGTAACTGTGGCAACCAAAGCGATAACCCTTCTCTTTTAAAACTTCAACAAGAATTTTTAAACTCTCCTTTTCTCTTTCAAGTTTTTCGCCAGAAAGCGGGGACTCGCTGAAAACCCTGTGTCCAAACGCCCCGTTATACCCCGTCACACATAAAATTGCTCTCGCTCCGTTAAATGAGAAATCTGGATTTTCCTCAATAAACTTTTCAAGAATTGTAACCCCATCGCGCTCTTGTGAAAATTTTTGTTCTTCACAACTTGCATAGTCCCAAATTTCGCCATCTTTCACAACAATCTTTTCAACAATTCCTCTTCCAACCGTGTCATAAGTCATGTCATCAAAACTTAAAATCAAGGGCTTTTTCCCATTAAAGGAAACATTGCTTTTCTCTTCCCATTTCCCATTGTTAAAAGAGTACGCATCCTCAATGTTAACCAAAGCAAATCCACGCAAGTAAAATTCTTCTAAAATCTTTTTAAACTCACTTGCCGTTAAATGATCTCGATCAAAACATTTTCGAATGTAATTCGAATCCGAATATGCCCGCTCGGGGCTGTAAACAAGTTCATGAGTGAAAAAATGTTGAACGTGCGTTTTTTCTTCGGCAAAAACACCGCCAATTCCCCCTCTCAAACTTCCAACAATAAAAAAACAAACTAAAGCAATAAAAAATATTTTTTTCATTTCTTTAGTTTGTCAAAAAAAATTCATTTTATGATCCTTGAACTTTCCTCCGTGCAAATTAAGAAAATTCTAAATTTTTAGTCCGCCCCAACAAAACCCTATCTTCATTTTCTCTCTTCAAGTTGAACACACTCAAAAGCACCGTTATAGTCTTTTATGGCTTGCTTCAATAATTCAGGTTTTAAAACATATTTATCAATTTCGTCAATGTTAACCCACTTAAAAATATATTTTTCGCCCTCAAGACCATAGAATTCTTCCTTTGCCTCCAAAGTGCCATTCACCCCGGTCAATTCAACAACAAAATTATTGGATATCTCATGGAATTCCACACCGTTAAAAACAAACATGTTCTCAAGAAAAAGGCGTTCTTTTAGACAAATTCCCTTAAGCCCAAGTTCTTCTTCCAACTCTCTTTTTAAAGCATCTTTGCAAAATTCAAACCATTCAACGCGCCCACCTGGCAAAAGATAAAAATCGTATCCTTTAATTGTGTGCAAAAGCACTCTTTTTTTATCTGAACTGATGATTATCGCTCCAACGCGGTAGTTAAATTTTTTATTCTCTTCTTTGAATGAAATCATAACTTCTCCTCGTTTTCCCTTTTAATATATACGATATCGCAAATCATGTCAATATTTATTCAACTTTCTCCCCGCTTCCGCCGCCTCTCGTTGCCCCCAAATTTCCGTTTGAAATCGCAAACGTTTTCGCTTTAGCCCTCTCCCTTTTCATTCCCGCACCCAACAATAGTTCCGCCGTCAACTTCAACTAACAATAATCCGCCGCAAAGAAGCAAAATTTCCGAAGGCAACAACCCTCCCAAAATTTATTTACAATTTCCAAACAAAATGTTGACTAAAAAAAAAGAATATGCTAAAATGCAGAATGTCAGCAAAAACTTTGAAGAATCCAACCAAGGTTTCACAATATAATTGGAGAAGTACCCAAGAGGTCGAAGGGGCTCCCCTGCTAAGGGAGTAGGCTTGTAACAGGGCGCGAGGGTTCAAATCCCTCCTTCTCCGCCAAGTGAGAACAATCCGAACCCTTGTGGTCGGGTTGTTCTTTTTTTTAAAAAACCACTAGGATATCCTGGTGGCTTTTTTGTCTTATATTTCGGGCTAATGCTAATCTAATTTTAAATTATCGGCAAGAAAAGCGGGGTCATCTATAAATTCACTAGGTTTGATACCTAACCCATCTGAGAGCATAATTATTGTTTTTAATGTTATACCTTTCGTTCTTCGTTGCATTATGCTTTTTATTGTTGGGAATGGGATTCCGCTAAGTTGCGAAAGTTTGTATTGCGTTAAATTCCGTTCCCCCATAAACTTGCACAACCTCTCAACTATTGCATCATTTATAGTTTTCATTTTGCTACCCTATTTACTCTTTCTAAAATAGAGTTTACCCCAATAACAGACAAAATATAGGATGATACATTATTCTAATAGTTGACACATCATCCCAAAAATGTTAATATAGGATTATGCAAAATCCTATTTATAGATAAAGGAGTCAACAATGGAAGAAATAAACTTAGGAAGCGAGGTCACACCTAAAAAGAAAAGCAACAAAAAATTATGGGCAATAGTTGTTGTTTCGGTCCTCTGTTTTATAGCAGCAATAGCTGTTAATGTTGCGTTAATTCCAAGTGAAAGCAAACCAAAACTTGAAGTAACTGGAACATCTTTATCGGTTGAATACAATGAATATTTAGGTTACAGCGCAACAATTAAGGGAATTGCAAAAAACGCGACAAACAGAAATTATTCCTACGCGAGTGTTGAATTTTCAGTTTATGACGCTGCAGGAAATAATTTAGGGACAGCAAGAGCAAATATTAATAATTTATCAAGTGGAGATACTTGGCGCTTTGAGGCTACTTTGTTTAGTTTCCCAAGTTCACGCCCAACAAATTACAAACTAGTTGATATAACAGTGTGGTAAGGAGAAAAATATGTATTTAATAATTTTTTGGTCATTATTTATTGTTGTATTCTTTGGAGCACTATCTATTATTTTAGGCGTTCGAAGCTCGAAGCTTTCAAGGATTAGAGAAGAACAAGAAGAGATAAACGACAAAGCAAAAAAATTAATTCAGGATACCAAATTTAAACAAACAAAAATCTTATTTCTAAACGATTATGCAACCCTTAACCAAGACGAATCTTGTAAGAAATTTATTTCGATAGATAGTGAAAACAAGAAAATTTGTTTAATTGATTATTCAAAGGAAAGCTTGGTTATTGTTGGCTTTGACGAGGTACTAAATTATGAAATATATGAAAATGGCAGCCAGCAAACAGTTGGTGGAAATGTTAATGGAATTTGGGCTGGATTGTTTGAAGCAGAAACAACCGGAATGTGCAAGGAACTAAAACTTATTATTAGATTAAACAGATATGATATCTCACAAGTATGTTATGAAATAATCTCCAACACAAGTTTTAACATGGGCGTAAACAAATCATCTAACGTCTATAAACAATGTATAGATACTCTACAAGAAACTGTATCTTTTTTAGAAGTTGTAAAAAATAAAAATATGAAAAAATAATAAAAACGCGCTCAAACATTCTCATTATTTGAGTGCTTTTTATAATAAAAAATTCGAGCAGGATAAGGCTTTGCCAAAAACCTTTGCCGAAACAAACTGCGCCCTTTCAACCCTATCCGCAAACGCAGTCTACTCTCATTTGCAGGATAATCAATAAAGTTCATGAGAAGAAGTTGAATTATAGTTCTTCTTTTAGTTTACTTAATATTAAATAAATAGTATAATCGTAATTGAGGCAACAAATTATGCAGAAAAATTTTAATTTAAGTAAAATCAACTCTTTAAATATGTCAATTAAGAATATAAAAAACATTAAAAGCTGTGATATACAAATACCAATGCAAAGTGGTTTATATGCTATTGTAGGTGAAAATGGCTGTGGCAAAAGCACAATTTTAATGATTTTATCAAGGATTATTACTGCGTATAGATTTACAACTCTCGATAAAAATTCATTTTCTGACAAGTCAGAAATAGTCTTCAATACAGATTCCATAACTGAAAAATGGACATATAAAAAAGGATGGCATTATTCAACAAATGATTTTAAGAATAATTATTTAAGAGTTAAAGGAATGTATGAGGGAAGTTTGTTTTATGGAACAAGATTTAATGATCCCTCTAAAATAGAAGACTTAATCAACAGCGGTAAAATTAATAAACAGCTAATTATTAATGCAGATCAATTTGTAAAAGACAACTTAAGTTTTATTTTACATGGAGATTATGATCATTATAGAAATTTGAAAAAATTAGATATAAACATTAAAACAGCAAAAGAACAATATGGCTTACAAAATCAGCCACATTTTATAGAAAATGAAGGGAAACTTATAAATCAATACAGAATGAGTTCGGGCGAATCCTTATTAATTTCTTTGCTGTATTTCTTATACAATTCTTTAATAAAGAATAAAAATACTTCAATCCAGACATTAATGCTTATAGATGAAATAGAAGTTGCTTTACATCCTAAAGCCGTGGATAGATTTATAAATCTATTAAATGAACTGATTGAAAACAATAATAATCTTATAGTTATACTTACCACTCACTCAACAGAAGTTATAAGAAGAATTAGACATAATAATTTAATGCTATTGTCAGATAATAATGGTCAAATACATGTCGAATATGATGTATACCCTAACTATGCAATAAAAGATATATATAAATTTAGTGGTGCTGATTACTTATTACTTGTAGAAGATGAATTATCTGAAATAGTAGTTAAAAAGATTATTAGAGATGCTAGTTTATCTACTAATAAAAATATTCAAGTCGTGCCTGCCGGCGGATGGAATACTGTTTTAAAACTTCAGGATGAGTTGTATAAAAATAAGTCATTAGGAGACACTTGTAAAGTATTTAGTATTTTAGATGGCGATATTCAATCTGAAGTTCCAAAAAACTCACCAACGCATCTATTTTTGCCTATACCAAGTATGGAAAAATTTCTATTAAAAAAACTTATTGTTGAAAAAGACGATGCATTTATTAAAACTATTTCAGATAAATATTTCTGCGTTAATTCTTTAAAAGATATAATACAAGAATACAACTCTCAAAATAAAAATCAAAGTGATAAAAATGGCAAGTATTTGTACAGGAAAATTTTAGACGAACTAAATGACAGAAAAATATCCGAGAATGACTTTATACAGAATATTTGTAATGATATTATGAACTATGTTTCATTTGAAAAATTTAAGAACGACCTAAACAAAATATTAAATATTATATAATATTCTATCCACTCAACCCCAACAAACACTTTTTGTTTTGGGGTTAAACATCAAGCCTTCCCGCCTAAAAAAACCTAAACCGAACAAAAAGATAGTTTGGTTTAGGTTTATTTTTTTATTAAAATACATTAAAGGAGATTTTATGGCTGAATTTAAAGAAGATGATAACAAACAAGAATAAGTAGCTACTTTACGCCGTGAAAGGTGCTTGACAGCAAGGCAAAAAAACGGTTAAAATTGAGTTTTTTAAATCTTTTTGTTATTCAGCCGAAGCTTTTAAAAAGAAAGAATTAGCATGACTGGGAGAAAAGCATTGGAGTTTTCACTGTTCGTTTCTGTTTGAAATTTTCTGTGATTATGATAAACTGATGTCAGGAGGCTAAATGGATATTTGGGAAAAGTTGTATGAAGCAGCCCGAAAAGAATTCCACCCAGAAGCAGTTTCTCCATTCATTGACGCTCATCATGTTGTTTGCGCCATCGAGGCTGAAAACGGAG
Source organism: uncultured Lachnospiraceae bacterium (assembly GCA_964383665.1). Lineage (GTDB taxonomy): Bacteria > Bacillota > Clostridia > Christensenellales > UBA1242 > UMGS687. Next base: position 26,358 of record CAYLHO010000003.1, read on the forward strand.
AAATATACACAGGCTTTTGCATTGAAGGGGCAAGCGGGGTTATGAATTTATGCGCCGAAAGAGTTGCTGGGCTTAACATGTACATTCAAAGTGGACAAACTGTTGTCAAGAGAATGCTTGCCTGCAGAAATGAACCACCAAAGGAAAATGGTGGAATGCCTTGCGGAACATGCAGAGAATTTTTCTTGCAATTAAACGCAAAAAACAAAGACATGGAAATCATAACAGATTTTGAAAGCCGCAAAACCGTTACCTTGGGTGAATTAACACCAGGTTGGTGGGGCTGGAAGAGATACAATAAAATTGCGGGAGAATAGTTTTTATGAAATCTGTGGGAACACAAAAATTAATTTCAAATAGACTTATCTTGCGAAAATTTTCACAAAAAGATTCTAAAGAAATTTTTGAAGGTTTTAGAAATCAAAAAGAATTTTTGTATTATACAAATAAAAAGGCTATTACATTAGAAGAACAAATTGTTTCATTAAATGACATTGATGAAAAGTATAAAGATAAGAATTATTACAATTGGCTTATAACTCTTAAAAACACAAAGCAAATTATTGGTGCAATTAATTTTAATGTTAATTTACGAAATGATAGTGTTATAATTAACTATGCCATAGATAATCATTTTACTGGTAATGGATATATGACTGAAGCATTAGAGATTGTAAAAGATTTTGCATTCAACAAAATGAAAGTTCATCGTTTTGAAGGTGGTTGTGTTGTTACAAACATTGCTTCAAAAAGAGTTATGGAAAAATGCGGGCTTGTTCAAGAAGGTATTCTTAAAGATTATATAAAACTTTCCGACGGATATCATGATATGTTTATGTTTTCAATTATTAATGAAAATGAACAGTTTAATTAATTTGAAAAACTTGAAGATGCTTTTCTTGTATCTTCTTTTTTTTCTTCTTGCAACAATTCTACGGTTCTATATGCAAAAACTCTGTAACATTCGCGTAAGTCATTTGCTTATAAAAACATAAATCCAACTGCTTTTAAGTTGCATTTACGAAAAATATTTGTTACAGTAAATTTCAGAGGGAAGAGATATACAAGATAGAAGGAGACTAATATGTGTTTTAGAAAAAGAAAATGTGAATTTAATTTCAGCGAGTGGATTGACAATATTTTAAAGGATTTTAATTTGGAGGCAACGGCCTTCTGCTTCAATATTTATGAAAACGCAAAAGACTTCTCTGTTGAATTTGTTGCAACAGGTTCTTTCGACGAGGACGATGAAGACTGGGCTTGCGATGAAATTTTTGCAAGCAGAGAGCTTAACAACGAATTACACTTTGTTGCAAAGAATTGGAAAGATGCTTTTAAAATTGTTAAAGTTGCTGCAGAAAACTATTTAGCAACAGGAACATACTCTGAAAAACTTAAAGCAGGAAAAGCGGTTGCTTGCGGATTTGTTGACGGAGATTTAGAAATTATTTATATGAAATAATTTTAAAATTATATAAAAATTAATAAAAAAACAAAAAATCAAGAGTTTTCCTTGATTTTTTTAACATTTTTTGTGCTTTTTTAATATATTTTAGTATGTTTAATAATAGAAATAATTTTTTAAATCCCCCATTTGTTGGGCGACCTTTTGCGATCGCAAAAATTTTTGGAAACGATGAAAATGAAAACCTTAAGGGAACTGTTAAATTCTTCAATTCAAAACTTGGAGTTTTTGTTTTAAGCGAGATACATAATCTTCCAGAAACCGAAACAAATTTTTTCGGAATGCACATTCATGAGAATGGGGAATGCACGGGAAATTTTGATTCGGCTGGCGGTCATTTTGGAACTGGACCGCACCCAACTCATGCAGGTGACATTACTCCTCTTCTTTCCGCAAATGGAACCGCATTATCTCTTGTTTTAACCAACAGATTCAACCCAAACGAAATTATTGGGAAATCTGTTATAATCCATCAATCCCCTGACGATTTCACAACCCAGCCCTCGGGCAATTCGGGCGCAAGAATTGGCTGTGGGGTTATTGAAAAAATATAGCCCTGTTGACTTCTCTCATTAAAAATGGTAACATTTAAATGAGAGGAAAAGATATGAAACTATCATGGCACGAAAAAGAAGTTCCAAGCAACTTAAAAATTAGGCAGGTTTATGGCGTTCTTTTCACAAACGACAAAAGAATTCTTTTGATGAAAAAAATGATTGACAACAAGCCTTTTTACTCTCTTTCTGGCGGGACTCCAGAAAGTTACGACGAAAATCTTGTTGCAACGCTTCGCCGAGAACTTGTTGAAGAGATTAACACAACAATTGAAGATCCAATTTATCTTGGCTATCAAGAGGTTGACCTTGAAAATGGAACTGAACCCTTTGCACAGGTTAGAATGGTTGCAAAAATTCGCACAATTGGAGAGTCCCTTCCAGACCCAGATTCGGGAATTACTTATGACAGGATTTTAACTCCACCCAAGTTTGCCGGCAAAACCCTTAACTGGGGCGAAATTGGCAACAGAATTATTGAAATAGCAACAATTGTTGCAGAAGAAAATTTTACATTCGGAAATGAAAGCGATGTTGAGGAATATGTTTAAGCATAACAATTGTTATGCTTTTTTCTTTAAAATCCAGTAAATTTATAGTAAAATATTGAAAGGAGGAAAAATTTAATGCAAAATAAGGTTAAAGAATTTAATGAGAAAATGCAATGCCACAGAAAACCAATCCCCGCGAGTTCAAGACTTTTGGATATTGAAAGCGAAGTTGGCGAACTTTCAAAGGAGTTTTTAAAAGCCTCAAGATATGGAACAGAAGATTTTGTTTTAACAGAGTCGTTTAAAATGGAGTTTGGGGACGTTCTCTATTCTCTACTTGCCCTTGCAAATGAATGCGGACTAAACGCAGAAGAAGCCCTTTCAATGGCTCTTGAAAAGTATCTTTCAAGGATAAACAAAAATAACAATATGGGAAGCGGAAGATAAAAAACAGGGAGTTTTTCCCTGTTTTTTTATGCTTTTTTATCGATTATATATGCTTGTTTTGTTGTTTCATCAAGTTTAACTTTTTCGCTTATCCCAACCCCGGCAACAACAAAGATTTCATTTTCCAAAGCGAGAACCGGAAGACAGTCTCTTTGGCGAAGAGGAACTTTCTTTTGAGTAAGATAAGTTTTAAGCTTTTGAGTTCCGCCGCCAAATTTAGTTATGACGTCCCCTTCCCTTCTGAAACGCCAAGCCGCACCTTTTGGAAGTTTCTTTGCGTCAATTACTAAAGTTTCCTCATTAATTTCTGGTTTATTTGTTTTCTTAACAACAAGTTTGCCAAAGTCTTCAACAGGAAAAGTTCCACATTTAAACTCAAGATTCAAAATCTTAACTTCTTTTTGCTCATTCGTTAATGTTACGTAGTCATATTCCTTATGAACCGAAACTTCCATTGGGAGTTTAATCTTTGCCCCATTTTGACCATTTAAAGCAAGATTTTTAATTAATTCAATATGTTTTCTTTCAATGTCTTTATAAATTCCAATCATATCCAGGGCTTTAAAAACAAGACGAGATGAAAGCGAAGATGCGCCAACGAAGCATGCACACGGAATTTTAACTGTTTTGCTGTTTTCCAAAATTAACGCCTCGCTCATAACTTGACTTGAAATGAAATTATCGTCCTCTTTGCATGCATTTGCAAATGAATTAAGCGCCTCAACAGCGTTTGGAAAACGCGCTGTTATCATTGGCATAACTTTGTTTCGAATGTAGTTTCTTTGATAAACATCTTCTTTGTTTGTTTCGTCTTCAACAAAAGCGATATCATTATCGTTAATGTATCTTTGAATTTCACTTCTTTTTGTTTCAAGCATTGGACGGATATACATTCCGCGTTTTTCATATTCCATTCCTCTTGCTCCAGAAAGACCTGAACCCCTTAAAAGATGAAGCAAAATTGTTTCAGCCTGGTCTTCAGCATGGTGAGCAAGCGCAACTTTATCGATTATTCCCTTTTTAACAAGCGACTCAAAAACGCCATATCTTGCTTCTCTTGCTGCCGTTTCAATTGACTGGTTTTTTTGACTTGCCAAAAGCGCAACATCAATTTTAAATTTATATGCACGAATATGATTTCTTTTGCAATAGTTCATAACGAACATTGCATCGTTCCCGCTTGTTTCGCGAAGAGAATGGTCAACATGAATTGCAACAACTTCGAAATCTAACTCATTTTGCAAAGACGAAAGATAATGCAAAAGAGCCATTGAATCTCTTCCCCCGCTAACTGCAACGCCAATTGTGTCGCCGCGTTTAATTAAGTTAAGTTTTTTAATGTTCTCTAAAATGTGTTCCATATTTTTTCCTCTTTTATAACGAGATATATTATAAAGGATAAAAATAATATTTCAAGAGATATTTACTCATTTTTTAAAATTTTTTGTTGAAACAAGAAAAATTTTCTGTTTTGACGTTATTTTTTTAGATAATTTACAAATTTTTATAAAGGTTTCGACATTTTGTTTCATTTGTTTACATTATTCGAGTTTATTTGCAAAAATATTTTATCAAAAACATTCTCTTTAAAATCGGTTTGTGCTAACCTTTAATTATCGACACGACGGGAAGTTAGGAGGACACAAAATTGAGTGAAGAAAATTTTAAAACAAAATTATTTATTGCAGATTGCAATGTAGAGTTAAGAAAAACAATTTCCGAAACTTTTAAGAAAGATAAGGGTTTTGAAATTGTTGGAGAAAGCGGCGACGGGCTTGAAACGTTTGATGCACTTAAGAAGGTTAACGCCGATGTTCTTATTATGGATTTAGTTTTGCCGGGGCTCGATGGATTTGCGCTTATTGAAAGCATAACTAAAACAAATGAAATAATGAAAAAGCCAAAAATTGTTATAACATCTTCTTTAACGCATGAGGGATTTATTAACAAAGCGATGCAGCTTGGGGTTAACTATTTCATGATTAAACCAATTAACGAAAACGTTTTGCTTGACAGGGTTAAAGAAGTTTGCGCAGAAAAAACCAAACAAATTTCAACCGTTTTCTCAAAAGATGTTACAATTGAAAACGCAAGCGAAAAATATAAGGCAAAAATTATTGAAGAAAAAATTACCAACATCTTTATAACGGTTGGAATTCCTGCCCACATTAAAGGTTATCAATTTTTGCGCGAAGCAATTAAGCTTGCAATCGACAACCCAGAAATCATTAATTCAATAACAAAGCAACTTTACCCTGCAATTGCTGAAAAATTTGAAACAAGCGCAAGCAAAGTTGAGCGCGCAATTAGGCACGCAATTGAAGTTGCATGGAATCGCGGAAAAATTGAAAACATAAACTCAATTTTTGGCCTTCGAGTTTACAGCAGCAACGAAAAACCAACCAACGGCGAGTTCATCGCTCTTGTTGCCGACAAAATGATTATTGAAGGCGCATAAATTTAAAAATCTTCCTTTTATTCTTTATAAAAAAAACAAGGCACTTGTCCTTGTTTTTTTATTACATAATTTAATTGTTTTCAGATTCAGCTTTTTCCGCTTCGTCAAGAAGTTGATAATATTTGTCGAAAACGCGAATTGCTGTTTCTTCATCTTTTTCAACAAGCAAAACAGTGTTCCCATCTTCATCATAGTCTGCAAGGAAAACAATTGCTTCGTCGTCGGCAACGCCTTCAAGTTCGTCAATTGGTTTCAAAATTGCATAAATTTTTTCGTTATCTGGAATAACTGCAACTTGTTCAAATTGAACTCCTTTATCTTCTTCGTCATAAAGGGTTATTGGATCATCGTTATTCTCGTCAAGCAAGATATCTAAAATATCCAATTCCTCTTGTGCTGTTTCATTTTTTGCCATATTTAACCTCCAAAAAATTTATATTTAAAATAGTTAGCATCTATTTAAATAACTTTCCAAAATTAATGCTGCCGCAACTTTGTCGATAACTTGTTTGCGTTTTTCGCGGCGCATTCCCGATTGGATTAACATTTCTTCCGCCTCAACAGATGTTAATCTTTCATCAACATAAACAATTTCAAGCCCGCACGTTTCTTTTAATCTTTCCCCAAATTCACGCGTTTTAAAAGCCCTTTCGCCTTCTGTTCCGTCCATGTTCATTGGAAGTCCAAGAACGATTTTTGAAACTTCATGTTCCCTTGTAAGATTTTTAAAAAACTCAAGGTCGGTTTGTTCATCTTTTCTTTTGTATGTTTCAAACGGCGATGCAATTGTTAAAAGCAAGTCGGAAAAAGCAATTCCAATTCTAACTTCGCCATAATCAAGAGCCATAATTCTTCCGTTTTTCACAAAATTATTATTACATAAAAAAAACTTTTATGCAAATGTTTAACATAAAAGTTTTTTCAATTAGATTATTCGCCTGCTTTAATTTCCCAGGTTATTGTTATTGTTCCATCAATGTTGTTCGCAAGGTCGCTATTCCAACGAGATGTTTTCTTATCTTTCAATTGCAAAGTTACCGAGTAAACTCCAATTGCTGATGCTTTCGCATCTCCAGAAACAATTTCATATTCGTCTGTTTCTTCAACAGCAACTTTTTCTGAGCCATCAAACGTGAATGTCTCAATCTCTGGAACGTCAATCATGTTAAGATTATTTTGATCTTGATAGATTCCATTAAGTCCTTCAATTGCTGTTAAATATGGAGCAATTCCTTCCTCATATGTCCAGCCTGTTGATGCACTTATGTTGAAATCCATATCTTGGAATGCTTTAATTCCAACTGTTGACTTAATTTCGCTGTTTGTTAAGTATTTAACCGTTTGTCCTTTATAAGGAATTAGTGCTTTGCTTTCCTTTGCAGTTGTTGCGCCGTCACTTGGGTTTTTGTTAATTAAAACATTGTTAACAGTTCCAAGCATGTTGTCTTTGTTTGCCCAAGATGTTACCCAGTTTACCATGCCTTCACGAGTGTTTGTTTTCGATTCGAAATATGATGTTCCGCCAATAAATTCGCAAGCAACATAGCATTTTTCAATCTTTGCTGGGTGGCGAATTTCAAGAGCAAGCCCTGCAAGTTCTGACGCCTCACCCGCTGCTTCCAATTTCATTTTTGTGTATGAATTCTCAACAGCTCCGCCAATTCCGTCGGCGGTGAACGCCATGTAAACAGCAAAACCTCCAACTTTGTTTCCCTTAATTGTTCCAAGGTTATAGCTTTCGCTAACCGATCCAATGAGATATGGAGCAAAACCTGCTGCTATATTGCATTCAATTGAAATGTTTGTTAAGGATTGTTCAACTGAGCCATTTGCAGTTATATATCCAGCAATTCCACCTGCAATTTGAGATCCGTTTGCTGTTGAAGCAACAATCATACCCATTGAAGAACCTTCTTCCAAGCCAACTGAACAACGGCGGATTTTTCCATTGTTAATTCCAACAATTCCGCCAAAGAATGCACGGCAAGTTGATTGATCTTCAATTTTTAATTTAATTATTGAGCTTCCTTCAACAATTCCTGTATTATATCCAACAATTCCGCCAAATATTTTTGCAGACGCTTTTACTGTTTCCTCGCCAGTTACAACGCTTGAAGAATCAATTGTTTTTCCTGTTATGATGAAATAGTTTTGAACTTGAATTCCACTTATTGTTCCATGGTTAATTGCTGCGGTTGACCCTGCATAAACATTTCCACCTTCTTTGTTTGAAGAGATTGTGTTAATGTTGGATCCGTTCGAGTCGATGTTAATTCCACCATTTGTGTTTGAGATAATTCCATAGTTAACGGAAACAATTCCGCCAGCATAAGAAGCATCTTCAATTTTTACGTTTATGATTGCACAATTTGTTATTTTTCCATAGTTAACTGCTGCAATTCCACCTGCGTATTCAACGTTCTTAATTGAAACGTTTTCAACTGTTAAATTTTTAACTTCTGCTGTTGTTCCAAGTTGTCCAAAGAATCCAGCAAATTCTCTTGTTTGATAAACATGGCTTGAAGGCAATGTTATCTTATGACCATTTCCGTCGAAAGTTCCACTGAAAGTGAATTTCCCGCCGCCAATTGGTTCTAAATTTTCAATTCCATCAAGGTTGATGTCAACGTTTAAAACATAGTTTTGACGAAGCCAATATCTTCTTGCAATATCAGAAATTGCGCTTGATGTCATTTTTGTGTAGTATTCAATAAAGTCTTCTTTAGATTCAATCTTATATGTGTCTTGTTCAAAATAAGTTGCAGTTTCCATTCCAAGTTCATTAATTCTTGGAGCTTCGCCTTCAACAATCGACCAAGCTGAAAGTGCTTCACCAATGCTCCACTTTTCGGAAGGGTCTGTCATGTATGTTGATTCTTTCTTAAGCTCACTTTCGGTTATTAATGTTGTTGCATTTGGAAAAGATGACCCACCTTTTGTCATTGTGTTATTTGGTGAGTAGAAATAGTTTCCAATAACTCTTTGAGCCGCTGGAGTTCCATTAAATGAGTCGACATATTGAACTGAAAGTGGGAGATTCCCAATGATTCCCTTGCTTTCGTTTGTTTTATTGTTTATAGATACAATTGCAAGATTGTTTTTGATAAATGGGTAAATTGTTGCAACAACTGTTGAGCCATCTGTTATATCGAGTTTGTTGAGACTATCTGCTTCTGCAGTTCCTCCAGCAATTCCACCAATATGAATTGAAATTCCTCTTGAATCAATTCCCTTCTCTTTATTCCCTTTAATGAAATGTAAAGATTTGTCTGCAATAGATTTTTCAATGTCGAAAGTTACTTCTGCTTTATTATTATGAACTGTTGTTCCTAAAACATATCCGGTTATTCCTCCAACTTCAAAGAGAACAAGATCTTTCCCTTCAACAATTGATGCAGCTGTTTCCAATGTCCCAATTTCACCTTGGAAAGTGCACATTGAAACAATTCCTCTGTCGGCAAGTGCTGTTGTTCCGTCGTATCCAGCGAAAACACCTTCGGCTGCACCAACAATTCCGCCAATGAAGCAAAAACTTGATGAACCTGTTGTTGAATATGGCGCAGCATGAATTAATCCGTTTTGAACTTCAACTTTCGATATTGTTGAGCCGCTGCTCATTGCAGCAACAACGCCAACAAAGTTGAATTGTCCGCGAATTATTGGGTTAACAAAAGTTAAGTTTGAAACTGTTGCCAAACTGCTGATGTATGTGAAAAATCCTGCAAACTCTTGGTTTGTTGTAATTTCCATTCCAGAAATTTTGAATGGGTGTTGATTTCCTTCAAGTTTTCCTGTAAAAGGAACATTTGGGTCTTGGCAAAGAGGAACCCATTCTTTTGTTAAAGTGATGTCGCAAAGAACTTTGTAACTTGCCGAAGCACTCCAATTTTGTACGTTCTCTTCGCTGTAAGTTCTTGTTCCGCCAATTGCTCTAAGGTCGTCTTCGTTTTTAATGTAATATGGAGCATCATTTGTTCCATCTCCAACTTTAACCTTAAAATTAAAAGGCCCGTAATTTTCATTTTCTGTTGTTATAAGAATTTCTGTTTCGCCTGAGGAAAGCGCAACAATTTTTCCTGTTTCAAGATCGAATGAAACAACATCTTCGTTGGTTAAAGAATAGGAAAGTTCTGTTTGTTTTTTCGTGTGGGAAATTTCCAAACTTGTTTCCTCTCCAACGTTAAGATAGATTTCATCAAGTCCTAATTCATCTGCCGATGGATAGTTTATTGTTATGCATTCATAGTTCTTAACCATGTAGTAAGTTGTTAATCCAATGAATAAACACCCAACGAGAACTGAAAAATAAACTGCTAATCTTTTCATTTTTATCTCCTTCGCTTGAAATTATATCGCAAAGTGGAAACTCTGTCAATACTAAAATCCCAAAATAACTTCGATTTTTAACGAAAAAACAGCCTCATTTTAAGCCAATTAATCGTTTGGAAAATAATAAAATTTGTTATAAAATGATTCTATCAAAATATATAGAGGAGAAAAAGAAAGTGGACGAAGAAGTTAAAGAATATATTGGTGCATGTCAAGATGACATGGAAAAGGCAATTTCCTATCTTAAAAATGAATATCAAGTTATTCGTGCGGGGCGCGCTAACCCACATATTTTAGACAAAGTTACCGTAGAATACTATGGAGTTCCAACTCCAATCAATCAAATGGCAAACATTTCTGTTCCAGAGGCAAGAATGCTTATGATAAGCGTTTGGGATTCCTCTCAACTTACGAATGTTTCCAAAGCAATTTCCCAAGCAGACATTGGAATAACGCCAATTGACGACGGGAAAGTTATTCGCCTTGTTTTCCCAGCATTAACCGAGGAAAGACGCCGCGAAATTGTTAAGAATGTTAAATCGCTTTGCGAAAACGCAAAAATTTCAATTCGAAACGCAAGAAGAGATTGCCTTGACATTTTTAAGCAAATGAAAAAAGACTCATCTCTTTCTGAAGACGCTTACGACAACGCAGAAAAAGAAGTTCAAAAACTTGTTGAAAAATATAACGCGCTTGCCGACGAAGTTTGCGCTGCTAAAGAAAAAGAAACCATGGAAGTCTGATGAGAGAAATAAGGGAATGAAAATATCAAATCCTCCATGTCACATTGGAATCATACTTGACGGAAACGGAAGGTGGGCAAAAAGGCGTCATCTTCCTCGTCTTATTGGGCATCAAGCAGGCGCAGATGCCGTTAAAAAACTTATTGTTGCCTCAAACAAACTTGGAATTAAGGTTGTTTCCGTTTATGCTTTTTCAACTGAAAACTGGAAAAGGTCGAAAGAGGAAGTTAACGGAATTTTTGAAATCATTGAAAGAACTTTAGATTTAAACTTTAACAAGTTTGTTGACGGGAATTACAAATTTCTTGTTATGGGCGACATGACGAAACTAAATTTAAGTCTTCAAACTAAACTTGAAAAACTTATTGCCGCAACAAAGAACAACACTGGTTTAATTTTTAATGTTGCGCTTAACTATGGAGGGCGTGCGGAAATTGTTCGCGCAGCCAACAAGCTTATTCAAAGCAGGAAAGAAACTGTTTCCGAGGAAGATTTCGAGAAGGAACTTTACACGGCTTCTCTCCCTCCTCTCGATTTTGTTATTCGAACGGGCGGAGAACAGAGAATAAGCAATTTCATGCTTTGGCAAATTGCATATTCGGAATTTTATTTCCCAAAATATTTTTGGCCAAGTTTTAACGAACGCAAACTTAAAAAGTGTTGCAAAATTTTTGCAAAACGCGACAGGAGATTTGGAAACGTTAAATAACAGGAGGAACAAATGAAAAAAAGGGTTATTGTTGCTGCAATTTTAATTGCAATTCTTGGCGGTGCTTTTGCACTTAGGCTAATTAACAACTATGGTGTTTACTTTTTTGATTTAATTATTGCAACTCTTTGTGTCCTTTGCGCGCTTGAGTTCTCAAAACTTATAAGTGCAAACGGAGTTCCAGCATGCCAAATTGCATCGGGGCTTTACCCTTCGTTTATGTTTGCTGGGCACATGCTCTATTTCATTTTCGACATTGAATCATATTTTTATGTTGTTATTCAACTTTCAATTTTGCTTGCAAGCCTGCTTTTAACTTTTGTTGTTTATCTTTTCCTTAACAACAAAGCAACAGTTGAAAAAAGGCAAGAAAGCAAGCTTGGAAAAATTGCATTTGCATCAAGAGTTTCAATTAAAACAGCTTTAACTTTTATCTATCCAAGCTGCTTCCTTCTTGGGCTTATGCTTCTTAACAGAATCGACATGTTTTCAAGCCCAAGCGTTGCGCTTTTTGAAGGGAACCTTGGTTGGATTGCTCTTATACTGACTTTCTTAATTCCAATTTTAACCGACACTTTTGCAATGCTTTGCGGAATGGTTCTTAAAGGCCCAAAACTTTGCAAGAAAATAAGCCCAAACAAAACAATTTCAGGCGCTGTTTGCTCTCTTATTTTAACAAGTCTTGTTTCAGGTGCTTTCTTCTATATTTTCAATGCATTTGGCGTTTTGGCACATGGATTTAGTGAACTTGGAATTCAAGTTTGGCATTTTGTTATTCTTGGCTTGTGCGGTTCAATTGTTTGCCAACTTGGCGATCTTTTTGAATCGTTTGTTAAACGAAGAGCAAACGTTAAGGACAGCGGAAATCTTCTTCCAGGGCACGGCGGTTTTCTTGACCGCTTCGACAGCCACATTTTCAATGCCCCATTTGTTTTTGTCTTTTTTGTTTTAGCATTTATTATTTAATTTAAGGAGTTGAACGTGAACTTAAACTTTCTATGTGCTTTTAATCCCATGATGATTTTATATGTTGTTCTTGCGATTCTTGTTTTTTTGCTTATGATCATGATCCACGAACTTGGACATTACACCGCGGGAAAAATTTTAAAGTTTAAAATTAATGAATTTTCAATTGGCTTTGGAAAAGCAATTTTTTCGCGAACAAACAAAAAAGGAGAAAAGTTTTCGATAAGACTTTTCCCTCTTGGCGGATTTTGCTCTTTTGAAGGCGAAAACGGCGAAGGAGCAGAAAAAAATCCCGATGCTTTCACAAATCAAAAACCTTGGAAAAGAATGATTGTTCTTTTTATGGGTGCTTTTTTCAATTTCCTTTCCGCAATTATTTTTTCCTTTATTTTGCTTGTTTGCTTTGGGTTCGACATATATCAAGTTTCAAACGATCCTTCAATTTATAATTCAAATCTTCAAACGGGCGATGTCATCTACTATGTTAACGGCGAAAAAGTTTGCTTTGCAACAAACGGAACAGTCACTGCTCTTTTAAACAAACAAGAGGTTAACAAGGATTTCACTGTTACTGTTAAACGATTCAATGAAGAAACAAACACTTATGCATTTTTGGACGTAACAATCCAAAGAAAACAACTTTTTGCAGAAGGCGTTGATCCATCAACTTTAACCCCAGAACAACTTGCCGAAACAACAAATGGTGCAATCTATGCGCTTGACAGCGAAGGCAATCCAATCTACACAATTGGAGCAAATCTTAAATTATATCCTCGACCATTCCTTGAAGCAATTGGTGAGGCAGTTATTTTGGCTGTTATGATGGCATGGGCAGTTTTGAAATCGCTGTGGATGCTTATAACCTTCCAACTAACAACGAAAGACGTTGGCGGTCCAATTACAACAATAAGCATGATTGCAACAAGCGCGTCAACCTCAATTGTTAACCTGTTTGTTTTAATTCCGTTAATTTCCGCAAACCTTGCAATGTTTAACCTTATTCCGTTCCCTGCCTTGGACGGGGCTCAAATTGTTTTCACGGGAATTGAATGGATAAGAAAAAAACCTATAAAACCGAAGGTTCAAGGAATAATAAACATGTGCGGGCTAATATTCCTGCTGGGGCTTGTTGTTGTTTTGGACATTCTGCATTTCGTGCTTTAACAAAGGAGATTTAATTGGAAAACAACATTGAAAAAAATCTACAAATTCAAGAGGGAAGAAAAACATATGTAACAAAACTTAAAACAAGGCTTGTTTTAGTTATTCCAATGTTTGTTCTTTCTGTTTTGTCAATTGTTATTGGTGTTTTATTCCTTCCAAAATCTTCTCAAAAAATTGATCTTTTTTTCTCTTTTAACTCAAGCAATGCTTCTGCTCAAATAAAACGGCAAGATTTAGGAGCAAAATCCTCAAACAACATTTTACCGTTAACATTTTCCCCCGAATCTTCTTCCCCAAAGGTTGAAATTGATTCATGGTCGAACTCTGTTGAGTTTAACGAGAACCAAAACGACATAACAATAACAATTAGTGTTGTTAACACTGCCAATTGTCCAATTTGGTTTAAAGTTCAAAAGTTAAGCAATGAAGTTGACAACCTTAAAGTTGATTTTTCAAGCGAAGAAGCCATAACAATTGAAAGTTTAAAATCTGGAGCTATTTCCATAACGTTGTCTGCAATAAACAAAAATGTTCAAGTTAAAAACTCTCAACTTAAATTTCAGATACTTTTAGGAAAAGTGTAAAAACTGCGAAAAGCAGTTTTTTTATTGCAAAAATCTTGTTTTAAAATGAAAATTATTGTAAAATTTAAGCATGGATTGGCTTGTTTCAAAAATCAACAGCGAGTTTAATAATAGATTTAGCTTTATAAAGTTATTTAATGTGACGCTTAATAAAAAACAAAAAACGTGTTACATAACTTTATTATATCCAGAAAGCAAAAACATTTCCGACGACGAGAAGGAATTGATTGACGCCTATGTTAAGAAAATTCTTAACTTAAATTCGAAAGTTTTTGTTAAATTTAAAAAGAGTTATCTTGACAACAATTTAATTTTGAAAGCACTTTTTGACTTTTTCGAAAAATCTTTCCCATCGGTTGTTCCTTTCATAAGCAAAGATAATGCAAAAGTTGAAAAGGACTTCTCTCAAACAAACGTGACAATAACAATTGACAAAGGTTTCTTGGAGTTTTTTAATGAGAACGATTTAAAATCCGCCTCAAAAAAAGAAATGGAAAAGCAATTTTGCACGGAGTTTTTCTTAAACATCGAGCAAGGCGAAGTTGCAAAAGATGTTGAACTTAAGCCAATTCAGCACGTCAAAAAATCTGTTCCGCGCTTTCAAGTTGAACAATTCAGAAATCTTTTTGGTGGAGAAATATCCCCCAACCCAGAATTTATCAAGAACATAAAAACAGCAAAAGCATCTGTTATTCTTGCGGGAAAAATTGAAAATTTTGAAGAGAAAAGTTATGAGGCCAAGAAAGGCAAAATGAAAGGTCAGATGAAAAATTATTTTGCTTTTGTTCTTAACGACACAACGGCAAGAATTGATGTTCGCTATTTCACAACAATTGCTAATGAAAAAAAATTCGCTCAACTTCTTTCGGGCGATGAAGTTTTGATTATGGGCGATGTTGAGGAATTTAACAAAAAATTAACTCTTTATGTTAAATCGATTTCAAGATGCAAGCTCCCAGAAAAAATTGAACTTAAACAAAACTTTTCAATGGAATTTGAAACAGATTGCGTAAGCCCATATTCTCTTGCAAGTCAGGATAACCTTTTTAAACCGGAGGTCGTCTATAATCCGTTCATCGAACGCGGGTCTTTTGTTGTTTTCGACACTGAAACAACAGGTCTTGACTATGAGCACGATGAACTTTTGGAAATTGGCGCGGTTAAAATTGAAAAAGGAATTATTGTTTCAAAATTTTCAATGTTAATTAAACCTCGAAATCCAATTCCTGCCTCGGCAACAGAAATTAACAACATAACAAACGAAATGGTTTCAGAAAGTCCAAGCGCAGATGTTGTTGTTCGCGATTTCTTTCGCTATTGCAAGGGAAGCGCGCTTGTTGGATATAATGTTTCGTTTGACCAAAAGTTCGTTCTTCAAGAGGCAAAAAAACAAGGGCTTGTTTTTGAAAACGAATTTGTTGACGTTATGCCGCTTGCAAAAAGTAAACTGCGTTTAACGCGTTACCGTCTTGGCGATGTTGTTAAAGCGCTGGGGATAACTCTCGACGGAGCCCACAGAGCCTATGCCGACGCTCTTGCAACCGCTGAAGCATTTTTAAAACTTAATTCAAATGAAATATAAAAAAACGCCAATTGGCGTTTTTTTAATCTAAATCAACTTTGTATTGTTCAAAATAAACAATTTTTTCTTGAGATGCAAATGGTTCAACAATTTCTCTGTTTTGCTCCTTAAGCTCTTCCTCGGAAACATGGAGTTCTTTTGCAACGTCCCAGAAGGTTTTTCCTTCTTCGGCGAAGTAAATTTCAATTGCGCTGTCGCGCTCGGCATATTTCTCGCCTGAAACAATTTCGCTTACAACTGCATTTTCCTTGTCCTTAAGAAGCCAAACTTGAGTTCTGATTTTTCCGTCGATATAAATATCTCTTCCGCGTTTTGCCGTTGCATCAATTTCAACAATTTGGCTGTTTGTTCTAACTCTAAAATTTTCATCGTCCCCAATTTTTTCTTTGAAGGAATATGGAATTTCAACCGAAACAGAGTTAACATTTTCTTCTTCATCATTAAGATAGATTATGTTAAGATGAACAACTCCTTCGCTTTGAAGTTCTCCATTTTGATAAACTTCACTTTGTGTTGTTAAATATGCGCCATCAACCGCCAAAACTTTGTCGATTCGAAGAGTTTCCTCATCGAGGGTTATATTTCCGTCAATTTTATTGTCGAAAACATCGGTTTTAACAAGTTCGGTTGAAATGAACGCCTCCGTTGTTAAGTTGATTTCTTTTTCCGTTGAATAGGCGTCGTCGCAAACAATTATCCCATTCATTTCAAAAAGGTCATAACAAATTTTAACTGGAACATCAATTTCAACTGTTTTATTTTCTGCGTTTATGCTTTCCTCAATATCTTTTGAAAGAGTTGCTGCATAGCCCTGAACCGTTTTTTCTCTTGTTGCATTATCATCTTCAACTTCCTCGCGAAACATGTCTTTGTTAACAAGCGAAACCAAAAGCGGGCGATCATCTTCGGTTAAATATAAAAGTTTTGTTATTGTTTCGCCTTCAAAAACGATTATGCCATCAAGAGGTTCTGCCTTGTTAACAACAGCCGAGCTTGAAACATTAAGGATTTTCCCAACAGGAAGTTTTGTTTCAAAAATTGAGTTTTGAACAAAGTTATGGCAGTTTCTTTTTTCGTGCTTAAGAAGTTCAATTTGAGACTCTTTAACATAAATTGTTTCATCATAGTTTGAACATAAATTGATTTCTTGGTTTTTAACAACAGAGAATGAATTTTCAAGAGAAATTTTAACACGGATTGAATTTCCTGTTCCTTTCTCAATTGAAACATCTAAAACATTTGGAATTATACGAACAAGAGAAGAAGGGTCGAAAGCAAGGTTTTCAAACTTTCCCGAAAATTCTTGACAAGATTTGTTGTTCGAAATTGTTCCGTCATCAAGAGAATAGACAATGTTTAAACATGCCTCGCCTGAAAACGAAACCTCACCCAAAAGAACTTCGAAATTTTCAATTGCAATGCTTGCACTTGCCGAAAGAACTTTTGAAACGTTTTCCTCCGGGAGCATGATTGAAAATTCAAGTTGTTCTCTTTTTGTTCCAATTTCTCTGTCCAAGGCTGATTCTGCTTTTGTTTGGCTTACGCTTTCTTCCATATCCTTTCCCTCCAAAATTAAGTTAATATAATGAATGAAGGTCAATCAAAAAATATGACAACTTAAAACAAAAAAATTTTTATTCTTAATTTCTCCAGCGCTTAATAATATATATAAAGGAGAAATTATGGAAAACAGAATAACATTAATTAATCAAGAAAATCTTTCGGTTTCCGGAATCAAAAAGGCACTTATCATTAGCGAAACCGCAATTGCAGTTGAGGTTGAGAACTCTGTTCTTCAAATTGCCGGGAACAACATGGAGGTTAAAAAACTTGACGTTGAAAGCGGAAATCTTGAAGTTTTTGGGAAAATTTATAGTTTGAAGTTCACAGGACAAAAAGAAAAATTTAATCTTTTCAAAAAAATATTTAAGTAAGAGAATTTGATATGTTATTGTTTGAAACTCTTTCTCAACCGCTTGTTTTTATTTTAACTCTTGCCGTTGGCTTTGGGTGCGGATTTCTTGTTGATGCAAAAAACTATGTTCACTTCCTTTGCAATAAAAATAAAATTGTTGGGCTAATTTTAGATGTTTTCGTTTCTTTCTTATGCTCAATAATTTTTCTCATTTGCGTTCTTTCATTCAACTTTGGGGAATTTCGCTTCTATCTTGTTGTTGCATTTGTTTGCGGACTTTTATTCCAGCGATTTTCTTTGGGTTTAATAATTGCAAAAATTGCATTATGGTGTTATAATCAATTTAGGAATTTACTAAGGAAAATTACAGATGGAAAAACTAAAAAAGCAAAACAAGAAAAAACTTTGGACTAAAATTTTAATTTTGTTAGCTTTTGCGCTGATTTTAGCGCTTTTTTGCGTTGTTATTGCTCAAACTGTTAAAATTAACAGGTTAAACGGCGAACTTGAAAGAACGAATCAATCGTATGAATCAGAAAGCACGGAGAAAGTATGAAAGGAAAATTTATTGTTATTGAAGGAACAGACGGTTGCGGGAAGAAAACTCAAGCAAAACTTCTCTTTGAAAAACTTAAGGACAAAGGGGTTAATGTTTTGATTCAAAGTTTTCCAAACTACGATTCGCCTGCGTGTGCTCCGGTTAAAATGTATTTAAACGGGGATTTTGGTGATATAAATTGCCTTGATGCCTATCAAGCAAATTCGCTTTATGCTGTTGACCGACTTTGCACAATGATGACTCTTAAATCGCATATTGAAAACGGCGGGAGTATAATTTTCGACAGATATGTTGAATCAACAATGCTCCATCAAGCCGCTTTTATCGACGACGAACAAGAACGAGATAAGTTTTTGGATTATGTTAACGACTTCGAGTTTGGAAAGCTTAAACTTCCAAAACCCGATTTAGTTATTTTTCTTGATGTTCCTGTTGAGGTGAGCAAAAAACTTGCTGATTCGCGCGGGGAATTTAAATCTGGAAACAAAAAAGATATCCTTGAACAGGATCTTTCACATTTAACAAAAGCATATAATGCGGGGAAATATGTTGCGAACAAATTTAACTGGGCACAAATCCCATGCATAAACGCAAGCGGAAATTTAAAATCAATTGACGAAATTTCTGATGCTATTTATGAAGTTGCTGAAAAGTTATTTTAAAATAAAAAATCGACCCTTTCTTTGGCCGATTTTTTTAGTTCTTTTTGCTCTTATTAATTTTTTGAGCTGTTTGAACTTTTTCCTGAGCAATTACGTGTTCCGCATGCATTTGTTTCTCTTGCAGCTTCAACGTTTGATCTGGAATTTTTCTTTGTGGAAGATTTTGAATTTTTTCCAACATTTTTCTTTCCGAACATTTGCCCACCTCCTTTGCAAGTCAAAGCGACTGCTTTGCTAGAGTTAGTTTACCCTAAAAGGTGAATTTAATTCTAAAAATCGTTGTTTAATGTTCCAACTAAATCCTTAAGTTCAAACAAGAAATTAATGTAGGTGTTTTTAACTTTTGAGGAAAGAGTTATTCCATCAACTCCTTGATAATTTCTTAAATCTGTCAGCTCATTTTCCAAATCGGAAAATGTGTTTTTTATTGATTGATAATAAATGCCATCAATTGAACTTGATCCCCTTGAAACCCCTTCAAAAGCTTTTTCCAAACTTCCTTTAATCTCAATTATTTGAATTTTTGCCTTGGTTTCATCAATTGCTTTTGTGTCCAATGAAACTGAAACATCATATAACTTAACAAAGGAATTTTTAATTTCCGAAAGCGCTGAAAGAAATTGTTTCGACTGGGAATCGGAACTCACTTTTGAAAAGTCCGGTTCAGAAATTTCAATTTCAACAATTGAGCACGTTGTGTAAGTTTTGAGCAAGTTTTCTTTAACAAGTTTCGCATCATTTTCTCTTTCATAAGCCGATGCCAAAACATGATAAACGCCATCTTTCCCATAAACATATCCTGCGCCTCCCCTTTGCATAACGTCTTCAACAGTTGCTTCCGCCGCCGAAGATGTTGCATAACTTCCAAGCGAAATTGCATAAACACTGAAATTTGAATATGTTGATATTGTTGCCCCGCTAACTGTTATTGCAGATGAAATGATGCTTGCAAGAAGAACGCAAACTGCAACGCAAGCAACCGAAACTATTAAAACAAAAACTTTTCCAATAACGCTTTTCATATTTTTGAACAAAAAACTGGCAGTAAGAATTGAATTTTTTGTCAACTCTGAACTATTCTTTTGTTGTAATTTATGAGAAAGTTGAATTTTTTATGAGATTTTCTTAAAAATTAACAGAATAAAGGAGAAAAAATGAAAATTAAACCACTTTTTGACAGAATTGTTATTAAACAATTTGAAGCAAAAGAAAAAACCGAGAACGGACTTTACCTTCCTTCCTCAACCCAAGAAAAACCACAAATGGGAAAAGTTGTTTGCATTGGCGAAGGCGGAAAAATTGATGGGAACGACGTCATTTTCTATGTTAAAGAAGGCGACACAATTTTCTATTCTAAATTTGCAGGAATGGAATACACATTTGGAAAAGAAACATACACAATAATTCGCCAAGGCGACATCTTGGCTGTTTTGGAGGACGAAAATGAGTAAGAAAGTTTTAAATTCAACAGCTGCAACATCTGCTTTGGAAGAAGGTGTTAACATTGTTGCAAATGCCGTTAAGGTTACGCTTGGTCCAAAAGGGAGAAACGTTGTTCTTGATAAGCAATTTGCAACTCCTCTAATAACAAACGACGGTGTTACAATTGCAAAAGAAATTGAGGTTTCAAACCCTTTTGTTAATATGGGAGCAAAGCTCATTAAAGAAGCAAGCATCAAAACGAACGATGTCGCTGGAGATGGAACAACAACAGCAATTGTTCTTGCACAAGCAATTGTTAAAGAGGGATTAAAGAATTTTGCCGCTGGGGCAAATCCAATAATTTTGAGAAAAGGAATTTCAAAAGCCACAGAGCAAGTTGTTTCAAAACTCCAATCACTTTCAAAAAAAGTTTCATCTTATGAGGAAATTAAGCAAATTGCAACAATTTCTGCCGGTGATGAAGAAATTGGAACATTAATTGCCGATGCAATTCAAATTGTTGGACAAGATGGTGTTATAACAGCTCAAGAATCCAACTCAATTAAAACCCAACTTGCGATTGCGCAAGGAATGCAATTTGAACGCGGCTATGTTTCGCCATATATGTCAACCGACATGGAAAAAATGGAAGCCGTTTTAGACAATCCTTTAATTTTGGTTACAGACCAAAAAATTTCAAATTTAAATCAAATTCTTCCAGTCCTTGAAAAGGTTGCAGGGGCAAACGAGAAGCTTCTCATCGTTGCCGAAGAAATTGAAGGGGAAGCACTTACGGCGCTTGTTTTAAACAAACTTCGCGGAACACTTTCCGTTGCAGCGGTTCGTGCGCCATCTTTTGGAGAAAACAGATTTGAATGTTTGAAAGACATTTGCTGTGTTGTTGGAGCAAAATACATTTCAAGCGACGCCGATGAACTTCTTGAAACAATTGAACTTTCCGACCTTGGGCGAGCACGAAAAGTTAGAATAACAAAAGATTTAACAACAATTATTGATGGAATGGGGAAAAGCGAAGACATTGAACAACGAACAAAGCAAATTAAAGCACAAATTTTGAAAGCCGATGGAACATATGATCAAGAAAAACTTAAAGATCGTCTTGCAAAACTTTCTGGCGGTGTTGCGGTTATAAGCGTTGGCGCACCAACAGAAATTGAAATGTTTGAGAAAAAACTTAGAATTGAAGATGCTCTTTCTGCAACAAAAGCGGCTTTGGAACAAGGGATTGTTCCTGGCGGCGGTGTTGCACTTTTAAAGGCAAAAAAGCATGTTGAAAGACTTATAAAAAATCTTTCGGGTGATGAAAAAACCGGAGCAAGCATTATTTTAAACTCGCTTGATGCTCCAATTAAACAAATTGCAAAAAATGCTGGGGTTTGCGGCGAAGTTATCATTGAAAAGATTGTTAGAAATCGAAATGTTAACTATGGATATGATTTCCTTACAAACAAATATGGCGACATGTTTAAGCTTGGAATTATCGACCCATGCAAGGTTTCTTGCTCCGCGCTTCAAAATGCAGCGAGTGTTGCATCAACGCTTTTAACAACTGAATGTTTAATTTCTGATGAAACACAATCTGTTTCAACAAATAATTAAAAAAAGAGCGATTTTTCGCTCTTTTTTTATATTTTCCCTTTGGATTTTTTAACTCCAACAACAATTCCTGTTATTATTCCCCCAACTCCAACAGCACAGCCAAGCGCAATTAAGAAATATGTTAACGCAACATTTTTGTTTGTTGTTGTAACAAAAGTTCCAAGTTTTGTTGTTTCAAATGAAATGTTTTGAATTGTTTCCTCATAAGTCATTTTTTCTGTTGTTCTGTCTTCATTTAGAAGATGAATTTCAAAATCACTGTATGGGAATTCATCTGAAACAATTGTAACTTTAACTTTCCCAATTTCGGTTAGCAATTCATTTTGTTGGTTGAAAAGAGAAATTCTTATGCCCGCCTCGGTGTTTTTGTTGTTTGCAATGCTTCCAATTTCTTCGGCAAGCAAAAACTCAACTTGAAGATATGTTCCATAAACGAGCGACGTGTTCCCTTCGTCAACTGTTATTTTAACTCCATCTTTAGAAATTGATCTGTATGTTATTTTTGCCGTTACTGGGCTTACGATTTCATAATCGTAGTTTCCCTTGTCTTCTCCTAATAATTTAAGTGAAGTGATTTTAATTTGTTTATTGTTCCCAACATCTGCCGTTTCGAAATTTGCAGTGTAGGAAATGTCAACATCGTCGCCAGTAACTTTGTTATCAATAACATATGACGTTTCAACAATTAAATTTCCGTTATAAACTTTATCCTTTGCAGAAATAGTTATGTTGAGCATGCGCTTTTTAATTTCAAGAGTTGTTTCACTCATTAAAATTTTGTAGTTCGGATTTTCAAGTTGGCAAATTAAGTTGTAAGTTCCAACTTGTTCGCCTTGTTCTCTTGTTATCGAGCCCGAGATAACATCGCCGTTAACAACCGCTCCTTCTTCAAACGAATATTCAAATTCTGGGTCCTCGTTTCCATAAGTTTTTTCAAAGTTTGAAATTTGAACTGTAATTTGCTTTGGGTTAATCTTCAGAGTTCCAAATTCACAATTTATTATGTAATTATCCGTCGATTGAGTGTTGTCAACAATTTTGTATGTTCCAACGCCACTAATTTCTTCCTCGAATTTAAGAGCAACTGTTATTTCATTGTTGAAAATTATTCCTTCAATTTTTTTGCAGGTTAATTCACTTTCGCTTGGAATTCGGTCGCCATAAGTTAATTCCAAATCGTTTGGCGTTATTTTGATAACTCTTGGGAAAATTTTGAAATAATTATTGTTAACTTCAACATCATAAAATTCATCAACTGCGTTTGAGTAGGTTGCAGATATTAAATAAGTTCCGCAATCCTTTTCTGGATTACATGAAAGGACAACTCCAAAATAATCGCTGTTGTGCCCATTTTTAATCTGACTTACAATTGGGTCGAAATTATATTTAAATTCCTCATGTGTTGTTGTTGAATCGTATGATTTTTTTAAACCTTCAACATTAATAACAAGTTTGCGCTTTGAAACTTTTAAAGTTGCAGAAGTGAAATCAATTTCATAATTACTGTTTGACAGAGTTCCTTTTTGAATTTGAAATTCTCCAACACCAGTTGGGTTAACAAAAAGTTCTCCTGAAAGCGAATCTCCTTGCAAAAGGTTTACAACATTGTAAGTTAACTCATATGGATCGGAAACCTCATCAAGGAACATTGAAATTGGGTTTGCAACAACGTATGCTATTCTTTTCGTTATGCTAAAGTTGCCTTCACTAAAAGTTAATTCATAGTTGCCATTTGCTTTAAGCGTGTTTTGTAAAATCGAATATGAACCAACATTTTCGCCAGCAACACGTTTAATTTTCCCAGAAAGAATTGAGTTTAAAGTGTCGGTGAATTTAAGTCTGCCCGATTCGATGAAAATTGTTAACTCCGGATCGGATTCGCCATATACCTTGCTAACATCATTTGCCGCAATTGTTATTGGCGCTTTTGTTATTGTTAAATATGCTTTGCTTGCTGTAAGGTTATAGTTTGTTGAGCTGATTACTGCTTTAATTTCATATTTCCCAACATTTTCTTGGTTGGTTGAAACAATTTGCAAATCTCCATCAAACCCAAGCGATCCCGAAATAATTGTGTAAGTAAACTCTGGATTTGCTTCGCCGTATTCTTTTGTTTTGTTATGAATTTCAATTTCAATTTCGCGAGGGACAATTTCCAAACAGCCATTATTTATGAAAAGCTCATAGTTTTTATATTGAGTTGAAATGATTTTAAGGCTTCCAAGCCCATAACCATATTTCCCAACATCTTCGCCCTCTTCCCTGCTTAACTTTCCGTTGTTAAGAATATCAGAAAGTTCAACACCTTCTGGAAGCGTTATCCCTGGCGCAAGAGAGAACGTGAACTCTGGGTCTTCATCGCCATAAACTTTTGTTGTGTTATCTGGGCTTAAAACAATGTGACGACGGATAATTTCAAAATAGTAACCTTCCTCTTTGAAAGAGATTTCAAAAAATTGATTATTGTCGTCATTAATTAAAGTTCCAAGCAAAAGAGGATAAATTCCAACTTCATTGTTGTTAACCGAGTAGCCATCGGCATCAACTCCAGTTAATCCCCTTTCAAGTTCGCCTGTTAAAACAATTCCTTCAAATCCATTTTCAATTGTGAATGGAAGCGGATTTGGATCTGGGTCGCCCCATTCCTTTGTTATCTTGCCACGCTCAACAACAATATAGATTTTTCTTATATTAATTTTAGCAGAATAGTTAACATCGAACGAAATATTATAGCAACTGATGTTTTCTCCCAGCACAAGGTCACTTGTGAACTCGGTTATTAACGAACCATTGTTGTAATATGAAATTCCCCATTCTCTAACCGTTGTTCCTTGGAATTTCGCAGTTATGTTAAGACTAATGTTGTCCGGGTTGTTTGCCTGTAAATTCTCAATTTCATAAACCGCCTCGGCAAAATCTGTTGAATCATATTCTTTTTCTTTTGTGTAAACAGAAATTAAAATGTCGCGTACTAAAATTTCAAAACCTTCTTGTTCAAAATTAACGATAGCATAATTTTTGCTGTTAAAGCTGTCAACTGAAATATCGTAATTTCCAACAATTTCGCCAGCTTTTCTTTTAAGTTTAAGATTTAATCCTTCCTCAACTTCTGTTCCAGCAGTTAATTCGTATGTAAGCGAAGGGTCAGCATCGCCATAGATTTTTGAGGCATAAAGTGCTTTAACTTCAACTTCTCTTTTGTTTATTGTTAGCGTTCCTGGAACAAATTCCAATTCATAGTTTGCCCCAGCCGACAGTGAGCCTTGTTGAATTTGATACTCTCCAACATCTTTTCCTTCTGTTCTTTCAAGACGTCCAACAAATGCATCTGTTCCGTAAAGTTTTCCTTCAGTGATCGAATAAGTAAATGTTGGATCGGTATCGCCAAACTGTTTTTGTTTATCGTCTGCTTTAACGGTTATTGGTGCTTTTGTTATTGTTCCAAAAACAACCGATGGAACGCTTTCAAGTTCGAAATCGGCCTTATCTGTTCCAATAAGTTCAACAGAGAAATCAACCGCTTTGTTTGTTCCAACATTTGCGCTCCCCGTAAAACTTGCAGTTATTCGAAGCCCAACATCTTTACTATATTTAATTTCGGTTTCCCAGTTAGCATCTCGATATGTGTTCCCATCTTTAAGTTGGAATTTTAAGTTAGCAAGAGGCACGGAAGAGATTGTTTTTTCTCCGTCATAAACTTTTTCAATTTTGACGCTTGAAATTTTGAAGATCGTTTTTGTTATTTCATACACATTCGAAACAAAGGTTATGTTGTAATTTGGATTTTGCTCAACAAGAGTTCCAACAATAATTCTATATTCCCCAACTGATGTTCCACTTTCTTTCGCAAGTTTCCCATTAAGCGTTTCGCCTTGAACAAGTCCTTCCGATTTAAATTCGATATCTTTTTCCGCAAGACCAATTCCTTGGGTTGTGTAGTTAGCAGAAACTGTTACGTCGCGTTTAATAATTTTTCCCGTAACAGGAATTGCTGGAATGCTATATTCTTTAAGGACATATTCCTCTGCACTTTTGCTTGTTAATGCAATTTGTCCGAAAACGTTAAGGGTTGTTGTTCCTGCGTTGGCATTTGTGAATTGTGCATAAATTCCACTTTCTTCATTAAGCCCCTGAATTTCAACTGTGCCTTTTGTTGTTTCAGTAAAAACAATTTCCTTAATAACGGCGTTTGTTGTTCCGTCATATGCTTTTGATTCAACAACAATTTCCTTAACCGAAATTTCTTTTTTAAGTGCGATGTTGATAATGCTTTTTGCTTCAACGCCTGTTAAAGTTATTGTTTTTGTTGAGGCATCATAGTTTGATGTGTCAACTGGAACATACCCATCGTTAAGAGCAATTGAAACATTATAATTTGTTCCATCATTTGTTACGGAATAAGATTTAATTCCGCTTTCAAAATTTGAAGAGATGCTAACTCCATTGTTTGCTCCGTTAATTTTGAAAGTTATTGGAGTTGAATAGATATATTCATTTGAATCTGACGATTTTTTGCAACGTGCACGAACTGTTATATCCGCCGTTGCATTTGAGTTAACTTTTAAATAACCATTTGCAAGAGCATCTTTGTCGATTGAATTTTTGCCTTTTGTTGCTTCCCATTCAATTTTAAAAATGTCTTTAAAATAATTTATTGTTTCGCCGCCTGCAAGTTCCAATATTGCGTTTGTTGCATTAAGATAGATTTGCTGACCGCGATAGACTTCACCGCCAGTAACACTTGTTTGAATTGAATCAATTTCAACAATATAGTTAAGGCACGGATCAAAAACCATAAACCCTTTTGAATTATCTTGCCCATAACCTTTTTGCGATTCAAAATTAAATTGAATTGTTGAATTGCTTTGGAGAAGTGTTTTTTCTGTTTCAAGCCATAATGGGGAATATGCACCCGAAGAAAAGACTCTGTTTCCCGTTACAGTTTTTGTTTCGGTTGTTGTTCCAGTTGTTATTAAAGAAAAAGTTACTTTATCGCGATCGTCTGTTGAAAGAGCAAGATGCCCCGCACTTCCAGTTACATAAAGTTTTGCAGCCGTTGCAAGTTTTTGATAGTCCTCGGTAAGAGAAAAGATTTCACTTTTAACAATTGATTTTTTATCTGAAAATTTATCGGTTATCTTGTTTGTTATAACATAATTGTTAACTTGTTTCCCCGTGTTATCACGATAAGCATAATGGCTTGAGGTTAATCCAGCTTGAACAAACGAACTGAAATATGAATTTTTCCCATCACGAACTTTTGTTATTAAATGGCTTACGGAAGGGTTAATTTCATCTCCACCGCTAATTTGCGCAGAAACATTTTGCACTCCCATAAACGAAAAACAAAGGGAAAGCAACAAAACAAAAAACAAACTTCCAAAAACAATTTTTTTCATCTTACAATTAATATAACACAAAATATATTTTTCTCCAATTTTATTTAGTATTTGCAAAAAAAATATTTAATGTGATATAATAACGATAAGTTATAAGATAAAATATATATGTCGGTTGTTGGAATAATTATTTTAATAGTTTTGTGTGTTAACTTTCTTTGCGTGTTAACAATGATTTTTGTTGAACGAAAAAAGCCAATGACAATTGTTGCATGGTCGATGGTTTTAACCTTTCTTCCAATTATTGGATTTATAATTTATTGTTTTGTTGGAAGCGGTTTAAGCTATCGAACAAAAAAAATGTTTAAGAAGAGACGTCTTGTTGCAAAGGAATATGAAGAATTTATTCACGAACAAAAACATCTTTTTTCGTCGCGTAAAATTCCAGAGAGCGAGAAGGAATGTTTAGATCTTCTCCTTTTCAATCTTAACAATTCAAATTGTTCATATTTCAAAAATAACGATGTTAGAGTTTTTCTTTCTGGTGAAGACAAAATTGCGGCATTAAAAAAAGACCTTGAACGCGCAAAGCATTCAATTAACATGTTATATTACATCTTTGCGGACGATGAAGCCGGAAAAGAAATTATGGAAATTTTAATTCGAAAAGCAAAGGAAGGTGTTAAAGTTAAGTTGCTTTACGATTCTTTTGGCAGCCACAGAACAAAACCATCTTTTTTCAAAAAACTTGTTAAAGCAGGCGGCGAAATTGCAGAATTTTTCCCATTCTTTCTTGGGATTCGACTTTTCAGTTTAAAGGCAAACTATCGCAATCATAAAAAGATTGTTGTTATCGACGGGAAAATTGCTTACATGGGCGGAATTAACATTCGCGATGACCACATGGGGCGAAAACAAAAACTTAGCCCATGGCGCGACACGCACATTCGAATTGTTGGAAGCGCGGCATACAATCTTCAAATTGCGTTCTTTAACGACTGGAGATATTGCAAAAACGACAACTCAAGCATGAATAAACTTTTGGAAGATGGTTTCTTCCCAAGGCTTGGAAGTTATGGAAATGTTGGCTGCCAAATTTTAACAAGCGGGCCAGATCTTCCAAACCAGCCAATTAAAGAATCCATAACTAAAATGATTTTAAGCGCGAAAGATTCAATCTTAATTCAAACGCCATATTTTATTCCAGATGAGGCAATGTTAAGTGCGCTTAAGATTGCTAAACTTAGCGGAGTGTCGGTTAAAATTATGCTTCCACTCAAGCCAGACAAGAAATTTGTTTACGCTGCAAGTTTATCCTATGTTAAGGACCTTCTTCCAAGCGGAATTGAATTCTATCTTTATAACGGGTTCTTACATGCAAAAACGATAATCATCGACAACAAAGTTGTTTCAATTGGCTCTTGCAATTTCGACAACCGCTCTTTTGGACTTAACTTTGAGGTTATGGCTTTCCTTTATGGAAAAGAATTTGTTGAACAAAACATTGCATATTTTAAAAACGATGAAACAAACTGTGTTAAGGTTGAAAAGAATTTCTTTAAACGAAAAATTTGGTTTAACAAATTCACTCAAGCATTCGTAAGACTTTTTGCCCCATTGCTTTAATTTGTTTAGAAAAATTTAATATATTTGTTATACTATGAAAAAGGAGAATGATATGGAAGCAAAAAAGGAAGAAAAAAAGAAACCAGCGCAAAAGAAAACTTCAACTGCTCCTAAAACAAAAAAAGTTAAGGTTGAAACTCCAAATGAAAACGTTGAAAAACAAGAAACTAACATTAATCATAATCCATCAACGAACAAGAACTTTGAAATTGATTTAACAAGAGATTTCAACGAATCCTCAACATTTGATGTTGAATACTATCGCGAAGTTTTTATGGAGCTTCGAAAACAAATGGACGAGCTTTCACTTAAAAGAGGGAAAAACGACGAAGCATATAAAGAATATGACGAAGCGGTTTATAACATAACTTCAAATTCTGTTTCAAGTTGTGAAGCTCAAGACTTTTTGGGCTATTGCTATAAAAAAGGGTTCTATGATTTTTGCATAATGAATTATGAAAAATACATGAAATGGACTCTTTTGGCGGCGGCAAACGGAAACGCATTCAGTGTTTCAAAACTTCAAGTCTATTTAACAACCGCTCTCGATTCAATCGACTATGTTGATCATGAAACCCTTCTTGATTTCTTGGACATAACAAACGAGAACTATATTCTCTTTTTATCAAAACTTCTTTGCACCGAAATTGTTGAAATTCTTGGAATAACAACCGAAGAACTTGTTAAAATGCCAGAAAAATATATGGAACAAAACGAGGAAGTTCAAAAGGTTTTCGACAAGGCAAAAATGGAAGCAGCTCAAAGAGTTCAAGTTAAACTTCAAAACGCTGCAAAAATTTTAAACGACGAACTTGAGAGACAAGATGAAATCGACAAAGAAATAAGACAACGCGAAAAAGAAATTGAGGAAAAAGAACGAAAGAAAGAAGAACAAGAAAAACAAGAAGAGATTAAGCAAGAAAAAGTTGCAGAAGAACAAAAAGAACAAAACATGTTCAAAAGAAAACCAGGAATTAAAAAGAAATTTAGATATTAAAAAAACTTAGGCTTTTGCCTAAGTTTTATTTTTGTTCTTTTTCCTTTTCTTTCTTGTTGTTGTTATGATTGAAACAACAATTGAAATAACAAGAATGAAAATGAAAACAACTAATATAATTGTTCCGTTGAACCCCTCAACAACTAAATCGCTTGTTTTAATGTATCCAGTTAAAATTTGATTTTCAAATTCAAACATAATTTTTGTTGAATCATTGTTTTTATTATATTCTTCAACAATTTTAACTTCTTGAAACTGTTTAAGCAAAACAGGTTGCCCAGAAATTATTATCTCACTTCCATTTTCAAGTTGTTTGGTTGAAAAAACCTTAACATTTTCATTTAGTGTTTTAGCGTTTGGATCAAGAGTTTTCTCAAGCGAGGAACTGTTGGCATCGGAAACCGCATTTTTTAAGATCCACCCGTTTGTTTCGCTGTTTGGAATTTTAACTTGGAAGAACATAAGTTCGCCCGTTGTTGCCGTTCCAACAACCTCAAATTCGTCACCAAAAGTTGCAGTTAAAAGAACATTTGCCGTTTCATTTGGCGAATCCAAAACCGCACAAGAAGAAACAGAAACTTTAACCTTTGAAGTTTCTGCATCAACGCTTGAAATTGTTGGAATGAAAATTAAAAGCGCAAAAAAACAAAATAAAATCGTAAAAATTTTTTTCACGATTTTATTTTATCATATTCGAATTTTTAAATCAACTATTCTTCGTTTTCTTGATGTTCTTTTGGAAGAATAATAACGTATCTGTTAGGCTCCGTTCCTTTGCTTGTTGTTGTAACACTTTCGCTTTGTTGGAGTTCGGTGTGGATAATTCTTCTTTCGTTTGCGCTCATTGGTTCAAGTTTTAACGAGCGACCGCTCTTTTCAACTCTTGCTTCCATTCTGTGGGCAAGGGCTTTAAGAGTTTCCTCTCTCTTTTCACGATAGTTTTCAATGTCAAGAATAAATCTTTTTCTTTTCCCTGAAAATTCATTTTCAACAACCGATGCAACATATTGAATTGCGTTTAAGCATTCCCCGCGATATCCAATTAAATCGCCGGTGTTTCCGCCTTCAACTTTAACAAGGATTTTTTCCTCATCTTCCTCGCAGAAAAGGTTATAGTTTGGAGAAATAACATCTAAAAGACCTTTTAAGAAATCAACTCCAGAAACTTTGTTTTCCTTTTTATTTTCTTTCTTTTCCTTCTTAACTTGTTTTTTCTCTTCTTTTTCTTGTTCTTTTTCTGCTTTCTTTTCTTCCTTGGAACTTAAACTTTCAACGTCCTTAAACATTGCTTTAACATCGAAAACTTCTTCCGTTTCCTCAATTTCCTCTCTGCGTTTTTCATATGCTTCTTCGCAATCTTCAGAAATTGTTACAAGAACTTTTGCTTTCTTAAAAATTCCGCCTTCTTCCAAAATTTTGATGTCAACATCTTCTCTTTTTGCATTTAATTGTTCAAGTGCATCTTCAATTGCTTTTTCAATTGATTTTCCAATTCCTTCACAACTTTTCATTTTTCTCTCCCCTATCTTTTATAAGAAACTTCCTTACTTTGTTTTTTAGCTTTACGCTTTTCCTCAAGTTCGTCCCATTTTTTAATTCCTAAATTAATTAATGGTGTTGTTGCAAGTGAGAACAGCGATCCAATTAAAATGTAAAGCCCGAAAACTGTGTTGTATGAAATTGTGATGTATCCCATAAGCGCTGGGAGCAAGACCAACATTAAAATTCCGCCTGGGGCTTTCTTTTGTTTTTCTTCGCCATTTTCTTGTTTTTTCTTTTTCTTGAAAGGCAACTTTCCTTGAGTTGCAAGCATTGAAAGAACGTTAACAGCAACGGCCATAATTGGAATGATCATATATCCATTAACTCTGTTTTCGCTTTCAACTGCGCTCATAACAAGGTTATATTTTTCGCGGTCGGATTCTTTGTTCGCCAAAAGACGAACGTTGAATGTTTCCTCTTCGCCCTCGCCAAGCGAATCTTTGTATGTCACTCTTGCAAGAGAAACAAATTCGTCGAATGATGTTGAAGATTTTTGCCATGGAACATCGCTTTTCCAAACGTTGTCAACCCAAAGCCAACTGTTTTTAACTTCATTATATTTAAGTTTAACAGCATCATTAATTGGAACCATAATTTCGTCAAGAGTTTTTCCGGCTGCTGCTTCGCCTGCAAGTTTTCCTTGCTCCTCGAAAAGCGCAACGTTTTCTGAATTAGCAACGGCATCATTTCCTGCTTTTGAAATTGCGGCATTATCTTCTTCTGTTAAAACATAGCCTTCTTCTTTACCTGCTAAAATTTCCGCTCTCTTTTGAGCTTCAGCTTGATTTCTTATTTCTGTTTTCTTGTTTTCATAGGCTGTTGAAAAAGCGGATTGATATTTTTCATAGTCCGTTTCAACTTCTTCGGTTTCATAGGCAACTTGGTTGAACGCATTTTCCATTTCTTGATATTGCGATCCAACTTTATATGCAGCCATTGTGTTAAGTCCGTTGAAAAGCGTTATAAAAATGAACAACGTTAAAGCCATGTAAACAAGCATAATAACACATGAACCAGTCACATTGTAATTATACTTTTTATAAATTTCCATGGTCTTTTGGTTAATCATTTGCTTATTGTTGCCATATTTCTTTTGGACTTTCTCAATTTCCGGTTGAACAAGCGCTTGAACTTTTGTGTTCTTCGCAGAAATTCTTCTGTTAACAAAATCCAAAGGCAAAATAACAAGCTTAACAACAATTGTGAAAATTATAATTGCCCATGCATAGTTTGGAATCCCATTATGGAACGCCATAATAATTTTTTCCCAAACTCCCGTTGGTTCTTGAATTGCAGCAGTGCAAAGGAAGTTTGAAAATTTGGTTATAAAAGCCATTTTAAATCTCCTTTAATATTGAGAGGAATTGGGTCGAAGCCACAATCTCCTCCCGGCCGACATTTCAAAAGACGCTTAATTCCAAGCCAAGTTCCTTTGAAAGCGCCAAATTCTTTAATTGCCTGTTCCATATATGTTGAACAAGTTGGAACAAATCCACACGTTGTTGGCAAAATTGGGCTTATGCAAAATTTATAAAATTTAACCAGACAAAGCAAAATTAACCTAAAGGGATAGGTTATTATTTTAAGAAATGTTTTCATCTATTTTTTTGCCTTCTGGCTTATTTTCAATTTTTTGATATAATCCCGCTTTTTCAAGCAAAGATACAATTGATTTTCTTATCGAATTGAGATTCTCTTGGTCAATCCCCTCACGTGCAATGAAAATATAGTTAAACCCTTTGTTGAAATTATTAAGCTCAATTCGTGTTGCTTCTCGAAGAAGTCTTTTAACTCTGCTTCTTGTAACACTGTTCCCAATTTTTTTGCTAACAGTGAACCCAATTTTGAAAGGTTGATATTTCGTTTTAATGTAACTTAACGAAAGTTTGTTTGCGTGTTTTGTTTGTCCATTTTTGTAAATATATGTGAACTGCTTATTTTTCTTTAGGCGATTTTGTTTAGGTAGCATATTTTTGCCTCCCTATGCTGAAAGTTTTGCTCTGCCTCTGTTTCTACGTCTTCTAATAACATTTCTTCCGCCTTGTGTTTTCATTCTTGCGCGGAAACCATGAACTTTGCTTCTTTGACGTTTCTTTGGTTGGTATGTTCTTTTCATTTTTCCCTCCTGTTAAATTTTTCCCATAAAAAAGAATACTTTTCCATAAGTAGTTTGATTATATATTATAAAGTTGTTAAAGTCAAATATTTTTATTTGACGTGTTGTTAAAAGATTTTTGAATTATCCACATTTTTTGTGTGCCAATTTTATTTTTTTATGATATAATCTTTCCCGAGGATAAAAAATGAAAGAATTACAAGAACTTTGGAAAACAGTTTTAAATAAGATTGAAATTATGGTTAGCGCCGTTTCTTTTGAACTTTGGATTGAACCTCTTGAGGTTTTAGACTTCCCTAACGGCGAAAAGCTTATTCTTGTTGCAAACACAGAATATGCAAAAAAACAACTTCTTAAAAGACACAACGACCAACTTAAAGAAGCAATTGTCGATGTTTTTGGGGAAGACGTAACTTTCGAAGTTCTCGATCCAATTGAAAAGAAAGATTATCTTAAGAAAAACAAATCCGAAACAAATCAAACAATAATTGGAAAAGAAGAACAAGAGCAAAGTTCGGCTTTAAACCCAAAATACACTTTTGACAATTTCGTTGTTGGAAAATGCAATCAAATTGTTTATGCCGCTGCCCATTCAGTTGCCGAAAATCCAGGGAAACGATTTAACCCTCTCTTTATCTATGGCGGAGTTGGGCTTGGAAAAACCCACCTTCTTCACGCAATTGGGAACTATATAACAAAAGAAAATCCAGAACTTAAATTGAAATATGTAACATGCGAAAAATTTACTAATGACTACATTAATTCTCTCCACGGAAGTGCGAAGGAACTTAACATAAATAAGTTTAGAGAAAAATATCGTAACATCGACGTTTTGATGGTTGACGACATTCAATTCATAAGCAATAAAAACGAAACTCAAGAGGAATTTTTCCACACTTTCAACGATTTGTTCCAAAACAATAAACAAATCATAATTGCGTCCGACCGACCACCAAAAGAAATTGCAACATTAAGCGACCGCCTTAAATCGCGTTTTGCAAGCGGATTTATTCAAGACATGCAAATCCCAGATTTTGAAACTCGCGTTGCAATTTTAAGAAAGAAAGCACAACTTGAAAAATACTATATCGACGACGATGTTATCAACACAATTGCCGAAAAAACCGACACTAACATTCGTGAGATGGAAGGGCTTTTATCAAAAGTATATTTCTTTGCTACCCTAACAGGAAAGAAAATTGCAACAATTGAAGATGCGCGCGAAGCTTTCAAAGACGACCTTGATGAAAAACGTGAGGACTTGAATCCTGAAATGATTATCGACGCCGTTTGCAAATATTTTTCCGTTTCAAAAAGTGACCTTGTTGGCAAAAAGAAAAACAAAGAAATTGTTGAACCAAGAATGATTGCAATTTATTTAATTTGCGAAATGCTTGACATTCCTCTTGTTGTTATTGGAAAGACATTTGGTGGGCGCGACCACACAACAATTATCCACGCAAGAGATAAAATCACAGAACAAGTTAAAGAAAATGGAAAAATTAAATCTTTTGTAACAGCTGTTAAAGAAATTTTAGACGAGAATAATTAAAAAAGAGCAATTGTTGCTCTTTTTTTAATAGATTAATGTTTTTAAATGGTCGATTGCTCTTTCCATTGCATCGTTAATTTTTTCTTTGTTTTCTTTTGAAACTTTTGAAAGTACATAATCCGCCAAATCCATTCTTTCATCTTTTCCAATTCCAATTCTGATTCTCTTAAAATCCTGCGATTTAAGAAGTTGAACTATGTTTCTGAGCCCGTTGTGCGTTCCACCGCTGCCATTTTCACGATAACGATATGTTCCGGCTTCAAGGTCGATGTCGTCAAGAACAATTAAAATTTCGTCAAGCGAAAATTTATATTTTTTAACAAGTTCCAAAACCGCTTCGCCGCTTAAATTCATGTATGTTTGAGGTTTTGCAAGAATAAGTTTTTCACGCATTATTTTAGTTTCAATTTTCCCTGTTTTAGGGTCAACTTGTTGTTCTTCACGTTCAATAAAGCCTTCCCCTGTTAAACTTTTGCATTCCTTTTTCTTAACTTTTATGTCGAATTTTGAACTTAATTTGTCGATAAAACAAAAACCTATGTTATGATAGGTGTCAAAATATTTTTTGTCTGGGTTGCCAAGTCCAACAACAAGCTTAACTCTTTTTTTAGGTTTATTTTCTTTTGTTAAACAAGGTTTCATCATAACGCTTTCAAAAAAGTCAACTTTAGTTTCTTTAATAACCATAATTTCATTATATCTTTTTTTAGTTAAAAAGTAAAACAATAAATAAAAAAGATTTTTCAACACAAAATATATAAGGAGGGAAAAATGGACGAAGTTAAGAAAACAAATAATGGAGTTTGTTGCGATGTTTGCGATTGTGTTCATAATCTTGACGGCTGCAATTGCGAAATGGACACAATTAAGGTTACTAAAGGAAAAGACCAACAAGCCCATTTTTGCAAAACATATTGTTGCAAATAAGAAAAAACAGCATCTAAACTGATGCTGTTTTTTAATAAATTTGATTATCCTAAAATGCTGTTTATGATGTCATAGTTTATTTTGATTTCGTCATCTTCAAAAATTGAATCCTCGTAAACACTAACAAATTCATTATACATTGTATCGTAATAGCCTTCAAAAATTAAATCAAAAAGTGTTTTATTCATTGTTAACCCAAGGCGTTTTTGACTCATTTTAAGAATGGAATAGTATTTTGCATTTCCGCCTGAAATTTCCTCATCGAGCAAATCTTGAAGAGTAAATTTTTCGTTGTCGAAGCATTCAAAAAGGTTTGAAACTTTTCCTGCGTAGAACATTGTGCTAAAACCGGTGCTTTGGGTTTTTAAAACTTCTTTTCCGTCTGACGTTTGCCAGTTTTCCATAAGAATTGTTTTAACAGCTGTTATTTCACCATTTGAATTTAACTCTCTTGACGCATCAACAAACTTATCAACAAATCCGTTATCTGTTTCCCCATCACCCATTGCATAGAGATACCAGTTTTCATGAGTTCCTCCGAAATAGGATTGTTGAATTTGAATTGTTCCGGTGTCATCGCTAAACTTATAGATATATTCGTTAAACTTATCTGCTCTTTCGTTTTGATAGTCGATTTCAAGTTGCTCCAAAACAAGTTTGTTGGCAGAAGAACCTTTTGCTTGTTCTGCTTTAATCAGGCCATTTTCTGTTGGAAGATATACATGTCCGTTAAGTGTTATTGAAGTGTCCTTTTCTCCATAATATTTAACATATATTTCGTCTAGTTCTTTATATAATGAAGCAATCATTTCTTGAACAGTTTTAACATCTTTGGTTACGTTTCCTTCGGAATCTCTTTCGTCAACCATCAAAAGTTTTGAACCAATTATTTCAAGAAGCTTTGTTTCATATTCTTCTTTTGTTATTTCCTCATTTTCAAGTTTAAAGAGAATTTCAATAACTTTACTTATAACATCGTCGGTTATGTTTGGAACGATTTTATAAAATTCTTCAGTGTAGTAAGCATCGTCTTTTCCGTTTGCTTCGCAATATTCCTTAAGATCGTTAATTCTTTGAACTTGACCTTCTGTTAAACTTACAACGATATGGGTTACATAGAAGAAATTTTCGTCCATATCTTTTGGAACATAGAAAACATTTTCAATGCAATTTCCGTTTGAACTTCCCCAAATATATGATGAACCAACGGTTTTTGTTAATTCCTTAATAAAGTTATCTTCGTCCTCATAATATCTATCGTAACTTTCTTTAACTTTTGTTAAATAGTAGTTAAGGAATTCTTCTTCACTTACTTCAATATCCTTTGTTTTATATTCATAAAGTTTATTTATGATTAAACTTTCATATAAGATATTATAAATTCTGTTTATTTCTCTTTGAAAAACCTCGTCATTATCTGTTGACAAGTTCTTTCCCTTTTCATTGTCTTTAAGTTGAACAATGTAACGGCGGATTGCTTCTTGAGTTATTATTTTTTGTTCTTTTTCCTCATCAGTTAAAGATGTTTGCCCCTCAAAAAGTTTTTCTTTCTTAATTCCTTCTAAAACATGTGAGATGTCATATTTTGTAAAACTTGAATCGTCGTAGTCTTCCGCTTCTTTTTCTGTTACATATTCATATGTTTCTTTGCCATCTTCTGTTTTCTTAACTAAAACTTGTTTAACAACAACAATCTTATATTGGTTTGTGTTGTTATCGAAAACAACAATTGCTTTTGGAGAATATGGAGTGTAAATAAATTGAGTTTCCTTTTCGTCTTTATCTTCGTCCTCATCTGCCTTTCCCTCTTCTTCCTTAAGGGATTGTTTGATTTCTTCTTCAAAAGTTTCAATGTTTGTTAAGATTGAAGTTAATGTTGAATGCCAAAGATAGTTCTCTTCTGTTTTTGTTAAAACAATTTTGCCTTCTTCAATAAGCTTATTTGCATCTTCAAGATAAACCTTCTTTGCAAGAAGATACTCAACAAGTTGCTCAATTGCCTTATCTTTATCCCCAGTTTGGTTATAGAAAGTGCTGTAATAGTTATTATAGCCCTTAACAAACTCCTCTCTTGTTAATGAATTAGTTTCCGACTTTGCAATTTCCTGCCCGTTAACAGCAGCAGTGTTCTCTGGGAACAAATTACACCCAGCAAAACAAAAACTAACACATAAAATCATAGCAAGAATTGCAAAAATTTTCTTTTTCACGTTAAACCTCTCTTGTTAAAATTAATTTAGTGGTTGTATTATACAACAATATTAAATATTGTCAAAATAAAAATTGTTAAAACTTAAACTTTTTCTTAACCTAATGCTTAAAAGAAATTTAAAGAGTTGTTAACAACCCTTTTTGTTGAAATGTTAATAAGTTTTTGAAGAAATTAACAAAGTTGTTAACAATATTTTAGATGCAAAACCCACCACATATTGATTCGAAAAAGTTAATTTTAAATTCAAAAACCCAACATTTTGTTTTTTAAAAAAGTTATAAACATTTCCACAGCCTTTATTAAGAAGACTATTAATTAATAATTAAAAATATAAAACCGACAGGCGAAACAGGGAAATGAAATTTTATAAAAAAAATTATTTTCTTTTGTTAAAAGATTTGAACTTTTAACGTGAATTTGGTATAATCTATATTAGAAGAAAAAGGAGAAAATAGATAATGCAAGTAGTATGTGATGGATTAGATCTTAGCGAAGCAGCAATTAAAGTTTCAAGAGCAATTTCAAACAAAACAACAAATCCAATTTTAGAAGGAATTAAACTTGTTGCCGATAACGATTGTTTAGTTATTAGCGCAACCGACACCGATTTGGCAATTGAAAAGAAAATTAAAGCAGAAGTTAAAGTTGAAGGAGAAACAGTTGTTCCAGGAAAGTTCTTTGTTGAATTTATTAAGAAGTTAACAAAGGAAAGAATTGAATTAACTCTTAACGACAAGAATCAAATTAAAATTAAATACACCGACAGCGAGGGTTCAATTCAATGCTATAACCCAAGCGAATATCCAAGTTTCAATAAGATTGACTCAAACGATTTTTTTGCAATAAGTCAAAACGATTTTAAAGAACTTATCAACAAAACAATTTTCTCGGTTGCAGTTGACGACAGTCGCCCAATTTTAAAAGGCTGCCTCCTTGAAATTGAAGAAAAAACAATAAACTCTGTTGCGCTTGATGGCTATCGTCTTGCACTTTGCAAAAAGGAACTTAAACATTCAACAGTTTCAACCCATGTTATTGTTCCAGCAAGAAGTCTTGGGGAAATTGCAAAAATTCTTGGCGACAGCGAAGAAATTATTAATGTATATATTCAAAAGAACTATATCATGGTTGATCTTAAGGACACCAAAATAATTTCTAAAACTTTGGAAGGGGAATTTTTAAACTATAAACAAATTATTCCAACAAACTTCGACACATCAATCATAATAAACAAAAGTCAATTTGAAGACGCTTTGGATCGTGCATCGCTTCTTTCGAAAATTGGACAAAACAATTTAGTTAAGTTTGATATCAAAGAAAACAACATGCAAATAACTTCAAATTCTGATATTGGAAATATTGCGGAAAATGTTAATGTTTCATTTAAAGGCAAGGATTTGAAAATTGCGTTTAACGCAAGATATTTCACAGAATGCTCAAGAAACTTGCAAAACGAATTTGTTAAACTTAATTTTAATCTTCCAACAAATCCATGCGTTATAACACCAATTGAAGGAGATGATTTCAAATTTTTAATTCTTCCTGTTAGAATGATTAATTAATAAAAAAATGTAAAAAAAATAAAAAAAGATATGAAAAACATATCTTTTTTTTGTTTTTTAGCTAAAAATGTTAAATTAAATCATCTTTTTTTATTTCATTTTTAATTTTATTTTCGTGTTCAATTTCCTTTTCACGAAGCACCGCCCTAAGCCCTTTAAGTGCGTCGAAAGGCATAAATTGTTTTGCTCTCATCTCTTTGCTCATTTTTTCCCGTCTATCCATTATGTCCTCCAATCATATTATTGCGATCAATTTGGGTTGCTTTTTCCTCAAGGTCAATCCCTTTAAGAAGTGAGTTTTTCCCAAATTTATTTTTAATTCCAATAACGCTTATTGTTAATTTCTTTTCTTTTTGAACTTTTGAAAGATCTGTTAAAAGGTCATATTGTTCATTTTCTTCGGGAAGAAGATTTATGAAAGTGTAACCAATTTTTCTTATTGGAAGATTTTTATCAACAATTTTATCGAACAAGCACAATGCTTTTTCTTCAGCAATTGAATAGAGATTTGTTAAAGCGCCAAGGCGAATTGTTCCATGGGTTTCCTCCCCTCGATTGTTTCCATATCCAACAAAAATTTGAAGACCTTGGGCAACATATCCTTGACTTACGAGTTCATAGCAGCCGTTTTGAATCATCTCTTTAAGAATTATTTTGGAGTCGGTAAAGTTATAGTTGCAAGGTAAAATTTGGGAACTCCCAATTGATTTGGATTTTGATTTATATTTTTTGATGTCGCTTATTTCGCAGGTTTCTTTTCCGTAAGCATGGTCGATTAAAAGTTCAGCATTAATTCCAAATTCGCGATATAAAAAATCCTCTTCAATTTCTGTTATGCCTTTCATGTTGTAAATTCCAAATTTTTCAAGGCGTTTTGCAATTCCGGTTGAAATTTGCCAAAAATCGGTTATTGGGCGATGTTCCCAAAGTTCTTTTCTAAACTTTACCTCGTTTAAAAATCCAATTCCGTCTTTTGTTTTTTTAGCTGTTAAATCGAGAGCAATTTTTGCAAGAAACATGTTTGTTCCAATTCCGCATGTTGAAGGAATTTTAAGTTTCTCTTTAATTTCATTCATAAGTTTAAGAGCAAAATCTTTTGGTGTTGTTTTATAAAATTTAATATACTGGGTTGCGTCAATAAAGCACTCATCAATTGAATAAATGTGTATGTCGTTTTTGTCGATATATTGCAAATAGATTGCGTATATGTTTGCAGCGTATTCAATATATTTTTTCATGCGTGGCTTTGCGATTATGAAATCAATGTTTTGAGGAATTTCATAAAGACGGCATCGGTTTCGAATCCCAAGCGATTTCATTTTTGGAGTTATTGCCAAACAAACTGTTCCTTTTGTTCTTTCTTTATCGGCAACAACAAGATTTGTTTTGAAAGGGTCGAGTCCTCTTTCGGCGCATTCAACCGATGCAAAAAATGTTTTCATGTCGATAACAAAATAGATTTTGTCTTCTGCCAATTTAAACTCCTTTTTTTAATTATAAACTAAATTAATGAATAAAATAACAAAAAATTAAGTTTTTTATTAATTTTTCTAATTTTTTTATTAAAATAGTTAAATTTATTTTAAATATAAATAATTAAATAAAAAAAAGATGTCAATTTTGACATCTTAAAATTAATAAACATTTTATCCGTCTGCAATTAAATATATTGATTGCTGGCGAAAACAAAGAGTTCCTGCAGGAGGAAGTTGCCTGGTTACAATTCCTCCGTCGCCTTGAATTTCATAGTTTAGTCCAAGATTTTTTAAAGTTGAACAAGCCTCGCTTAAACTTAAACCAACAAGATTTGGAAGAGCAATTGTTTTTTCAAGAGAGACATTTTGTTCGCCCGATTTATTGATGTTTTTATACTCAAAAATTGAACTAAAAATTTCTTTTGCATATGGAGATGCAACAACACTTCCATAGTAAGCGCCAGTTCCTGGTTCGTCAACAACAACAAGGACGATGTAATCTGGATTTGATGCAGGATATGTTCCGATGAAACTTGAAATATATTTTCCTGAAATTTTTCCGTTTTCATACTTTTGGCTTGTTCCTGTTTTTCCACCAATTTCATAGCCTTCAACGAAAGTTAGTTTTCCGGGTTTTGAAACAACTTCTTCAAGCATGGCGTTAATCATTTTTGAGGTTTCGTTTGATAAAACTTGACGAACAACTGTTTTTTCATTTTCAACAATTGAATTTCCGTTTTCATCTTTTATTGTTGAAACCATGTATGGCTTAACAAGATATCCTCCGTTAACACAAGCGGAAATTGCAGTTATAAGTTGAAGAGGAGTCATTGCAATTGCTTGACCAAACCCCATTCTTGCAAGGTCAACTGTTTTAACAGAGTCCTTATTCATTAAAATTCCCCCGCTTTCCCCCAAAAACTCAATTCCTGTTTTTGTTCCAAGACCAAATTTTTCGAAATAGTTATAAAATTCATCTAAACCAAGTCGTAAAGCAAGTTGAGTGAAAACGCAGTTGCAAGAGTTACAAAGCCCGTCGGTTAAATCCTGGCTTCCATGACCAACAGATTTCCAGCATTTAATTTTTTCGCCGTCAATAATTGCGTACCCTGGGCAATAGAATCCATCGGAAAGTTGGGCAACATGAGATTCAAGCGCACAAGCCATCGTTAAAATTTTGAATGTTGAGCCCGGCTCATAAATGTCAACGATCGCTTGATTTTTCATTTGATTAAGCATGCTTTGAACGTCATCGCGAGGCACGTTGTTAAGGTCGAAACTTGGTTTTGTTGACATTGCAAGAATTTCGCCTGTGTTAGGATTCATAACAATTGCTGTTGCACTTTTTGCCTTTTGTTCCTCCATGAGTTTTTCAAGAGTTTGTTCAACTTTAAGTTGAATGTTTACGTCAATTGTTAGGTTTATATTATACCCTGGAACAGACGGGACGTATGAAATAAGGCTGTTATAAAGTTCCTTTCCTTGAAGATCGCTTTGAACAAGAGTTTTCCCGTTAACGCCTTTCAAAAGGTCGTTATAATATGCTTCAAGTCCTGCTTGGCCGATGTTGTCGATTGTTGTGAAACCCAAAATTTGAGTTAACAAATTCCCATAAGGATAGTGTCGGCTGACGCTTTCGGAAAGATAGACTCCGCTAAGATTTTCGTTGAAAATTTGATTTGCAGTTGTTTCGTCAACTTGCATTTTAATTAAAACTTCACTAACCGAACTGTTGCTAACTTTTTCAAGGGTTTGATTGAAATCTAATCCTAATTTACTTGAAAGGAGGCTTGCAACTTTTGCTTTGTCATTAACCTCTCGACTTCTAACATAGATGTTATATGTTGTGTAGGAAACTGCAAGAGAAG
The DNA here is from genome assembly GCA_964383665.1 of uncultured Lachnospiraceae bacterium. GTDB lineage: Bacteria > Bacillota > Clostridia > Christensenellales > UBA1242 > UMGS687. Next base: position 69,244 of record CAYLHO010000003.1, read on the forward strand.
AGCCATTTGCATCAAGAATTTCTCCTCGCTTTGCTGTTAATGGCAAATCTCTTGTCCATTGGTCGAGAGCTTTACCTTGCAGAACTCCGCCTTGAAAAACTTGAAGATATAGAAGCCGTCCAACGACAGCACAAAAAAGAATGATTAACGCAATTGAAAAGAAAACAACGCGTTTTTTTAAAAATCTAATGTTAAATTTGTTTATCAATTAAAAAACTCCTCGAAATAAGATATTTCAAGAAGTTAAATTTTATGTTAATTAAATAAACTTGAAAGCCAGTTGCAAAGCCTGTCGAACCAATTGCTTTTAACGCTAAACTCCGTTTGTTCTTCTTTTGATGGCTGAAGAGGAACAATTCCAGCTTCGGAAAGAGAGTCAAGGTTAAAAATACTGTCAGGGTTTGTTAAATCATCGGTTTTTGAAAGATTGTTTATATAGTTATAAACATTAACAGAATATATTTTGCTTGCTTGTTCAATTTCGGAGGTTAAAGTTTGAATTTCAACTGCGTTGTAAATTGTCCAGCCAAACATGCAAGCGAGAACACCAACAAGTGCAAAAACAAAAATTCGGAAGCGCGTTTTTGGCTTTGCTCTTTTAATTCGTTTATTTTGAATTTCAACGTTGTTTTCTTTTTCAATTTCAACATTGACATCTTCTTGTTCTTCAACTTCAGAAAGTGTTTCATCTTCTGGTTCAACTTCAACTTCGTCTTCAATTTCCTTTTCTGGTTCTTGAGATTGAGCATAAACATTTTTAAAGGAAACTTGACTTTCTGTTTGTTTCTTTTCTTTGGATTCAACAGGTTTTGAAAAGAATGTTTCGGCTGCTTCGAATTGAATTTTTGGGGAAACACTTTGAGTTTGTTGCGGTTCTTGTTTTGGTTGAGGAGCAAAATTTTTCTTTAAGTTTTCCATATAAAGTTCGGGAGTGTTGTTCTCAAACAAAACTTTTTTAGCGCTCTCTTTTTTTTCTTCGGGTTTTTCTTCAATGAAAGAATTTTCGGAAGGTTCTTCCGTTTCTTTTTCCAAAAGCAAAGTTCTTGAACTTTTTTCTCTCATTGTTTCCATTAATATAATTCTATCCCAATATAAATTTTTTTTCAAGCAAAAACTTAAAGTTTTTCGGCAACGCGAAGTTTAGCACAAGTTGAACGTGAATTTTCCTGTTGTTCTTTTTCGCTTGCAACAATTGGTTTTCTTGTTATGATTTCAATTTCAGCTTTGTGATTGCAAACGCAAATTGGAAAATTTTTTGGGCAAACGCAACCAGTTGCAAGATCCTTAAATACGTTTTTAACAATTCTGTCCTCAAGAGAATGGAAGGAAATTATTGCAATTCGCCCGCCTTTTTTAAGAAGATGGGTTAAGTTTTCAATTGTTTCTTTAAGCAAATTTAATTCGCCGTTAACTTCAATTCGAAGCGCTTGAAAAACTTTTTTTGAAGCGCCTCCACGAGAAAAAACAACCTTTTTTGGCATGCTGTTTTCAACAATTTCATTAAGTTCAAGCGTTGTTTCAATTTCTTTAATTTCCCTTGCTTTAACAATGTTTTTTGCAATTGAAAATGCAAATTCCTCTTCGCCATATTCTTTAAGCAACTTTTTAAGTTCTTCTTCGCTATAGGTGTTAACAATTTCTTTTGCTGTTAGCAATTGAGTTTTGTCCATTCTCATGTCTAACGGGGCTTCCTTTTTAAAACTGAATCCGCGTTCGGCTGTGTCGAGTTGATGGGAACTTACTCCAAGGTCGATTAAAATTCCGTCAATTTCTGTTATTCCTAATTTTTTCAAAACCTCGGGAGAATTTTTGAAATCATCTTTAACAATTAAGCAATTTTTCCCGCTTAAATTTTCCAAATTGCAAGTTGAAATAACATTACAAATTTTTTCAAGACGAGTTGTTGAAGCATCAATGGCATCTTGGTCTTTGTCGAATCCAACAAGAAGCCCGGATTCAATTTTTTCCAAAATCTTTGAAGAATGCCCTGCGCCGCCAAGCGTGCAGTCAACATAAATTCCATTTTTCTTTAAGTTTAAATTTTCTAAAACTTCATTAAGCAAAACAGGTGTGTGAGAAAATTCCATTTAATTTTTCCTTTTAATTAATTCCAAAAAGTGATTTAACAAGAGTTTGAATTTCAACGTTCGATGTTTTATTTTCAATTTGTTGGCATAAAGTTGTTGATCCGCCGGTTATGTTAAATTGAAGAACAACACCGCTTGCAACAGCTTGCCCAAGAACAACAACTGCTCCGTTGCAAAGTTCGTTAAGAGATTCTTCAATGTTTTCATCGGATAATTGTTCTTTCATAAGCAAACTTATTCTTGAACTTACAACTTTTTCATTTGCAATTGCGTCCATGTTAACAGCGCCAGAAATGTCTTTTCCGGTTGCTTGTTTAACGGCGTTCTCAATTTCAGATGCGTCGGTTGAATCGATTTTGTCGAGATTTGAAGCCAAATTATCGAATGAATCTGGGTTTGATGAATCGATGTTTTCAAATGAATCTTGAACAGATGAAATTTTGTCGGTTGTTTCAGTTCCAACTCCAATAATTCCAAGCGTTTCGCCAACGTCAAGATTGGAATCCTTATCCGAAATTATGTCGAGAATTGTTTTGTCTGATCCGGAAAGTTCAGAGAGTTTTTTTGCTGTTCGAAGGAAATTTATCCATTCAATTGTTCCATAGGAAATGTCTCCAGAGAAGTCGTAAGTTTGTTTTGCATAGTCGATCATGGCAATATAGAGTGATGAGAAAACTCCTCCGTTAACAATTGTTGTTTTGTCTGCACTAATCGAACAGAGTGGACTTGGCGAATTGTTAACGTAGTTATATGCATTTTCTTTAAGAGAGTTAAGGAAATTGCCAATTTTAACAATTTCATCGTCAGTTAAAGTTTCCAAACTAAATTCGTCTTTAATCAAAACATCAAAAGCTTTTGTTGCGCTGTTAAACACGTTAACAATTTGAAGTTTTTGATGTTCACTTAAATCCTCAAGTGAAATTTCAGGAACGGAATATGTTTTTTCCGATGATGAAAGTTCATCGCATGCAAGCGAGTTGAAAGTGTTAATTAAATATACAAGCGATTGTTTAAGCAACTTGCTGTCGTAAAGCGAAACAACAAGAATTTTCATGCAAGTGTTTTCTGGCATTGTTTCAATTAATGGAAGAGAAAGAATGTTAAGAGATTTTGAAAGGGTTGTGTTTGTTATTTCAACATTTGTTATTTCTCCTGTTGGGAAAAGAAGATTCTTAATTGAAGTTCCTTCATTTTCCTTCTCAAGAATTGTTAAAATCATATTAATTTTCTCAAATTCTTCTTCCCAGTTGAAACTGCTTGAAGATGCTTCCGAAGGCGAAATGAAAGTTTTGAAATCGTCGTTATCGCCAATCGCTTTGAAGACTGAATTATATGTTTCTTTTGTTATTTCAACTTTCGAAAGAGGAACTAACAAGTTTGTTACGTAGGTTGAATTAACTGTTGATTCTGTTACATCATTCAACATGAAAATTGTTTCAAAAGTTTCGTTTTTAAAATTTTCAAGTCCAATTTTTGACGACATAACAACCGCTGCTTCAATAACACTTAAAAGTTGAGTCTTATCGTTTTCGCTAAGGCCATTATAAGTTGTTAAATCAATTTCTTTGATGTCGCCAATTGATTCTTTAAGATTTGGAATCTGATTGTTGAATTGCTCAAAAAGATATTTAATTGGTTTAATTGAAAGTTTTGAGTTAATGATTGGTTGAGCTGTAAGCTTTGCATATGTTTCATGATTTGAATTTTCTTTTGCAAGGTAAGAAAGGAAATTATCGATGTTAAAGGAATCGGTTGTTAAGGCATAGTTTAATGCTCCGCTTTCTTTAAGCGCAACAAGCGATTGTTTTAACCCGTTAAATTCAGTTTCCCAGTTTGTTTCCTTTAAAATTTGTTCGTCTAAAAATTTAGTTCCGAATTCCGTTGTTGAAAGATATGAAACAATTTCGTTATATGCATTAATTTCCTGATTTTTAATTAATGAACTTGTTTTAAGCAAGTTAAGTTCTTTTCCAACAAGGTTTATGAGAGTTTCAAAATCTAATGTTGAAAATTCACTTGAAACAATAATCTTTGGATCGTCAGAAATTTTATCGAAATCATAGGAATCAAGAATTATATATGCATCAACAACATTTTTTAAAAGTTGATTAAGTTCTGGTTCAAGATTTTCCCAGTCAATTTTTGTTGAATCAATTTCGCCAAGATTAACCTCGTTGTTAAGCTCCTTTTCAATAATGTCGAAGATTGCAGTTGTTCCGTTTGAAACTATTGTTTTGAAAGATGAAGAATCGATTAAATTTTTTGTTAATGAATTAAGCAACATATAATTTTCGGCTTGAAGCGATTTAACAAAAGTTGAAAGGTCACGCTTTCCGCCAACAAGGTCGTCAACAAGTCCAACTTTGCATGCGCTTTGTCCAATTTCAATTAAATTTGAGAAATCCGAACGTAAGGTTTTAAGATATTCTGTTCCTGCTTTGTCGAGATTGTCGATAACGCCATTTAAAATTAAAGTTACTTCTGCATTATATTCAAAATCCTTAAAACTTTCCATGTCGTATAGATAATCAACAACATATGGAATGAGTTCTGGAGCAAGCGCTTTGAAAAGCCCTGTTTCAAAAAGACGATCAATAATTCCGTCAACTTTTTCAAAATCTATATTTTTGTATGTTCCATCTTTTCCAATAGAGTCCACAATATAAACAAAATCATCGTAAATTTTTGCAGCGTTATAAATGTCGTTTCTAAAACAGAATTTTTCGTTATTAACTTTAACAGAAGTTATGGAATCGAAAATTGCATCGTCAAGCCCGCCAACAGTTAAAATTTTTCCAGCAACGCTTTGGCTGTAGCCATCGATGTAAGAAATTATTTCATCTCCAAGATAGTATCTTAAAAGATCTTGACTTGATTCAACAGTGCTTTCTGTTGATGAAGTTTCATCTGCGCTAACAGAAACAGGAGTTGAGTTTGCGATTTCGGAAATTGTTGAGGTTATTGAAGTTATTGGAAGCATTAAAACAAAAATGAAAACAAAACCGCAAACTGTTCCAACGGCTGCTCCAAGCCATCTTTTTTTATTTTTCTTTTTAATAGGATTTGGAGCAACTGGAGTTTGAGGAACTCCCTCTTTTTCTGTTTTTTCTTTTTTTGCTTGTTTTGCAAGCTTTTTCGCTTTTCTTTCTTCTCTTCCTTCTTTGAGAGCGTATTTCGCCAATATAACATAAATTATGTAACTTATTAAGAGCATGATTGGAACAAGAATTAAGAAAACAACAATACTTATTATTGCAGCAGGAAGCCCTTCAACAATTTGCAATATTGAAGGCATATCTGTTGCGGCGGCGGCAATTTGCTCGTTGGAAAGAATAAGTGCTTTAAGTCCTTCTGGAATTGTTTGTGCAACTTCTCCATTAATTGTCCAGTTAAAACTTGAAATGTTGATGTTGGCAATTGCTGTTGAAATTGGTATTGTTATAAGCCCCGCAACAATTAAGAGAACAACAAGTGTTCCAAGACGCATCGAACTTTTAACAAGCCCGCGTTTTAAACCAACAAAGAAGCCTATGATTAAGGCAAGGAATAAAACAAAATAGGCAACAAGACTAAAAACAACGCTTAAATTCATATTTAAATCCTCCCATGATTAAAACTTATAGGGGAAATTACTTATCGTCCTCTCCAATAAGTTTTTTCTTAATTTCATTATATTCTTTTTCTGAAACATCGCCATTATCTTTTAAAGCATTGAGATGTTTAAGTTTTGTAACAAGATCAACATTGCTGTTGTTATATTCCTTAAGTTCTGGGATAAATTTGTTTTGTTCTGTTGCTTTAGGAGCAAGTTTAATTCCTTTGCAATAGGCAACATATCCAATAAATCTTAAAACAACAATTGCACAGGATAAAATTGTTAAAACAAAAGTGAAAATATCGAAAGAACCGTCAACGGAAGATAAAATTAATCCTACAATTAGATATGCTAGAAATATAAATGAAGAAACCAAAAAGAATGTCATAGATTTCTTTTTCTTATAAAATTCTCCTGCTTCACGTCGCATGAAAGCAATTGTTACGCTTCCATAAACAATAAGACAAATTGTTAAGATTGAAAGAACAACATAGATGGCATAGAAAGAGATTATAACTGTTCCAATTCCACTTTCAGAATAGAACAAAGAAAAGAAACGTAAGATTGGAGTTAGAATGCCAAATCCAATTGAAAAATCACTTGACGAAAGGGAAATGTAAACAATTAACCCAATTAAAGAAATTCCAAAAAGAATTTCAAGCGCGCCGGCAAGAATGTTAACAGTAACTCCTCTTCTCATAAACTCCTCCCTTTAACTACTGATATTATATAATATTATTGACAGAAATCAAAGAAAAAATTTTTATTGACAAAAATTAGTTTCAAATTCCCATTGAATGGTGTTATATTAAAAATATGGCAATTGCAACTCAAATTTTGTCAATTATTTTTAGACTTATAAGTCGCCTTCAAAAAACGAAAGGGAAGGCGTTAATTTTTGTTTGCTGCTCGTGTTTGGTTTCCGCAATAACTTATTTCCTTCTTGGGCAAATTGCAGGAGCGTGTTTGCTTGCTGCTGGAATAATTCGAACAATTGTTTTCTTCTTATATGACCATTTTAAAGTTAAGCCGAATGTTGTTGTTTTAATTTGTTTTGAGATTTCCTTTATAATCATTTTGGGGTTAACGTGGCAAAGCGCAATTGACATTTTTATTCTTTTAAGTCTTGTTATTTTCACATTCGGAAGTTGGCAAGATAATATGTATGTTTTCAGAATTTCAACAGTTTCCGACAATATTGTTTGCATGATCTATGACGGACTTGTTGGCGCTTATGTAACAATTGTTGGAGATGTTATTTGCTTGATTGCTTCAATTTTCTCAATTGTTTATTATGATATTCTTAAAAGGTCGACTCCAATTTTTAAAAGACTTCTATATTACGTTAAGCCAAGAAAAAAGAGAAAACGTCTTAAAGCAAAACTTCACAAAAGACGCAAATAATAAAAAAACCGCAAATTTGCGGTTTTTATTTTAATTAAATTTTATGCGTTTGCTGGAACAGCGAAATCGGCAGGAAGCGTTGAAATTCCAAAAATTGAGCTTGGAGCTTTTGAACTTTCAACTGTTTTTGTTGTGTAAGCAGTTATAGTTGCTGTGTTGGTTGTTTTGTCATAGCTATAACCAACTTTAACTTGAACTGTTTTATAAATTGACCCAACTTTTGTTGATGTTTGGAAAGCGAAGTCGTTTCCAACTTTAACAACTTCAACTGTTTGAGATGCTTTTCCTGCAAGTTGAACGTCAAGTTTGAAGTTTGTTCCTTCATCATTTTTTTCGATAACAATTGAAGAATTTTGGCTTGAATCTTTTGCGTTCACATAAGAAATGTTAATTTTGTTTTTGGAGCAATCAACGTTAATTGAATAATCGTTTTTAACTGAAATTTTAAATGAATTTCCGTTTTTCTCAAGCGTCAATCCAACTTGATTTAAGTATGTTTCAACATTAATCCCAAGTTCTTTTGCAAGTTCTTTCGCATCTTCATAGATTTTGTCGAACGAATCAACTGTTGTTTGGATCATTTCCATAGTTGACTTAAGTCCTGTTATTGCAACTTTAATTTCTAATGTTGCTTCAAGAGTTTCGCTGTCGGTTGTTTCTGCTTCTGCTTTATTGTTTAATGCAGTTGAAACCGCTTCCATTTCTTGAACATCCTCTTGAGCGGCGTTCATTGTGTAGTCATTGTTTCCGCATGCTGCAAAAACAAGCGCGCATGGAACAAGGACAAGGCCTAACGCTAAAATTTTAAAAAACTTTTTCATATAACCTCCTTGGAATACATTCCATAAATAGTTTATCATGTAACTTTCAATTTTTCAAAACGAATTGAATAACTTTAATAATGAGAAAAATGTTAAATAAAAATTGTTCTTGTCTTAAAATGAAAGCGTGTTTTTATTTAAATATTGACTTGGAACAGAGAAGATTATATAATAATTATATATGAAAAAAGAGAAAGGTTGTTTAGTGCTGGTTTCGCAAAGGGATATGGAACTTTTAAGAACAGATCCTAATCTTTTTTGGGAAGGTGTTACGTCAATTGGTGAACACGCATTCGAAAGCATAACTTTTCCCGATGAACTTATAATTCCAAATTCCGTTAAAGAAATTAAAGATTGGGCTTTTGCAGATTCTTTTTTAAAAAAAGTTACTTTGCCAGGTAAATTGGAAAAACTTGGGTCGGAAACATTCTATGAAGCAAGCGAACTTGAAGAAATTATAATTCAAGAAGGTGTTGAAAGCCTTCCAAAAAATTTTTGTTCAAATTGTGAGCGTTTAAAGAAAGTTGTTTTACCAAGAAGTTTAAAAGAACTTGGCGAAAGGGCATTTAAATCATGCAACAAGATTGAAGAAATCGACTTAAGTAATGTTGAAAAAATTGGAGAAAGTTGTTTTGACTCTTGTAAAAAACTGAAAAACGTTGTGTTGTCAAAAAACTTGCAATCGATTGGAGAATATTCATTCTATTTTTGCAAAAGACTTGAGAAAGTTGTTATTGACGGAATTGATGAAATTCCAAATGGTGCTTTTTCGGGCTGTAAAGAACTTAAAGAAATAATTTTTAATAAACCTGTTAAAAAAATTGGTGTTTTTGCCTTTAAATTAAATGAAAAATTAACCGAGATTAATTTGCCAGAAGGGCTTGAAAAAATTGAGCTAGGAGCATTTCAAGAATCAAGCCAACTTAAAAAAGTTGCGCTTCCAAATGGATTAAAGGAAATTGGTAATTATGCTTTTAAAGATTGTTTAAGCCTTGAAGAAGTGATTATTCCAGACACTGTTGAAACAATTGGAGATTCTGCCTATGAGGAATCTGGAGTTGTTAAAGTTACGCTTCCAAAAAGCTTAAAAGTTATTCCCGATGGTTGTTTTGAAAAAACAAAGAAACTTAAAGAAGTTGTTGCTTTTGAAGGGTTAAAAGAAATTTGCGAAGCGGCGTTTTACGGAAGCGGAATTGAAAATTTCAACATGCCAAACAGTGTTGAGAAACTTGGGGACGGTGCTTTTAGATATTGCTTAAAACTTAAGAACATCAATCTTTCAAAAAACTTGAAAGAACTTCCGGCGGCGGCATTTAGCGAATGCAGGGCACTTGAACAAATTGAAATTCCTGAAAGTGTTGAAACGGTTGGATCAAAGTTATTTTTAAATTGCAATTCTCTTGTTAAGGCAGACTTACCAAACAGCGTTAAGGAAATTGGAACAAGAATTTATGCAAATTGCTTTTCGCTTAAAGAAGTTAATCTTCCAAACAAAATAACAGAGATAAGTGATTTTATGTTCGCTTCAAGCGGACTTGAAAAACTTAAGATTGGGAACAACATTAAAGAGATGGGAGAAGACTGTCTTTCAATGTGCAACGATCTTAAGGAACTCACAATCCCATTAAGCTTGGAAAAAATGAATTCGGTTTCAATGCCGAACGAGGTTAAAACTTTTGTTGAATGCAGAAATGGAAAAGTTGAAATGCCAAACGAAATCTTTGTTCAAAGTTTGGGCAAGGAAAATCTTAATTCAATTCGCGAATTTGCATCAAAAAAAATTGAAAGAAAAAAATTCTTTATGCCTTCGCAACAAGTTTGGTTAAACACTCCAAAAGATCTTGTTGAAAACTTCTACACATATTCAAAAGATTGGGCAAGGTTAATAAACAAGTTTGCAAATTCTGTTGATAAAACACCAAGCGAGATTAACGAAGAATCAAAAGCTGATTTCTTTAAACTTTGTTTGGTTAGCGGAATTTTTTCAAATTCCAAGTTTGAAAGAGAAAAAGCGAATGAATTTATTGAAACAAAAATTATAGGGCGCTTTTCGGAAGCTAAAATCCACGAAAGATTTAATGGGCTGAAAACAGTTGAAAATGGATATAACCCATTTTTTGCAAAGTTTTTGATAAGAAATTTTGACGATAACTTTCTTAAAATTGAAATTGGAACAGACAGTTATGCAAATTATATTGCCGAGGCGTATAACAGGTTTAATCAAATTGAGGAAGCATTTGGAATTAACTCAAGAAAACGTGTTAATCAACTAAATTCCAAAAATGTTATTGAATTTTTGTTTTTAAAAAAATATAACTATAAAAAGGGAACTTCAGAGGAAAAACTTGCAAATCTTTGCGGAATGTATGGTTACTCCGTTGAAGGTTTTGAAAAACTTAAATCTTGGGTTCATGAGGGCGAAAAGATTAAGGCAGAGGGAATTGAAAACCTTTTCTGCAAACCTGATTATATTACAAGCAAAGATGTTGTGACATATGAATTTCTTGAAAAAGGCGACCCAGTTGGCGCTGTTCTTGGGAACATAACGAATTGCTGCCAAAAACTTGACGGCGCTGGAGAAAGTTGTTGTAAACATGGATTAACAAATCCAAACGGCGGTTTTATTGTTTTCAAACTAAATGATAAAATTGTTGGGCAAAGTTGGGTTTGGTTTAATGAGAATGGGCAAAAAGTTTGCCTTGATAACGTTGAAGTTCCTCATGCCCATGAGAAAATTGTTTTAAATGATGAAGTTAGGTTTAACGATTGTTTAAAACGCGTTAGACAAGGGTTTGTTGACGGAATGAAAGAACGCAATCGAAAAGTTATATATGTAACGATGGGTGTTGGATTTAATGATGTTATATCAGTTGCAGAAAAGGAATTCAAAACAACAAAAGTTGTTTGCGCTCTTGCGCAGCCTGCTGTTCAAACGGACAAAATGGTTTTTGACAACATTTTTGGAGGTGCTCCAACATCATACACCGACATAACCGGCGGCGAACTTGTTTTATAAAAGAAAAAACACCTTAACTTGGTTTAGGTGTTTTTTTGTTAAAAAAAGTTGAGAAATTGATCTCAACTTTTTAATGTATTAATTTTTAACAAAAACTATTTGCTCATTTTTGCAACTTCTTCTGCCAAGTTGTCAACGCGTTTTTCAAGTCCTTCGCCCATTTCATAACGAGTGAAACGACGAACAGAAATTTTTTCTCCAATTGAAAGAATTGCTTCGTTGATAATTTGAGAAACTGTTTTGCTGCTGTCTTTAACGAAATCTTGGTCTAAAAGACAAACGTCTTTATAGTATTTTTTGATTCTTCCTTCAACCATTTTTTCGATAACAGCTTCTGGTTTTCCTTCGTTCAAAGCTTGTGCTCTTAAAATTTCTTTTTCAGAATCTAAAGCATCGGTTGGAACTTCGGCTTCTGTTACATAAAGAGGTTTAGCAGCAGCAATTTGCATTGCAATATCTTTAACTAAATTTTGGAAAGCATCGCTTTTTGCAACGAAGTCTGTTTCGCAGTTAACTTCAACCAAAACGCCAATTTTTCCGCCCATGTGGATATATGAACTAACAACTCCTTCAGCGGCAATTCTGTCGGCTTTTTTAGCAGCGGCAGCCATTCCTTTTTCACGAAGGAACTTAATTGCTTCGTCGAAATTTCCATTTGTTTCGGTTAATGCTTTTTTGCAGTCCATCATTCCTGCGCCTGTTGTTGCTCTAAGTTTTGAAACGTCTTGTGCTGTGAACATAGATTATTCCTCCTCTTTAACTTCTGCTTTTTTTGAAGCTCTTTTTGGCTTTTCAGCTGGCTCTTCTTTAACCTCTTCTTGAGCTTCTTCTTTAACTTCTTCAGTTACTTTTTTAGCTCTTGGTTTCTTATGAGGTTTTTCTTCTTCAGGAGCAGCTTCTGCTTCTTCAACTGTTGGTTTGCTTTCAGCAAGTGCTGCTGCAAGATCAACTGGTTCTTCGTCTTCTTTTTCTTCTTTGAAAGAAACGCCTTCTTTTGCTTCGATAACAGCGTCTGCAATTGCAGAAGCGATAAGTTTAACTGAACGAATTGCATCGTCGTTTCCTGGAATTACATAGTCAATTCCCGATGGATCGCAGTTTGTGTCAACAAGTCCAACAAGTGGAATGTGCATCTTAATTGCTTCGTGAACGCAAATGTGTTCTTTTGAAGGGTCAACAACGAAAATTACACCTGGCATTTCTCTCATTTCTTTAATTCCGCCAAGGTTTGTTTCCAACTTGTCTCTCTCTGCTTTAAGGATTGCAACTTCCTTTTTAGGCAAAAGTTCGAATTCCCCAACTTTTTCCATTTGATTTAATTTGTTAAGTCTGTCAATTCTTGTTCTGATTGTTCTGAAGTTTGTTAAGCAACCTCCAAGCCATCTTGAATTAACATAATACATTCCGCATCTTTCTGCTTCTTCTTTAATTGCTTCAGCAGCTTGTTTTTTTGTTCCTACGAAAAGAACGCTTTTTCCCGATGCAACAACATCTCTAACGAAAAGATATGCTTTGTCAACGAGTTCTGATGTTTGTTCTAGATTAAGGATATGAATATCATTTCTTGCGGTGAAAATGTATTTTTTCATTTTAGGATTCCATTTTCTTGTTTGGTGACCAAAATGAACACCTGCCTCTAGAAGTTGTTTCATTGAAATAACCGACATTTATTTTTCCTCCTTGTTTTTAGTCTTCCCCAAGTCTTCAGTGCTCCGCTGGCAACCAAAAATCATGAGAGAAAGTTTTTGGCAACGGCCATGCGAATGGAACATGAGTGTTTATTTGTCAATGAACTGACTTAAGAAATATATCACACAAAAAAACAAAATGCAAGCATATTTACATTTTGTTTTCTTATTATTTTATAAATACCTTATATATTTAATCTTCAATTCCTAAAAGATAGTCAGCTGAAACACCGAAAAATTTTGCAATTGTAATTAGGTTTGAAAGAGTTGGCTCGCGGAGTCCATTTTCCCAAAGGCTTATAATACCTTTGCTAACTCCCAAGTGCTTTGCTAATTCAACTTGCCCAATTCCTCTTTCTTGCCGAAGGGTTTTTAGATTGTCTTTAAAAACATTCATCAATTATATTTTCTCACAAGTGTAAGAAATATACTTGACTTCTCACTATTGTAAGATTTATAATTAATTTAGGAGAAAACTATGGAAGAGAAAAAAGACCAAATAAGCTGTTATGAAAGAGTTAATAAAATGTTAAAAGAAAAAAAGAAAGAGGAAATTACTCCAAATGAAATAAAAAAAGAAGAACAAGAAGAAAACGTAAGTTTGAAACTTGTGGATAATAAATATCCAAAGCTTGACGAAGAAGATTACAAAGAACTTTTAAAATTTCGAGAAGAAAAAAGGAAACAAGAAGAAGCAGAAAAGAAAAAAAGAGAGATAACTTTTGAAGAAAGCAAAGAAGAATTTGAAATATATTTAAAAAAGAAAGAAGAGTTTGAAAACTACTTAAACGAAAAAGAAGAAAAAAAGAAAAATAAAAAATCAAAAGGATCACAAGAACGAAAGTTGTGTAAAAAAGAAACTTTTCAACAGGAAGAAGTTGAATCAAGAGGAAAAGGTGGATTAGGATTCGTATTTGGATTTTTCTTTGGGTTAATTGGTCTTGTAATTTTAATACTATTATATAACAGTGACACAGTTGAAAGAAAAACTTCGATTCAAGGCTGGGGTTTTGGATTTGTAACAGCCCTGTTTATAGGAATAATTTTAGGGGTTATCCTTTCCCTTATTTATCATGATTGGATTGCTGGGCTATTTAAATTCTAATAATTTAAGTGCAACAGATATCAGCCAGTTTAAATTGCAATTTTTCCTTGCAAAAAGATTTTCAACGTGCTATACTACGCATGCTAAAGAGCATGAGACACAAAAATTGGAGAGGTGTCAGAGTGGTCTAATGTGCACGCTTGGAAAGCGTGTGTTGTGAAAGCAACCGCAGGTTCAAATCCTGTCCTCTCCGCCAAAAAACATCTCACAAAAATGTGAGATTTTTTTATTATTATGCAACTGTTGCTTGATGCATTATTTACCGGCAATTTGTCAACATTTTTTTGGGAAAAACTTCCGATATCGGAAATATTTAGCAAAAATGTAATAAAAAATTTCCGATACCGGAAATTTTTGGTAGCTATAATTTAAAGAATGTTAAACGTTAAATCTGAAAAGCATTATGTCGCCGTCTTGAACAACATAGTCTTTTCCTTCAATTCTGACTTTGCCTTTTTCTCTTGCGGCAATATATGAACCGGCTTCAATTAAATCGGCATATTTAACAACCTCGGCTTTAATGAACCCTTTTTCGAAATCTGTGTGGATTTTTCCGGCGGCTTGTGGTGCTTTCGAGCCTTTTTTGATTGTCCAAGCCCTAACTTCTTTTTCGCCTGCCGTTAAGAAACTCATAAGTCCAAGCAAACTGTATGAAGCGGAAACAAGTTTTTCAAGCCCGCTTTCGTTAATTCCAAGTTCCTCCTTGAAAAGAGCACGATCTTCTTCGCCAAGCGCGGAAAGTTCTTCCTCAATCTTTGCAGAAAGAACAATAACTTCTGAACCTTCGCTTTGAGCAATTTCTTTAACGGTTTTAACAAATTTATTTTCTGTTCCAATTTCGTCTTCTGCAATGTTTGCAACGTAGATAACTGGCTTTGAGGAAAGAAGGAAGAAAGAATTTAGAATTTTCTTTTGATCGTCGGAAAGGTCAACCGAGCGAGCTGGTTTTCCATTCTCAAGTGCTTCTTTAACTTTTTTTAGAACCTCAAATTCTTCGGCTGTTCCCTTTTCGCCAACCTTTAAAAGTTTTTGAGTTTTTTCATATCTCTTTGCAACTGTTTCAAGGTCGGCAAGAATCAACTCGAGGTTAATAACTTCAATATCTCGTTTTGGGTCGATTGTTCCAGAAACGTGGATAATTTTTTCGTTTTCAAAGCATCTAACAACATGGACAATTGCGTCAACTTCGCGAATGTGACTTAAAAACTTGTTTCCAAGTCCTTCGCCCTTGCTTGCTCCTGCAACAAGCCCCGCAATATCCACAAATTCAATTGAGGCATGGACGATTTTTTGTGTGTTATAGAAATTCCCTAAAACTTCAAGGCGTTCATCGGGAACGTCAACAACTCCAACGTTTGGCTCAATTGTGCAGAATGGATAGTTTGCGCTTTCTGCTCCAGCGTTTGTTATTGCATTAAACAATGTGCTCTTTCCAACATTTGGAAGGCCAACAACACCAATTTTCATTTTTCTCCTTTAACTTACAAATAAAATTTAAATGTAAACATAGAATATATCAAAAGGGAGAAAAAAGCAAGGGAATTATGGCAATTTGGGTTGCGCTTATTTTGGGAATTGTTCAGGGGTTAACGGAATTTTTGCCCGTTTCAAGCAGCGGGCATCTTCTTCTTTTAAGCAAACTTTTTGGAATTAGCGAGGGAACTTTGCTTTTAACAATTTTGCTTCATGTTGCAACGCTTTTTGCTGTTCTCTTTGTTTTAAGAAAAGAAATTTGGGAACTCATTAAGCACCCATTCTCACGTAAGGCTTGCAATCTTTATCTTGCAACAATTCCAACGGTTTTGATTGTTTTTGTTTCAAAAGGTTTTTTTGATGATGCGTTTGAAAACTCAAAACTTTTGCCGTACTTTTTCCTTTTAACTGCTTTATTGCTTCTTGTAACTTATTTCATAAACAAAAAGCGGCAACAAAGGAATTTGGATTTTTCAAACGGCGGGTTCAGGAAAAACAACTTAACCTCGGTTGTTATGGGAATTGCGCAAGGGCTTGCTGTTCTTCCGGGGATTTCGCGATCGGGTTCAACAATTTGCGCAGGGCTTCTTTGCGGAGAGGACAGAAGCGAAGTTGCAAAGTTCTCTTTTCTTATGAGTGTTCCGGTTATTTTGGGTTCAATGCTGTTTGAAATTCTCAAGGGAGATTTTGGAGTTTTGGCGGCGGAAAACATGGCGCTTCCAACAATAGTTGCGTTTCTTTCGGCATTCGTTGTTGGCGTTGTTTCAATAAAATTTATGCTT
This sequence comes from uncultured Lachnospiraceae bacterium, assembly GCA_964383665.1. GTDB lineage: Bacteria > Bacillota > Clostridia > Christensenellales > UBA1242 > UMGS687. The sequence continues at coordinate 85,215 of CAYLHO010000003.1, forward strand.
AAGGTTGTTGAAAAAGGAAAATATTATTGGTTTTCAATCTATCTTATTGCGCTTTCAATTTTAACATTTTTTGTTGTTTAAAATGATGTCTTAAAACTTTGTTTTTTGGAAATAATCCTCTTAAAAGAGAGGTTATGTTAATGAGAAAAACAGGAATAAGTCTTGACGAAATCAAGCAAAAAATTCGTGATTTGAAAGGCGAAACAATTGCAATGGCAATTAACCGTGGAAGGAAGAAAATGGATTATTTTAACGCGGTTATTGACAACATCTATCCCAGCGTTTTCACTGTTAAGGTTAGCGCAATTAATCAGCAAAACACACAAACTTTTTCATATTTCGACGTTTTATGCGGCGATGTTGAAATCCAAAAACTCCCAAGTGCTTAAAAGTTATCCACATTTTTTTTGCGAAATAAGTTGAAATTTGTCGAAAAACTTGGTATAACTTGTTCGTGCTTGCGCGAAGAAAATGCATTGTAATTTTAATTTTCACGTTGCCAATATTCTTATTGGCAATTTTATTTGTAACAGGCTGTTCAAATTTGGACGCTTCGCAAAGCGAAGAAATTGGAACAAATCATGCAACTTTAATGCCCGATGATAAAAATTCAAAAGATGACGAATCGAATGAGAAGATAAATTCGGAGGAAGAAAACGAAAAACCGAAGGATAACACTTTTGCGATTAAGCCAGCTCCAAGTTTGCCAAAGCCAGAAGAGGAAAGCACAAGCAATAATGAAGAAATAAACTCGAAAAATTACAAGATTAACATAACAACATTTGAAGAGAAATTTTCTTACAGTTTTAATGAAAATGTTATCTTCAAGGACTTTGACGAAGAAAACAACGCAATTTATTTCCGCTTTGAACTTTTGGAGAATGGAAACAGAGTTAGCGGAACACGTTTTGAAATTTTGGTTGACTGCGAAAGTGTTGATTACGATTTGGTGAATTATAATTCCGTCTATCTTATGCTTTCAGAGGCAAAGGATTTTAATTTAACAATCAAAGTTGTTGATGAGGATATCTCAACAAAAATTCATGTTGAAGTTTCATAGAAAAATTGTGTTAAAAAATTTAAATGTGTGCTATACTTTTGTTATATATAAAAGGAAACAAAGTGGAAGAAAAAACAATTTGTGCAATTTCAACGCCTCTTGGCAACAGCGCAATTTCAATTATCAGAATGAGCGGAAGCAAAGCAATTTCAATTGCTAAACTTTTTTTTGCTTCGAAAAGTTTGGATTTTAACAACATTGAGCCAAGAAAAATGTATCTTGGAACTTTTTCTTATGGTTCAATTAAAGAAAGATGTTTAATGGTGTTTTTTAAAGCGCCTTTTTCCTACACCGGCGAGGACCTTGTTGAATTTCAAATTCACGGGGGCGAGTTTTTGGCAAAACAAATTCTTTCGGCATTAAGCGAAAAATGCTCTCTTGCTTCTCCTGGAGAATTTTCAAAACGTGCGTTCCTTAACGGGAAAATTTCCCTTGACGAGGCAGAAGGAATTATTGATGTTATAAACGCGGAAAGCGAGGCGGAACTTGCAAGTGCCTATAATCTTTCAACAGGAAAATTCAACCAAAAAATTGTTGAGTTTCAAAACCAAATAACCGAAACGCTTGCAAAAATTGAGGTTGCTCTCGACTATCCAGAACATGACGAGGAACTTATAACAACCGAAGAAGCGAGAAAAACTCTTGTTGAAATTTCCAACCAACTTTCTGTTCTTATTGAAAACTCCGCAAGCGGACAAAAACTTAAGAGCGGGGTTAACATTGCAATTGTTGGAAGCCCGAACGTTGGGAAGTCGAGTTTGCTTAATGCTTTTTTAGGGCAAGAAAGAGCAATTGTTAGTTCAACCGCCGGAACAACGCGCGACACAATTTGCGAAACAATTGTTTATAAAGGAATTAAATTTAATTTAACCGACACCGCTGGGATTCGCGAACAAGGCGACGAAATTGAGAAAATTGGAATTGAAAGAGCAAAGCAAGAAATTGAGCGAGCGGATTTAATCTTATTTGTTTGCGATCTTTCAAGAGAACTAACAGCCGACGAAATTGGTATGCTTAAATCGCTTGATAGCAAGAAAACACTTGTTGTTGGAAATAAAATCGACATTTCAAAACCTTTTGAAATTCATGGGTTTGAAGCGGTTAACATAAGCGCAAAAAATAGCGAAAACATTGAAACTCTTCTTGAAAAAGTTTATAATCGAACCGTTGAAAACAAAATTGACCTTTCAAAAATTGTCTTAACGAACTTAAGGCATATCAACGTTTTGAAAGAAGCGCAAAAACTTTCGCAAGAAGTTTTGGAAAACTTAAACACAATGTCGCTTGACGTTGTTGCATTTGAAATTAAAAGAGTTTGGAATGAACTTGGGAAGATAACCGGAGAAACCGAAAACGAACAAATTATCGATCAAGTCTTTTCAAAGTTCTGTTTGGGGAAATAATGGAAAAAGAATTTGATAGTGTTGTTATTGGTGCAGGGCATGCGGGCTGCGAAGCAGCTCTTTCTCTAGCGCGCCTTGGCAAAAAGGTTTTGTTAACTTGCCTTAATTTGGATTCGGTTGCGTTTCTTGCTTGCAATCCATCAATTGGCGGAACGGCAAAAGGCCACTTGGTTTGCGAAATTGATGCTCTCGGCGGCGAAATGGGGGTTAATGCCGATGAAACTGCAATTCAAATTAGAATGTTGAACGAGGGAAAAGGCCCAGCCGTCCACAGCCTTCGCGCGCAAGTTGATAAAATTAATTACCACGCAAGAATGAAAAAAGTTTTGGAAGAAAGTCCGAATATTTATCTAAAACAAGCCGAAATTGTTGAAATTTTAGCAAAAAACAACAAAATTTGCGGAGTTCGAACCGCTTTAGGCGAAATTTTTAAATGCAAAACTGTTGTTGTTGCAACTGGAGTTTATCTTAAAAGCAGAATTATAATTGGCGAATTCACGCAAAATGTTGGGCCAAATGGCTTTGCAAGCGCAAACGGTCTTACTCAAAGTTTGATTGACCTTGGAATAACAATTCGTCGCTTCAAAACTGGAACCCCGGCAAGAATTAATGGAAGAACAATTGATTTTTCAGCCCTTGAAAAACAAGCTGGCGAGGAAAACATCGGTTTTTCTAACATGTCAACAAACACAACAAAGAATGTTGCATATTGCTATGAAACTTTCACAAATGAGAAAACTCATGAGATAATTCGAAATAATTTGGACAGAGCGCCAATGTTCAGCGGAACAATTGTTGGCGTTGGTCCAAGATATTGCCCTTCAATTGAGGACAAAATTGTTCGTTTCCCAAACAGGGAACGACACCAGATTTTTTTAGAGCCCGAAGCGCTTTCAACAAATGAAATTTATGTTCAAGGCGTAAGCACTTCCCTTCCTGCTGATGTTCAAAATGAACTTTATGCAAGCATAAAAGGGCTTGAAAATGCCGAAATAATGAGGAACGCTTATGCAATTGAATATGATTGCATCGACAGTCTTGAACTTAAACCATCTCTTGAAAGTAAAAAAATTGATGGGCTTTTCTTTGCTGGACAAGTTAACGGAACAAGCGGGTATGAGGAAGCGGCTGCTCAAGGATTGATTGCTGGGATTAATGCAAATCAAAAAATGGATGAAAAAGAGTCGTTAATCTTAAAACGCAACGAGGCGTATATTGGAGTTTTGATTGATGACCTTGTAACAAAAGGAACAAATGAACCATACAGAATGATGACAAGCCGTGCGGAGTTTCGCCTTGTTTTAAGACAGGATAATGCCGATCAAAGGCTAACTCCAATTGGGAAAGAGCTTGGAATTGTTTCAGATGAAAAATGGAAAAAATTTGAGAAAAAACAAGAAAAATTGCAAAAAATGCGCGAAAAATTGAATAAATTAATAAAATTAGACGAAAAATTAATTAATTTCTTAAAAATTAATAATGAAAGCGTTCCTGTTAATTCAATGAAGGCGGTTGAAATTTTAAAGAGAAATAATATTGATATTTTTAAATTAAATTCCGAATTTAATTTATTTGAAGATGATGAAAAAGCCCTTATGGAAACCCTTAATGTTGAAATAAAATATGAGGGATACATTAAACAACAAAATGACGAAATTGAAAAATTAAAGATGCAAGAAAAAACCGCTCTCCCAGTAAATTTCGATTACACACAAATTAAAGGGCTTCGAATTGAGGCAATTCAAAAACTCAATAAAATTCAACCAGAGACGCTTGGGCAAGCTTCAAGAATTTCTGGTGTTTCCCCTGCAGATATAACAGTTCTTTCAATTTATTTAAAGGCGAAAAAAAGATGAAAAATATTTTAAATAAATTATTTAACGAAAAAAATATTGAAATAAATCAAGAAAAAATCGATAAATTTGACGAATTTTTTAATTTTTTAATAAAAATTAATGAAAAAATGAATTTAACTCGAATTATTTCGCCGGAAGACGCTGCAAAAAAACACTTTCTGGATTCAATTTCTGCTGCTAAATTTATTCCGGAAAACGCAAAAGTTATTGATGTCGGTGCGGGAGGCGGATTCCCATCAATCCCATTAAAAATTTATCGACCAGACATTAAATTAATGATGATCGACAGTGTTGGGAAAAAGGTTGATTTTCTTAACGAAAGTGTTAAACTGCTCTCACTTAATGATTCCAACGCGATTCACGTTCGTGCGGAAGATTTTGCAAAAGAAAAAGAAGTTAGGGAAAGCTTTGATGTTTGTGTTTCCAGGGCGGTTGCAAATTTAAGCACGCTTCTTGAATATTGTCTTCCATTTGTTAAAGTTGGCGGACTTTTTATTGCATATAAAGGAGAGAATGCGTTGATTGAACTTGAAGAAGCGAAAAATGCAATTTCAATTCTTGGAGCAAAACTTGAAAACGATTTTGAATATTCAGTTATTGAAGACGTGAAAAATCACCTGCTCGTTTTTAGAAAAATTAGGCGCACGTCAAATCAATTCCCACGGCGCAACAATTTACCCCGAAAACAACCTTTATAAAACAAAAATGCAATTTAATTATTGCGTTTTTTTTATTAATATTGTATTATATTAGTACTTATAATATAAGGAGGTATATATGGGAAAAATCATTGCTTTTGCCAATCAAAAAGGTGGAGTTGGAAAAACAACAACATGTGTTAATGTTGCTTCATATTTGGCAGCGATGGGAAAGAATGTTCTCTTAATCGACATGGATCCGCAGGGAAATGCAACGAGCGGGGTTGGGATTGAGAAAACGGGCTCAACAAAAACGATATATAACGTCATAGACGGAGATGCGATTGTTGATGAGGTCATTGTTCCAACAGTTGTTGGAAACTTGGATTTCATTCCTGCAACGGTTGATCTTGCTGGAGCGGAAATTGATCTTGTTCAGCTTCCAAATAGAGAAAACATAATTAAAAACAGACTTGCGCGAGTTAAAAATAAGTATGATTACATATTTATCGACTGCCCTCCTTCGCTTGGACTCTTAACTGTTAATGCGTTAACGTGTTGCGATTCAATTGTAATCCCTATTCAATGCGAATTCTATGCTCTTGAGGGATTAACACAGCTTATGAACACAATTAAACTTGTTAAAAAGCATTTGAATCCGAGGCTAGATATTGAAGGTGTTGTTTTAACAATGAAAGATTCGCGAAGCAACCTTATAACTCAAGTTGGAAACGAAATTAAAACATTCTTTGGTAAAAAGGTTTTTGAAACAGCAATTCCAAGGAATATTCGCTTGGCCGAAGCTCCAAGCCATGGCACGCCAATTGGTGTTTACGACTCTTCTTCAAAGGGTGCAAAGGCATATTTGGCTCTTGCAGAAGAAATTTTGCAAAGAAATAACGATAAATATGAAAAAATTTCAACAAAGATAAAAGTTGAAGACGGAGGTAATGAATGATAAAGAAAGGACTTGGCAAAGGTCTTAATGCTCTTCTTTCAATATATGATGAGGAAGAACAAGAGGAAAATGTTTCACGTGAAACAAATAACACTTCAAATGGAATTGAGGGGATTGATATCTCGCTTATCTATGCGAACCCAAATCAACCAAGAAAGACGTTTGATGAAACCGCTTTAAAAGAACTTGCAACATCAATTAAAACCCATGGAATTATTCAACCGATTGTTTTAAACAGAGCAGAAGATGGTAAATTTATGATTATTGCTGGAGAACGTAGGTGGCGCGCGGCGAAAATGGCTGGTTTAGAGCAAGTTCCGGCATTTGTTAGAAATTACACCCCAAAGCAAGTTAAAGAAATTTCGATTATTGAAAACTTGCAAAGGGAGGACTTAAATCCAATTGAGGCAGCAAGAGCAATTAAACAACTTATGGATGAATACGATTTAACTCAAGAGGCTGTTGCGGACAGAATTGGCAAAAGTCGCCCAGCAATTGCAAACACATTAAGATTGTTAAGCCTTCCAATGGACGTTATTGAGCTTATAGAGAAAAATAAACTTTCGGCAGGCCATGCGAGATGCCTTGTGTCACTTAATTCGCCAATTGAACAAACAAAAGTTGCGCAGGCAGCAGTTAATAAAAAATTGTCCGTTAGAGAAATGGAAAAACTTGTTAAAAACCTGTTAAATCCGGTTAAAGAACGTCCAAAAGCAGAGCAAAGTCTTGAACTCAGAGGTATGATTGAGGAAATGCAAAGAACATTTGCAACAAAAGTATCTGCAATTGGGAATGACAATAAGGGAAGAATCTATATCGACTATTACAGCAAGGACGATTTGGACAGAATTGCCGATTTAATTCAGCTTATAAACAAGAAAACCCTTACATTGAAAGATTTATCTTTAATTAACAAAAAATAGTTTCACGTGAAACATTTTTTGAAAAATCTTTGACGAGAGCGATTTTTGGACAAATGGATAATTAATCAAATTGTTTTGCAAAAATCGATTAGGATTAAGATTTTTAGACACATATTTTGAGATAAAATGATGGTGTTTTTTATAAAATATGTTAGAATAATAAGGCAAATTTTAGTAAATATATTATAAGGAGTAATAATGAAAAAGACAAAACCAAACTATGGAAAAATCATCTGGATAACACTTTTAGTTGTGTTGCTTGGTCTTTTAATATATTCAGCATTCGGAAGTGGAGATTCTTACGGAACGAAAATTGGCGTAAGCGAACTTGAAACAATGATTGATGAAGATAAAGTTGCAAGCGTATATTTTTACAATGGTGTTTACAGAATAAGAAAAGTTGATTCAGAAATACAAGAAGATAGATTTCCAAGCGAATCAGACTTTTATTGCGAAGTTGCAACAACCGCATCTGTTGAATCAATTAAAGCAAAATGTGAAGCAAAGAATATTGCATACGATGAAGAACCTACGAGAGAATCTGTTCTTTCGCAAATTATGCCATACATCAGCTTGGCAATCATTTTAATTATTGGATATTTCTTGTTGAGAGCTGTTGTTAAAGGTAACGCAGGAACAATGGGCTTTGGAAAAAGCAAGGCGCGCGCAAATGACAATATAAAGGTTAGATTCAATGATGTTGCCGGCGCAGACGAGGAAAAAGCAGAACTTCAAGAAGTTGTTGAGTTTTTGAAAAATCCACAAAAGTTCACTGAACTTGGAGCGAGAATTCCAAAAGGAGTTCTTTTGGTTGGCCCTCCAGGAACTGGTAAAACATTATTGGCAAAGGCTGTTGCAGGCGAAAGCAACGTCCCATTCCTTTCAATAAGTGGATCGGATTTTGTTGAAATGTTTGTTGGTGTTGGGGCATCAAGGGTTAGAGATTTATTTGAACAAGCAAAGAAATCGAGACCATGTATTATATTTATTGATGAAATTGATGCAGTTGGACGTCAACGCGGAACAGGGCTTGGCGGAGGAAACGATGAAAGAGAGCAAACTCTCAACCAACTTCTTGTTGAAATGGACGGGTTTGAAGCTAACGACGGAATAATTGTTCTTGCAGCAACAAACCGAAGCGACGTTTTAGATCCCGCATTGCTTCGTCCGGGACGTTTCGATCGACAAATTTACGTTCATGTTCCAGATGTTAAAGGGCGTGAGGCAATTATAAAGATCCATGCAAAAAACAAGCCAATTGACGATGAAGTTGATTTTCAAACTTTGGCAAGAATAACAAGCGGTTTCACAGGGGCAGACATCGAAAATATGCTTAACGAAGCAGCAATTCTTGCAGCAAGAGCAAATAGGCCAAAAATTATAATGTCAGATTTAACAGAAGGAATAAATAAGGTTATTATGGGACCTCAAAAGAAAAGCCTTCTTGTTACTGAACGTGATAAAAAGATTACAACATATCACGAATCTGGACACGCAATTCTTGGAAAAATTTTGGAAAATTGCGATGAGGTTCAAGAGGTTTCAATAATTCCTCGTGGCAATGCAGCAGGTTACACAATGAGCCGACCAAGCGAGGACGATAACCATGTAACCTACAGAAAATTGCTTGACCAAATTTCAATGACAATGGGCGGAAGAATTGCGGAGGAAATTGTGTTTGGCGATATTTCAACTGGGGCGCAAAACGATATTCAACAAGCAACAGAACTCGCAAGAAGAATGGTTACAGAATGGGGAATGAGCAAATCACTTGGATTTGTTGGATATGACACATCAACTCAACCTTTCCTTGGAAGAGATTATCAAAGTCAATCCAAATACAGCGAGAAAACTGCAGCAACAATTGACGAAGAAATTCGTGCAATTTTGAAATCATGTTACGATAAGGCAACTAAAATTTTAAAAGAAAACAGAATTCTTATGGATCGAATGTCAGATCTTCTAATTTTGAAAGAAACAATATATAAAGAAGAAGTTGACATGATTATGTCCGGGAAAACAGTTGATGAAATTGTTGCTGAAATGGATAAGAAAGCAGCAGAAAGGAAAGAAAAAGAAAAGAAATATCGTGCTGATGGGGAACTTAACAAGAAGGTTCGCGAGATGGACGAGAAACTTAAAACAGCCGAAATGCTTCTTAAAGCGGGAGTAATTCTTCAGGATGAATTTAATGAACTTAAAGCTGCAAGAGACGCTCTTAATACAAAGCTTGTTGGGTCAGATGAAGTTAAAGATGAAACCAAAGAAAAAGTTGGACTTCAAGTTGTTGAAGCTGAAAAAGCTGAAGAAAAGGTTGAAAAAGAAATAACAGAAGAAAAACCTAAAAAAACAACAAAAAAAAGCGTAAAAACTGAAGTCGAATCTGTTCAAGAGATTAAGGAAGATGAAAACATAAAACCAATTGAAGAGAAGAAAGAAGAAGTTTCAGCGATAACTGAAGAAAATAAAGAAGAACCAAAAACTGAATCAAGTGAGGAAAATAAAACTTCAGAGTCAACTGCTAAACAAGTTATAAGAAAAATGCGCGGCGAGAAAGTTGATAAAAAAGCATCGAAAAAAGATGACGAATAAAAAAAGAGCAAAATTGCTCTTTTTTTATTTGCTGTTATATTTCCATTCTTCTTTTTTAATAAAATAATCGTTATATTTTCCCTCAAAGTATTCTGTTGTTGCAGGAGTTATGTAAACTTTGTTCTCAAGAGTGTATTCATCGGTTGCAACATCGTAGAACAAGGTGCGTTTGTAAAGATTTCTTTTGAAAGTGTAGTAAACATTAATTGAACGGTTCTTTTGAGAAAATGCGTTAACTTGGTGTCCCTTTCCAATGTAAATCATTTTTGATGACTCAACGCCTGGGAAAAAATATATTTCAGCATTTGTTGTGATAAAGAAATAGTTGTTTTTGAATCTTGTTACGGAATTTTGCCATTCTTTTCCGATAACAGTTGAGCAGTCGCAACATTTCATGTCCAAATAATTTGAATTATATTTAAACCTTGAGGATAGGTATGCCGCACCGCTGTCGTTTGGATCGGAGTGGACTGGCCAACAGTTAAAATTGTCAATTGCGCAATAAGTGAAAAGTTTAAAACCGGTTCTAACTTTGTTTGTTGGCGGACCAACAGAAACAATTGAACCAAGAGTTCCAGGATTTGTTAAATATAACCCATCTTCGGGGTTGTTTTTTCCTTCCAATGTTGCAGGGTTTGAATCGGTGCAAAATGAGAACTGCCCTGGGTCGTCATTGTCGATAACATATTGTATTTTTGAACTGTCGGATTTGCAATTTGGAATGTATGTGAAATTGAATGGCTCAAGAATGCCAATGTAATATGAGTTGTTTCCGGGAATAACGTTTTCAACTTTTGAGTAACCAGTGTTTAAATTTTCCGAGAAATTTTGGGTGTACATTTTTTTGTAGTAGCAACCATCGATTGTGTTTTTTGTCAAGTAGAAAAAATTTTGTGTTGGGAATATCTTAAAGTCAATTTTTCGATTTAAAATTTCAACATCTGCTCCGTAAACTCTAACTTCAAAATAATCAATTCCTCCGTAACCAATGCTAACGCTTGTTGAGTCGGTGTCGGTTCTTAAGCGGAAATGGTAGTTGTCTTGTGTTGAAACAAAGGTTCTTTCTGTTTCAATAATTTCGGAAATTTCGCCGTCAATCGAGTTATATTCTTTAACAAAATTTATGGCTGCATTTGGTGCACTATATTGATCCCAAACAACCTTAAATGTTCCGTTAACCGACCCGTTTCCTTTGAAATGAACCTTTGCACGAACGCAAATTCGCGTTAAAAAATTCTTCTTGCAAGTTAGATAGATTGGCTCGGTTATAACACTGTCGCGCGCTTTTCGTTTGCAAGGGTATATATATTCGTCGTAATCGCTGTATGATGAGTTTTCAATAAGTTGGTTAACAACTTGGTCCATGTCGCTTATTGCATAAACGTTTGTTTGAATTTTTTTTGCAAGAGAGTTAACCCTTTTTTCAAGTTCTTCGAGTTTAATTTTTTGTATGTCGTCCATGTTGTAATCTCCTTTAGGTTGAATTATAGATTGACAGAAAGTCACTTTTCAACAAACTGTGCCAAAGAATAATAATTGCGAAAATGAAAAAAATAAGGATATGATAACTTTCATATCCTTTTTGATTGTGCTTTTTGGAAGTGTGAATTGGCTTAGCATTGGAATGCTTCAATATGACATCATCGCAGGTTTTTTTGGAACTCAATCAAACATATTTAGCCGAATAATTTACATTCTTTTTGGATTTGCTGCAATTTGGCTTGTTATTTCTGCAATACGGCAAAAAGGCAAGATTAATATTGTTAAGGACAGGCTTAACACAAAAAAACTTGAAGAAAAAGAAGATGAACTTGCCGAAAAAATTGGTCAAAAGCCAAACCCAAACGATTAAAAAAAAGTGCTTTCGCACTTTTTTTCTATTTTGCAACAACGCAATCTTCTGGAAGAATTCCAAGAAGTTCTCCTAAAAGGTGTTGCGAGATTGAAACCTCTTTGTTCATCTTGAATGCGTTTCCGGTTGCCGTGCAGCGAACATAAACCTCGCTTTGCCCTGGATAGGAATTGATTATCCCAACAATGTTGTTATAAAGAGGGACATTTGTAACGTCAAACTTGATGAAAAGTTTTTCCTCTTTCTTTTCCGTGGATTGCTTTTGTTGACTTTTCCATGGAATGATTTCATCAACAAGAATTGTTGGTTTTTCCCCTTCGCGAAGGTTAAGTTTCCCTTTAATTGTTGCCATAGAGTCCTCAATAATCAAATTTTTCAAATTTCGATAGGCATTAGGGAAGAATGTTAAATCAATTGTTCCATAAAGATCTTCAAGTTTTGCAAATCCCATTTCTTTATTACCGTTTTTGGTTACGGTTTTTCGAACATCGGTTATAATTCCTCCGCAAACAACTTTCATGTCGTTTTGGACATCGCCAACATAGGTTGTTGCCTCATCATCTTCCTCCTCGAAACCTTCTTCTTTTTCTGCTGTTTCAACCATGCTTGAGTTAAAATTATAAGATTTAAACTTGTCAACATAATCGTCAAGAGGGTGCCCGGAAAGGTAGATTCCAACAACTTCTTTTTCAAATTTCAAAAGAGATTCTTTTGTATATTCTTTAATGTTTGGTAAATCAAGTTTGTCCTCAACAGCTGTTTCTTGGAAACAGTCGAAAAGAGAAAATTGACCGGTTGCTTGTTTTTTTGCTTCGTTGTTAACGCGGCTTACTGCTGTTTCATAAACAGCCATAAGTTGAGAGCGATGGACACCAAAACTGTCGAAAACACCTGCAAGAATCATGCTTTCAAGGCAACGCTTGTTCCTTGCTTGAGGATCAATTCGCTTTATGAAATCCATAAAATCTTTGAAAGGTCCGTTTGTGTTTCGCTCTTCAATAATGCTGTCGATAACCGAAATTCCAACGTTTTTAATTGCTGCAATCCCAAAGCGTAAGTTTCCGTCCTCAACCGAGAAATATGTTTTACTTTTGTTAACATCTGGAGGCAAAACTTTGAAACCTTCTTGCTTAACATAAGTAACATATTTTTTAATTTCGTCGGAGTTTGTTATTCTGTTATTTAAAACAGCGCAAAGGAATTCAATTTCATGATAGCATTTGAGATATGCCGTTTGATAGGAAAGGTGAGCATAAGCAGCGGCATGTGATTTGTTAAATGCATATTGAGCGAAGGATTCCATCTCCGAGAAAACTTGTTCCGCAACTTCGCGCTTAACGCCAAGTTTAAGTGCTCCCGGAATTGAGCCTCTTCCTGTTGGGTCAACCCAGCCTTCAATAAACTTTTTCTTTTCAGCGGGCATCTTCTCAACTTTTTTCTTTCCCATAATTCTTCGAACGTTGTCGGCTTGCCCCATGTTATATCCGCCCATAACTTGAAAGATTTTCATAACTTGTTCTTGATAGACAATGCAACCATAAGTAACGTTCAAAATTGGTTCAAGGCAAGGGTGGGCATATTCAATTTTTGTTGGGTTTTGTTTGTTCTTAATGTATCTTGGAATTGAATCCATAGGTCCCGGGCGATATAGGGAAACCCCAGCAATAATGTCTTCCAAGCAGTCGGGTTGAAGGTCTTTCATAAACTTTTTCATTCCGTCGCTTTCAAGTTGGAAAATTGCATCTGTGTTTCCCGAAGAAATTAAATCGTAAACATTTTTATCGTCATATTCCATTGCATAGAAATCTATGTCAATTCCTTTGTCTTCCTTAACATACTTAATTGCTTTGTCGATGTCGGTTAATGTTCGAAGCCCAAGGAAGTCCATTTTCAAAAGTCCAAGTTGTTCGAGCTCAATCATGTTATATTGAGTTGAAATGTCCTCGCCGCTTCGCGAAAGAGGAACAAATGTGTCAACAGGCTTTGGAGCAATAAGTGTTCCACAAGCATGGGTTGAAACGTTTCTTGGAGTTCCCTCAAGTTTAATTGCAAGATCGCAAACGCGTTTAAGCGTTGGGTCGCTGTCGTAAATTTCGCGAAGTTCAGGAATAATGTATTTGTTATTTTCCTCTTTCCCTGTTGTTCCAAAATAATATTTTAAAACAGGAGGTTTTTTAATTCCTTCCGGAAGTTTGTTTGGAACAAGTTTTGAAATTTTATCCGCTTCGGAATATGGCACGTTAAGAGTTCTTGCGACGTCGCGAATTGCGTTTTTTGCTGCCATAGTTCCAAAAGTTGCAATTAAGGCAACATGGTCGTCGCCATATTTTCGTTTAACATATTCAATAACTTCGCCGCGTCGGTCATAATCGAAGTCAACGTCGAAATCGGGCATTGAAACACGCTCTTTGTGGATAAATCTTTCAAAAATAAGGTCATATTTAAGTGGGTCGATAAGTGTTATTCCGCTTGCATAGGCAACAATGCTTCCCGCTCCAGAGCCACGCCCCGGTCCAACCGGAATTCCGTTGTTTCTTGCGTAGTTAATATAATCCCAAACAATAAGGAAATATTCAACAAATCCTTGCGAGTTAATAATTTCAAGTTCGCTTTCGGCTCTGTTTAAAATTTCGGGAGTAAGTTCCTTATATTTCTTTTTAAGACCTTCAAAAGTTAAGTGTCTCAAAAATTCATAACATGTCATTCCATTTTCAGGAACATAGGAAGGAATGTAGTTTTCATTTGCTGGCATAACATATTTTGGGTCGATTCCCGGAATGTCGCCATGCGCTTTTGAACGAATTGTAACATCGCATTTGTCCGCAATTTCAAATGGAGTTTCAAGAGCGTCCTCAAACCCAACCATAGCTTCTTTCATTTCTTCATAGGTTTTGTAATAGAATTCGTCGGTGTCGAATTTAAGACGGTCGGGGTCGTCAATTTTTTTTCCCATTTGAACGCACATCAAAACATCTTGCATTTCTGCATCGTCGCGGTTGATATAGTGGCAGTCGTTTGTTGCAACCAGTTTAATGTTATATTTGTTTGAAAGAGCACGAAGGAAGTTGTTAACTTCTTTTTGCTCTGGGATTCCATGATTTTGAACTTCCAAATAGAAATCGTCGCCAAAAAGATTTTTAAACCAAAGCGTGTCCTTTTCGGCTTGGTCAAATTGGCCAGCCATGATGTCTTGAGGAATTCTTCCAGCCAAACATGCACTTAAACAAATTAACCCTTCATGATTTTTTTCAAGGGTTTTAAAGTCGATTCTTGGTTTATAGTAGTAGCCATATTTAAAGGCAATTGAGTTAAGTTTTAAAAGAGTTTTATAGCCCGTGTTGTTTTTAGCAATCAAAATTTGGTGGTAAACTTTTTGCTTCGAAATTTTGTTTTCAAGGTCTTCGCAAATATAAAATTCTGTTCCAATGATTGGTTTGATTCCGTTTGAAAGGCAAGCCGTGTAAAACTGGAGCGCGCCATACATGTTTCCGTGGTCGGTTATTGCAACCGCGTCCCAGCCGCGTTCTTTCGTGATTTCAACAAGCTTTTTAATTCGTGCAGCTCCGTCGAGAAGACTAAACTCTGTGTGGTTATGAAGATGAACAAATTTTTCCATAACATAAGTTTACACTTTTTAATTTTTTTTGCAAAGTGAAATTACATTTTTTCAGCCATCGAAATCAATTTTCTAAAGCGGTGGTTAAGTCCGCTTTTCGTAAGTTTTATGTTTGAAAGTTGCAAAAGAACATTAAGTGGTTCTTCTGGGTTTGCAAGACGAAGAAGGGCAACTTCCTCAAGGTCTGGTGGAAGTTTGTCAAGCCCAATTTTTCTGTCAATTTTTTTGATTGCGTCAAGTTGTTTTAAACTTGCTTCAACGGTTTTTGAAATGTTTCCACTTAAACAATTTGTTTGACGGTTAATTTTGTTCCTGAAATCGCGCTTTGCAATTTCATTTTGTAAAATTAAAACCGAATTGTTTGCCCCAACAAGCGCAAGCAAATTGCAAACCTGCTCGGCGTCTTTAAGATAGAGAACGAAAAGATTTTTTCTTGTTATAAGTTTTGGCGAAATGTCGAATTGGGCAAGAACGTGGGAAAACTCGCGAAGAAGAGGAAGACTTTTTGACGAAAATTCAAGATGATAGCCGCTTGAAGTTTTTTCGTTTGCCTTCTCGCTTATCTTAATGCTTGAAGTCCCGCAGCCAAGAAACATTCCTTTAGCAAAGTTTTTTATTTCATCAACATTTTTGGTTGCAAGGCTTATGTTTTGTTCAATTGTGTTTTCATTTTTTATTTCAAGAAGCGAAAAAATTTTTTCCAAAACATTGTTTTTGAAAACGATTTTATGAAAAGTTTTATTGATAACAAAATTTTCTCTTTCTTCAATAAGATTGTCGAAATTTGCCTCAATTTCATTCTTTTTAAGTAATTTTTTTAAGTTTTTGTTCAAAAATTCAAAAACCTCTTTAATGTCTGTTGAAATTTCAATTTCTCCAAATTCATTGTAACTTCCCGATGCCAAAAAAAGCCCAAAGAAAAATGAAGGCAAAACGGTTGTTTCTTGGGAGATTAATTCAAGTTTAGAAGTTTTTGAAAATGATTCCATTTTTTATTTGTTTCCTTTCTTAAAGTTTGGAAGTGAGTTTAAGTTAACAACAAGATCTGTTGGAATGTTGTTTGAAAAAACAAAGTTCGTTGGGAAGTTAACTTCGCCAACCGAAAGAGGACTGTGGGCGTCGGAATTTATTATGAGTTTAGTTCTCTTTCGAACAATTGTTTCAACGTCTTTTTCGCTGTATGCAATTCTTTTCCCGTTAACTTCCAAAAGCGTTTGCGTTTTGTTTGCGGCATCGCAAATTCTTTCAAAGTCAACTGGAAAATTAACCCCAGGGTGAGAAATTATTGTTATGTTGTTGTTTTCAATTGCGTTGCAAAGCGCTTTTGTGTTTCTTTCAAAATCTTTTTTTCGCCTAAATCCCAAAATGTTAGGAAGAAAGAATGTGAAAACATCTTTAAACTTTTTTGGCTTTGCAAACGAATGAAAACCAAGAATAACATAGTCAAAAAGTTTAATTTCGTCTGCTGTTAAGTCAATTTCCCCTCGAGGCGAAATTATGTTCGCTTCAATTCCAAGAAGAATTCTTATTCCAAGTTGCTCTTCCGCTTCTTTAATTTCCTTCCTAATTGATTCAAGATTGTTTCTTTGAAGCCCGTAAAGCATGTGGGAAAAACCATGCTCCGAAATCCCAATTTCTTTAAGTCCTTTTTGCTTTGCATTAAGTGCATTTTCAAAAATTGTTCCCTTTGCATGTTTGGATTTATGTTTCCCGCTTGAATAGATTGTGTGGGTGTGGTAGTCGCCTAATATAATCATTTCGTTTTCCTTTAAAGAAAATTATTTCTTCTTCAAGCGATTCGCCAAATTCTCTTTTAACTCTTTTTTTAATAAGCTTAACAAGTTTTGAAACATCTTTGAAAGTTGCGTTTCCAGAGTTAACAATAAATCCAGCGTGTTTTTCGCTTATCCTTGCATCTCCTATTTTAACACCTTTTAGCCCCAACTTGTCAATCATTTTTGCAGGGTAAAGAATTTCGTCGCTTTTGATAATTCGCTTAAACACGCTCCCAGCCGAGGGGATTGAACAAGGTTGAGTTTGTTTTCGTTTGTTTAAATATTCCTTTTGAAGAACGGAAATTTCATTGCAATTTTTTTCAAAAAGTTTGAAGGTTACGGCAAGAATAATAAGTGAGTTTTCTCTAAAAGAACTGTTGCGATAGGAAAAACTGAAATTTTTTGTCCAATAAGTTTGTTTTCCGTCAAAAACTTTAACCTTTTGAACAAAGTTGCCAATTTCGTTTCCAAACGCTCCCGCATTAATTGCGGTTGCCGCGCCAACAGTTCCAGGAATTCCAAAAGCAAACTCAAGCCCACCCAAATTATGTTCTTTCAAAAATTTTGAAAGAGAAAAGAGATTAACCCCTGCGCCGCAAGTAACATAATTTTTCGTTGCCGTAATTTTTAAAAACGAGCCGCCAAGTTTAAGGAATGTTCCGTTAAAATTTTTGTTGGCAAAAAGTGTGTTTGTTCCCGCTCCTAAAACAAAAATCTTTTTTGTTCTTTTGAAAACTTCCAAAAGTGTTTTTGTGTTTGAAACAATAACAAAATATCTTGCAGTTCCGCCAATTCTGAACGAACAATGCCTTGAAAGAGGCTCGTTAAAAAAAACAACCCCGTCTTTCTTTTGAAGTTGTTTTAAAAACTTTTCATATCTCATAGTTGTTTATATGAAATAAAGAATTAACTTGTTAAAGTTTAAGAACTTGTTGATAGATTTCGTTTTTGCTAACGCCGCGCTCCTTGGCAACTTTTTTTATTGCATCGTTTTTTGAAAGCCCCAAGTTAACATAGAAAAGAACATGGTCGAACGGACTCATCGTTTCAACATCAACTTTTTCGTTGTTGCCTTCAATAATCAAAACAAATTCCCCGCGCTCGTCAATTTCTGGGAAGGAGTTTAAAGTGAAATAGTATTTTGTTTCAAAAATTTTTGTAAGTTCCTTAACAAGACATGCTTTTCGATTTCCAAGTTGTTCGTTTAAAAAATCGATATCCTTTTTTAAATTGTGGGAAGAAACATAGAATATTAATGTTGAATTTAGGGTTGAAATTTGAGAAATAAGTTTGTTCTTTTCGGAGTTTTTCTCTGGAAGAAAACCCGCAAAGAAAAAGTTTCGCGAATCAAACCCGCTTAAAACAAGAGCTGTTGTTAAAGCATTTGCTCCGGGAACAACAGAAAACTCAATTTTATTTTCAACAAGTTTTTTTGCCAAAATGTTCCCAGGGTCGGAAATCCCTGGCATTCCCGCATCGGAAATTATTGCAATGTTTTTCCCTTCCAATGCAAGCTTGATTATGTTGTTTGAACTTTCTTGTTCGTTAAATTTATGATAGGAAATTAAGTGTTTGTTCTTAATTTCAAATTTGTCAAGCAAGATTTTTGAAGTGCGCGTGTCCTCGCAAGCAATAACATCGGAATCTTTCAAAACTTCCAGTGCTCTTAAAGTTATGTCTTTTAAATTACCAATTGGCGTTGCAACAAAATATATCATAAAAAAATCCTTATATTAAAATTATAAGGATTACATTTTTTTTGTCAACTTATGATCAGTTGTTATATAACTTTTGAATTGAGAAAAGATAGTCCCCATTTTCGTCGTTTGTTATAAGCGTTGGGAAAACCTCAATTCCCTCTTTCCCGCCTTTAACGGCTTCAACCAAAACAAGAACAGGCTTTGATTTTTCGCTTGGGGAAGTGAAAAACATCTTCTTTGGTTCAAGGTTATTTTGTTTAAGTTTAAAAATAAGTTCCGCGCTTCTTTTTGCATCATAAACAACATAGAATTTTCCGCCAAAACGCAAAAGTTTTTTTGCGCAATTCGTAAGCTCGGCAAGATTTAAGCAAACTTCATGTTTTGAAATTGCTTCTTCCTCGCTTTTTGAAACAAAACTTGATTTCGAAATTTTTGTGTATGGAGGATTCGAAACAACAACGTCAAAACTTTCGGCTTTAACAAATTTCGAAAATTCTTGAATTGGTGCGTTTACGATTTCAATTTGATTTTCAAGATTGTTAAGCAAGACATTTCGTTTTGCCAAATTTGCAACGCTTTCTTGGATTTCAAAACCGACAATTTTTTTTGGATTTTGTTTTTTCGAAAGCAAAATTGAAATAACGCCCGTTCCCGTTCCGATTTCGCAAACCAAGTCACTTTTTTTTGCCTTAACAAAATTCGCAAGGATTGCAGAATCGCTTGTGAAACAATATTTTGTTTTATCTTGAATTATCTTAAGATTGGCAAATTGAAGATCGTCAATTCTTTCGTTAGGGTTAAGATCCATGTTATTCCTTAATTTTCTTAATTTCGCTTAAATCAAAATTTTTAATTTCAAAGCTTGCTTCATCGCCAACTTTAACTTGAACAATCCGTTTAAGCAAATCGTTATAAACAACTTTTCCTTTGCCAATTGGCGTTATAACAGCGCTTCCAACTTTTGGCATTAACTTGCTTGTTTCGCTGTAATGTTCGTTCTCATAGCCAAGGCAGCAAAGAAGCCTGCCGCAAAGCCCGCTAACTTTTGTTGGGTTAAGAGAAAGATTTTGGGTTTTTGCCATTTTAATTGAAACATGCTCAAACTCGTTTAAAAATTGTTTGCAGCAGCATTCTTTTCCGCAAGGCCCAAATCCACCCATAACGCGGGTTTCATCGCGAGAGCCAATTTGCCTTAATTCAATTCGTGTTTTAAACATCGAAGCAAGTTCTTTAACAAGTTCGCGGAAGTCAACTCGGTTTTCGGCGGTAAATGAAATTATGATTTTGCTTTTATCAAGGACAACCGAAACATCGCTAACCTTCATTTCAAGATTATGTTTTCTGACAAGTTTTTTTGTTTCAACCTTAACTTGTTCGGCAAGTTTTTCGTTTTCTTTGTCAATTTTTAAATCCTTTTCGCTTGCCAAGCGAACAAAAGAAAAAACCTCATTTTGATTTTCTTCGTTTTCTGCTTCTTCTTTTTCTTTGAATGATTTTGAAACAACTTTTGCAACTTCCAAGCCGCGATTTGTTTCAACAATAATTTTGTTTCCAACGTTAACAAGATTAACATTCTCAATTTCAACAGGGAAGTTAACAGGATTTCCGTTTAATGTTGCTGTAAATTTTTCCATGATTCTCCTAAAAGTTTCGATAGTTATATTTAATCTCTAAAATTTTCATAAGCATGTTGTCAATTGCAAGGGCAGGTGAAACATTTCTTTCAATTTCAACAAAGCAGTTTCCAATTGCACCAACAACTTCAATTGCAAGCATTTTTTCTTGCGCACTTCCGCTTAAAAGCAAAAACCTAAATTCGTTTTCAAGAAGGGAAAGAAAGCTTTTTAAGTTGTTCTTAAGCTCCAAAATTTTTGCGCTGTAAAGCGAAAGTTGTTTGCTTGATGAAAATTCGTTAAGAATTTGTTTCGCAAGATTCTTTTCCTCTTTGAAAGAGTTGTTTCCAAGAATCTCAAGAGTTTTTCCAATCCAACCTTCTCCAAAAGAAATTGCATCGGCAAATTCGTTTCCAATATAGTTTCTTTTTTCACCAAACAAAAATGAAAGAACGTTTGGAGGGAATTCAATAAGTTTTTTAATTTTTTCGCCGTCGAGAGGCGTTAAATATTCTTTGCGAGTTCTTGAAATAACCGTTGGCAAAACTTTGCTTTCGTTTGTTGCTGTTAAAAGGAAAATTGTGCTTTTTGTTGGTTCTTCAAGCGTTTTAAGAATTTTGTTTTGTGCTTGAATTGTTGCGTTGTCGATGTCCTTAATTAAAAATATTTTAACATCGGAAATCATCGGGCTTTGCGTCGACTTTTCAACAATTGCCTCGGCGTCGTCAACAAGAAACGTACTTCCTTCTGGGAAAACGGAAAAATCCGGGTGGGTTTTTGCGGACATTTTTTGGCAGTGAGAACAAACCTCGCAAGAGCAATTATTTTCGCAAAGCAAAATTGTTGCCATTTGCGTTGCAACAATTTCGTTAAACAACTTGTCAGGTGAAATAATTAAATATCCATGAGAAAGCTTGTTTTGCTTTAAATCTTGCAAAAACCTTTGAACATATTTTTCATCAAAAAGAACATTTTCCATTTTCTTTTTTATGATACCACATTAAATTTTAAAGTCAAAATTATTTAAACAACCGCGTTAAAAGGGGGGGGGTTCGACAAAAACAAACATAAAAAGATAAATTTGTAAAAAAGTTTTCAATATAATAAAAAATTTTTTACAAAATCGCTTTCGTTTTTGAAAATAAAGGTGTATTATAAAACGTATCAGCGCACGAAGGAGAAAAATTATGTGTAAAAGTGCAATCCTCTTTTCAAAAAGAGACTATTCCCTTGGCGAGGCATTAAGATATGTTTGCCGAGATCAAAAAATTAATTTGATATATTGTTTAACGTTTCCAGAAGTTATTCATCATGTTGTAAGTTCAAATCCAGAAATTCTTTTCTACGACACAGAAAGCATTGATTTTAATTTTGGGCTTTATGATGAGTTTGTTCGTTCAAAGTTATATTACATTCCAAAAATCGTTTTGCTTGCCGTAAACCCATCAAACTTTGAACTTAATGATCCAAACATAATTGTTGTTAACAAAAGGAATTTTTCAAACGATGTTGTTAACATTTTAAGCGGGATAAAGGAAAAACAGGTTAAAGTTTTAACGCTTGAAAAAGCGGAAGAGATAAGAACAAAAACAACAAAAATTCTTTCAGAACTTGGGATAACAACAAAATATTTAGGATATGAGTATATCCGTGAACTTGTTATTAATGTCATTGAAGACAAGCGGGTTATGCAATCTTTTAACAAAAAACTATATCCAAAACTTGCAATGAGATATAACACGCAGGTTAATAACATTGAAAGAAACATTCGAAACGCAATAACGGTTGCGTCCCAAAGAATAAAAAACAAAATTTTGTTCGATGAAATAAGCGGAAGAGGGTTGCTTTCAAATGCTGGTCCAGTTCCAAGCAATAAACAGTTTATAACATGGCTTGTTGACAAGGTGGGTTAAGTTTTAAACAATTTAAAATTGTTACAGTTTGTAATAATTTTTTTTTGCCTTTTCAAGTTTTTATGTTAATATATTTGTAATAATTATTAACAGAGGAAAAAATGGCAGAAGAAAACAGAAAAGAAAAGCTAGAAAAAAAGGATAAAATTTTTAGAATCTTAATTCCGTCGTTATGTGGGTTGTTAATTGCTGCCTGTGTTATTATTTTTGTTTTGTGCATGGTTCCTTTTTCAAAGACATTTGAAGGTGAAGGCTATGAATTAACTTTAACAACAAAATTTACTGAAGCGCCAGAGGACAATTATGTAACAACTTTTCGAGGAAACGAAATGAAGGTTCTTGTTTCAAGAGAAACTTTTGAAGAAATCGCGCTCTATCCCGAAAGAACAGACCCTGCAAACGAAACAAGAAGAGATTTTATTGCGGCGGACCTTGAAACCAACAATGTTGTCAGCGATATTTTTGAAGACGGCGATTTAATTTATTATGAATATCAAAAAGATTTTAACGGCAAAACTTTTTCATATCGTGCATATGTTTTTAAAACAACAACAGCGTTTTGGAGAATCCAATTCGGCTGCGAAAGCGAAAACAAAGAAAACTTGGTAAATCAAATTGAAGAGTTTGCAAAAACAATTGAAATTGATAACTTGGCACAAGATTGCTAACAAAACATCGAAAAATAACATATATAAAAAGGCAAAATATTAGTTGTTTTGACTATAATGGTTTGTCTTTTTTAATTAAGCGCTTGCCATAATTTAATAATGTGTGTTATACTTATATAGTATAAAAGGAGAATTTGATATGAGCGAATATGAAATTTTTAATGACGAAGAAGATGAAGTTATTCCATATGAAACGAAGAAAGAGAAAAAAACAAGAAGAGAAAGAAATTGCAAGTTTGAAAACTTTGTTAAATCGGCTTTCAGCCTTGAAAATTTAGCATTGTCACTTGGAATAATCTCAATGTTTTTCTCGCTTTTTGTTGGCTTCTTGCCTTTGGTAAGTCTTTCAAGAGGAGCATGCATAACTGTTGCAATTTTCTTCTTTGTTGCTTTTGCTTGCGCATTTGCGGGCGTTGTTATTGAATCAATTAAAATGGCCAAGGAGAAAAAGTTTGTTTTTTCAATTCAACTTTTTATTTCCATTTTTGCCTTGCTAATTGCCTGCATTTCCGGGCCAATGACCTTAAGCGTTGCAATGTAAGAAAAATGAACCGCAAACTGCGGTTTATTTTTTTTGTAAAAATGACGAAATGTGTAAAAATATAAGCAAGGAGAAAACATGGGGATTCTTGAAATTTTCTTAATTGTTTTTGGAAGTCTTTTGGCAATCTTTGCCTTGTGGGTTTTAATTGGCTTTTTTGCATTTTTAATTTCGTTTAGGCTAAATTCCCTTGTTGGAAAACTTATTAACAAAAACTTCCGAAAAAATCTTAAAGAAGAATATTCAATCGACTACTCATGGTGGGAAAAAGTTCCAAGCGAAAAGTTGGAAATTGAAATTGAAAATGAACCCCACAGCGGAGTTTTGATTAGGAGAAAATCAAACAAAATTGCAATTGTTGTTCACGGAATTTTTGGAATCCATAAGGACCTTGCACCCCAAGCAAAAATTTTTTATGACAACAACTTTAACGTTTTTGCGCCAACTTTGCGCGCTCACGACGATAACAAAAGCAAATATATAAGCATGGGGTTTCTTGAACAAAAAGACCTTGTTTGTTGGACAAACAAAATTGTTGAAATTTTTGGGAAAGACTGCGAAATTGTGCTGTTTGGAATTTCAATGGGCGGGGCAACATGCTTGCTTTGCGCCGATAAAGAACTTCCAAAAAATGTTAAGTGCGTTGTTGCCGACAGCGCGTTCTCCTCGGCATATGACGAACTTAAATATTTAATTAAAACAAGAGGGCATCTCCCGTCGTTTTTCGTCCTTCCCGTTATGAACTTCTTTTTTAAATCTTTTGGAAAATTTGACCTTAAAAAAGCGCTTCCAATTGAATCGGTTAAAAGCTCAAAACTTCCAATTCTGTTCTTTCACGGGGAAGAAGACAGGTTTGTTCCGTGCGAGATGTCGAAAAAAATGTTTGATCTTTCTAACAAAGAGAAATGCGAACTTGTTTTGTCGAACTCTGCCGCGCACATTCAAAGCGCAAAATATC
This sequence comes from uncultured Lachnospiraceae bacterium, assembly GCA_964383665.1. Lineage (GTDB taxonomy): Bacteria > Bacillota > Clostridia > Christensenellales > UBA1242 > UMGS687. Next base: position 109,281 of record CAYLHO010000003.1, read on the forward strand.
TTGGGCTTGAATATGAAAAAGCTTTGTTAAACTTTGTTAACAAGTGGTTCAATTTGAACCCATAAATGTTTGACTAAAAAAAATTTAAATGTTAATATGTTTTATATTTTAAATATAAGGAAGATACTATGAAAAAATTTTTACCATTAATTTTAGTCCTTTGCCTTGTTGTTTGCGGAGGAATTTTTGCTGGCTGCGGAAGCAAAGAAATTGTTCTTGAAGGCGGCCCAGCATATGATGAAGCAATTTATGGCAACGGCGGATTTGTTGTTACAAAAGGCGATTACGTTTATTTCACCGATGGCTACATTAAATCTTCTTCTCTTGGATCGGGAAAAACAAATGAACTTGGAACAGTTACGGAAACTGGGCTTTATCGTGCAAAAATGATTACCGAAACAGTTGACGGAAAAGAACGTAAAACATTAACCGATGTTCAACTTATGGTTTCAAAAGTTGTTGGCTTTGAAAACAACGGAATGTATATTTTCAAAGACAAAATTTATTTTGCAACACCAACAACAGATAAGGACAAATCGGGCTCTCGTTACGACCTTTTAACTTTCTACAGCTGCAACTTGGACGGCTCAAATCTTACCAAATTTCATCAAACAACAGAATTTTCAAACGGAAAATTCACAATGACAATGATTGACGGAAAGGTTTATCTTTTAATCTACACAGGAACTGAAATTGTTCGTGTTTCAGAGAATGGCGATGTTTTATCAATTGCAAAAGACGTTACAGGAGCAATTTTGCCATCAAGAATTACGGTTGTTGACAACGAGGAAAATCCAACGTCAACAGAATGCTTTGTATACTACACAATTGACAAGGAAGAAGACGGTCCAATTGCAAAAGGGAACATTCTTTATAAATCTGAAATTGCAAGCGGAAAGCAAACAGAACTTTTGAACGAGGACAGAATTTCTGTAACTCTTAAAAGTTTATCTGCAGGAAGACTTTTCTACGTTAGAAACGAACTTATTGCTTCAACATCGGTTTATGCTTACTGCTCCAACTCTTTGGAAGAAAACTTCTTGGCAGGCGAAGTTAAGCACCTTTCCGACACATCAATGGAAGTAACCCCACTTGGCGAATATGGCGGAACAAATTTGGGAATTGCATATGTAAATGCAAATGATTCTTTAATCATCAAAAACATTCAAGGAACAGATGGCGAAAACTTTGCATCTTCCGTTGAGTCAATCCTTTTCTCAAGAGGGGGCTATCTTTACTATCGAACAAGCAGCTCAATTTATAGAAAAAGTTTAACAAATTCCGAGGAAGGAGCTCAAAAACTTAGTGGAGCATTAATAATTAAAACTGATTATTTTGATATTGACGAGGAATATTTCTATTTCTTCGCAGAAGATAAATCTAAAGACGGAAACGATAAAGTTATTAAGTCAACCGAAATGTCTCTTTACAGAGTTCAACTTGGAGCAGATGAAAAAACACCAGTAAAAATGGCGTAAGGAGAAAAAATGGATTCATACAATTTTTCTGAAATTGAAAAGAAATGGCAAGACAGATGGGAAAAGGACAAACGCTTCGAGGTTATGAACAACGAACCTGGGAAAGAAAATGCCTATATTCTTATCGAGTTTCCATATCCAAGCGGAAAAGGGCTTCACACCGGGCACATTCGAAGTTACACCGCGCTTGATGTTGTTGCAAGAAAATTGAGAATGCAAGGGAAAAATGTGCTTTTCCCAATGGGTTGCGATGCCTTTGGGCTTGAAGCCGAAAGAACAGCAATTCGAGAACACAAACTACCTCAAGAAATTGTTGCAAGAAATATTGAAGTTTTTAAACAACAACTTAAAATGGTTGGACTTTCGTTCGACTGGTCGAGGGAAATTAACACCTGCGACCCTTCATATTATAAATGGACGCAATGGCTTTTCCTTCAATTTTTTAAGCACGGGCTTGCCGAAAAGCAAGAAGCCATGGTTAATTTCTGCGAGAACTGCGGAGTTTTGGCGAACGAGGAAGTTGAAGGCGGAAAATGTTGTCAATGCCACAGTGATGTTGTTCAAAAACCAAAAAGTCAATGGATTTTGAAAATGACAAAATATGCTGAACGTTTGGCAGATGACCTTAAATTAACAAAATATCAAGATCACATTAAAACAAGTCAAATAAATTGGATTGGAAAAAGTGAAGGAGTTCAAGTTAAATTTGAAATCAAACAAGGCGGAAGCTTTGAAATTTTCACAACCTGCATCGAAACAATTTATGGAATAACTTTCATGGTTCTTGCCCCAGAAGGTCAAATTGTTAAAGAGCTAAAGGATAAAATTCAAAACTGGGACGAAGTTCAAGCATACATAAAAGAAACTTCAAAAAAGAGCGAATTTGAGCGCCAAGAGTTAATCAAGGAAAAAAGCGGTTGCATTTTGAAAGGTATAACCGCAATCAATCCCGTTAACGGAAAAGAAGTTCCTGTTTACATTGGCGATTTCGTTTTGGCAAACTATGGAACTGGAGCCGTTATGGCTGTTCCTGCTCATGACCAAAGGGATTATGACTTTGCGAAAGAGCGAAACATTCCAATAATTCAAGTTATTGAAGGCGATGTTTCAAAATCGGCATTTGAAAAACAAAGTTATCTTGGAACAGGCGCCCGCCTTATGAACTCCGAGGAGTTTTCAGGGCTTACTGTTGAGCAAGCAAAAGTTGCAATAACAAACAAACTTGTTGAAATGGGTGTTGCAAAGAAACAAGTTAACTTTAAAATGAGAGATTGGGTTTTCTCGCGTCAAAGATATTGGGGCGAACCAATTCCGGTTGTCCATTGCGAAAAATGCGGCTGGGTTGCAGTTCCGGAAGATCAGCTTCCAGTAACCCTTCCAAACGTTGAAAGTTATGAAACAACAAAAGATGGTCAAAGCCCGCTTGCAGCAATTGAAAGCTGGGTTAACACAACTTGCCCGCACTGCGGAGGGAAGGCAACTCGCGAAACCGACACAATGCCAGGTTGGGCGGGAAGCAGTTGGTATTTCATGCGCTATTGCGACCCTAAAAATGATAAGGAATTCGCAAGCCTTGATGCTCTTAAAGCGTGGCTTCCTGTTAAAATTTATAATGGGGGCAACGAGCACACAACTCGACACCTTCTCTATGCAAGATTCTGGAATAAGTTTTTATTCGATCATGGCTTAAGCCCAATTTCCGAACCTTTTGAAACAAGAATTTCACAAGGAATAATTCTTGGCTCAAATGGGGTTAAGATGAGCAAAAGTTTGGGAAATGTTGTTGATCCTCGCGAAGTGATCAAAGAATATGGCGCGGATTCATTGCGTCTTTGGGAATGTTTCATTGGCGATTATGGCGAAACAGTTAACTGGAACGATAATGGCGTTAAGGCATGCAACAAGTTCCTTTCTCGCGTTTGGGGCATGCAAAATTTCTTGACCGAAGGCGATGAAATTTCGAATGAACTTAAATATTCAATCAATTTTGCAATTAAGAAAGTTACGTCGGATATTGATGAAATCAAGTTCAACACAGCGGTTTCAACGCTTATGACGCTTTGCAACGAAATTTATAAAGTTGGGAAAATCAATAGAAAAGAATATCAAATTTTAATTTTGCTTTTAAGCCCATTTGCGCCGCATGTTGCCGAAGAAATTTGGGAAAGATGCAAGTTTGAGCCAGAAATTAAAGATGCAAAATGGCCAACGTTCGACGAGAAGGCGCTTATTAAAGACGTAATAAAACTTCCAGTTCAAATCAACGGAAAAATGAGAGGAACAATTGAAGTTGGAGCGGGAGAACAACAAGATGAAATTGTTGAAAAAATTAAAAACGAGCCAGCACTTTCAAAATACCTTGCTGAAGGAGAAATTAAGAAAGTTATTCTTGTTCCAAACAGAATTATTAACATAATTTGCTAAAAGTTAAAAAATAAAAACTCGCCCTTGAAAAAGGACGAGTTTTTTGTCATATAACTATTTTTTAGCCCATAAAATACAATATCACTTTTGGAGGTTTTTTATATGGGAAATTATGGTCTATATGAAGATATTGCAAAAAGAACCGGAGGCGACATCTATGTTGGCGTTGTTGGGCCTGTTCGCTGCGGAAAATCCACGTTTATAACGCAGTTTATGCAAAATCTTGTTGTCCCAAACATCGAGGATAAAAACACAAAGCAAAGAACAATCGACGAGCTCCCTCAAAGCGCGGACGGGAAAACAATTATGACAACGCAACCGCGTTTTGTTCCAAGCAAGGCGGCGGCAATTCGCCTTGACAACAAGGTTGACATGAACGTTCGAATGATTGATTGTGTTGGATATCTTATTGAAGGAGCGCTTGGTCACGAGGAAAATCAAAAGGAAAGACTTGTTAAAACACCTTGGTCCGACGAGGAGATGCCATTTGAAAAGGCGGCGGAACTTGGAACAAAAAAAGTTATCGACGAGCATTCAACAATTGGGATTGTTTTAACAACCGACGGAAGCATAACCGACATTCCACGAACAAGTTATGTTAAGGCGGAGGAAAGGGTTGTTAGCGAACTTGCCGCTCAAAACAAACCATTTGTTGTTGTTTTAAACACGAAATTACCGAAAGGCGACGAGGCAAAAAAACTTGCAAAATCGTTGGAAGCAAAATATGGAGTTCCGGTTTTGCCAATGGACGTTTTAAAACTCAATCAAAACAATATCGACGAGATTTTTGAAAAGATTTTGTTGGAATTTCCAATCAGGTCGCTTAAAGTTAAAATGCCAAAGTGGATGCAAGCGCTTTCGTTTAACAATCCAATCATTTCAAACGTTGTTGAAGAAGTTAAAAAATTTGGTGAAAACGCAAACAAAATTGGGCAAATTGACAAAACAAATGTTGCGTTCCTTGAAAGCGAAGATTTCGAACCGGTTGTTGTTTCCTCAATTAAAATGGGCGAAGGGAAAGTATATTTTGAAGTAACGCCAAAACCAGGTTTGTTCTATCGTGTTTTATCGGAACAATGCAACATGGAAATTGCCGATGACTTCCATTTAATTTCATATGTTAAACAACTTGCGCATGCAAAAACAGAATATGATAAAATTAAACTTGCGCTTGCCGATGTTAAAGAAAATGGATATGGCGTTGTTATGCCAAACGTTGAGGATATGAAACTTGAGGACCCGGAAATTGTTAAGCAAGGAAACAAGTTTGGCGTTAAGCTTAAAGCGTCCGCACCAAGTTTGCATATCATGAGCGTCGACATTGAAACTGAAGTTAATCCAATTGTTGGGTCGCAAGCCCAAAGCGAAGAAATGGTTAAATATATGATGAGTGAATTTGAACAAAACCCACAAGCAATTTGGGAAACAAACATGTTTGGAAAGAGTTTGAGTTCTCTTGTTAAGGAAGGCATCGATTCAAAAATTACTCTTATGCCTGTTGAGGCGCAAAGAAAAATGAGAAAAACTCTTGGAAGAATTATTAACGAAGGAAAAGGCGGAATAATTTGCATTTTATTATAAAAAAATAAATAAAAAACGGGAATTTCCCGTTTTTTTTGTTGAATTTAATTAAATTAATTAAAAAAAGATTTAAATAATTATTTGTTTTATTGGCAATAATTATTTTGTTATGCCAGATTATGTTAAAGTTTTATTAAATTCAATCTACAGTTTCGCAGCTATGTTTGTTGTTGCAAAAATGTTGGGCAAAAAACAAATTGCGCAATTAAGTTTCACCGATTATGTTATTGGAATTTCAATTGGTTCAATTGCGGCGGAATGGTCAACCGATGTTGAACAACCATGGTATTATTATGTTGTTGCAATTTCAGTTTATTTTTTAATCAGTTATTTAATAACTCTTTTGGAGCGGACAACGCTTCCTCTCAAGCGCTTTTTAAGAGGTAAACCAATAATAATTATCGACAACGGGAAAATCAACTATAAAAACCTTAAAAAGTCGAAACTTGACGTTAACGATGTTATTGGGCTTTGTCGTGAAAAGGGATTTTTCAACTTAAACGATGTTGCATTTGCAATTTTTGAAACGAATGGAAGTTTAAGTGTTTTGCCCGTTGGGAATCAAACCCCAACTGTTGTTAGCGATTTTGGAATTGACGGCGAAAAGGCAAGCCTTCAAAAATTTGTTATAAATGACGGGAAAATTGACGAAAATTATCTAAAAATTCTTGGAAAAGACGAAAAATGGCTTTTTAAAAATTTAAAAATTAATAATAAAAAAGAATTAAAAAACATTTTAGTTGCTTTTTACGACGAAAAAACAAAAAATTTTGATGTTCATTATAAAAAAGCGCGAAAGAAAAGTTAATTTGGCTTTTGTTGTTGCAAAACAAATTTCAAAATGTTAAAATACTTTCCGTGAGAATAATTAATCTTTCTTCCGGAAGCGACGGAAATTTAACTTATGTTGAAAGTGCGTCAACAAAAATTCTTGTTGATGCGGGTCTTTCATGCAAAGAGATTGAACTTCGACTTTCTCTTCTTGGAGTTAAGGGGAACGAGGTTTCCGGAATAATTGTTTCTCATGAACATAGCGACCACATTAAAGGAATTGATGTTTTTGCAACAAAATTTGGGACAAAAGTTTTTGCGCACGAGGACGAATGGGGCGCGCTTTCAAATAAACTTAAAAAACTTCCTCAAGCCCAAAAACGATCGTTCACGGCTGCGCCTTTTGAAATTGGCGACCTAACAATTTCTGCATTTAAAGTTCCGCACGACAGCGTGTGTTGCGTTGGCTTTAACATTGAAAATTGCGGGCGACATGTTTCAATTTGCACCGACCTTGGCGCAATTTCCGATTCAATCTTGCAAAACATTTATGGAAGCGAACTTGTTTTTCTTGAAGCGAACCACGACATTCAAATGCTTCAAAACAACATTAACTACAGCGCAAGTTTAAAGCAAAGGATTCTTTCCTCGCGAGGGCATCTTTCAAACATTGCAAGTGCAAACGCAATTTCAAAACTTGCAAAGCACGGCACTCGACGGGTTGTTCTTTCCCACCTTTCAAAGGAAAATAACAATCCCGTTTTAGCAATTGAAACGGTTAAATCCATTTTGGAAAGCCAAGGGACAATTGTTGGCGAGCAAATTAACATTGATGTTGCATCAACATTGCCCGGAAAGATCTATAAAATTTCGTAAATAATGTTTGATTTGCAAAAACAAGTGTGATATAATTGGCGCGTAATATATATTTAAGGAGAAAATTATGAGTTACAACATTAGATCAAAAGAAAACAATAAGCTGGAAGTTGAGATCAAAATTTCCCAAGAAAAATGGGAAGAAAGCATTGAAAAATCCTATGAGGAAACAAAAGGAAAATATTCCGTTCAAGGGTTCAGAAAAGGAAAAGCACCAAGAAAAGTTATTGAAAAACAATATGGCGAAGGTGTTTTCTTCGACTATGCCTTGGAAATTGCATTTGCCGATGAATATAATGCATTCCTCGATGCAAACTTGGACATTGAACCTCTTTCACAACCAGATGTCAAAATTGAAAAGTTTGAGAAAGAAGGAATTGTCATGGTTGCAACTGCACCTCTTATGCCAGAAGTAAAACTTGGCGCATACACAGGCTTAACAGTTGAAAGAGGAAAAGAAAAAGTTAAAAAATCGGAAGTTGAAGAAGAACTTAAGAAAATTGCAGAACGTCAAGCAAGATTTGTTGAATCAACCGACGAAGCAAAACTTGGTGATTTTGCAACAATCGACTTTATTGGAAGCGTTGATGGCCAAATTTTTGATGGAGGAAGCGCTCAAGGCTATCGTCTTGAACTTGGTTCACACAGTTTCATCGACACTTTCGAGGACCAAATTGTTGGAATGAAAGTTGGCGACGAAAAAGACGTTAATGTAACATTCCCAGAAAACTATCATGAAAAATCTCTTGCTGGGAAACCTGCTGTTTTCAAAGTTACAGTTCAAAAACTTGAAAAGAAAGAAATTCCAGAAATCAACGACGAATTTGCTGCAAATGTTAGCGAATTTGAAAATCTTGAAGATTATAAAAAAGACATCGAAAAACGTCTTAAAGAAAAACTTGAAAAAGATAAGGACAGAAAAGTTGAAAACGATTTAATCGACCAAGTTGTTAAGGGAAGCGAAGTTGAAATTCCTGAAATTTTGATTGAACGTCAACTCGACATTTTCATTAAAGACCTTGAAATGCGTCTTTCCTATCAAGGAATCAAACTTGACGAATATTTGGAATATGTTGGTTCAAACATCGAAGATTTAAGAAAAGAACGCGCAGACCAAGCAAAAGAAACTGTTAAAACGCGTCTTGTTTTGGAAGCTCTTGTTAAGAAAGAAAACATGATTGTTAGCGAAGCAGAACTTGACAAAGTTTTAGCTGAAACCGCTGAAAAATATAAAAAGAGCGTTGAAGATTATAAGAAATCTTTGGACGACAGAACAATTGCATACTATCAAAACGACATTTTAATGGAAAAACTCTTAAATTTCTTAAAAACGAACAACAATATAATCTGATTTTTAGGAACAAAATATAACAGAGGTGTAAAAAATGTTAATTCCAATGGTTGTTGACCAAACTGCGAACGGAGAACGTTCCTACGACATATATTCTCGTCTTCTTGAAGACAGAATAATTTTCTTGACGGGCGAAATTAACGATGCTGTTGCAAACAACGTTGTTGCGCAACTTATCTATTTGGAAGGGAAAAACCCGGACAAAGATATTTGTTTATACATCAATAGCCCGGGTGGAAGCGTTTCGGCGGGAATGGCAATTTACGACACAATGAACTACATTCGCTGTGATGTTTCAACAATTTGTATTGGACTTGCGGCTTCAATGGGGGCGTTCCTTCTTTCAAGCGGAACGAAAGGAAAGCGCTTTGCTCTTCCAAATTCGGAAATTATGATCCACCAACCTCTTGGCGGGGCGCAGGGGCAAGCAAGCGACATTGAAATTCAAGCAAAACAAATTCAAAAAATTAAAGCGAAAATCAATAATATCCTTTCCGAACAAACCGGGAAACCTCTTTCACAAGTTGAAAAAGACACCGATCGCGATTACTATATGAGCGCATATGAAGCAAAAGAATATGGGCTTGTCGACAAAGTTATTGAAAAACGACAAAAGAAAGACTAAACTTGAGGGGTTAAAAAAATTTTTTTGGCGATATAATATGGATAATATGGAAAACAAAACTTATAAATGTTCTTTCTGTGATAAGCCAGAAGGCTCTTCAAGGCGCTTAATTGGGAATCCGGAAGGAGAATGCTTTATTTGCGAGGAGTGTGTTTCTCTTTGCAAAGACCTTATTGGAGGGAAAACAAAAAAAGAGAGCAAAGAACTTAAATTGCTTTCACCTCGTGAAATCAAAGAAAAACTTGACGAATATATAATTGGGCAAGACGAAGCGAAAAAAGCGCTTGCAGTTGCGGTTTACAATCATTATAAGAGAATAAATTATAATCTTGTTCACGCTGGCGACCATAAAGGGCAGCCAGACGAAATTGAACTTGAGAAAAGCAATATTTTAATGATTGGGCCAACCGGCTGTGGGAAAACGCTTTTGGCAAAAACCCTTGCGAAAATTTTGAATGTTCCGTTTGCATCGTGCGATGCAACAACACTAACCGAAGCGGGATATGTTGGCGACGACGTTGAAAACATTTTGCTTAAGTTAATTCAAAACGCAAACTACGACATTGCCCAAGCGGAACGCGGGATAATTTACGTTGACGAAATCGACAAACTTGCAAAGAAAAGTCAAAATGTTTCAATAACTCGCGATGTTTCAGGCGAAGGGGTTCAACAAGCGCTTTTAAAAATTGTTGAATCAACAATTGCTTCCGTTCCTCCTCAAGGCGGAAGAAAGCACCCTCAACAGGAAATGATTCAAATTGACACAACAAACATTCTTTTCATTTGCGGAGGAGCGTTTGTTGGGCTTGATAAGATTATTGAGGGCAGACTTAACAGTTCAAGTTTGGGATTTAACGCAGATGTTAAATCAAAAGTTGAAAAAGAAAAAATTAACATTTTCAAACAGGTTCAGCCAGGCGATTTGATTAAATTTGGAATCATTCCAGAATTTGTTGGGAGACTTCCCGTTTTTGTTAGCCTTGATGATCTTGATGAAAACGCATTTGTTCGAATTTTAACCGAACCTAAAAATGCACTTGTTAAACAATATGTTAAGCTCTTTAACATGGACAACATTGAACTTTGCATAACTCCCGATGCTGCGCTTGCAGTTGCAAAAAAAGCAAAGGAACTTAAAACTGGTGCGCGCGGGTTGAGAGCAATAATTGAAGAGGCAATGCAAGACGTAATGTTTTTTGCTCCGGGAAATAATGTTCAAAAAATTGTTATAACAAAAGAGGTTATTGAGAAAAAAGAAAAGCCACAAGTTGTTTATAACGAAAAGAAAGAAGAAACAGCTTAAAATCTCTCGTTTGAGAGATTTTTTTATAACAAAAAAACACGGGTCTGCCCGTGTTTTTTATCTCACACAAAATTATTTATAACTCTTAACTAAATTACTTTAATTCAACTGTTGCGCCAGCTTCTTTAAGTTTTGCTTCCATTTCTTTTGCTTCAGCAGTTGGAACATTTTCTTTAAGAACAGATGGAGCGTTGTCAACCAAAGCTTTTGCTTCGGAAAGGCCAAGGCCTGTTATTTCTCTTGCGATTTTGATAACTGCAATTTTGTTTGCTCCTGCTTCTTTAAGGCAAACGTTGAATTCTGTTTTTTCTTCAGCAGCAGCTGCTCCTGCAGCTGGAGCTGCGCCAGCAACTGCAAATGTTGCAGCAGCGCTAACGCCAAATTCTTCTTCTAATTTTTTAACAAGGTCGTTAAGTTCAACAACTGTTAATGTTTTGATTTCTTCAATAAATTTATTTAAATCTGCCATTTTAATTTCTCCTAATTTTAAAATTATTTTTCCCTAAAACTTAAGCGTTTTTCTTTGCAATTTCATTAACTGCAACAGCCAAAGAACGCATTGGGTTTTGGAAAATGAACAAAAGTTTTCCAATAAGTTCGTCTCTTGATGGGATTTTAGCAAGAGTTTTAACCTCATCGGAAGATATAAACTGACCATTTAAAAGACCGCATTTGATTTCAAGTTTTTGACTTTTTTCAAAAGTGTCAGCGCAAATTTTTGCAGCCGAAACTTCATCGCTATAGCCAAAAGCAAGAGCGCTTGTTCCTTGAAGATATTCGTCAAGTCCGGTTATTCCAAGTTCGTTAAGCGCGCGAAGAACAAGTCGGTTTTTATAAACTTTATAGTCAGCATTGTTCTTTCTGAAAGCACTTCTCATTGCTGTGTCTTCTTCAACGGTCATTCCGCGATAGTCAACAAAAACAACGGATTTTGCTTTTGAAAGTTTGTCTTTAATTTCGCTAACAAGTTCTTTCTTAGCTTCTAAATTAGCACTCACTTTGTTTATCTCTCCTTTTAATTAAATTTTGTGTGAACAAACAAAATAAAACCTCTCATGCCCAAAGCGAAAGCACAAGAGGAAAGGATTTCTTCTTAACTTCACCTCGGCAAGCACTTTCGTTTACGGGAACCCCCACTTGCTGTCTTCGGACAAAGGAATATTTAATTTGCGAAAGTATTTATATCACATAAAAACTTTATTGTCAACGCTTTTTTAACATTTTTTAATTTGACATTAAAATTAAAGTTGAGTATTATAATTTTTGGAGATACATATGAAATTTTTTGATAAATTTTTGAAAGCAATTGGCTTTGAAGATGAAAACGAAAAAGTTGAAGAGAAAAAAATTCAATCGGGCGAGGAGAAAGAGAAGAAAAGAGAGAAAAAACAAGAACTTCCTTCCGCAAAGTTTAATCTTAAAGAAATTAAAAACGAGCCAGAGGCATATTTCCCAGAAACTCAAGAGGAAATTGAAGATGTTGTTCGCTATTTTATTAAAGGGGATGATGTTTACGTTGATCTTTCAAAATTTAGCGATGACGACCGCACCCATGCGCTCGATTTCTTTTCGGGAGCAGCATTTGCCCTTGGCGGTCAAGTTAAAAAAACAGGAGAATCGGTTTATCTGTTAAAACATTAATATGAAATTTGAAAGAAAGAAAATTATTAATTTGCTTGTTGGCGCGCTTGTTTTGCTTGCGTGCGTTATTGTTGACTTAATTGCAAAAAAATTCACGTTTGGAATTGATCAAGACGCAATCCCGGGCTTTTTCAAGTTTTTCTACACGCAGAACACTGGGGCGGCATGGAGCATGTTTTCGGGAAGCACAATTGCTCTTATTGTTGTTTCTGTTTTAATCATAATTTTAATTTTTGTTTATGGAATTTTTTCAAAGTCGAAAAACCCGCTGTTCTATGTTTCGCTTGGCTTGATTGTTGGCGGAGCATTTGGGAATTTGATTGACAGAATCTTTTTAGGATATGTTAGGGATTTTATTAAACTTGAATTTATGGATTTCCCAATTTTTAACACAGCCGATTGTTTTCTAACAGTTGGGGTTGTTTGCTTGGTTGTTTTCTATCTTGTTGAACTTATTAAAGAACGGAAAGCAAAGAAAAATCAAGGAGGGAAGAATGGAATTTGATGTTTTTGAACCCGACAAAGGGAAAAGGGTTGACGCCTTTTTAATTGAAAAATTCCCAGCTTTTTCTCGTTCTTTCATTCAAAATGCAATGAAAAAACAAACTGCTTTTGTTTTAAGAAATGGAAAACAAATTTATAAGGCAGGTGAAGCATTAAGAATTTCAGATAAAGTTGTTTTTGAGGAGCAAGAGCCAAAGAAAATTGAAACGCAGCCTCAAGACGTTAACTTTGAAATTGTTTATCAGGATTCCGACCTTGCAGTTGTTAACAAGCCGCAAGGCCTTGTTGTCCACCCATGCACATCGTGTAAAGATGGAACGCTTGTTAACGGGCTTTTAAAGGAAATTAAAGACCTTAGCGGAATTAACGGAGAACTTCGCCCGGGAATTGTTCATAGAATTGATAAAAACACTTGTGGACTTTTGATTATTGCGAAAAACGATTTTGCTCATAATGAACTTGCAAAGCAAATTGCAAACAAAACTTGCAAGCGAATTTATCTTGGGCTTATCGACGGAACTTTTAAAGAGCAAGCGGGAGAAGTTGAAACTCTTGTTGCAAGAGACAAAAAGGACCGAAAAAAAATGGCTGCATATGCGCCCGGCGACAATGTTTCGGGAGCAAAGTTTGCAGCAACGGAATATAGAACAGTTGAATATTTCAAAAACAATTCGCTTGTTGAGTTTTCGCTTAAAACCGGAAGGACTCATCAAATTCGCGTCCACTGCAAGTATCTCAACCACCCGCTTGTTGGCGACGAAACATATGGCGGAACGAAAAAGTTTGGGCTCTGCGGTCAGTTTCTTTGTGCATATAAAATTTCTTTTGTCCACCCGCGAACCGGGGAGAAGATGGAGTTCGAAATTCCACTTCCAGAAAAGTTTAGAACAATTCTTGAAAACTTAAGAAAAAACAAATAGTTTTCTTTTCCGACAAAAATTTGGTATTGACAACAAAAAACATTTGTTTTATGATTAAAGCGAAAAGAGGTTTAAAACTATGAAAATTTTTAAAAAGAGTGGGAAATATGGCGTTAGAGAAGGGTTTAAAGTTATTGTTGAACCAACCTATTCTTCAACAAGAGAGATGGTTGAAAACGACCCATTCTTTAATAAGAAACAAATTGATCATGAACAAAATAAAAATGCTAATGAGCAGGAAAAAGAATAGAAAAAATTAACAAAGGATTTATTGCAAAATAAATCCTTTTATTATATAATGTAAGTATGTTATTTTATTTATTTCAATATGATTTGCCGGGAGTTGAAATGCTGATGCTTGCGTTGGCATATCTATTTGTTATTGTCGCTGCTCTTATGCTCCATGAACTTTCGCATGGGCTTGTTGCATATTGGTGCGGCGACAGAACCGCTAAAGAACAAGGAAGACTTTCGCTTAATCCATTTAAGCATCTTGATCTTTGGGGAAGCTTGTCGTTTTTGTTTGTTGGGTTTGGCTGGGCAAAGCCTGTTCCAATCAATCCATTAAACTTCAGAAACTATAAAAAAAGCATGGCGCTTGTTTCGCTTTCAGGGGTTTTAACGAACCTGGTTCTGGCGTTTTTTGCTGTTCCATTTTATAAACTATGCGTTTATGCGGGCTTTGGAGTTTCAACAAATGCGGGGCAATTGTTTTTATATTATTTAACAATGTTCATGATTGTTATAAACATTTCGCTTGCCGTTTTTAACCTTCTTCCAATCTATCCTCTCGACGGGTTTAATTTTATTAACACTTTCTTAAAATATGATAACAAATTTTCAAATTTTATGATAAAATACGGAGGGATAATTCTTATTGTCCTTGTTGCAACTGGAATTTTTGGCTATGCATTTGATTTCGTTGGAAACGGAGTTTTAATGCTTTTTATGAAATTCTGGGGGTTAATTTTCTAGCATGGAAGAAATTGCAATTCAAACACAAATCCCGGAAGGGGATTCATATCGAGTTAAGCTGGACGTTTTTGAAGGCCCGCTGGATTTATTATTGCATTTAATTAAAGAAGCAAAAATGGACATAACCGAAGTTCGTCTTTCGGAAATAACCGAACAATATTTGCAATATCTCGACGACATCGACAGTTTAGATTTGGAAAAGGCAAGTGAGTTTATTGAAATGGCGGCAACGCTTTTGGAAATTAAAAGCAAGAAATTGCTCCCTCGGCTTGACGATGTTGTCCCAGACGAGGAAGACCCGGAAACAAAACTTCTTCGTCAAATTGAGGAATATAAAATCTTTAAAGAAGCAAGCGAAAAACTTAAGGCAATTGAAGATGTTAACAAGCTTTATAAAGAGCCAGAGCCAAGCGCAAACAAATATAAAATTATTTTGAAAGACATGGTTTTGGATAACTTGCTTGATGCTTTTGTTAACTTTATGCACAAATCGCAAGTTGAAACGAAAGCAGATGAGCCAAAAAACATTGTTAAGGACAGATTCACAATTGCGGAAAAAATTGCAGCAATTAAAGACGCTGTTATGATTAAAGAAAAAGTTAAATTTAAGGAACTTTTGGATAAGGACATAACGAAAAGCGAAATCATCAACGTTTTCCTTGCAATTTTGGAACTTCTTAAACTTCAAACAATTTCAATTTCGCAACATGGAACATTTGAGGAAATTGAGATAACGCAATATCAACAAAAGGCGGCGGAAAGCCAAGATTAAAAGGTTGAAAAATATATGAGCGATTTATTTATTGAAAAGGATTTGGAAGATATAATTTTTGGAATATTATTTGTTGCCGGCGAAGGTGTTGACACAAATTTTATTGCTGAAAAACTTGAGGTTGATTTAAAACGCGTTAAAAAAGCGGTTGACAAACTTGAGGAAAGGCTCAGCAAAACAAGTGGGGTTCATTTAATTCGCTATAACACGAAAATCCAACTTTGCTCGAACCCAGAATATGCGGAATATATTTCAACTGTTCTCAACCCAATTCGCGAAAGAGCGCTTACAAAAGCGACCCTTGAAACTCTTGCCATAATTGCATATAAACAGCCGATAACAAGGCTTGAAATTGAGGAGGTTCGCGGGGTTAACAGCGACTATACCGTTCAAACACTTCTAGACCACAATTTAATTGAGGTTGTTGGAAGAAAAGACGCCGTTGGAAAACCTTTGCTTTTTGGAACAACAGAGGAGTTTTTAAAGAGGTTTGGTTTGACGGACATCTCCGACCTTCCAGACAACGAAGCTCTTATGGACAGAATTAAAACTCTTTATGCCGAAAATGAAACTTCAACAGAACTTTTCAATAACTATGAAATTAAAGAGGTTGAGGAAAAATTCGAAAAGAGAGACATGAAACGCGAAGAGCTTAGCCTTGAAGAAATTGATAGCAAAATTAAAAAAGCAATGGAAAACGCAAATTTCAAAATTCCGGATAAGGAAGAAATCCCAGATTTTCTTAAAAACGAAGATGTTGAAATTGTTGGATAGAACTTAAATAAAAAAACGCTGCCTAACTTAAAGCAGCGTTTTTTTTTGTTTATATTATTTCTTAACAAAAATCAATCCGGTTAGCGCAGGACCAGTGTGGGAACAGATAACAGGACCAACGTGTCCAAGAATTATGTTTGTTATTCCATATTTTGTTTCGATAAGTTTTCTTAAAACAAGGGCGTTTTCAACGTCGCCAGCATAAGCTATGAAAATTGGGATTGGGGAATTTGGATTGTAGTTTTTAAGGCGATTTAGAAGGGACATGACCGCTTTTTTCGACCCCATTGCCTTTTCAATAACTTGAAGTCTTCCTTCGCTGTCGAATTTAAGAACTGGGCGAAGTTGCATAACTTTTGCAACAACGGCTTGAGCGCCGCTTATTCTTCCACCGCGTTTAAGTGCTTCAAGATCGCCAAGAAAGAACGAAACGTCAAGGTTCTTAATTGTTTCGTTTAATGCTTCAACGGCTTCCTCTGCACTTTTCCCCTCGTTTCTTAAAAGCGTTGCATGGCAAAGGATTGCGTTTTGTCCTTGGGTTGCCGAAAGACTGTCAACAACGTAAACTTTTTTGGCTGACGTTTCATTAATTTCGTTTGCAACCTGAACAGCAAGCCCACATGTTCCGCTTAACCCAGATGAAAGAGCAATATGAACAATGTCCATGTTTGTTTTTGCAATTATGTTAAGGAAATATTCCTTAAGTTGAAAAGGATTAAGACCTGTTGTTGAAAAGATTTTGCCCTTTTTCATTTCATCATAGAAATATTTATATTCCTCTGTTGAATTAAAGTTATCCTCATATATTTCCCCGTTTGAAATGTAGCACATTGGGATATATTCAATTTTGTCGCGCTTTAATGTTGATTTCAATTCGTCGCAGCATGAGTCGGTTGATAATATAAATTTTTCCATGATTTTTTCTCCGACTTTATTTATAACACACTTTTCCAAGAAAAACAAAAAGATTGCTCGAAATTGGTTTAATAATTTTAAAGATGTTAATAATTTATCGCGTAGTGGAGGAATTATGACAGATTTTGAAAAATCACAAACAAGAAAAAACTTGGAAAGAGCGTTTATTGGAGAGTGTCAAGATGGGGCTAAATATCAGTTTCTTGCTCAACAGGCGAAAACCGAAAAACTTAATTACATCATGGGGCTTATGAAAACGCTTGCGAAAAACGAAATGAGCCATGCAAAAATTTTCTATGACTTCATTTTGAAATATGGAAAAAACGAGAAGAATATCACAATTGAAGCGGGCTTTCCAATTTCGCCTTATGAGCTTGACCCGGGCTTAAAACTTGCGTCCGCCGCCGAGCATGCGCAGTTTGAAAACATCTATCCCGCTTTTGCAAGAATTGCAAGAGATGAGGGGTATGACGATGTTGCCGACCAATTCTTAAGGATTGCAACGGTTGAGGATTGCCACAGCAAGCAACTTACAGAAATCTATGAGAAGCTTAAGAAAAACAAGCTTTATAAAAGCCAAACAGCAAAGAAATGGAAATGTTCAAAATGCGGGTTTGAAGAAACTTCAAAGCAACCCGAAAAAACGTGCCCGCTTTGCAACTATGACATTGGCTATTATGTTTTGGAACTTGAAGATCAATAAATGCCCTTGATGGGCTTTTATTTTTTCTGGCGAAGTTGAAATTTGTTAAAAATGTTTGTTAATTAAATAAATTTGTTTTATATTATATATAGATATTATCCTTTAAAAGGAAAGAAGCATGGGAAGAATTGAAATTGTTAGCTTTGAAGGCGTAAGAACTTACACAGTTTTTGCAAAAAGCAGTTACAGAAATGTTTTAAAACTTGAAGCAGACATGCCAATGTATAACTTTGTTGGCGAAGGAAGATATATGGTTGAGGAAATCTATTATGATTCCCTAAACAACCTTCTTGCAAGCGCGGGAATTTTGCTTTCAAAAGTTGTTGAGGGTAACAGGGCTTTTTTCAAAGTTGAAAGAGAGGACTATCTTTTCGAGAAAAAACTTTCAAAAGAAAAGAAAATTTTTGTTCACCCAATTGGAGTTAAAGACGGCGTTCAAGACCATATGTTGTTTTTGATAAACGGAATAACATCGTTTTTCACAACGAAATTTAGCATTGACCTTGAAAACATCTTAAAAGTTGTTGTTCCAAAGGTTGAAATAAGAACAAAAGTTGACAGTTTCAAAATTTTAAGCGGAACTGGGTTCAAAGGGGTTATGACTTTTGAAGAAGTTAAAATCAAAAACAACTTCACAAAGCGAAAAGCCGATGTTGACATGCTTCAAATTGAAAGAGCGTCGTCGGAGGCAACTTCAAAGGATTTCTTAACTTTCATCGATAAACTTGAAAGATATTGCAAAGAGATTATGCCAATTTCCGACTCGAAATATCAAATTGCATTAAGAATGACGAAATAGTTGTTCTTATGCTTGCATAAATTATATAAAGGAATTTAACTATGATTAAAATTGTTGTTGATTCAACATGCTGCCCAAGAGAGCAATACATAAAGGAAAAGGGAATTTACGTTAACCCTCTTCGAATTTTGTTTGACGACGGGGAATATGTTGAAAACGATTCTCTCTATGATGAAATTTATTGGAAGATGGAAAGAACGGGAGAAATCCCAAAAACAAGTCAACCTTCGCTTGAAAGCTTTATAAGCATTTTCAATGAAATAATTGATGAGGGGAACGAGGCTTTTGTTTTAACGTTGTCCCAAACTTTAAGCGGGACATATAACTGCGCTTGCCTTGCAAAAAATGAATGTAAAGACCCAAGCAAGGTTACCGTTTTCGACACGCAGTCGATTGGGCAAACATCAATTGGCTATGTTTATGAAGCCGTTAAAATGATTGAAGAGGGAAAATCTGTTAGTGAAATTGTTGAAACGCTTTCAGCATATTGTAAAAACAGCGCAATAACTTTTATACCCGAAAGTTTTGATAACCTTAAAAAGAACGGGAGAATTGGAACTCTTAAAGCGGTTGTTGCATCGTTTTTAAAAATTAAACCGGTTGTCTTGTTTAAAGAAGGAGTTCTTTCGGATAAGAAGTCAATTGGAATGGCAAAGGCAATTTCCGACATGATTAAGCAAGTTCCAGAAAAAATCCGTCAACTTTTTGTTATCAAAGCGGGTCACCCTTCCTACTTTGATGATTTCAAACAAAAAGTTCTTAACCATTTCAAAGGAATAACTGTTAGAGAGGGAACTGTTTCTCCGGTTGTTGGAGCGCATGTTGGTCCGGCAATTGGTCTTGCATGGGTTGGAGAATAAAAAAATTTTTAAGAATCGCAAAAATTTTTTGCGGTTTTTTTTGTTTTCTTTGGGCTTTTGGGGTTCTTCTTATCTGCTATAATGCCCTATTTTCCGTGGTTTTCTAACAAAAATGGCGTTTTTAAAAAAATTTTTAAAATTTTTGAAAAAATTTGCGAAAATCTGTTGACAAGGTTTTTTTTATGTGGTATATTAACTTCGCTACGCTGATGGAGACCCCATTAAACGTAGCAAAACTCCCTTTATTTTTAAAAGGGAAAATGAACCTTGAAAACTGAATATTTGGAAAGAAAAGGTAGATGTGTAAACACATAAAAGGTTTTTATTTACCTTGTCAATTCATTAATACTTATTCTATTTACGCAAAGTATAAAAAAGTCAAAATAGTTTTTGAGTCACATCAAACTAACGATATTAACTTCAATCGAAGTTTATATACAAATAACGTTAGAGTTTGATCCTGGCTCAGGACGAACGCTGGCGGCGTGCTTAAAACATGCAA
>CAYLHO010000004.1:0-63932 GCA_964383665.1 uncultured Lachnospiraceae bacterium
TATATGTTTGTTTTAGCGACTTTAACAACTGTCGTCGGAATGTAATTTAGTGGGTTAGGACACCTTATCAGGGTGGTGCTCTAACCGACTGAGCTACATTCCATCGCTGGTGGAGATAATCGGATTCGAACCGATGACCCCCTGCTTGCAGGGCAGGTGCTCTAGCCAGCTGAGCTATACCCCCAAACGATGCTTTGTTATATTAACAAATTAAACGACCTTTGTCAACAATTTTTCATAAATTTTTTCTTTTCTTTTTTAAATTGTGTTGTTTGCAAATTTCTGGGGCAAGATTATTAAAATATTTTGACGTTAAAATTTTTTGTGATAATATATAGTCATAGGAGGGAAGTATGGCAAAGAAATCTAAAAGCACAAAGAACAGCAAGCAAGGAAACGCAGGGGCAAGAATTGTTCTTTTCTTAATTTGTTTCTTCTTTGGTTGGTTTGGTTTAGACAAACTCTATATGGGCGGAACATGGAAAATTATGCTTGTTAAATTCTTATTAACATGCATTGGAATTGGCGCACTTTGGAATTTATATGACATGATTTGCGCAATTATTGGCCGCTATAAACTTAATCCATTTAAATAAAACAAAATTTAAATCCACCTGTTTTCTTGGTGGATTTTTATTAAAAAAAGCACTTTTTAAAAGTGCTTTTTTTAAACAACATTAACGGCGGAAAGCATTAAATCGTTAACTTTTGAACTTGTTAAAGAATACAGAATGATTTTTCCGTCGCGTTTGCAGGAAACAATGTTTTGCGATTTTAAATATTTGAGTTGATGGCTTATTGTTGTTTGATTAATGTTAAGAATTGTTGAAATATCGTTAACACACATGTCGCACATTGCCAAGCATGAAATTATTTTAAGCCGCGTTCCATCTGAAAAGTTTTGAAAGAAAATTGCAAGTTTGTTAATTGAATTTTCGTTTGGCATATAGTCCAAAACTTCTTTTTTGCTTCTTTCCGAAAGAAGAAGAAATTTTCCTTCCATTTTAATTCTCCTTAACATTTAAATTTTTGAATGCATATATATTACCGATATTTTAAAATGCAAAAGAAAAACCACCAAATCTAATTTTGGAGGTTTTTGACATTTTCTAACAAAAATTGGAAAAGGAGATAGAAAATGGAATTTTCAAATGAAATTTTGCTTGTTATGTTAATTGGGATAATTGCATCCGCAACCGACACCGACCTTGCCTCAAACACAAACATCTTGCTTTTGCTTCTTTTAATTTTACTTTCAAATTCGGGAAGCAGCAATTGCTGTTCGTCTTTCGACAGTTGCGGAAACAGAAGAACAAGCTTTTTTGGTTAAACCCTTTTCGCGTTTTCAATTTTAATTATTGTTGCGTTTGGAATGCGTTCTGGCTTATCGGTTGAACTTATGAAGGTTTGGGTTAAACTGCAAAACTTCAAAAGTTTTTCACGGCGTGATTTGTCGAGTTCGCTTAAAACGTCGTCTAAAATTAAAATTGGCATTTCGCCTGTTTGAGCTTTAATAATTTCAATTTCTGCAAGTTTAAGCGAGAGGGCAGCGGTTCGCTGTTGCCCTTGTGAGCCAAACGATTTGACGTCTGTTTGGTTAACCAAAACCTTGATGTCGTCGCGATGAGGACCAACAGTTGTGTAGCCAAGGGAAAGATCTTTCTCCAGGCTTTTTTCATAGAGCAAGATAAACTTTTGTTTAATTTCTTCCATTTTTTCATTTGATGAATTAATTTCGTCGCCAAGAGCAAGCGTTCCTTGATAGCCAATTTCAAGGCATTCTTGATTGTTTGTTAAGAAATTATGTGCCTTTTGAGCATATGGAGCAAGGCTTATTATTAAATTGCTTCGAGAAATTGTTATTTTTGAAGCGCATTCTGCAAGTTGAGTGTTGTAAACCGAAATCATGCGCTTGAAATCTTCGAAATCGTCAAGATTGATTTTTGAAGATTTTTTAAAGTTGTTCTTATCTTTAAAATCCTTCAAAAGTTTGTTCCTTGTTGAAATAACTTTTTCATATTTATTTAACAAATTGAAATATGTTTTTGAAATTTGCGAAAGCGTTATGTCCATAAATCTTCTGCGGTCTTCCGGGCTTTCTTTAATAAGTTTAAGTTCGTCCGGTGCGAAAAACACGCAGCGAAGTTCTCCAAGAAGTTCGCCAATTCGCTTAATTGGCATTGAATTAATTTTTATTGCTTTTTTTCCGGCTTTGAAAAAGTAAATTTCAATTTTGGATTTTCCAAAACGTTTTTCAACTTCAAGTTCAATTTTTGCGTTTTCTTCGCCCCACTTAATAACTTCGTTATCTCGCGTCGCGCGCATGCTTTTTCCAATTGCGCACGTAAAAATTGCTTCAAGCAAATTGGTTTTTCCTTGTGCATTTTTGCCAAGTATAATGTTTGTTCCCGATGAAAAAGGAACTTCAATTGAAGCATAATTTCGATAGTTATTAAGTTTAAGCTTTAAAACTTTCAATTCTTTTTCCTCTTTAAAACACTTTTAATGTTAAGCGCCAATAAATGAATTATGCAAAGGATAAAACAAATTATTAACGCAAGTTTCCATACGTTTGACGTTAAGGCTTCAACACCAAAGAACTTTGGCATGATTGCTCCTGCTGCGCAAAGGCAAACAGCAGAAAGACAAACAATTAATGTTCTGAATTTCGTGAATGGGTGGCAAAGGGCGCAAAGGTTTAAGAACCCAGAGATTGTTAAAACAAGGGTTGTTAAGGTTTGATTTTCCGCTGCGGTTATAAGGCTGAATTTCCACAATAAGGGTACGCTTGTAACCCCAAAAAACATCATAAGTCCGTATGGAATGCCTCGTTTTAAAACGTAGCTAATGAATCCTCCTTGGATAAGATTTTTGTTTGGTTGGAGAGCAAGAAGAAAACTTGGAATTCCAATAACAAAGAGTTCAAGAAGGAACATGTTTCTTGGATAGAATGGGTACTTAATTTGAATTGCAACGCAGAAAATTGAAAGAAGGATTGCAAGAATTGTTTTCATAAAGAAAAGGGTTGATGATTTTTGAACGTTGTTTATAACCTTTCTTCCTTCTTCAACAACAGCAGGAAGCGATGAAAAGTTTGAGTTAAGAAGAACAAGGTTTGAAACGTTTCGCGCAACCTCGCTTCCGTCTGCCATTGCAATTGAGCAGTCGGCTTCCTTAAGGGCAAGAGTGTCGTTAACTCCGTCGCCTGTCATCGCAACAACTTTTGTTTCTTTAAGGGATTGAATTATTGCGTGCTTTTGTTCCGGGGAAACACGTCCAAAAACGGTGTACTCCTTTGCAAGTTTTTTAACTTCATCGATGCTAACTCCCTCAAGGTTAATAAATTTTTCCGAGTTTTCAACGCCAACGCGGGTTGCAATTTGACTTACGGTTTGAGGATCATCGCCCGAAATAATTTTAATTTCAACACCATTGTCTTTGAACCACTTAATTGTTTCAGGAGCGTCTTTTCTTATTGTGTCCTCAATTAAAATAACAGCAACAACTTCAAGGTTTTTTGGCAAAATTTCGCCGTCCATTTCCTCTTTCGAGAACGCAACAACAAGAGTTCGAAGCCCTGCAGCTGTTGACGCTTTTATGTCGTTTAAAACTTCTTCTGATGCGCTTGCCTTAATATATTCAAGTGCGCCGTAGGCAACAGTTCCAAAATTTTTAAAACTTGTTGCAGTATATTTTCTGTCCGACGAAAACGGAACATTTGATTTAACGGTTAGGTTTGAATTCCCGCCAAAATGCTTTATAAGCGCCTGGGAAGTTGAGTTTTGAGTTGGTTGGGCAGAAAGCGAGTTTGAAACCATCTCCTCAACCATGTTAAGTTTTGTTTTGCCATAGCATTTAACTTGCTTAACGCTCATTGTTCCGTCGGTTATTGTTCCAGTTTTATCAAGGCAAAGAACATTTGAACGCGCAAGCATTTCAATTGAATAGATGTTTTGAACAAGGGTTTTCTTTTCACTAAGTCGAATAACTCCAACAGTTAATGCAACTGAAATTAAAAGGAACATCCCCGCCGGGATCATTCCAACAAGGCTTCCGCATGTGCTGCTTATTGCTTCTGCAACATTTCCAACAGAAGCTGCTGGAGCACCAGAAGTTGTTTTTGCCCAAAGGTAGTTGTTGCAAAAAACAAGAGAACCAATTGGAAGAATGAAAAGCCCAATTCCTTTAATAATCCTGTTAAGGTCGCGGAACAAATCCGAGTTAGGTTGTTTGAAATTTTTTGCTGCTCTTGTTAGCGATTGAACATAGCTTTCGTTCCCAACTTTATTTGCTTTTGCAAAACATTTTCCGCTTGTTAAGTAACTCCCTGCAAGAAGATTTTCATTTTCCGTTCGCTTAATCGATTTGCTTTCACCTGTTAATAAACTTTCATTAACTTCAACAGCACCGCTTAAAATAATGCAATCGGCTGGAATTTGATTTCCCGTTGACAAAATCATTATGTCGTCAAGAACAATTTCGCTTGAATTAATTTCAATTTCCTTTCCCTCGCGAACAACCTTAACTTTTGGGGTTGTTATGAGAGAAAGTTTTTCAACAACGCGCTTGCTTCGAATTTCTTGAACAATTGCAATTAATGTGTTAAAGAAAACAACAACAATAAACAATAGGTTTTCATAGGATTTAACAACCAAAAGGGCAATGAAAATTGCAAGCCAAAGCATGTTAAAAACGGTAAACATGTTTTCAACAAAAATTTTCAGATAGGATTTCGAAGTTTTTTGTTTTGTGTTGTTAACAAGTTTTTCAGATTTTCTTTGTTCAACCTGCTCGTTTGAAAGCCCAAAATTTATGTTTGGCGAAAATCTTTCAATATTTTGTTTAACTTGCTCTTTCTTACGCATCTTTTTAATTTTCCCATTAATTAACTTAATTATTATATTTATATCATAATTTTATTCTTTCAACAAACATTTGACAAATCTTTTAAATTTAACCATAATTAAAACGATGCAGGTTAACAAAGAAAAATTAATAAAAAAAGTTGAAGAACTTTCAAACAAATTTGGAAAATCCGTTCAAATTTTGGCAAGCGATTTAAACGATGTTGTCCTTTTTCTTTCAATTTATGGAGGGAATTTGCCAATTTTGTGTGAGGAAATTTTGATTAAACTTTCCGAAACTGATTCTCCAAAAATAATTAACAACTATAATAAAGACGGAACTTCAAAGAAGGTCGCCCGTGGAGGGGAGTTGGCATCGAGATATGTTGCAAAAAGCTATGACGGTTCAATAACTCTTGAAATTGTTTTCTCCCCAAAATATTTAAAAATTGAAAGAGTTTACGATGGAGACTCAAATTACTTCAAAAGCGAATATTTTTTCGACAGCAAAGGCTTTTTTGTTAGAAAAGCAACTCAAAGAAGCTGCCCACTGGGAAATCAGCTTGAGTTTTTTGAAAAGTCAGAAGGGAATTTGAAAAGAGGGGTTTGCTTTGCAAAAATAACAGAAAATTATCAATCAATTGATGTTAATTTTATTAAAATCTTAACAAGCAAAGGTGAAGAAATTTATTATTCATATAAAGCAAATCCTGAATTTGTTTTTGCGTTTCGCGTTCCAAAAACAATAACAATAATTCCATCAATAACATCGATTGGAATGAAATCTTTGAGTCAAATTTTGGAAATGCAATTTGAAAAGAAATTTGTCAAACTTGATGAAAGCCTTTTTAACGAACTTTCAAAGTCGGCTCGAACAATTTTTGAAGAACAAAAAAAATCCGCTAAATAACAGCGGATTTTATGTTTTTTAAACTTATTTTTCAATGTATGAAACAATGTCGGAAACTGTTTTAAGTTTTAAGGCATCTTCATCTGAAATTGAAATTCCGAATTCGTCTTCAAGAGTCATAAGCATTTCAACCATGTCAAGCGAATCGGCTCCAAGATCCTCAACAAGTTTAGAGTCTTCTTTGATTTTGTCTTGTGAAATATTGAGTTGAGCTGCCAAAAGTTCTTTAACCTTATCAATTGTCATATCAAACCTCCAATTGACTTTAAGTTTAACATAAAAAAATTTTAAAGTAAAGAAATTTATGCTATAATCTTTATGTGGAAAACATTTCAAATTTAATTTATGACACTTTTAAGGAGAAATTTCCAAACGCAAAATGCGAATTAAAGTTTAACTCAAACTTTGAGCTTTTAATTTGCGTTATTCTTTCGGCGCAATGCACAGACAGGCGCGTTAACATGGTTGCTCAAGAACTTTTTAAAAAATACCCAACGGCTTTTCAGCTTTCAAAAGCCAACATTTCAGATGTTGAGGAAATTGTTAAACCATGTGGATTTTTCCATAATAAAGCAAAAAATATTATTGAAACAAGCAAAATTCTTGTTGAAAAATTTGATGGAGATGTTCCAAAAGATTTTTCAATGTTGCTCTCTTTGCCTGGGGTTGGGCAAAAAACAGCAAATGTTTTAACGTCAGTTGGCTTTGGGGGAGATGCGTTTGCTGTTGACACCCACGTTTTCCGAGTTTCCCGCCGCCTTGGAATTGCAAAAGGGAAAAATCCTTCACAGGTTGAAGAAGAACTTAAAAAATATTTCAGCAAGGATAAGTGGAGCGAAACTCATCATCTTTTTGTTCTTTATGGGAGATATTTTTGTAAAGCGCGAAAACCGGAATGTTCTGATTGCAAATTAAAAGAAAATTGTTTATACTATAGGAAGAATAAAAACTAGGAGAAAAATATGTTTCAAGACATAGCAAAAATTAAAATACAAGCAGGGAACGGCGGTGACGGCGCTGTTTCTTTCCACAGAACAAAACTAACAATGAATGGCGGGCCGGACGGCGGAAACGGCGGGAAAGGTGGCGACGTTTATTTTGTTGCAAAAAGCAATCTTTCAACGCTCTATTCCTTTAAGTTTAAAACAAAATTTAAAGCAGGAGACGGCGAACGCGGAGGAAAACAACTTTGCTCTGGGAAAGATGGGGAAGACATTGAAATTGAAGTCCCTTGCGGAACAATAATTAAAGACGCGCAAACAGGAAAAGTTTTGGCGGATCTTGTTGAGGAAAACAAGCCGGTTAAAATTTTGCGTGGAGGCGGCGGCGGACGAGGAAACAATTTCTATGCAACGCCAACACGTCAAGCGCCACATTTTGCTCAAACTGGCGAAAGAACAAAAATGTTTGAAGTTGTTTTGGAACTTAAAACAATTGCCGATGTTGGGCTTGTTGGTTATCCAAACGTTGGGAAAAGCACTCTTCTTTCAACAATAACAAATGCGCGCCCGAAAATTGCGAATTACCACTTCACAACTTTAACCCCAAACCTTGGCGTTGTTGATCACTATGGAAACAACTTTGTTATTGCCGACATTCCTGGGCTTATTGAGGGTGCAAGCGAAGGCGTTGGGCTTGGTCATGAATTTTTGAAACATATTGAGCGTGTTCGTCTTATTGTTCATATGGTTGATATCTCTGGGTTTGAAGGGCGCGATGCTTTCGAGGATTTTGTTAAAATTAACAAAGAACTTGAATCATACAGCAAGGTTCTTGCTTCGCTTCAACAAATTATTGTTTTAACAAAAATTGATTTGCTTTCAGAAGAAGAATTAAATGAAAAAATAAATAATTTCGTAAAAAATATTAAAAAATTAAAAAATAATTATGAAATTATTCCAATTTCTTCAATAACAAGAAAAAATCTTGAAATATTAAAAAATAAAATTTGGGAAAAACTTGAAAAAATTCCTAAATCAAAACCTATTGAAGTTGAACAACTTGAACTTGATGCGCGCGATAAAACTTCTCTTTCAATAACCATTGAAGAGGACGGTGCATATCGTGTTTCAGGCGGACTTATCGACAGCATGATTCGAGGAGTTATCTTGGACGATATGGAATCATTTGCATATTTCCAAAGAAGGCTTAAACAAGACGGAATTTTGGATAAACTTCATGAGGCGGGCGCAAAGGACGGCGACACAATTCGAATTAAAGAAGTTGAATTTGTTATGACCGATTAAAATTAAAAAATTAATTAAAATTACTAAAAAATTAATAAAAAACAGCATTTTTTTGCTGTTTTTTATTATATTTAATTAATTTTTTCGATTTTTTAAATCGTAAACTTCATTTGCATTAATAAGACGAGAAAGTTCTTTTTCTCTGTGTTTAAGAGTGAACCCATCAAGGGGAGTTCGATCCATAAAAAGTGACTGAAAATTTGAATTGTTATATGGCAAATGTGAGAAAAACGGATTAATTCCAACGCCGCAAAAAAGTTCAAAACCGTTTTCAACCAAAAGCCTGTGCTTTTCGGAAATTGATTTGTCCTCATTTTCAAGTTCCCATTCGCCATATGGGTAAACATAAATTTTTGTTTCCCCAATTATTGGTTCAACTTGTTCTTTCCAGTTTTTAATTTCCTCTTCAAATTCCTCAAAAGAAATTTCTTTCATGTGGTAGTGTCCAAAAGAATGACAGGCAAAATTCCAACCCTTTTCTTTAAGTTTTTCAACAACAATTTTTGCGCGGTTAATTTCTTGTTTGCGATTTGTTGTGTTTAAATCGCTTGTTCGATATCCCAAAATTCCGTCGAAACCGGTTAAACAAATTGTTCCTCTTGCGCCGTCAATTGAAAAATCGGGGTGAGTTTTAATAAATTCCTCCAAAATTGGGATAAATTCATTTTCCTTTGAAATTTCAGTTATTGGTTTAAGTCCCCAAGTTATTTCTGTTTCTGATGCAAGTTCGCCAG
Source organism: uncultured Lachnospiraceae bacterium (assembly GCA_964383665.1). GTDB lineage: Bacteria > Bacillota > Clostridia > Christensenellales > UBA1242 > UMGS687. The sequence goes on from CAYLHO010000004.1 coordinate 8,735, forward strand.
AGGAATCGACGATGATTTTGTCAACCATTCCAAGTTTTGCCTTTTTCTCATCGTAAACAACATCATCGAAACTTAACACAATTGGCTTTTTCCCGCTTGGAACTTGAATTTTCGATTTAACAATTTTTCCATCCTTTTCCTCAAAAAGTTTGTTAATGTCAATTAATGCATAGTTGTTGCTGTAAAGTTGGCTTAAAATTTTTTTAAATTCGTTTGGAGTAAGACAATTTTGTTCATATGTTTCTTTAAGCGGGTTCTCATCTGAAAGGGCAAGAGAAGGATAGGCAAGAAGGCAGTGGGTGAAGGCGTGTTCAACGGTTTCGCTGTATTCAACCTTGTTAACGGAAATGTTGTCAACCCCAGAAGATGATGACGAAAAAGTTATTGGCAAAGCAAAAATTGCTCCAATAACACTAAAAAAACATACTAAAATTATGAACTTTTTCACATTTTTAGTATGTTTTCTTTTTATTTATTTTATTTTAAATTTTAATAAGCAAACTCGTCAGGTTGTTTTTTCGCTTTTTTTGCTGCTTTTTCTTGTTGTTTGGTTCTTTTAACAACATCTTTAACAACTTCGTTGAATGTTGCTTTTGCAATTGATGTTGGCGATTTGTTTTCGCCTTCTTGGTTGTTTGCCATTCTGAAAAGTTTTGGGACGCTTCGAGTTTCAAGGTTTCCGTTTGCTGCTTTTTCTTTAGCAAATTCAAACGTGTTTTTAAGCATTGCGTTAACTCTAATTGCAAATTCTTGAGAAATTTCATTTGATTTGTTTGCTGCTGTTTTAAGATTTTTTGTTGATCTTCCTTCGGCAGTTGCCTTTTCAACTTTTTTATTTAAAACAAATTCAATTATATTTGATGATTCGCTTTCAAAAAATTCCTCATATGACTTTTTGTTAGCAATTGATGCTTTCAATTTTCCTTCGTAAGCAAGAATGTTTCTTTGGAGAAGCATTGTTAATGCAAAACTTGCTTTAACTGCAGCTTTAACAGATGATTGTGTTTCCGCTTTTGAAACAGTTGTTTCTTCATCTTTTGCGTTTTCAACTCTTGTTGCAATTGCTTCAAAATTTCCTGCTTTATAGATTGCATCGAAAAGTGATGAAGGTTCTTCTTTATAAGTGAAATTCAAACTCTTAAGATATTTTGAAATTGAATTTTTTTCATAGCCAAGTTTTTCGCAAACGAAAACAATTGATTGCTCGGCAAGATTTGAAATTGACTTTGCAACATTGTTTCTTTTTCCGCTTAAAAGCGCCAATGTTTTGAAAAATTCAAATTTTAATGCATCGTCAAGTTTAATAACTTGTTTTTGATCCAATTCGTCGGAAAGAATTGTTGCTCTTGCAAGCCCAAGGGTTACAAGTTTTTCGGCTGTGAATTTAAAATTATTTTTGTCCTCATCATTAAGCGCAAGATAGGAGGGATCGTCGAAGGTCTTAAGTTTCTCGCCAACTCCAATTTTTGCAATGCAATTGAAAATTGCAGCAAAGCGATCATAATCGGAAGTTGTTAATTTGTTGCAATTAAGAATTATTGCGTCGCTTTTCTTGAATGCACTTTCTTTAACTTTTCCAATTTCATATGATGAAATTTGAGCAGCGTTTTCAACAACTTTAATTCCAAAAACATGGCTAATTGAGTCAACAAACTTTGGGAATCTTGAAGCGTTTTTAGGGAAAGAGCAGTTTTGTTCGGTTAAATTCCTTTTAAGTGGAATTGAAAGAACCGATGGATTAACTTGGAATTGGTTAACAATAAGGCTTGAAAACCCGTTTTCCGAATATGGCTTTAAATTGTTAAATTTGTTTCCGTTTCGTGCGGTAAGTTCCCATTGTTCTTTAGATTGAATTGTTCCAATTGACGTTGGGTTCGACATGCTTTGCCCCATTTGAACCAACTCGCTAACAGATTTTTCGCTTTTGTTTTCAACAAAAATTCCAATGTTGTCGAGTTCCTGCCCAAGAGCATATTCAATGTCTAATCTTGTTTGTTCGGAAAGTGATTCCCATTTGCTTTGAGTTAAATTATGTTTTAATGACATATTCTTACCTCCATATTTCACGATATAATATCATATTTAAGAATTAAAATCAATAGTAATTTCTAAAAAAATGATGTTTTTGACTAAATATTTGCTTAAAATTATAAAAAGAGGTGACGCTTGAGGATTTGTTTTCATAAATAAAAATATGAAAAATTGTTCGCATGAAAAACTTGTTCTAATTGCAACACAAATTGCGCTTGAAATTTCCAAAGGGAAAAGTATTGCCGAACTTAACCTTATTAAAAGCGTTGTTAACCAAATTTCATGTGTTTTGCAAACTGTAATTTCTCAAAAAATTTCTGATGACAAAGATTAAAAAATGCAGCCAGATTGCTGCATTTTTTATTTGCATTCATAAAGGTTCTTTCCGCTTGAAACTTCAACAGGAAGAGGAATTGAAAGAGAAATGACGCTTTCCATTTCGCGCTTGAGAATTTTCTCAACCTCTTTAACCTCGTTTGGAGGACAATCAACAATAAGTTCGTCGTGAATTTGAAGAACAAGTTTTGATGAGAGATTTTCTTTTTCAAGGCAGTTGAAAACGTTGATCATTGCAAGTTTAATTATGTCGGACGCAGTTCCTTGGAGGGGCATGTTAATTGCAACTCTTTCTCCAAATTTCCTAACAGCTCCATTTTCGGCTTTAAGTTCTGGGATTTGACGAATTCTTCCAAAAAGCGTTTTTGCAAAGCCGTCTTTTTTTGCTTTTTCAATTGAGCTTTGCATATATTGCTTAACTTGAGGGAATTGCTCGAAATATTTTTTAATATATTCGGCTGCTTTTTTAACAGAAGTTCCAATATTTTGCGAAAGGCCGTATTCGCTTATTCCATATATAATTCCAAAGTTAACACTTTTTGCAAGTCTACGTTGGGCAGGGGTTATTGAGGAAATTGGAATGCCAAAAATTTCGGAAGCAGTTCTTGCGTGGATATCCTCATTGTTCTTAAAAGCGTTAATCATTGTTTCGTCTTGACTGAAATGCGCCATAAGACGAAGTTCAATTTGATTGTAATCTGCAGAAACAACTTTCCCGTTTTCAAAGCGAGAAACAAAAACTTTTCTGAGTTTTTTTCCTTCTTCGTCGCGAATTGGAAGATTTTGAAGGTTTGGCTCGCTTGAGGAAAGTCTCCCAGTTGCGGTTAAGGTTTGATTGAAAATTGTTCGAATAAATCCATCATTCTGTTTTGCAATTTCGTAAAACGCCTCAACATAGGTTGAAAGAAGCTTTTGAATTTTTCGATATTTCAAAATTTCCGGAACAATTGGGTGTTGAAGTTCAATTTCTTGCAAAATTTCAACGCTTGTTGAGTTTTTCTTGTTGTTTTTTGCAATTAACCCAAGTTTATTAAACAAAATGTTTCCAAGTTGTTTTGGGGAGTTTATGTTAAAGCTTTCACCGGCAAAGCCAATAACCTTTTCTGTTATTTCTTCAAGTTCTGTTTCCAAGGAAAGTTTTAAATTAAGAAGTTCGTTTTCGTCAACCTTAAGCCCGTCTTTTTCCATTGAACAGAGAACGGCTGTTAAAGGAATTTCAATTTCGTCATATAATTTCAAAAGAGAAAGCTGATTAAGTTCGTTTGAAAGCTCGCTTGAAAAGGCAAAATATGTTGGAACGCTAATTTGATTCGTTTCTTTGCCTGAAACAAGATATTTTGCAATTGAAAGATCAAAAATTTTCCCGCATGGTTTAATTTTAAACTTTTCAAGAATGTGCATATGTTTTTTAAGGTCGAAACATATTTTTTCAATTGAATTGTTTTCAAAAACATCTTTAAGTTTTGTTAAAGCATCGTCAACACTAATTGTATTTGCAAACATCGAGATTTCTTGATTAAAAACAAAAAGTTTTTTTGAGTTATATGCAATCTTAAGTTCTTTTTGGAAATCGAAAGCAAACTTTTTTTCTTGGTTGATTGAGGCTATAAGTGAGTTAAGATCCTCATTTGTTTCAATGCAGATTGTTTCAAAATTCTCTTCCAAATTTAAGTTTAGCGCGTCACTTGAAAAAAGTTCTTTTCTCTTAAGCAAACTTTTAAACTCATATTCCTCAAAAAATTTAAATGTTTGTTGAGAATATGGGAACTGATAGGTTAAATTTTCAAGAGAAACATCAAGCGAAACATCGCGCTTTATTGTTGCAAGTTTTTTTGAAATAAACGCTAAATCTTTGCTTTTTTCAAGTTTTTCACGCATTTTTGGCGAAAAATCGTTTAAATTTTCATAAACACTTTCAAGCGTTCCATATTTTTTAATTAAATCAAACGCTCCCTTTTCGCCAATTCCAACAACTCCTGGAATGTTATCGGAAGTGTCGCCGCGAATTGACTTGAACTCGACAATTTGAGAAGGGGTGCAGCCAAATTTTTCCTCCAAATTATCTTTGGTTATAACATCAATTTCCGAAACACCTTTTTTTGGAAACCACATTATTGTTGAATCGTCAAGAAGTTGGAATAAATCACGGTCGCCCGAAAGAAGAACTTTTTTAACACCTTTAAGTTTGGAAATCGTTCCAATTATGTCGTCGGCTTCAATGTTTTCCTTTTCAAACCACGAAATTCCCATTGACGAAAGAAGATTTTTTAAAATTGGCATTTGGCATGCAAGTTCAGACGGCATTCCTTTTCGAGTTGCCTTATAGTCCTCAAAGATTTCATTTCGGAAAGTTTTTTTGCCAAAGTCGAAAGCAACAGCAATGTATTTTGGCTTTAAATCCAAAATTGCCTTGGTAAGCATGTTTGCAAAACCATAAACAGCATTTGAAAATTCTCCCTTACTGTTTGTAAGCAAAGGAAGGGCATAGAAAGAGCGGTTAATAATGCTGTTTCCATCGATAATTAATAGTTGTTCCATAAATATATTATATCCTACTTTTTTAAAAGTTCATAGCAATTTAAAAACCACAAAGTCTTTTTGTTTGACAACTTATTTAATTAATGTTATTTTAACTTTAGCATTTAAGTTGCTTTTTAGTTTAAAATTTTAAAGGAAAAAATATGAAAATAAGAATTTGGGAAATGATTGTTTTTAGTGTTCTTGCTGCTCTTGCAATTGCCTTTTCGCTTCTTCAAAAAGTTTGGACTGGTTTTTCATATTTTTCAACAGCAACTTTTCTTGCCTTCATGGGGCTCTTTGTTAACAACCGAATATATTACATTCGGCTGTTAAAAAAACAATATGACGAAGGATTAGAAACTTATTTTGTTGAACTTTATAATCATGGGCTTATTTCCCGAGAACAATTTGAACAGGCCGATCCTCGAATTATTAAAGGATATTACAGGGACTATCGCCGAAGCCGAAACATGGCAATTCTGTTAATTGTTTTTGTTGCCCTTATAATTCTTTCGCTTGTTTTAACAGTTTTTAACATTTGGTAATTAATTTTTAATAAAAAATTGAAAAATAAACAAAATAACAATATGAAAAGAAATGTTTTCTCCTTATTGTTATTTTTTTTAATTGCTCTGGTTTTTCTTTGCGGGTGCTTTGGAAACTATAATGGGGTTAATGGAACGCCAGATGTTAACATTAACATGACCCCAAGGCAAATTTCCGTTTCAACTTCAACGAATTTTGAAGAAGTTGTTTCAAGCGTTGCTCCAGCGGTTGTTGGGATAAGCGCGGTTTACAGCGGAGTTGAAAGCGTTGGAAGCGGAGTTGCAGTTGCGAAAGGAGGATATGTTTTAACAAATAATCACGTTGTTGAGGATTCAACAGCAATAACCGTTTATTATGCAAACAAAACAAGCGGAAGAGCAAGCCTTGTTTGGAAAGATCCTGCAATGGATCTTGCAATAATTAAAACAACGGTTGACATGCCATACTTGGAAATGGGGAATTCAGGGCTTGTTAAAACCGGGGAAGAAGTTATTGCGATTGGAACTCCATTAACTCTTCAATTTAAGCACACCGTTACGAAGGGAATCATTTCTGCGATCAACAGAACAATTGAAATAGATAACGAAGATGGCTCAACAAGTTATCTTCAAAATTTGTTCCAACATGATGCAAGCATAAATCCGGGGAACAGCGGGGGGCCTCTTATAAACGCAAACGGACAAGTTATTGGAATTAACACGTTAAAAGTTTCAGAAGCAGAAGGAATTGGCTTTGCAATTCCAATTGACGTTGCGCTTCCTGTTGTTTCCCATGTTTTGGAAGATGGAACATATGAAACGCCGTATCTTGGAATGTTTGGTTTGGACAGTGAAATTGCAATGTTCTATGGAAAAACTTTTAATAAAACAGGCGTTTATGTTGCAAGCGTTGACTCCAATGGACCAGTTGCAAAAGCAGGAATTGAGAAGGGAAACATAATAACAAAACTTAATGATTTTGAAATTAAAACAATGTTAGATTTGCGAGCGGCAATATATAACTTTAAGGTTGGGAATAAGATTAAACTAACATTCATTCAAGATGGAATTGAGAAAACAGTTGACATAACTTTAACAAAGAAAAATTCAGCTTAAAATTTAACAAAAAACATGTTTCAGGGATCGCGCCCGAAACATGTTTTTTTAAATTCGTGCTTTAAGTTTTGAATCTTGAAGTATGGTTTTGCGCATTTTTCTTGGGAGAGGAAATTACGCAATTAAGTTATGTATTAGTTTCTGTTTCCGCATGTGTTGCCGTTGTTGCAAAGGCAAGATAAGAGAAGAATCCAAATTAAGCAGTCGCATCCGTTTCCGCCAAACCCTTCGCTGTTTCCGCAGCCAAATGCCGACAAAAGTAAAAGTAAGATGATAAGTGAGCAGTAGTCGCATCCGTTTCCGCCAAAGCCAAATCCGTTGAAGAAATTCATGATATGTACCTCCTTAAAAATTTTCATATGTATCGTTTTATCTTTTGTGCTTTAAGGATTTTTTCTTTTGTCCTTACTTCATACTACTCAACAGAATTTTTAAATGTTACAAATTTTTAAAGAAAATTCATAAAGGGCAAAAAACAAAAATATATTTAAAATAAGCAAAAAGGCAAATTCGACAAATTATTTGCTTATTTGCTTTAATTCATCACATTTAACCTTGGCGCATTTTCCTGCGCTTTGGTATTGTTAAAAGCGAGGAGAAAATGCATTTCTATGTTGTCAAATCAAAAACTCTAGCAATTTGTTTGGTTGTTATAATTGTTTCAATTTTGCTTGCCGTCAGCATCGACGGAGTTAGCGCAGCGCAGGTATATTTTGGCTATGCCAACAGGAAAGTTCCGGTTTACTATGTTCAAACCGAGGAAAAACGCGTTGCAATAAGTTTTGATGCGGCTTGGGGAGCAGATAAAACACAAGGAATCATGGATATACTTACCGAATATGGAGCAAGCGGAACATTTTTCCTTGTTGGGTTTTGGACGGATAAATACGCCGATATGGTTAAGAAAATTGATGAAGGCGGGTTTGAAATTGGAACTCATTCCAACACGCACCCCGACATGACAAAACTTTCTTCCGAAGCAATTAAGAACGAACTTGAATCGTCAATTAAACTCATAACCGACATAACCGGAAAGGAAGTTAAACTCTTTCGTCCGCCATATGGCGCATATAACAACACGCTTTTGAATGTTGCCGATGAAATGGGGTTGATTTCAATTCAGTGGGACGTTGACACTCTTGATTGGAAAGGACTTTCGGGCGAGGAAATTTGCAATAGGGTTTTAAATAATGTTCGCCCAGGAAGCATAATTCTTTGCCACAACAACTCCGATCATATTCTCGACGCGCTGCCGCTTGTTCTTGATCGGCTTCAAAAACAGGGTTACACGGTTGGAAGTGTTGGGGAGCTTGTTATGAAAGAGAATTATGAAATTGACAGAAACGGAATGCAAAAAGCCCTTGCATAATTGAGGAGAATAATATGAACTACGAAATGATGAACAACAACAAAGTTTTCCTACTTGGAAAAATTGAAACCGAACCGGTTTTCAGCCATGAAACATTTGGTGAAGCATTCTATGAAATGCTTATGCGAGTTCCGCGCCTTTCGGAACATAACGACCTAATTCCAATAACAGTTAGCGAGAAATTGCTTTCCAACAGCAAGTTTTCCGTTGGGAATGAGGTTGCAATTAAAGGGCAATTCAGAAGTTACAACAAACTTGTTGACGGCGCAAGCAAACTTGTTTTAACGGTTTTTGTTCGTGAAATAATTGAGGTTGACGAAAGCATGAATCCAAACATAATTGAAATTGTTGGATATGTTTGCAAACCTCCGGTTTATCGAACAACTCCGTTCAAACGCGAAATTTGTGACGTTTTGGTTGCGGTTAACAGAGCATATAACAAATCCGACTATCTTCCTTGCATTGCATGGGGAAGAAATGCGAAATATATTAAAGACGCCGAAGTTGGAACTCAAATTTCAATTGTTGGAAGAATTCAAAGCAGGGAATATCAAAAAAAACTTAGCGAAACAGAAATAATAACAAAAACAGCATACGAAATTTCCGTTAGTAAAATTCAAATTAACGGAGAAGAAGTTGAAGGCGAAGATGAATCTGTAATTTAAAAAAAGAAGCGGAATTTGCTTCTTTCTTATATTTTTTTAATCAAAATTTGATAATCAACAATGATTTCTTCATTATTTTTGAATTTTTCCAAGGTTTTCTTTGCATTTTCTTTTCCTGTTTTTGAGAAGAAACTTTGGCTTGCTAAATTGATAAAGTCTTGTTTGCTAACAGGCTTTTTAAAATCTTTCCAAAGCTCAAATCCTTTGTTCCGGCAAGATTTTTGGCTTGCGATGTTGTCCTTGTGAATTTTGACAAATGCATTTTCAAAACTGTCCAATTTAAGTTTATCAATCAAAAATTCAATCATGGATTGCATTATTTTTCGGCCTCGAAACCTTGTGTTGACCAAATTAAATCCAATTTCAACAAGTTTTTCTGTGTTGCAATCTTGAGGGAATTCAACTTTGCCAACAAGTTTTCCGCATTTATAGTCGAGCGAACTAACACCGGCAAGTTCTCCATTTTCAAACGCGCCAATAATAAAAAATCTTGGTTTGTCAATCATTTCTTTAACACTTTCAATGTCGAATGGCATTGGAGAAAACCATTCAAGATTTTCAAGATTTGAATACATGTTTAAAATTAAATCGGAAAATTGTTTTGCATCTTCTTTTTTTTAGTTGGCGAATTTCCATGTTTACTCCTTATAAGTAAACTGTATCATAAAATTTTTAGTTAATCAAGTTTAACTCGTAAATTTTGATTGTGTTATAAGGAGCCCTTTTTGCTTTTTTTGGACTTTAATGGTTTAACAAAAAAGCCATTTGAAAGATACGTTTTAGGTTCAAGAGGCTGGAAAGAGAAAACGAAAAGTTTTTTCTCGGTTTCCGCCTTAATATAAGTTATTTGATAGGTTGAGAACCCAAGAATGTTCAGAAATGGGTTTATATAGGCAAGGTCGTTTTTGATATAGACAATTCCAATCATAACGAGGATTAAAACATAAACAACTGCCATACTTATGAATTCAAGTTGGAAAGCAAGGGCAAAAAGAACAAAAAGAGGGAAATATTGCAAGAAATTTTGGCAGGTAACATTTTTATACTCAACAATTTCAATTTGCCTATATTTTTCTTTGTAGGTTAGGAAAATTCCAACAATTCCAAACAAAATTAATAAAAAGTCAAGCGAAAGCATGATTGAATTTGTGACGTTGAACGAAAGATTTCCATTCGCAATTTCAACAAGTTCCTTAACGATTATCAAAAAGTATAGCGGGGCAAAACTGCTTATGAACAAGCAAGTCGATTTAAATTTTTCCATAACATATTTTTTTCATAAAATAAAGAAATATTCTATATTGACAAATGAAAAATTGGAGATATAATAATTTTTGAGGGAGAATGTATGGCAAAATATAACACAAAGAAGAAAAGTCCTTTGGGAACAATTCTTAAAACAGATTTTCAAGGGCTTAACAAACCAGTTCTTAAATATTCCAATGTTGAAGGCGACTGGCTTGAAAAAGAGGAATTAAAAGAGCAAAATGAAAGAAATTTTGACCTTTTGGAAAATGCTTTTTTTGGCGACAAAAGAAGAATTAAAATTGCTTTAACATATGATAACGGAGCGGATATTAATTGCGTTGATTCAAAGGGAAACAATGCCTTAATTTTGGCAGTTTATTCGAGAAAAGAAGAAGCAGTTAAATATCTTGCAACATATAACAAAAATGAAAGAGGAGAAGTTATCCCTGGAATTGACAAAATCAACATGAATCATCTTAACAAAGAGGGGCTTTCGGCGCTTTCTCTTGCTGTTAAACTTGGGAACTATCGAATTGCCAGAATTCTTTTAGACAACGGAGCAAATCCAAACCTTGTTGGGGCATATAAAGAAACTGCAATTTTTGATGCGGTTAAGCAAAATGACATTCCAATGATTGAACTTCTTCAAAGCTATGGAGCAAACATCAATCAAAGAAACAGGGAAGGGCAAACTCCAACAATTGTTGCTTGCCAAAACAAACATCGTCAAGAAGCCTTGGTCCACCTTGTTAAAAGCGGTGCGTCGTTCATGGCTGACTACGCAGGAAGGAATCCACTTATGCATGCGGCAAACAACAGCAACGGAGTTATGATGGACATCTTGCTTAAAAGAGCGGATTACAGCAAGAAATTTATGGACGAACAAGATAAAAACGGGGTTTCAACCTTAATGCTTTGCTGCAAAAGAGGGAACAGAGAGGCAACGCGTGTTCTGATTTCCCGAGGGGCAAATCTCTATCTTCAAGATTCAAACGGACGTATGGCAATTAACTATGCAAAATTCTATGGAAACCCAACTTGCTTTGAAATAACTCAAAAAGCAATGGGAATTTATGAAAAAGGAAATGAACTTGAGGGCGAGGCAAGAGAAACATTCCTTGCAACAGAACTTGGGAAAATTGGTTTCCAAAACAGAGTTGCAAACAGTTGTTGCAAATAAAAAAATAAACAGGAAAATCCTTCCTGTTTTTTTGTTGCAAATTTTGAAATAAAAAAACGACTTTTGTTAAGCCGTTTATTTTATTATTTAGTTTTGTTTTTTCTTGATCTTGTTGCTTTGAAGTTAATTTTTGAATTAAGCCATGGAAGAACATAGATTGAAGAAAGGAAAACAAAGAAAATCCCAATCAAAACAGGAATTCCGAATGTTCTTATTGAAAGAACGCCAAAACCTGTTAAGAAAATTGCGCAAACAAGCGAAACACTTAAGATTAATGCGTTTGTTGCAAAGGTTTGTTTAATTGAAAGATTTATTGCATCTTCACGAACAACTTCTCTGTTTTTTAAGTTTTCCTTTGCCTTGTCGAGATAAATTAAGTTTGATATTAAAGTTAAAACAAAGATTGTTAAAACGCTTCCAACAAATTGTGCATTAACAACCGTTCTGCAAATTGCAACTGTTGCAAAAACCAAAAGAACATTTGCAATTGAGGTTATTAAAACAGAGAACATTGCAGAGAAACCATATCGAATTGCAACGCCAATTGCAAAGAGAACGATTGCAACGGAAAGAGCAATTGAGCCATAAACCGCAACGTTAACCAAACTTCCTGGGACGCCATAAACCGAGATGTATTTTGATTGGATAAGTCCGGTTGAATCATATTTGTCGAATTCGCTGTAGAGAGCTGCTTTAATTGCAGAGTATTGCTCGTTGGTTATTTTTTCGTCGGAAAGGAGTTTATAAACAACTTTGTTTCCATATTCGCTTTCAGCATCTTGAATTGTTGAAATTTCAAAGCCGCCAATTGTTGATAAAACTTTTTCAACTTTTTCTCTTGCAAGTTCTTTTGAATATGGAGCGCCTCCTTCATAGGCGTTTCCTTCGCTGTCAAATTCAACGTCGTAAACAACTTCAATTATTGATCCGCCTTTAAAATCGAAACCAAGTTTCAAGCCAATAACCGAAATTATGATTATTGCGGAAATTAAAATTGCACCAATGGCTGCGAAGTAGTATTTCGCATGTCCAAGAAAGTTGATTTCTTTATTAAAAAGACCAGTTAGTTTATTATTCGATTTCATCAATGTTTTCCTCCCTTGAAAAGTTAACTCTTTTTCCATTAGCATTGTTTAATTCTGCATAGGATTTTGAAAGGTGATAGCTGAAGAAAAGAGTTATGACAGCGGCCAAAAGAGAGCCAACAATCATAATCATTGCAAAACTCTTTGCAACTCCGCTTAAAACGAAGTAGGAAACTGTTGAAACAACAGCAATTATTGCGCAAATTTCCGAAATAACGCTTATAGATTTTTTGTAACCTGTTTTAACGGCTATTTTAAGTTTTTTGCCAGAAGCGTATTCCCCGCGCACTTTTTCAAGAAGAATGAAATGGCAAGCGGAAATTAAAACAAGCGAAACAAGACCTGCGCCAAGGCTTGAAACCGAGAGGGTTATAACAGGAATTGCTTGCATGAAGAAAAGCATTCCGCCAATAAACATTAAAATTGAAACAATTGCCATAAGTCCAAGTTCGCGATATACAATTGCGAAAATAATCAAGATAACAAGAGCAGCGGCAGCGCTTGCAATTGTTAACCCAAGAAGTGCTTCATTTCCGCTTGTTGAAGAGATCCAATCGGTTTGCCCATCAACAGTTAAAATTGTTTTGTTGCAACCTGTTGAAATTTGAAGAGCAAGGCTAACTGCTTCGTCTTGAGTCATTGAGTGGTCGGTGTAGTAAATAAGGAAAAATGCGTTTTCATATTTTTGACCGAAAGCAAGGGTTGAAAATGCATTTGTGTCGTCCCCACGGAAGAAGTATAAAGTTTTTTGCGAGTTGTTTGATGCGTCTTCTGTTACATCAATAACTGCTTGATTTGCCTCTTCGTCAAGCCCAACGTATGTGTACCATGCGCCGGTTGATGGGTCTTGCATGGCAAAAGCAGAGGTTATGTGTTCCCCTGTTATAATTGGATCTTCCGAATTTGTTGAGGAAGTTGAAATTTTAAGTTCGCCTGCACCAATTAAATTTAAAATTTCTTCAGCATCGTCAACATTTGGGCTTTCAATTCGAATTTTATTGTCAGATGTTAAATAAACTCGAGCATCGTTATAGCCCTTTTGTTCAATTATGCTGCTAACTTTTTCATAGGTTTCGTTAAGCGCATTTTGGAATTCCTCGTCGGTCATTTCTCCAATTTTTCCGGCGGTGTAGTTCGCGTAGATTCCACCTTCAAAATCAAGCCCTTTTGTTATTGCTCCCGCAAAGCCAGCATAGCCTTTAAGACTGTCTTTTGGCATGAAGCTTATAACAGCAAAAATAACCAACAAAACGCTTAAGAGTGAGATAAGTGCGATTTTTGCTATTGCTTTTTTCTTTTCCATTATTGATTTCCTTTTAAATTTAAGTCATGTTATTATAAACAAACAAAAAGATTAAGTCAACTTAAAAACATATATCATTATAAAATTTTTCCTTCTTCATAAAATATATCTATGATGAAAAAAGCACTTGTTTTTTCGGCGATTTTTCTTTTTATTGTTTTAATGTGTTTTGTTTTAATTTTTACCTATTTCCAAATTAAATATCCCCTTAAATTTAAAAATGAAATTGAAAAGGCGGCGGTGGAGTTTGAGGTTGGGAAAGAGCTTGTTGCAAGCATAATTAACGCTGAAAGTTCGTTTAGAAAAGATGTTGTTTCAAGAAAAGGAGCGGTTGGACTTATGCAGATTCTTCCCGAAACCGCTCTTTGGGTTAGTTTAACCAATTCTAATTTTGAAAATAAAGTCGAAAAAGAAATGCTTTTCAACCCCGAAACCAACATTAGAATTGGAACTTGCTATGTTAAATATTTAATTAAAAAGTTTGAAAATTTGGAAGTTGCTCTTTGCGCCTATAATGCTGGGGAAGGGGTTGTTTCTGGGTGGCTTAAAAACAACGATATTTCGCCCGACGGGAAAACCCTTTCTAAAATTCCATATGCCGAAACTAAAAATTATGTTGAAAAAGTTAAAAAAAGTTTAAAAATTTATGAAAAAAGATTTTAAAAATGCAACAAATTTAAATTGAAAAAAGTTTTGATATATATAATTTAAAGTTAATTAAAAATAAAAGTGAAAAACACTTTACAACTTTTTTTTTGTGTGATATACTCGTTTTCGATACTTCAATCAAGGTTTGTCGCGAATTCCTACAAGTGTTACGACATGCTTTGTTTGAAGCGAATTTTATGTAGGAGGTTAAACATGGACAAGAACGTTAAAAAAGAGATAATCGAAAAATATCGTTTATCCGAAAGTGACACTGGTTCTCCACAAGTTCAAATTGCTCTTTTAACAGAAAGAATTAACCATTTAACAGAGCACTTGAAGAACAACCATAAGGACAACCATTCACGTCGTGGTCTTCTTCAAATGGTTGGGCAAAGAAAAGGCCTTTTGAAATATTTAGAAGAAAAAGACATCAACGCTTATCGTGAACTTAAAAAATCTTTGGGAATTAGATAAGCAAAAAAATAAAGGGAAGACGATAAAAATTTAAGGAGAAAATTATGTCAAATAAAGACGCAACAATCTTTGAAATTGAGATTGGCGGAAGGAAAGTTACGTTTGAAACAGGAAACTACTGTGAGCAATCAAGCGGAAGTTGCTTGGTTCGTTGCGGCGAAACTGCCGTTATGGTTAACGTTAACATGAGTCCTGCTCCAAGACCAGGAATTGATTTCTTCCCTCTTAGTGTTGATTTTGAAGAAAAAATGTATTCAGTTGGGAAAATCCCAGGCGGATTTAAAAAGAGAGAAGGCAGAGCAAGCGATAAGGCAATTTTAACAAGCCGCTTGATCGACCGTCCTCTTCGTCCTCTTTTCCCAAAAGGTTTCTATAACGATGTAACAGTTGTTGCAACAGCGCTTTCTGTTGACCCTAACATCGCGCCAGAGCCACTTGCAATGCTTGGTTCAAGCTTTGCTCTCAGCATTTCCGACATTCCTTTTATGGGACCAACCGGATCGGTTTGTGTTGGGCTTGTTGATGGCGAATATGTTATCAACCCAGATCTTGAACAAAAAGAAAAAAGCCTTATGCATCTTATGTTAAGCGGAACGGAAGAAGCAATTTTAATGGTTGAAGCTGGCGCTAAAGAAGTTACAGAAGAACAAATGCTCGACGGAATTATGTTCGGACATGAAGAAATTAAGAAAATCGTTCGTTTCATTAAAGACGTTAAAGCAAAAATTGGAAAACCTGTTAACGACAAAATTGTTTATGAAACAATTGACGACGAAATTAACACAGCGGTTAGAGAATTTGCAACTCCATTAATTGTTAATGCGCTTAACGAATTTGACCGCGAAAAAAGACAAAAAAATCAAGAAGAGGCAAATGAACAAATCTATGCTCATTTTGCTGAAATCTATCCAGAACAAACAAAACAAATTGGCGATGTTATTTACAAAATAACAAAAGAAACCGTCCGTTCGAAAATCCTTAACGAAGGAGTTCGCCCAGACGGAAGAAAAACAACGGAAATTCGCCCAATCTGGTGTGACGCGGGCGTTTTGCCAAGAGTTCATGGAACAGGTGTTTTCACAAGAGGACAAACCCAAGTTTTAACAACTTTAACTCTTGGAACAATTTCCGACATGCAAAAACTTGAAGGACTCGACGATGAGGACAGCAAGAGATATATGCACCACTATAACATGCCAGGATATGCAACAGGCGAAGCAAAACCTCTTAAAAGCCCGGGACGCCGTGAAATTGGTCACGGAGCTTTGGCAGAAAGAGCGCTTGAACCTGTTATCCCATCGGAAGAAGAATTCCCATATGCAATACGTTTGGTTAGCGAAGTTCTTTCTTCAAATGGTTCATCATCAATGGCAAGCACATGTGGTTCAACCCTTGCGCTTATGGACGCAGGTGTTCCAATTAAGTTGCCTGTTGCAGGAATTGCAATGGGGCTTATTAAAGATGAAGAAAGCAAGAAAGTTGCCGTTCTTTCCGACATTCAAGGGCTTGAAGATTTCCTTGGCGACATGGATTTCAAAGTGACCGGAACAACAAAGGGAATAACTGCAATTCAAATGGACATCAAAATTAAAGGAATTGATAAAGCAATTTTAACAACTGCTTTGGAACAAGCTCGCCTCGGCCGCCTTTACATTTTGGATAAGATGCTTGCTGTTCTTCCTGCTCCAAGAAAAGAACTTTCAAAATATGCACCAAAAATTATTTCATTCTCAATCAACCCAGATGCAATTAAAGATGTTATTGGCTCGGGCGGAAAAACAATTAACAAGATTATTGAAGAAACCGGAGTTAAAATTGACATAACTGACGATGGAAAAGTTTTCATTGCAACCCCAGATTCCGATATGGCAGAAAAAGCAAAGAGAATTATTCTTAACATTGCAGAAGACTTGGAAGTTGGAAAAATTTACAGCGGAAAAGTTGTTAGAATCATGCAATTTGGAGCATTCGTTGAAATTGCACCAGGAAAAGATGGAATGATTCACATTTCAAAACTTTCGTCGAAACGTGTTGAAAAAGTTGAAGACGTTGTTAACATTGGCGACGAAGTTGAAGTTGAAGTTATAAAAATCGACAACAAGGGAAGAGTTGACCTTAAACTTGTTGGCAAAGAATAAGAAACAGGAGGGAAAAAATGAGAGAAAGCATTCACCCAAACTATCATGAAGTAACAGTTAAATGCGCTTGCGGAAACACTTTCAAAACCGGCTCAACAATTGACGGCGACGAAATGAAAATTGACATTTGCAACAAATGCCACCCATTCTTCACAGGAAAACAAAAAATTGTTGACACAAGCGGTCGTGTTGAAAGATTTAACAAAAGAATCGGAAAATAAGTTACTAAATAAAAAATCCACTAAATTTTGGTGGATTTTTTTTGTTGTTGACGTTGGATAAGATATGAGATATAATCATAATTATGATAACGATGTATTATAGCGACTTCATTCCGAATGTGTTTCCAATCAGCGACAGTTTCCGTGATGAAATTCGTGATGCGCGAAAATTTGTTTTGGAACAGGTTTTGGAAACAAGTTTAACCGAAATTGAAAAACAAAAAATCATTGAAAGAATTAATGGTGTTAAATATTTTGTTAACAACGAAAGCGAAGATTCTTTTGCGGGGTTATATGATTCTGATGGATCATACAGCAATAAGGGAGAAAATGCGATTTTTTTGAGCCAAAATATTGGAGACAAGCGCTTTGTGACGCTTGTTCATGAAATGTTCCATGCTGCTTCATCAACATTTAAAAAATATGGCTTTATGGGGCAAGCAGATGAAACCAAAACTAAATTTAACAATCGTGGAATAACTGAAGCCGCAACTGCAATGTTCTCAAATTTGGCACTTGGCGAGGTTGATGCGTATTATTTTCCAGCCTATGTTCTTAAAGTTCTTTGTTTAAAACTTGGGAAAGAAAAGACATTGGCTTATTATTTGAAAGGCGATTTGGAAGGGCTTAAAACGGCAATTTCAAATAAATATGGACATAAAAACACGGAAATTGTTGATGAAATTTTCGAGTGTTTCAACGCTTTTTCCGATCTTACAAAAAGAGAGGAGAGAAAAACAGTTTTCGTTAATCAACAAAAATGTGTTCAAGGCGTTGCGGGGAAAGTTTTGGAACTTTATGGTAAACTCATAACTCCAACCTTAATTAAAAACGGCGAGGTTAATCCTTTCTTGGCGTATGACGTTGCTTTGGAGGACTTAAATTTCGATTCGGTTTTAAACAATTATTTCCGATTTGCGAAAGATGTGGAAGGCGAAAAAATTAGAATTTTTGAAGAAGAAAATTTGAAGCAAGAACAAAAAATTGAATTAAAAAAACAAAAAGGCAAAGGGAAGCTTGGCGAACATGCCGGATTGTATGAAATTCTTAACGAAAGAACGGACGCAAAAAAACAGGCTCAAGACCAAATTATTAAATATTTCACAGACGCTCTTGGGGCCGAAAACGTTAATTATCATGTTCAAATTAATCAACATGTTGCTCCAGATGACGCCCTTGTTAGATCGGCTTTGTTTGTTGCAAACGCCCCAGAGCAACAACGAGATGTTCAATTTGAATAACAAAAAAGCAAACTTTATGTTTGTTTTTTTATTTGCTGTCAATAATTAAGTTATGATGTTGTTTCCAGCTGTTCGAGGAACGGCGGCAATCTATGAAAAAAGCAGAGCGATTTCATCAATTAACCCGAAAGGGAAAATTGAAGTTGTTTCATTTAAAGAGAAAAGAAACTTTTTGTCAAAAAAAATCCCATTTGTTCGAGGAATAATAACTCTGTTCTATGGGATATATCTCTATTTAATTTCGTTAAGTGGCTCAAAAACTTTTTTTGAAAGAGGCAACAAAAGCGAGAAAACAAAGCCGTCGTGGATTGTTGTTTTATTAAGCATTTTGGGAACAATTGTTTTTGTTTTAAGCTTTGTTTCAATTTTTCTTGTTCCATTTTTTGCATTTTCGCTGTTAAAAGACCAAGGTGTAAACGAATATGTTGCAGCTTTAATTATGGCATTTGTTCGCGTTGGTTTTTTTGTTCTTGCGCTTCTTGGACTGCGATTCATTCCGTCGATGAGACAAGTCTATCGAAATAATGCCGCGGGGAATTTGGCAAAAGCGTCGTTTGAAAACAAAAAAATTGACTCTTATTATCTTTCAACAAATTTTCTTAATTTTGTTGTTTGGGGTTTTATTATTTCGCTTTTTGTGCTATCATTTAATATTGTTGAAATGAATTTCTTTTTGAAATTTTTAATCAACTTTTTGCTTGTTGTTTGTTGTTTTGCAACAATTTATGAATTTTTAAAGTTTTTTGAGCTTAAAAGCGGTGTTTTCCATAAAATTATCATAAATCCCCTTGCATTCTTAACAAGCGAGCGCCCAACACAAACAGAAAGAGAAATTGCCTTTTCGGCAATGAATGAGGTTGTTTTAATGCACGAAAATGAAGAAAGATTGATTGGAGATTTCAGCGCCGATGGTGTTGCTTTCAGCGTTGTCTACAGCGAAGTTAAACAGCGTCTTTTGGAAGCTGGAATTGACGATAACGCCGAAACCGATTGGCTTATTGCAACTGCACTTGGGAAAAATCGAAGCGAAATTAAACTTTTGAATTTTGTTTCGAAAGATGAATACAAAAAAATTAAGAATGCACTTTCAAAACGCGAAAAAAGAATGCCAATTTCGAAAATTTTTAACAATGCGTCGTTCTTTGGAAGAGATTTTTTCGTTGACAAGAATGTCCTTTCCCCAAGGCAAGAAACCGAACAGGTTGTTGAGGAAGCAATTAAGGAAATAAAAAAGGTTGCAGAAAAACCCCGCGTTTTAGATCTTATGACGGGAAGTGGTGCAATTGCAACAACGCTTGCTCTTGAAACAAAAGCGGCTGTTTTTGCAAGCGATATTTCAAAACTTGCGCTTGACGTTGCAAAGAAAAATGCAAAACAAAACGGAGCAAAGGTTAAATTTATTGAGTCGGACATTTTCAAAGCGTTCAAGAAAGAAAAGTTTGATGTTATTGTTTCGAATCCACCATACATTAAGTCCGGGGAGATTTTGGAACTTGACGATGAAGTAAAAAAATATGATCCAATTTTGGCTCTTGACGGAGGAGAAGACGGTTTATATTTCTATCGCGAAATTGCCGAGGCTGCTCCTGCGTTCCTTAAGGACGGGGGAGTTCTTGTTTTGGAAATTGGTTTCAACCAAGCCGAAAGCGTTAAAAAACTGTTGCAAAAAAACTTTAAAAATATTAGAATAAAAAAAGATTATGGCGGAAACGACAGAATTGTTGTTACAACAAAAAAATAAATTAAGGAAAAAACTATGATTGAAAAAACAATTAACATAAAGAAAAGATTTGATGAACTTACGAATTTGATTGCCGACCCAAGCATAATTGCCGACCAAAAACAGTGGAAAAAACTTGTTAAAGAGCGCGCATCAATTGAGGAAATTGCCGAGGCACACGACGAACTTGAAAAACTTTTGAAAGAACTTGCTGATGTTGAGGAAACTCTTAAAACCGAAACCGACCACGAAATGATTGAACTTTTTAAGGAGGAGGAAAAAGCTTGCAAGGAAAAAATTGCCGAAACCGAGGAACGAATTAAAATCCTTCTTCTCCCAAAAGACGAAAATGACGACAGTAACGTTATAATTGAAATTCGTCCGGGCGTTGGAGGGGAGGAATCTGCGCTTTTTGGAGCGGTTCTCATGAAAATGTATTGCCGTTATGCCGAAAGAAAACGTTGGAAAGTTGAAATTGCTGACCTTTCCGAAACTGAAATTGGTGGAGTTAAAGAATGTTCCTTCATCATAAGCGGAAAAGGCGCTTATTCGCGCTTGAAGTTTGAAAGCGGCGTCCACCGCGTCCAACGTGTTCCAGAAACCGAATCGCAAGGCCGCGTCCATACGTCAACAACAACTGTTGCTGTTCTTCCGGAAATTGAGGAAGTGGATTTCGAAATTTTGGATAAGGACATTCGAATTGATACATATCGAAGCAGCGGCGCCGGCGGTCAGCACATCAACAAAACCGATTCCGCAATTCGCATAACCCACATGCCAACCGGAATCGTTGTTGCTTGCCAAGACGAACGTTCGCAAATTAAAAATAAAGAACGCGCTTTTCAAATTTTGCGTTCGAAACTCTATGAATTCTATAAATCGCAAATCGACAAGGAATACAGCGAAAACCGTAAAAACCAAGTTGGAAACGCGGAACGTTGCGAAAGAATTAGAACATATAACTATCCACAGGGCCGCGTAACCGACCACCGAATTAACTACACAATTTATGCACTCGACGATTTCCTTGACGGAAACATCGACGAGATGATTGACAACCTTGCCCTTGCTGACCAAAAACAAAAACTTGAACAGGCTCTTAATGCTTAAGATGTTGCAGAAAAAAGTGTGAAATAAAAAACCAACTCTCGTTAGTTGGTTTTTTTTGTTAGCTTCAGAATGGCTTTCAAGTGTAACTGCTTGTAATGTTTAATTGGGAAGAACAGGTTAATGATGCTTTTAAACAATGCTGAATTGTGGCTTATTGGCACAAGATAAAATTCAATTGCGTTTTGTTTGAAATCGTGATAAAATAAAAATATGGGAAATGAAGTTGTCCGAGAAGAAAAAAAGGAAGAGTATGTTTGCCGTGAAACGGGGTTTTTTTTAACCAACCCAACCGACATAAGCTTCTACATGTGCGAGCAGAATGACGACGTTTTAAGAAATCTTCTTCTTGGGAAATTCACAAAAGAGGGCAAATATTCAATTGAAAAAGAATATTTGATGGAACTTGTTAAAATAAAAAAGAAAATTGTTGAAAAAAAAGACAATATTTATCTATTAAAGTCCAAAATTCTTGAAATTGAACTTAAATTCACTTTAACAATTGAAAATTTGGAAGATGAAAAGCGTGTTGCAACCCTTTGTTTTATTGAAGCAAACAACAAACTTGATTCTTCAAACGAAGTTATTAAAACAATTGTTGCAAAATATCGCGACGATGCAGACATATATTTTCTTGAAAAAGCATTCAAGGTTTTTAATGTTAAAGCTCAAGAATCTCAAGACGGCGACGATATAAACGAAGAGGAACTTTCCAACATTTTGAGAAGATATAAAGAAATGTTGATGCTTAAGAAAAAAAGAGTTGAAACGTTAGATTACATTTCAAACACTTATATCGACCAAATTCTTGCAATTTTACGCCGATATCCAAGCAAGTTTTCGGACTATGTTTTAAGAAAATATGCGGAAGGGCTTTCAAAATTTCAAAACGATTTTGGGAAACCTTTATATTACGCAAAACTTAAGTTTATGCTTGACAGAATTATTGCCGGGGCAATTCTTGAGCAGAAAGATCCAGTTGTTGCTCAACTTTTAGATAAAGCAAAAACTGAATTTGTTGAAAACTATAAAGCGGCGCATAAAACAATTCTTGCGGAAGCAACCAAAGCGCCTGCTGCAAAAAAACCTGCTGAAAAAGCAAAAACTGCGTCAAGCAGTTCGGGCGGGGCAAAGAAAAAAGCAAAGTCGAAGTCGAAAGCAAAACCTGCAAAAAAAGCGGCTGCAAAGAAAAAAGCCGGAACAAAATATTACGCACCATATTTGCCTCCAAACAACGAAGCTTTGCCAAAGAAAGAAGAAAAAAAAGCGCCAAAGCAAGAAGGCGAAGATAAAGCTGTTGAAAGAAAGGTTAGAGACGCTAAAGCTCTTTCAATTGTTGAAAAAATGACAAGCGACTTGGAGAACAGGATTAAAAGCGGAGTTAAAATGGCTTTGCTTGGAAGCGAGAAAAAAACGGACAATTCGCTTGAAATGGGTATGTGAAACGAATAAAAAAACTCCCAAACTTGGGAGTTTTTATTTTTTATGTTACATGTCTTGTTCTAAAGTGTTCTTTTGTTCTTGATATGTGTCGCGGAAAACTTTAAGAGTTCCAAGCATTGATTCTGCGTTGTTAATTTTAAGAACATCGTCGAGATTAAAATTTAAATAGCCATATGCATATGGGGTTAAAATGTTTGAAATTATTAAGCCAAGTTCTTTTGCTTGTTCAACAGAAATTTTATCTTCAAATTTTTTGCCTAATTTTGCATAGAATTCAATATATTTGTTTTGACGGTCGATATATACATCATCTGTAAGATTTGGGTGTGAATTAATTAAAAATGTTACTTTGGTTTTCTTTGTTTCATACTTTGTTATTGCCATAATCCGCTCCTTATTTTTTTAAATTATATTTCATGAATTTTATTTTGTCAATAGTTATTTTCAAGAAAATGTTGCATTTTTTAAGAACATAATATATAATTAAGACAAGAAAGGAGCAAAAATGAATTTTTTATGCGGTGAAAACTTCCTAACCGATTGGTGGGACGCAATTTCAAAATTCTTCAAAGGGCTTAGTTCAACAGTTGTTGGGCTTATTATTGCAATTCTTGCGCTTTTGTGTTTGCTTTGTTTTGTTCGTTTCTTAAAACCAATGTACAGCGCAGATAAAAGTAAGTTTCGTCCACTTCCGTTAATTATGTGCATTGTTTTTGGGGCGCTTGTTGCTTTTGTTTCTTGCGCAGCATTTGCCTAAAATTTGTTTACATTTTAAAATAATTGTGGTAAACTCATACAAGTTTTTAAGGAGAATATATGAAATTTTTAGCTTTAGCACCAGAATGGGTTTCAAAATCTTTCCCAATAATTAGATATGTTTTTATGTTTTTAATTGCAGCGGCAGCAATAACTTTGATTGTTGTAACTTTAATGCAAGATTCAAAAGAAGGCGGCGAAAACGTTATAACTGGGGTTCAAGAAACCTACTATTCCCAAAACAAGGGAAGAACAAAAGAGGGAATTTTAAAGAAAATAACAATTGCAATGGCAATAACAATTGCTGTTTTAATTGTTTTGTTCTTTGCAACAATTTTAATTGAAAACGCTCTCTAAAATTTTGATTAAAATTTTAATTGTGCTAAAATTTGCTTATGAAACTTCATGAGCAAATTTTTTTAGAAATTAAAAATCAGAAACATCAATACAAAAACATGGGCGAACTTCTTGGGTCTCTTTCTTTTTCGCTTGGGGAAACAAAGGAGAACGTTGCGAAATGTATTAACAAAATGCTTCGCGATGGCGAACTTATTGAAAACTCGAAACGCGAACTTGTTGTTCCAAGTTCTCTTGGCGTTTTCCGAGGAACGGTTTGTGGGAATGCGAAAGGTTTTGGGTTCATAACTCCAAAATTTGGCGGAAGGCAAGGGTTTGAGTTTAAGAAAGGGCAAAGAGAAGACGTTTTTGTTCCTGCAAGCATGCTTTTTGGCGCGCTTGATGGCGATGAGGTTCTTTTCCGTCTTGAAGGGAAGGACAGTGGCGCGGTTATTAAAATTTTGAAACGTGCGAACAAAATTGTTGTTGGGAAAATTTCAAAAGGGAACAATTCAATTGTTAAAGGGTTTCGCCTCGACAGCGAAAACTATTATGTTATTTGTGACAACACAAAATTCTCGAAGCCAATTTTAATTCCTTCAAGAGAAATTGGCAATGCGAAAGACGGAAACAGCGTTAAAGTTGAAATAACCTTTCAACCAGAAGGTGCAAAGGCTTCCATGCCGGTTGGAAAAGTTATTGAAGTTTTAACAGGAACAGATGTTGAAAATGGTGTTGCTTCAATTCTTTGCGACAACCAAATTCCAAGCGTGTTCCCAGACAAAGTTTTAAAGGAAGCGGAATCGCTTAAAACGGACTTTGACAAGGAAAAGAAAAAACGTGTTGATTTAACCGAAAAACTTATTGTTACAATCGACGGGGCAGACGCAAAAGATCTTGACGACGCAATTTCGCTTGAAAAAGATGGCGAAAACTATGTTCTTGGCGTTCATATTGCCGATGTTGGGAACTATGTTCCTCAAAACTCTGAAATCGATAAGGAAGCATACCTTCGCGGAACAAGCGTCTATTTTCCCGACCGTGTTTATCCAATGCTTCCAACAAAACTTTCGAATGATCTTTGCTCGCTTAATCCAAACGAGGAAAAACTTGCGCTTTCGGTTGTTATGACGATAGACAAATTTGGAGAAGTTAAAGAATCCAAAATTTTTGAAAGTGTTATTAAAAGCAGTGCAAGATTAACATACGACCAGGTTCAAGAGGTTTTAAGAAACAACGAAAAAGCGGAAGACGGTGGGTTTTTCGATTTCAACAACAAAATTCTGGATTCTTCCGATGTTCAAAAATTTATAATTTCGCAAACAACTCCGCAAATTGAGCAAATGCTTGTTGAAATGAACAATTTGAGCGTTAAAGTTGGAAACTTACGAGAAAGGGCGGGAGCTCTCGACCTTGACCTTCCTGAAACATATTTTGAAATGGACGGAAACAGAGTTGTTGATGTTCGACGAAGAGAAAGAGATAATTCCCATAAACTTATTGAAAATTTCATGGTTCTTGCAAATCGCGTTGTTGCCCAAACTTTCTGCGAACTTGATTTGCCTTTTGTCTATCGAATCCACGGCGAGCCAGCAAAACTTCGAGTTATGGAAGTTGTTGACGTTCTCAACAGTTTTGGGCTTGACATTAAACAAAGCAAAAAAGTTGACGCAATTTACATTCAAAAAATCCTTAAACAACTTTCGAAAACAGAATTAAGCGACGTTGGAAGTTCGCTTGTTCTTCGTGCGCTTGAGAAAGCAATTTACAGCGAGGAATGTTTAGGGCATTTTGGGCTTGCGCTTCAATATTATTGCCATTTCACTTCGCCAATTCGCCGTTATCCAGATTTAACAATCCACAGAATAATTAAACAAGCGCTTAAGGGTTGTCCTAACAACATATTGGAAACTGCAAATATGAACAAATCTGCAATTCGAAAACTCTTTAAGGGAAATTACGACCTTGAGGAATTCGTTATTGAAAGCGCCTTCCAATCGAGTGAACGTGAACGAAAAGCTGATGAAGCTGAACGTGACGCGGACGACCTTTTCAAAGCAAAATTTATGGAAGATAAAATTGGGAATGTCTACAGCGGGAAAATTTCGGGAGTTTCGAGTTTTGGGCTTTTTGTTCAGCTTGAAAACACGGTTGAAGGGCTTATCAAAATCGATTCACTCCCAGCCGATGACTATATTTTCGACGAAAAGAAATTTGTTTTGAAAGGAAGAAAACGCAAGTTCACAATTGGGCAAGAACTTAAAGTTAAGGTTATTGCATCTAATTTAACAACAAGAAAGATTGAATTTTTGCTTGTTGAGTGATATAATTAAAAAGAGAGGGAAAAATGAAAGTTATTGCAAACAACAAAAAAGCATATTTCGATTTTTTCATTTCCGATAACACCGAAGCGGGAATTTCTCTTGTTGGAAGCGAAGTTAAGTCGGTTCGAAACGGGGGGATAAGCCTTAACGAAAGTTATGTTCGCGTTGTTGGGAATGAGGTTTTCTTAATTAATGCTTTCATAAAACCTTTCGAAAAGGCAACCTCTTTTGCTCCCGATCCTCGAAGAACGCGAAAACTGCTTCTTAAAAAAAGTGAAATTGCAAAACTTAAACAGAGGGTTGAGGAAAAGGGATTGACAATTGTTCCTTTGAAAGTATACTTAAAGGGAAATCTTGTTAAGGTTGAAATTGGCGTTGGAAAAGGAAAAAAACTTTTCGATAAACGTGAAACCTTGAAAGAAAGATCTGCACAAAGAGAAATTGAAAGTGCGAATAAAAATTTTCGCCTTGGGAAAATTTAACTTCCCAACTTGCGGGGGCGTAATTGGTTTCGACGGGAAAGCCTTTGAGCGGAAAAAGCGTGTGGCAGCCGGTTGCCATAAAACGGAAAACAAAATAAACGCAGATAATAGAAATCTTGCTGTTGCTGCCTAGCGGCAACTGTCCTTAGCAAAAACTCCTGCAATTTTGCATAAGGGCATCAAATTTTGCAGGGCACTTCAAAAGTTTTGCCTTAAAACTTTTGAAAGAACTTTTTAAGGCTGTGCTTAAAACAATTTTGTTTGTTATATGTTTTAAGCAAGACCAAAAAACAAACTAAACACGTAGAAAAGCCGATCAAACTTTTTCGGACGTGGGTTCAACTCCCACCGCTTCCACCAAACAAAATAAATCCAAGCGTAAGCGAGGATTTTTTTGTTTTAAAGATTTTGAAATTGTTTTGAAAAAAAGATTTAATGATAAAACGAAAATTAACAATTCGCTGCTCGGAAAAAATAATATAAATTTTCAATTTAGTTGACTTTGCGCCCTGTTTTTAATATAATATTTTTGATGGTTATGAAAACATAACACGATTTTTATTTTTCATAAATTTAAGGGAGGAGAAAATATGGAAAAATTTAAACAATGGATAGTATCCCATAAATTGGTTTCTATCATCATTGCTTCAGTTTTGGTTGTTGGAATAACTTTAGCAATCGTTTTGCCTTTAACGCTTGTTCATAAGCATGCATTCAACGAAAACTGGTCAACCGACGCAACATATCACTGGCACGTTTGCGCTGACGAAAGTTGCAATGAGATTGCAGACAAAGAAAAACACACTTTTGTTAACAAAAACGACGCAACATATTATTGGTTAGAATGTTCAGTTTGCGGCTATCAACAAGAAAAGATTAATGCAACTGTTTCATCTGAAGCCCTTGCGAATGCTCTTCAATTTAAAGATGCAACAGGAGTTGATTATACAAACTGGGAAGCAGCAAACTTTGACAACTTGTCGAATAAAGTTACTAAAAAAATTAAGCTTACAGCTAATGGATTTTACAGATATATTGAAGAAAAATTAGCAAGTGAGCCCTTGGAAGGCATGTATTTAAATAATGGCGTTTTGACATATGCAAAATATGAAAGAAATGATTTAGAAGATAGATGGACAAAAACTTTGGGGAATGGATATTACGATAACAGCGAATTGGCCGCTATTGCAACACGTCTTGTTGGTGTTAAAAGTGTAAGCACATCAACGTTCAGTTATAATGAATCAAACAATACGTATTCGACCACTAAAGCGGTAAACGATAATATCAATGATGAATATATTCTTAAATTTGCAAATGGAAAATTAGTTGGGGTTCGTACTTTAAGAACTAGAACAATTGGTGAAAACTCATCGATCACATCTGACATATCTTGGACAATCAGTTATGGAAACACAACAATTGAAGAGCCAGAAGACAGCGAAGTTATAACAACTGTTCCATACAAAACAAGTGGAAACAAATTCTTGTTGGAAAATGTAAATTTGGTTGCAGGCGAAACAAAAATGTTTGTGTTTGAAGTTAAAGCAGATATGCTTGGTTCATACGACACTAGCGATGTTCAAGTTGACGTTGTAGCAGGCGAAGGCGAAACCTTGCCAACATTAACCATTGCAATTGAGGATTCAGAAGGTGTTGCAATAACTAACGATTCAGCAACAAATGGCTCTGGATATTTCGAAGGCTTGAGCGCTGGCAAATATATCGTTAAGATTACTGCAAACGAGGATTGCACTGGTTCTTTGAGCATAGTTTTTGCTTAATGAATAGGTATAGATAAAAACAAAGCCGTGGAGGAAAAACTCTGCGGCTTTTTTGTTGGATTGTTGTGGCTTAATTCTTGTTGAACTCAAACAATTAACAGCAGATTTTTGAAATTTAGGTAACAGTTTGTGCCAATTTTAATTTGATATTACTTGACATTAGGGCTTGTTTTTTACTAAAATATATTTGGCAATAAATGCATAACTAAAATTAATTTTATATCTCAAAAAGGAGGAGAAATATGGAAAAATTTAAACAATGGATAGTATCCCATAAATTGGTTTCTATCATCATTGCTTCAGTTTTGGTTGTTGGCATAACGTTGGCAATTGTGTTGCCTTTAACGCTTTTAAACAAGCATACTTTCAGCGAAAGCTGGTCGGTTAACTCGGTATATCACTGGCATGCTTGCACAGACGAGGGGTGCAACGAAACAAAAGACAAAGCTGAACACGATTTTGATTCTGAAAGAAAATGTAGGGTTTGCGGGAAAACTGAATTCAATTTAGAAATTGAAATTGAACAAACTCCAATAAGCGCAGACACTGGAACTTTCCAAGCATATTGGATTGTTGGCTACCCAGACCCTGACTTTTTAGACACGGGTTACTATGGCTATGAATATTTCAAATATGGAGAAGATGGAACAACCTTAACTTCCGTTGGCAATGATTTCCCAACCGAGGCTGGCAGATATCAAGTTAAAGTAACTTATGACGGAGATGAAATATATTTGCCTGCAGAAGTAACAGCAAACTTCATAATTGGATAAGAAGAAACATCTTAAAAAACGAGGATAGGAAGAATGGATATCACAGATTTAACGTGGAACCCTTGGCACGGGTGTCATAGATGCAGCGAAGGCTGCCAAAATTGTTATGCATATTTTTTGGATAAAAGATATGGACGGGACACAAACCAAATTTGCAGGAACAAGTCTAATTTCGATTATCCAATTAAAAAGGATAAGAACGGAAACTATAAGTTGCCAAGCGGTGCATATGTTCGTGTTTGCATGACAAGCGATTTCTTCTTGGAGGAAACCGATGAATGGCGAAAAGAAGCATGGGATATAATTCGAAAAAGACCCGATGTAACATTTTCGCTTCTAACTAAAAGAGCAAGCAGAATTAAAGACAACTTGCCTGAGGATTGGGGTGACGGCTGGGACAACGTTCAGTTTGCTGTTTCCGCGGAAAATCAAAAAAGAGTTGACGAAAGAATTCCATATCTTCTTGATGTTCCAACTAAACACAGGTGGGTTAGCGTTAAGCCTTTCATTGGAGAAGTTGATCTCGACAAATATCTTGCAACAGGAAAAATTGAGGCGGTTCTTGCCGGCGGAGAAAACTATTTAGGTTGCCGCCCTCTCTATTACGATTGGGTTAAGAAATTGCATGACCAATGCGAAAAACATAATGTTCATTTAATTTTTGGGCAAACGGGGAACGTTTTTGTTAAAGACGGCGTTGAATATAAAATTAGAAACAGAACCGAGCAAATGATTCAGGCGGTTAAATCTGGGCTCAATTTCCCGCATCTTGACATCGACAAAAGAGTTAACGAAATTTTGGAAATAAGAGAAAAGATGAAGGCGTTAAGAACCAAAAAAACAGGTTGTGATTAATATTTTATTTGTAAAACTCGCGGGGTAAGTTCTGCGAGTTTTTTATGTTTTAAAGGCTGTTTCGCTTGCAAAAACAGTTGATTCAAACTTGCGAGATATAAACAATTTAACTTGGTTTTTATTTGCTTAAATGCGAGATAATTTTCCTTTTTTAACATACTATACTTAAGAAGTTGCGATATGGCTGTTTTTCATATTTCATTTGCGATCTTTGTTGTTTTTGATATAATATAATTAAGCAGTTTTTAAACAATTTCTTGCGTTTGAAGAAGGAAAAGAAAACGGGGTGTAGCGCAGGGGTAGCGCACTTGGTTCGGGACCAAGGGGCCATGAGTTCAAATCTCATCACTCCGACCAAATTAATTTAAAGTTTAAAAATTTTGGAATGTGCAACAAGAGAACAAGAATTGGGAGGAAAATATGTTTACTTACAGAATTGCAACAACCAAAGATTTGGAGCAGTTATGGGATTACGACATTAACAGACACAGCGGCGAAGAAAGAAAAAATGGGCTAACTGGAAAAGGGAATATTTAGGATATAACGAAAGAGGGGAATCAACAACTTTTGTTGCCGTTTGCGAAGATGAGCCCGTTGGGCAAATAACGCTTTTGTTTTCAACAAATTGTTCGGCGGTTAAAGGGCGCAGGGAACTTTGCGACGGCAAAATAACTGCTAACATGAACTCGTTTAGAATTAAGAAAGAATTTGAAAATCAGGGGCATATTTCAAAGCTTGTTAAACTTGCATAGCAATTTGCGAAAGATAAAGGAATTGAATATTTAACAATTGGAAGTGAGGCCAAGGAAAGCAGAAATCTTGCAATATATTTGCACTTTGGCTATACACAATTTATAACGGGAATTTATGAAGGAAACGACCTAATTTTGTATTACGGGAAAAAGATTTAATTTATAAAAATTTTTATCAAAAACAGCGAAAGGCTTAAAAAAACAACAAAAAAATTGATTTTTTTGCAGTTTTGACTCAAATTTTCAAAAAAATATAAAAAGGGTATTGACAGATTTTGCACGGAGTGATATTATAATTCACGATTTAAAACATTCTAAAAAGAGAGGTATTTTATGGAATTTTTAGGAGCAGGATTTGGCGACGCATTCATTTCGGTTTTAGCCATAATTGGAATTATTCTTGTTGGAGGATTTTTAATTTTCTTCCTTGGGGATTTGGTTCTTTCGGTTTTAGACCCTGAATATGTTCATTTCTGGCAAAGAAAGAAAAACGGCGAAAAAGAAAAGGCTAAAGAAGTTTCAAAGGAAACAGAACAAGAGCCAACAAAGGAACTTGAATTTAAGTTCGATGAAGCAGATAAAGACGCTTTTGTTAAGGAAGAAGAAATTAAAACTCCTGAAGTTGTTGCGTTAGAAGAACCAAAAGAGGAAGTTGAAGAACAAGCTTTCAAATTTGAAGAAGTTGAAGAGCCAGCAGAAGAAGTTGACGAACTTAAAGCTGAAGAAGAACTTTTCAAACAAAACATGCTCAAAGAAATTGAAGAAAGACGTCAAAAGCAAGCAGAAGCAGCTGAAGACGAAAAATTTGAAAACTTCTTCTATGATGATGAAGACATAGCTGTTTTTGGCGACGACGAAGAAATTGAAGAAGAGCCAGCAGAAGAAGTTGAAGAATTGGAAATTTCAACTGAAGAACCTGAACAAGAATCTGTTGAAGAAACTCCAGTTGAGGAAACCGCTGAAACAGAAGAGATCATTGAAATTGAAGCTCCGGTTGAGGAAGTTGCAGAAGAAGTTGTTGAAGAAATAGCAGAAGAACCTGCTGAAGAGACAACAGAAGAGGTTGTTGAAGAAACTGTTGAAGAAGCTCATGAAGAACAACCTTCAATTGAAGAACTTAAAGCACAATTTGAAGCAGAAATCGCAAAACTTCAAGCAAGAAACGAAGAACTTGAAAATGAACTTAACAACAAAGAAGAAGTTGTTGCTGCTCCTGTTGGGAACCTTGAAGAATATGAAGCAAGACTTGAAACATTGAAAGAAAGACTTGCAGCGAACGAAAAACAACTTCGTCAAGTTAAGAAAGAATATATCCCTCTCAAAAAAGTTAATAAAACTCTTGAAAACGACGAAAGAAAACTCAGAAGAAAAGAAGCAATTGTTGCAAAACAAAAAGTTGTTCTTTATGGAGTTAACAACATTGCCGACATCGATGAAGAAAAGGCAAAGAAACTTTCCGAGGAACTTGATCTTCTTGAAGGGCTTAAACTTTCAGTTCAACATTGCCAAGAAGTTATGAATGCAAACAAAGATAGATATCCAATTTTGGAAAACACATTCAACATTCTTACTGCTAACAACGAAACATTGAAAGCAGACATTAAAGAAACTGAAGTTGCAATTGAAAACTTGAAAGCAGCTGAAGAAGTTGAAGTTAAAGAAGACGAAAACAACACAGACGCTGAATAACAAATTAAAAACCGCATAGTTTGCGGTTTTTTTGTTGCAAAAAAAAGTTGCCTTAAATTTTTAATTTAGACTATAATATTAATATGCTTGAAATGTTTAAAGAAATAAATAAGAAAATTTCGCTTATAAAACACAAAAAGGTTAAAATTGGCTTGGCGCTTGGCGGCGGAGGGGCAAGGGGTTTTGCTCATCTTGGCGCAATTAAAGCCTTTGAAGAATATGGACTTAAATTTGACTATGTTGCTGGAACAAGCGCTGGGTCGCTTGTTGGCGCATTCTATGCAAACAATTGGACGTTTGAACAAATGTATAACGTTGCCAAGAACTTTAGGGAGAAGGATATTCGAAAGTCTAAAATTCCTTTGATGCCATCTCCAACCGACGGCATTGAGGATATTGTTAAAAATTCCGTTGGGGACATTAATGTTGAGGATTGCAAAATTCCTCTTGCGGTTGTTGCCGTTGACATCTATTCAACAAACGAATGCATAATAACAAAAGGGAACTTGGCGCGCGCTGTTGCCGGGAGTTGTGCAGTTCCTGCAATTTTTCAACCTGTTGAATTTGGGAACAGATTGCTTTTTGATGGAGGTCTTCAAAACACCCTTCCTTCAAATGTTCCAAAACTTTTCGATTGCGATTATGTTGTTGCTGTTGACGTTAACCCATCAAGGAATTATGGCGCAAAATCTTCAAAATATTTTGATGTTCTTGGAGCAACAATTCGAATTCTTATGAAAAAAAATGCCGAAACTGGCTATGAGTTCGGCGATGTTGTTCTTCAACCGGAAACGAAACGATTTAGTTCAACAAAAATGGAAGGATTTGAGGAAATGATTGAGGAAGGCTACCGCGCGGCAATTGATAACATGCCAAAAATTTTGGAACTTTTTAATCGTCGCCCG
The DNA here is from genome assembly GCA_964383665.1 of uncultured Lachnospiraceae bacterium. Taxonomy (GTDB): domain Bacteria; phylum Bacillota; class Clostridia; order Christensenellales; family UBA1242; genus UMGS687. The sequence goes on from CAYLHO010000004.1 coordinate 41,760, forward strand.
CTTTCAAAACGCGCAAAACAAAAATTTAAACACGAAGTTGACATAATTTAAAAAAACCGCAAGACGCGGTTTTTTTAACAATATAGTATTTTAAAAACGACATAGTAAATTGCGTTTTCTGCGCCCATTTTCCCGCTTTTAATCATGTTGTCAACGTCTTCAAGAGTTGCCAAGATATTTTTAAGCTGCGCTTTGGAATAGGATTTTGCTTGTTCTTTTGCCTTAACAATTGCATATTCCTTAACGCCAAGAAGCAAGGCAAGTTCTGCGTTTGATTGAGAGGAAAAAGCAATGTGGGCCATTCGACGGAAATGGTTTGAAATTAATGAAAACAAAACTTGAACGGGCTGTTTCTTTTGCAAAAATGATGCAAGAAGCATAAGGCTTTTCGAGGCGTTCTTGTTTCCAAGACTTTCGCTGAGTTCAAAAATTTGATATTCATAGTCTGGCTCAACAAGTTTTTTAACATCTTCTTTTTCAATTTCGTCGGAGCAATATGCCGAAACTTTTTTAAGTTCACATGAAATTTTTGTCATGTCGTAACTGCAAATTTCAACAAGTTCTTTAAGAGCATCGAGTGTTATTTTTTGATTTTTTTTGTTAAGTTCAACGCGAATATATTTTTCAAGGATATCTTGACCAAGTTTCCCGCAATCAACAATTTCTCCGGTTTTAAGGAATTTCCATGCGTCGGTGTTAACAATTGCAACAGTTGTTGTTTCGGGAATTGAGGAAAGCGAAGCGGAAAGAATTTTTTTGTCTGCTTCAGAAATTTTGTTAACTGGTTTAATTAGTATAAATTTTTTGTCAGTTCCAAGAGGGAGCATTTCAATTGCTTCTTGAACTTTTTGGGCGGAAAAGTTTTCGTTATCAAAAATTGTCTTGTTAAAATCGCTCATTTCGTTTCCGCATGCATTTGAAATGTGCTTAATTGCGCTTGAAATAACAAATTCATCTTCGCCTTTAAGAATGTAAAGCGGAAGAACCTGTTGCTTAAGTTTTTGTGGAAGTTCAATAAATTTCATGTTTTTCTCCTTTTTTATTATTACACAATTTTACGCTAATTGCAAAAGTCCAACAACAAGCGTTGTTGAACAAACAATACCAAGACTTATGAGAAGCTTTGTTTTTCTTTTAGCAAAAAACAATCTGCTTGAAACAAACAACAATGCAAAGAAATTAACAAATGCGGCAAAAGCGAATTTGAAATGTGGAATAACTGACCATGTTTGAAGAGCAATCCAACTTGCAATTTCTTTTATAGCATTCAAAAGAAGGTTTGAAAACCAAAAAATGTTTCCAAACACATCTGAAATTAAAACAAGAGGAGTTGCAATAAAGGCTGCCGTGAAGGCAACAGTGAAAATTGGAATGATAATTAAATTTGCAAAAATCGAAAGGAACGAAACGCCGTCGAAACAATTAATTAAAACCGGCAAAATTAAAAATTGAGCCGAAAATGAAACTGCAAGTGATTTTGCTATACAGTTTGGCAAAACAAATTTTTTGATTGGTTTTCTTAAGAAACTGTAAACGCTTTTATAGAAAATTGCAATTCCAATAACGCAACCAAAACTTAATTGAAAGCCGATGTCGAAGGCGTGGAGTGGTTTTATTAAAAGCAAAATCAAGCCCGCAAGACCAATTGCGCTAAGACTGTCGTATTTCTTTCCTAAACATGTTGAAAGAAGGGCGCAAATTGACATTATAGTTGCTCGAACAACCGACGGCGAAAACCCGCAAAGATAGCAATAGAAAATTAAAATTGCAGAAGTTATTAAAAGATTAAGCCAGTTTTTGGCTTTAAGTTTTTTCATTATCCATGCCAAAATTCCGGCAACAAGCCCAACATGTAAGCCTGAAACAGCAAGAATATGGGTAATTCCGCTGATTTGGAAATTTGAACGCACTGTTTCGTCAATTCCCGATTTATCGCCAAAAAGCATTGCATAAGTTATGTTTGCGTTTTCCTCGCTCATGTGTCGCAAAAGCTTGGATTTAATTGTTTCGCGAAATTTTTGGTCGAAAGTTTTGTTGTTACCCAAAATCTCTATGCTTGACGAACTGACTTTTGTTGCTGTGTGATAGCAACCGTTTTTGTATAGCGAAACATTAACATTACCCTCCGAATTTAAGCCGTTTACCGATTTGAAATTTGCACAAAGGGAAATTTCATCGCCGTCTTGAAGGTATGGAGTTCCATAGAATGTTAGCCTTACGTTTGTTGAAAGTTTTTCATCTTTAACTTTTACATTTGAAAGAATAACATATTGAAGCTCGTCGTATGTTGTTACGTTTTCAACTGTTCCGGAAAGAATTGATCCGTTTTCAATTTTGTCTTGACCAAAATAACTCATTTCAAATGCATAGAGTCCAAAGCCTAGGAAAATGAATGCTAAAATTGCAACAAGAATTTTGAATTTCTTTCGTAAAGTGCATGTTATAAAAATTGCTCCAACAATAATTAAAAAAAGTGAAATAACAACCCAGTTTGAAAGAAAGATATATTTAGCAAAAAGAATTGCTCCAAAAAGAGCAAGAAAACAATAGAAAAGAGGTCTAAAATTTACAATTTTTTTCATTTGTTTCAAGTTTTCTTTTAAAAAGGTATTGTCTTTTTTTTGTGATTGTGTTAAAATAAACTCAATTTTAGGATAGGAGATGAAATTTATGTTTTTATTAAATGTTTCTTTGCTCGCTCTTGATTTAACAAGTTTGCTTGACCGAATTCAAAAGCCACACGTTATAACAGGTTTGATTCTTGCAGTTTTAGGTTTTGCGGTTGTTCTTCTTGCAAAGCGTATTGCATTTGTTGCAAGAAAAGATAAATCCTTGCCTGTTGACAACAATAACAAGCTTTACATAACTTTGAAAGCGCTTGGGCTTGTTATGCTTCTTGTTGCTTTAATTATAATGATTTTTGAATAATTCTCAAACTAAATTTAAACTCGCATCTTTGCGAGTTTTTATTTTTTTTGTTGAACACAACTCTGGTCGGTTAAATTCTGTGTTGCATTGAGCGAAAACAAAAGAAAAACGAGAGAATTTGAATAACACTTTTTAAGAGAAAACAAGTTGTTTGGGGAATTAAGATTAACACTAAAAAATTTGCTGAAAAACTTGTTAAAAAGGATTGACAAAATTTGGCAAATGGGCTATATTATTGAATGTCTAAAGTCTTTGGACGTTCTTTTTCTTTGCATTGCTAGCCCCATTGCAAAAAAACTGAATGCCAAATTTAGGAAGTTTTGAAACTTGCGCGAACACTTTTCAAAGCGGATTAAAATTATTAAGGAGAAAATCAATGAAAACCTATATGGCACACCCAGAAACTGTTGAAAGAAAATGGTATTTAGTTGATGCAAATGGAATGCCTTTTGGTCGCCTTGCAAGCCAAGTTGCTGCAATTTTGAGAGGAAAAAATAAACCTACTTTCACTCCAAACGTTGACACAGGCGACTATGTTATTGTTATCAATTCCGATAAAGCAGTTTTAACTGGAAAAAAATTAACACAAAAATATTTTAAAACATACTCAGGCTACCAAGGTGGTCTTAAAGAAACTCAATTCAAGAAAATGATGGAAGAAAAATCTGATGTTGCTCTTCTTCGTGCAATTAAAGGAATGCTTCCAAAAAATGCGCTTGGACGCGACATGGCAAGAAAAGTTAAAATCTATAAAGGCGCAGAGCACCCACACGAAGCACAACAACCAGAACTTATAACATTTAAGGGAGGAAGAAACTAATATGGCAGAAGCAAAGAAAACTGTTAAAGCAACATTAAAAGCTAAAACAAATGCTTTCCTTGGAACAGGAAGAAGAAAAAAAGCGATTGCTAGAGTTCGTTTAATTCCAAACGGAAATGGCGTTATAACAATCAACAAAAAGGACATTGAAGAATATTTCAGCCTTGACACATTAAAATATATCGTTCGTCAACCTCTTGCATTAACAGGAAACGAAACAAAATATGACATTTTTGTTAATGTTGTTGGCGGTGGATTCACAGGTCAAGCAGGAGCAATTCGTCACGGAATTTCAAGAGCTCTTATTAAAGCAGAAGAAAACCTTCGCCCAGAACTTAAAAAAGCAGGTTTCTTAACAAGAGATTCAAGAATGAAAGAAAGAAAGAAATATGGTCTTAAAAAGGCAAGAAAAGCTCCACAATTCAGCAAGAGATAATCTTTTCTTGGAAATCAAAAAGAACGCAATCATGCGTTCTTTTTTTGTTAAACTTTATATGCTTATTTGTGCATTTGTTAATATATCATTTACCAGTCTTGAGGGCCAGATTTTGTGTGGGATTTAACATCGTCATAGAAATCGAAATATCGGTCCTTAAAATTCTTGCTTGATTTCGAATTTTCTTCAAAAATTTCTTGAAGATCGGCGCTTGAAAGATCGCACATTTTGAAATCCTCGTCGTTTTCATATCTTTTAAAAATATCTCTTTCGTTCATTTTAATATTTAACCTCTTTTAAATATAGTCCTTCCGCAGGCGCAGTTTTTCCTGCTTTTGTTCTGTCCTTTGTCTCCAAAGTTTCAATTATGCTTTTCGGGCTTCTTTTTCCAATTCCAACCTCAAAGAGAGTTCCAACGATGATTCGAACCATGTTATATAGGAAACCGTTTCCAGAAATTTCAAAGGTTATTTCATCTTTTTTCCCTGTTATTTTAATTCCATAAATTGTTCTAACAAAATCTTTTGTTTCAGTTTTTGCACTGCAAAAAGATGAAAAATCTTTTTCTCCAATCAAAAACTTTGCTGCATTTTTCATTTCTTCAAGGTTTGGTTTTTCCTTAACAATTCCAACAAATCCAATGTTGAACGGAGTTTCGTTCCACGAAAGACGATAGAGATATGTTTTTTTCTTAACATCAAATCGGGCATGGAAAGAAGGCGCAACTTTTTTAGCAGAAACAATTTTTATTGAAGCTGGCAAATTTGCATTAAGAGCAGAAACAAGTTTGTTTGAAAGCAAACTTCCGTTTTCAAAAAAGTTGTTAAGTTTTGGACTTGAACTTTCAAAATGGGCGGTTTGGGCAAGGGCATGAACACCCGAGTCGGTTCGCCCGCTTCCATGAAAGTCAACGTTTTCGCCAAGCAAAAGGGCAAGTGCGTTTTCAATTGTTTCTTGAACGCTTACTCCGTTTTTTTGTTTTTGCCAGCCAACATAATTTTTCCCATTGTAAGAAATTGTTAACAAAATTTTCATATTATTATTTTATCACATAAATTGTTGAAATTTATATGTTTTATTGAAAAAAAGTTAAAAAATTATGAAAAAATTATAAAAACTTTAATTTTTGTTGTTTTTTTTATGAAAAAGTTGATTTAAATAATTTTTTAACTTTGTTTTTCTTTTTGTTTGTAAAATGGTCCAATTTTGTTAAAATATTTATAAGGAGAAAATATGGACGAACTATGCAAAGTTAAAAATTTAAATTCCTATGGTCCTTCGCCAATTCCGGAAGAAGGAACATGGGTCCAGTCGAAAAAAATTGAAGATGTTAGCGGGTTTTCGCATGGGATTGGTTCGTGCGCACCTCAACAGGGAGCATGCAAACTTACAATTAATGTTAAAAACGGAATAATTCGCGAGGCTCTTGTTGAAACAATTGGTTGCAGCGGCATGACGCATTCGGCGGCAATGGCAGCAGAAATTTTGATTGGGAAAACGCTTTTGGAAGCGCTCAACACCGATCTTGTTTGCGATGCAATTAACGATGCAATGAAAAAAGTTTTCCTCCAACTTGTTTATGGACGAAGCCAATCGGCTTTCAGCGAAAACGGGCTTGAAGTTGGGGCGGCAATGGAAGACCTTGGAGGGAACAAAGTTAGTCAAGTTGGAACAGTGTATTCTAACGACATTTTTGGAACGCGATATCTCAACTTAACAGAAGGGTATATAACAAAAGAGGGCCTCGACGAAAACGGCGAAATTATTGGATATGAATATGTTTCGCTTGGAAAGCTTATGAAACTCTTGGAAAACGGGGTTGATTCGAAAGAGGCAATTGCAGAAAGCACAAAAACTTATGGCCGCTTTTCGGAAGCCGTTAAAGTTATTAACCCAAGAAAGGAATAAGGAGAGAACATGGACGAAATGAGAATGGAAAACATTGATAAATGTTTGAAAAAGTATCAAATTGAAAGCCTTAACGAAGCAAAAGAAATTTGCCTTTCAAATGGAATTAACGTTGAGGAAGTTGTTAAGGGAATTCAACCAATTGCGTTCGAAAATGCAATTCAAGCATATTCGCTTGGAGTTGCAATTGCAATTAAGAAAGGCGAAAAAAATCTTGATTCAATTTGTGATTCAATTGGCGAAGGACTTCAAGCGTTTTGCACGCCAGGGTCGGTTGCCGATCGTCGACAAATTGGAATTGGACATGGAAACCTTGCAAAAATGCTTTTAAGCGAAAACACAAAATGTTTCTGTTTCCTTGCAGGGCACGAAAGCTTTGCAGCGGCGGAAGGAGCAATGGGAATTGTTAGGAAGGCAAATAATGTTCGAAAAACACCTCTTAAAGTTATTTTGAACGGGCTTGGAAAAGATGCTGCTTACATCATAGCTCGAATTAAAGGTTTCACATATGTTAACACGAAGTATGACCAAAAAACGGGAGAACTTCAAATTCTTGGTGAGAAATCTTTTTCGAGCGGCGAAAGCAAGAATGTTAAAATTTATGGCTCTTACGATGTTAACGAAGGAGTTGCAATAATGATTCACGAAGGGGTTGATGTTTCGATAACTGGGAACTCAACGAACCCAGTTCGTTTTCAACATCCTGTTGCAGGAACATACAAAAAATGGTGCGTTGATCATGGCAAAAAATATTTCTCTGTTGCTTCGGGCGGGGGAACAGGAAGAACTCTCCACCCAGACAATGTTGCCGCGGGACCTGCAAGCTATGGGCTTACGGACACCATGGGAAGAATGCACAGCGATGCTCAATTTGCCGGAAGTTCATCGGTTCCTGCCCATGTTGACATGATGGGATTTATTGGAATGGGCAATAACCCAATTGTCGGGGCAAGCGTTGCATTGGCAGTTTTAACATTTCAGTGCATATAATATTATTGGAATGCGGAATTCTTAAACTTTCCTTTTCAAGCGGGATTAAGCAAAAAATTGTGTAAATATGTTGTGTAATTTTTGGCAAGAAAAAATTGGTTAAAGCCAACAAAATTTTTGAAAATCGTTAAAATTTACGAAAAAAGTCTTGCAAAACAAATTTTGGCTGTGTATAATTTAATTATGAAATCCATAAGATAAAAGAAAGGAAAGTGCTTTGGAGGGATTATGAAATACAATTCAATCTATGACATGCCATACAACATCACCCCTAGGTCGGAAAGAGCATGGGGAGCATTTGTTGATAAAACGCTTGAAGGAAAACCCATTAAAGCATTTTATGCCTATCACGACTATAATCTTGCAAAGCAAGAAAAACTTATGCAGCAAAATAACATCTATCAAGATGATGATTTCACAATGTGAAGCAGAGCCAGTTGGCTCTGTTTTTTTTGTGTTTTTTTTGATGCGGTGGTATAATAATAAAAGATGAATGAACAAAGAATTAGGGGAATTGTTGTTGGATCGAAAGATTTTAAGGAAGCGGATAAACTTCTAACTCTTTTCACTCTTGAAAAGGGAATTGTTTATGCAAAACTTGTTGGAGTTAAGAAACCAAACGCGAAACTTAAAGCAGCAAAAGATATTTTTGTTTTTGCCGATTTTGATGTTGTTTCGAAAAGTGAGTTTTTAACAATAACTTCAGCAAACATAATTGAAACCTTCCACAACATAACAACCGACATAGACAAATATTATGTTGGCTGCTCAATTTTGGAGATTCTAAAAACAGTTGGGCGCGAAAATTTAAGCAATGAACCTTTGTTTTTGGAAACTCTTAAAACTCTTCAAGTTCTTGCCTTTGGGAACGTTAAACCCGAAATTTTGCAAATGAGATTCCTTATTAAAATTTTTGAAGCCATGGGCTATCGTCTTTCGCTTGACCGATGTGCGTCTTGCGGCGAAAAATTTATCCATAAAAGATTCTTTTCGCCGTTTGATGGAGCAATTGTTTGCAGCGGGTGCAAGCCGCCAAACAGCGAGGAAATTTTGCCGTTGACCCATTCAACAATGAGGCTGGCTTCGGATTGTCCAATTGAAAAACTTGAAACGCTTTTCTTAAGCGAAGAGGGTGTTGCCCTTGCTCTTAAACTTCTTAAAGAAAACTTTTTTGCTCGTTTCGACAAAAAACTTGACTATTAACAAAATTAATTGCCTTAAAAGGGCAATTTTTTTGTGTATATTAAGGATTTTATAAAAATAAACTTAAATTAGGGGAAAATTAGCAAAGAAACACGAGTTTTTTGTTTTTATTGCTTCTTTTGCCTTTCAATGCTTTTTCCTTTTTTATTGATGTAGAATTGAAAGCGGAGGATAAAAATGGAACTTAAAAAACTTATAGAAAATTTGGATTGTGAAATTTTTGGGAATGGAAACGTTAATGTTTGCGAAATAACATACAACAGCAAGCGTGTTTCAAAGGACTCTCTTTTCATTTGTTTGAAAGGGGAAAATTCCGACGGACACGACTTTGCGGTTGAAGCGCAAAAAAGCGGAGCGGTTGCAGTTGTTTGCGAAAGGAAACTTAACCTTGAAATTCCGCAAATTGTTGTTAAGTCAACAAGAAAGGCGCTTTCGAAAATTTTTGCAAATTTCTATAATAATCCTCAAGACAAACTGAAAATTGTTGGAATAACTGGGACAAACGGGAAAACAACAACTTCTTTTTTAATTAAGTCAATTTTGGAATCGAAAGGGAAAAAAGTTGGGCTCATTGGAACTCAAGGAGCATTTTTTGGGAGTCAGTTTGTTAAAACTGGGTTAACAACGCCCGACCCAGAAATGCTTTTTAAACTTCTTTATGAAATGTTGAACTTTGGAATTGAATTTGTTGTTATGGAAGTCAGCGCCCATGCTCTTGCGCTTAACAAAGTTGAGGGAATTAAATTTGACGTTGGTGTTTTAACAAATTTAACTCAAGACCATTTAGATTTTTTTAAAACTATGGATAATTATAAGCAGGCAAAGCTTATGCTTTTTTCAAAAGAGCGAATTAAAAGTGCAGTTCTAAATTTTGATGATGATTTTGGAAGAGAAATTGCAAAAAAAATTGATGCTCCGTTTCTGTCTTATGGAATTAATTTCCCTTGCGATGTTTTTGCTGCAAAAATTGGGTTTGAGGACAAAAAGAACAAATTTGTTGTTAATCTTTCCGACAATATTTTTAATGTTGAAAGCAATTTGATTGGAGAATTTAACATTTGCAACTGTCTTGCGGCGGCTTCCGCCTGCGCAATTTTAGGATTTGGGAAGGAAGAAATCAAAAACGGGCTTGAAGGGGTTTTGCAAATTGAAGGAAGGCTTAATCGGTTCGATCTTTCAAACGGAGTTGTTGCGTTTGTTGACTTCGCCCACACTCCCGACGGGATTGAAAAGGCGCTTATGGCAATTAGGGAACTGAATTTTAAACGCGTTATAACCGTTTTTGGGTGCAGCGGGAACAAGGATAAAAGCAAAAGACCAAAAATGGGGGCAATTGCTGAAAAGTTTAGCGATTATGTTGTTTTAACAAGCGATAACCCACGATTTGAAAATCCCGAACTTATAATTGACGATGTTGAAATTGGAATGAAAAAAACTGCGCATACTAGATTTGTTAATCGAACCGATGCGGTTGAGTTTGCTCTTTCGCTTGCTCAAAGGGGGGATTGCGTTGCTGTTCTTGGAAAGGGAGCGGAAACCTTCCAAGATATTAACGCAATTCAAGTTCCTTACAACGATTTTGAAGTCATAAGGGAATTTGACAAGCGTTTTAAGCAAAGCATTTCGCAGAAAAAAGTTAAATAGGAATTTTAACAGGAGAGGATATGAATTATTATTTAATTTGTTTCTTAAGTTGCCTTGCAATTTCGGTTGCAATTTCGCCATTTGTGATTTTTGCTGCAAAAAAATTTAAGGCGTCTCAAACTGTTTTGGAATATGTTGAAGCGCATAAGGGGAAAGACGGAACGCCAACAATGGGCGGGCTTATTTTCCTTATTGCAATCATGTTCTCATTTTGTTTTTTTACAAAAAATTTCCAACTTGCAACCGTTTCAATTGCGGTTATGCTTGCATATGGAATTTTGGGGTTCTTGGACGATTTTATCAAAATTCGATTTAAACAAAATCTTGGGCTTAAGCCATATCAAAAAGTTATTGGGCAGGTTGGAATTGCAATCATAATTGCTTTCTATGCTTACTATTCAAACCTTATTGGTTCAACTCTTGTTGTTCCTTTCACAAGCGTCATGATTGACCTTAAATGGGGAATCATTCCGTTCATAATTTTTGTTTACCTTGCTGTTGTTAACAGCGTTAACCTAACCGATGGGCTGGACGGGCTTGCAGGAGGGGTTAGCAGCGCCTATCTTGTTGGGTTTATTGGACTTTTGCTGGTTTATCAAAACCTTGCAAAAACTCCAGTTTTGGCGGCGGAAAATAATAATTTAATAATCCTTTGTTTTTGCGCGCTTGGGGCTCTTTTGGGGTTCATGTGTTTTAATGTTTACAAAGCAAAAATTTTTATGGGCGACACTGGTTCTCTTGCCCTTGGCGGGCTTTTAACTTCAATTGCTGTTTTCTCAAAAACAACGCTTTTAATTCCGTTTGTTGGAATCATGTTTGTTGTTTCGGCGCTTTCGGTTTGCATTCAGGTTTTACATTTTAAAAGAACAGGGGAACGAGTTTTTCTTATGGCGCCTCTTCATCACCATTTCGAGAAAAAGGGCGTGAATGAAAATCGAATAACTTTCGTATATATAGTTATAACAATTGCAATAAGTGCACTTGCAATTGCGATAACAATGTATGCGAGTTCAATTTGAAAATTTTTTGTAAAAATAATCAGTATAAAAGAAAGAAAATTCTTGTTTATGGGAAGGGAATAACCGGAGCGGCAACAAAGAAATTTTTGGAAAGTTGCGGCGCAAAGGTCTATTTCTTTCAAGACGGAGAAAAACAGAAATTTAAAATTTCAAAATTGGATTTAGCCGTCGTAAGCCCTGGAATATCCTTGGAAACTTCGCTCTCTGTTGAGCTTAAGAACATGAATGTTCCAATAATTTCCGAGCTTCAACTTGGCTTTGAAAACGTTTTAGGGCAAATTGTTGCAATAACAGGAACAAACGGAAAAACAACAACTTGCGTTCTGCTTAACCAAATTCTTTCTCCAAACTCTTTCTATGTTGGGAACGCAAAAGACCCGCTTATTTCACTTTGGAACAATTCAAACGAAAACTCTAAAATTGTTTGCGAAACAAGTTCGTTCCAGCTTGAATCGTCAACAACTTTTTGTCCGCAAATTTCAGCAATTTTAAATCTTGCTCCCGATCATCTTGTTCGGCATAAGACATTTGAGAATTACATAAGAGAGAAAGCAAAGATATTTCAAAATCAAACCGGAAAAGATTTTGCAGTTTTTAATTTTGATGATGAAAAAGTTATGGAAATTTCAAAGCAATGCGTTGCAAAAAAATATTTCTTTTCAACAAAAGATCAATTTGAAAACCCAAACTTTAATGGGGCATATGTTTCAAACAATGAGATATTTTTTAAAAGCGGCAATGAAAACATTTTTGTTGTTACAACGAAAAAAATTAAACTTCTTGGAAAGAAAAATCTTGAGAATGTTTTAGCGGCAATTTGCATCGCAAAAATCATGGGCGTTTCAAGCAAGCGAATTGATGAGGTTGTTTCGAACTTTATGCCACTTGAAAATCGAATGGAAATTGTTTTGGAAACAAAAAATATTTGTTTCATTAACGACAGCAAAGCAACAAATGTTGCAAGTGTTTTGGCAGATTTAAACTCCATTGAAGGAAAATCTATTGTGCTTTTGGGAGGAAGCGACAAAGGGGAAAGTTTTGCTCCCCTTTTTGAGGGACTTGGGAAAAATGTTGTTTTTGCTTTTCTTTTTGGGGCAACAAAAAACAAACTTGAAAAAGCGGCGAAAGAAAGTTCCTTTTTAAAAACGCTGTTGGCTTCAACCCTTAAGGAGGCAACAAGAAAAGCAATCAATTTTTGCAAAAGTAATTATCCAAACGAAAAAGTTAACATTGTTTTAGCTCCCGCTTGCGCAAGTTTTGATGAATTTAAAAATTTTGAGGAACGCGGAAAATGTTTTAAAAATTATGTTTTAAATGGAGAAAAATTATGAAAAATAATGAAAAAGTTTTAAAAAATCCATTTAAAAACAATTTATTTAAAAAAAATAATGAAAAAGAAGCATTAAAATTAAAAATTCAAGAAAATCATTTTAAAAAATTATTTAATTTTAATAAAAAAACATTTTTAATTTATTTTCTTGTTTTGGGGCTTGGAATTTTTGGTTGCATAATGGTTTACAGCGCAAGCAGTTACGTTGCGCAACATCGCTATGGAAATCAATATTTTTATTTAACCAAACAAATTGTTGGTGTTGCGCTTGGCGCAATTGCAATGTTTATTTTTTCAAAAATTAACTATCAAAAACTTAAAAAGTTTAGATGGATTGGCGTTATCGTTAGCGCAATTTTGCTTGCTCTTGTTTTTATTCCCGGGATTGGCGTTGAAAATTATGGCGCAAGACGTTGGCTTAACTTGGGCTTTTTCACAATTCAGCCAAGCGAATTTGCAAAGTTTGCGTTTGTTCTTTTTGCTGCTGAATATCTTTCAAGGCACTATGAGGACGTTGGGAAATTTAAAACCCTTTTGCCTGTTTTGGGCGTTGGAGTTGGTTTTTGCATTTTAATTATTCTTGAGCCAAACATGAGCATAACAATGTGCATGGGGCTTGTTATGCTTTTCATGCTCTTTGTTGGAGGGGCAAAACTTAAACATTTTTTAATTCTTGGCGTTCCTGCTGCGGCGGCTGTTCCCGCTCTTATAATTATTGAGCCATATCGAATTCAAAGATTCATGGCGTTTTTGAATCCTTGGGCAAACCCGCAAGGAGAGGGGTTTCAACTTGTTCAATCGCTATATTCTCTTGGAAGCGGTGGAATGTTTGGAGTTGGGCTGTTTAACTCCCGTCAAAAATATTTGTTTTTGCCATTTTCCGAAAGCGATTTTGTTTTTTCAATAATTGGAGAAGAACTTGGTTTTTTTGGCGCGTCAATTGTAATTCTTGTTTTTGCTCTTTTAATTTTCTTGTTGATTGGAATTGCAAAAAGGTCGAAAGATCGCTTTGGCTCGCTCCTTGTTCTTGGAATTGCAAGCGTTATTGCAATTCAGGTTATAATAAATCTTTTTGTTGTTAGCGGCATGATTCCTCCAACTGGGCTTCCGTTGCCATTTATTTCGGCGGGTTCAACCTCAATCATTGTTTTTATGAGTGCAATTGGAATTGCGTTGAATGTTGAAAAACAGTCTTATAACGTGGGATATTAGAGAATTGATTATGTTGCAAGTTTTTTGAAAAAACAAAAGAGGCCCTGGGGTTGTTTGCTTTTAAATTAATGTTAAATAATGGATTAGAATTGGCTATATTGACAAATTTTGCTTAAGTTGTATAATATTAACATAAGAGCATTAAGGAGTTGTGTATGGATAAATTAAATTTTACCAAGGAACAAATTGCACGTTTGAAAGAAATTTGCAACGAGCGAGAGGAAATTGTTATTGACGGAATGACAAGCCGCGGAAGGGCGTTTAATGTTACTGGGCGAATTGCATTTGACGACAACGGAAAATTTGGGGTTTCCAAAGATTGGGTTGCAATTGAATTTGGAAAGGCGAATGGCGATGTTTCGGAACATGACGTTCTTGCAATTTACTATTTAAACATTGTTCAAAACGAACTTTCGCCATCGTTGTTGATTAATTCAATTAAAACAGCAAATGACGAAATGATTTATGACATTTCAAAAGAGAATCTTAAGGAAATGTTAGAAATTGTTGACAAAGAAAATGTAAAAATATCAAAACGCATTGAAGAAACTCCAATTGTTAAATATGACAGAGTTTCAAACAAGATGTTTGACCTTGTTGGGCAACCGGTTTCTGTTTACACAAATAATGAAGAAGTTGCGAAAGGTGTTCTTCTTGAAATTGAAAAAGCAAATGTTTTTGGGAACGCAACTTTCAGCGTTGCGCATGGAACGGAAATAACAACTGCTCAAGTTGAAGCTGAAACAACTCTTATGGAATTGAACGATAAAGGAGAGTGGACTCAAACGGTTGCAAACGACCGATTCGAGCATCTCATTTGCGCCAAAGCAAATCAAAAAGCGTGCAAAACAGAAGTTAACACTTTTGATATGTAAAAAATAAAAGCTCAACAAAATGTTGAGTTTTTATTTTGAATTTTTAACAATAATTTCAACAATTTTTTTATTTGGGGATTTAATTCCCCAATTTTTTATGTTTTTTTGAATTATTTTTGAATTTTTTTCTAAATTTTCAAGTGATTTAATTAAATTATTTGAATTTAAATTTTCCTGAAGCAAAACTTCGCACATTCCTTTTTCTTTGAAATAATTTGCGTTGTCAATTTGGTCGCCTCGACTTTCTGTTCTTGGAAGGGGAATTAAGAGCATCGGCTTTGAAAGCGAAAGAAGTTCAAAAACCGAGTTTGCCCCTGCGCGGCAAACAACAAAATCTGCTGCGTCAAAAAAGTTTTCAATTTCATTTGTGTATTCAACAGAATAATAATTTTCCACGTTAATTTTTTTGCTTTTTCCTTTTCCGGTTATGTGCAAAATGTTATATTTTTTTGTTAATTCGTTTATGCTTTCAAAAACTGAATCATTAATTGCTTTTGCGCCAAGGCTTCCGCCAAAAAACAAAATGGTTTTTTTGTTTGGATTTAAACTGAAATTAAGTTTGTTTTTATTTCCTTTAAAAATTTGTTCGCGAACAGGCGCACCCGCAAAAACAAATTTTTCTTTCCCTTGCGCGGTTTTTTCAAAAGCGGTTAGGGTTAATGTTGCATAGTGAGAAATAATTTTGTTAGCAAGCCCAAGCGAAAGGTCGCTTTCGTGGGTTAAAACTGGAATGTTAAGTTTTTTGGCAGCAATTGCAACTGGAATTGAAACATATCCGCCTTTCGAAAAGACAACAGCAGGAGAAATTTCTTTAAGCAATTTTTTAGCCTGTGAAATTGAAGAAACAAGTTTAACGGGAATCAAAAGGTTTTTTGGGCTTAAACTTCTAACAAGTTTAACGGCATCAATTTCGAAAAAATCTATGCCAGCATTTTTTGCAAGTTGTTTTTCAATTCCGCTTGTCCCTATGTAAATTATTTTTTCGAAGTTTTTTTTAAGTTCCGGAACAAGAGCGAGATTTGGCATAACATGACCCGCTGTTCCGCCGCCTGTTAAAACAATTGTTTTCATGTTTTTATGATGTGATAAATTTAAACAATTTATTCTGTAACTCATTCAATTCTCTTATAACTGTCGATCGACGGGGTTTTAGGTTTTTCCTCGGCTGAAAGAAGTTTTGTTAGCGACTCAAGGTTTTTAAGTTCAGGCGAAAGAGAGGCAACTTTTGAAAGAATTTGCCCAAAATTAGACTTCCCGCTTATTGCAAGCAAAAGAATGGGCAAAAGGTTTTGAATTGAAAACCCACCCGTGTTTTGCGGCGGAGGAGGCGGGGCTGAACAACTTTGATTTGCCCCTTGCTCAAATTGCGTGATAACGTCTGGCGGATAGTATTGAGATTGGGGAGATTGCTGGGGCTGTTGATTTTGAGAGAAAAGCCCAAGCGAAGAAATAAGATTTTTTAAATCCATGCTACCGTTCCTTTTAAACATTATATATATATGAAACATATAATAAATTAGTTAAAAAAGGAGAGAAAAAATGGGAAAAAGTCTTTTTGAGTTTGCAAATGAAAAACAAAATAACGATGAGGAAAGAACTGAAAAAGAAAACAAGGGCATTAGCGAAAGCGAACTTCGAAAGCAAGTTGACCACTATTCAAAGTTTTCGCAAAGCCAACTTCTTGGCGAACTTTTTTCTCAAGTTGAAAAACAAAAGCGTAATGGGGAATTTAACTTCGAAAAAATTGCAAATCAAATTGAGGGAATTAAGCCAATGCTTTCGGAGGAGCAAATTAAAAACATAAACAAACTTTTAAATCAAATTAAATAAAGGAAAAACGAATGAGAAATTTAAGAAAAATTGATTCAAAACTCTTTGAAGTTGTAAGTTTAAATTTGGAAAATGAGGTTGATTGCATTGCATATGTAAGTGACTTTCCAAAAGCAAGGAAGTTTTTTGGCAATGAAATTGTTATGGAACTTCCGTTTATTAACGCTGTTGCACTTAAAACCAATTCAAGCAAAATTATCGATGTTTGCAGCGAAAATTGGGTTAAAAGCGTAACACGGCAAACAAGCGTTCTTGCTCTTATGAACACGGCAAGGAGAATTCTGACCGCCGAAAATGGACTTTCGGGCAAAGACATTACAATTGCATACATCGACACTGGAATTTCGCCACACATAGATTTTACTCTTGGCGAAAATCGAATTATAACTTTTTTGGATATTGTTTCGGGAAGGAAAAGAGCATATGACGACAATGGTCACGGAACTTTTGTTTCGGGGGTTGGAAGCGGAAACGGGAAAATGAGTAATGGCAAGTTTTCGGGTGTTGCGCCAAAAAGCAACATAATTTCAATTAAGGCGCTTAACGAAAAAGGCGAGGCGAATGCAATCAACATTCTTGAAGCAATGCAGTGGATTTACGACAATCAGAAAAAATATAACATTAAAGTTGTTTGCATGAGTTTTGGAAGTGAGCCTCTTGGAGTTGGCGATCCAATTATGAAGGGGGCAGAAGTTCTTTGGAACAGGGGGATAACAATGGTTGCGGCGGCGGGAAACAGTGGACCGGAATTCGAAACAATAAAATCGCCGGGGATAAGCTCAAGAATTATAACAGTTGGGGGATTCAACGACAATCGCGACGAAAATGGGAATTACGAAATAGAAAACTTTAAAATTGCTCCGTTTTCTTCGCGTGGGCCAGCGCTTCGCCGATTTAAACCCGATGTTGTTGCTCCGGCTGTTAACATAACCTCATGCTCAAATCTCGCCAGCGGCGACTACACAAAAATGAGCGGAACAAGCGTTGCAACGCCAATGGTTGCAGGGCTTGCCGCTCTCATTCTCGAAAAAGACCCGCGCTTTTCACCCGATCAAGTTAAACAAAAAATTATGTCAATTTCAACGCCAATTTCATTTAATCGGAACTTGGAGGGTTTTGGCTTTCCGTTTTTAAAGTGAAATATGAAAGCATTTTAATTCCATATTTCTTTCTTGTTTGAAGCTCAAACCCATCAAGCATAATTTCATTTTTTGCTTCGTGTTCGCAAATTATAATTCCGTCATCGGCTAAAAGTTTTCGCCTTTCAACAATTTCCGCGGCTTTTGAATAGAACTCCAAATTCTTGTATGGAGGGTCGATGAAAATGAAATCGAATTTTTCATTACTTCTTTCAAGGAACATCAAAAAATCGGCAATGGCAATTTCAAACTCATCTTTGCTTGCCTTGCATGTTTCCAAGTTTCGCTTAATAATTTCCGCATTTTTCCTGTTTTTCTCAACAAAAAAGGTTTTTCCCGCCCCGCGAGAAAGCGCTTCAATTCCAACGCTTCCGCTTCCCGAAAATAAGTCCAAAAAAATTTTCCCTTCCAAATCGAGTTGTATTTTTGAAAAAAGAGCCTCGCGAACAACGCTTGCCGTTGGGCGAGTTGTTTCGTTTGAAACAAATTCTAGATTTCTATTTTTAAATTTTCCTGCTGAAATTCTCATATAATATATCTTAACATTATTTGTAAAAAAAATAAACAAAATTTGTTGCCTAAATTTATTTAAAATCGTTGACAAAGTTGAGCGCGTGTGGTATGATTGCGTTAGCAATTTGGCAAAAGCAAGTTGAACTGTGGAAATTATCCGCGGGGAGTCGAAAGACTTTGGAATTTCAAGGTCAAGTCGTTGGACTGAATATGAACCTGAAACTCTAAAAAAAGTTTTTTCTTGACGCATTTCGAACTTGCAACAAAAAGCAAGTTCGTTTTTTTATTTGCCAAAAGCAAATTGGAAGAAATTCCTTAAAAGGAGAAAGTTATGCCAACAATAAACCAATTGGTTAGAAAGGGAAGAAAAAGTTTTGAAGAAAAAAGCAAATCGCCTCTTTTGGACGAATGCCCTCAAAAACGTGGTGTTTGCCTTTCGGTTAAAACAACAAGCCCTAAAAAACCTAACTCCGCTCTTCGTAAGATA
This sequence comes from uncultured Lachnospiraceae bacterium, assembly GCA_964383665.1. Classification (GTDB taxonomy): domain Bacteria; phylum Bacillota; class Clostridia; order Christensenellales; family UBA1242; genus UMGS687. Next base: position 60,094 of record CAYLHO010000004.1, read on the forward strand.
GCTCGTGTTCGTCTTTCAAACAAGAGTGAAGCAACCGTTTACATTCCTGGAATTGGACACAACCTTCAAGAGCACAGCGTTGTTCTTGTTAGAGGCGGAAGAGTTAAAGACCTTCCTGGTGTTAGATACCACATTGTTCGCGGAACACTTGATGCTGCTGGGGTTGCAAAACGCAATCAAAGCCGTTCAAAATATGGCGCTAAACGCCCAAAATAAACTAAAAATTACTAAACTATAAAAGGAGAATAATATGCCAAGAAGAAATAGTGCTGTCAAAAGAGATGTTCTTCCAGACCCAATGTATAACAGCAAACTTGTAACAAAACTTATTAACCAAGTTATGTTAGACGGCAAGAAGGGCTTAGCGCAATCAATCGTTTATGGCGCATTTGACATCGTTAAAGAAAAATTAGGCCTTGAACCACTTGATGCTTTAAATCAAGCTTTGGAAAACACAAAACCTCTTCTTGAAACGAAAGGAAGAAGAGTTGGCGGAGCAACTTACCAAGTTCCAATGGAAATCCGTCCAGACCGCCGTCAAACACTTGCAATTCGTTGGATTGTTATGTTTGCAAGAAAGCGTAATGGCGAAAGAACAATGGAAGAAAGACTTGCTGGCGAATTAGTTGATGCTTACAACAACACTGGTGCAGCTGTTAAGAGAAAAGAAGAGATGCACAGAATGGCTGAGGCTAATAAGGCGTTTGCTCACTACCGCTGGTAAAACTTTACTAAATTGGTTTATGCGGCGTCGCTACGAATTTTTTGACCTTCGCGTATTACATATACGCGTCAGTCCAAAAAATTCTATGCTCCTTGCCTAAACGCAATTTATTAAAGTTTTAAAAATTAAGGAATTTAATTTACCGAACAAACTTTGAGAATTGGAAACTCAATTTATTAAAGTTAAAAACTTTTTATTTTCTTGAAAAAAGGAAATAATCAACAAAAAAATTAAAAAAAGGAGAAAAATATGGCTGAAGATTTACGCATGACAAGAAACGTTGGAATCATGGCCCACATCGATGCTGGTAAAACAACAACCACAGAGAGAATTTTGTACTACACTGGTAAAAGTCACAAAATTGGGGAAGTTCACGACGGTCAAGCAACAATGGATTGGATGGCTCAAGAACAAGAAAGAGGAATCACAATCACATCTGCCTGCACAACTTGTCAATGGAACGGACATAAAATCAACATCATCGACACGCCAGGACACGTTGACTTCACAATTGAAGTTTTACGTTCGCTTAAAGTCCTTGATGGTGCAGTTTTGGTTTTGAGTGCTAGAGATAAAGTTCAACCTCAAACAGAAACTGTTTGGCGTCAAGCAACAGAATGCAAAGTTCCTGTTATCATTTACGTTAACAAAATGGACAGAGATGATGCATATTTCGACAAGTGTGTTGACTCTGTTCGCGACAGACTCCACACAACTCCACTTCCTCTTCAAATGCCAATTGGAATGGCTGAAACATTCAAAGGTGTTATCGACCTTTTGAAAATGAAAGCTTATATTCCAGAAGATGATATGGGGAAAATTATCGACGAAGTTGAAATCCCTGAGGAATTTAGAGCAGAAGCTCAAAAAAGACGCGATGCTTTGGTTGAACAAATTGTTGAAACCGACGACGCACTTTTAGAAAAATATTTCGAAGGCGAAGAAATTTCGCTTGATGAACTTAACAAAGCAATTCGTGCTGCAACAATCTCGAAGAAAGTTACACCAATGCTTTGCGGATCATCATACAAAAACAAAGGTGTTCAAAACCTTTTGGACGCTATGGTTGAATATCTTCCATCGCCTCTTGATATTGATGCAATTAAGGGCATCAACCCAGACACAAACGAGGAAGAAGAAAGACCAGCCGATGTTAACGCACCATTTGCAGGTCTTGCATTCAAAATTGCAACAGACCCATTTGTTGGAGGATTAACATTCTTCCGTGTTTACAGCGGTGTTTTGAAAGCTGGTTCATATGTTTACAACTCGATAACAGGAAAAACTGAAAGAGTTGGACGTTTAATCAGAATGCACGCTAACAACAGAACAGAAATTCAAGAAGTTGGCGCAGGAGATATCGCTGCAATTGTTGGCTTGAAAGACACAATAACTGGCCACACTCTTTGCGACGAAAAACACCCAATTCAACTTGAAAGCATGGTTTTCCCAGAACCTGTTATTCAACTTGCAATTGAACCAAAAACAAAAGACATGCAAGAAAAAATGGCTCTTGCCCTTGCAAAACTTTCAAGAGAAGATCCTTCATTCCGCGTTTCAACAAACGTTGAAACAGGGCAAACTCTTATTGCTGGAATGGGAGAGTTACACCTTGAAATTATTGTTGACCGTCTTCTTCGCGAATTTAAAGTTGAAGCAAACGTTGGTCAACCTCAAGTTTCTTATCGTGAAACAATAACACGCCCAGTTAAAGCTGAAGGAAAATATATCCGTCAATCTGGTGGTAAAGGTCAATATGGTCACTGCCTTATTGAAATGGAACCTTTGGAAAGAGGCGCTGGATTTGAATTTATCGATAAGACAGTTGGCGGATCAATTCCAAAAGAATATATCCAACCAATTAACAACGGAATTAAAGAAGCAAAACAATGCGGTGTTTTGGCTGGCTATGAAACAGTTGACTTTAGAGTTACAGTTTATGATGGATCATTCCACGAAGTTGACTCTTCCGAAATGGCGTTCAAAATTGCCGGCTCAATGGCTTTCAAAGACGGCGCTGCAAAAGCAAACCCTGTTCTTTTGGAACCAATCATGAAAGTTACCGTTGAAGTTCCAGATGAATATCTTGGAACAGTTATGGGCAACTTAACAAGCCGCCGCGGAATTCTTTTAGGAAATGACAGCATTCCTGGCATTCAAAGAATTAACGCGGAAGTTCCTCTTGCTGAAATGTTCGGGTATGCAACCGACTTGCGTTCTCAAACACAAGGCCGTGGAACATTCGTTATGGAACCTCTTAAATACCAAGAAGTTCCAAAGTCTATCACCGAAAAAATTGTTGGTGAAAGAGCAAAAAAATAGGTTAAAAACATTTGCAAAACCCCAAAAAATGTGGTAGCATACAAATGTATTAACAAAATACAAAATTTTTATAAGGAGAATTAAAAATGGCAAAGGAAAAATTTGACAGATCCTTACCACACGTTAACATCGGAACAATTGGCCACGTTGACCATGGTAAGACAACATTAACGGCTGCTATCTGCCGTTACTGCAGCATGCTTGGTCTTGCTGATGCTATGAAATATGATGAAATCGACAAAGCACCAGAAGAAAAAGCAAGAGGAATCACCATCAACACTTCACACGTTGAATACAAAACAAAGAACCGCCACTATGCCCACGTTGACTGCCCAGGACACGCTGACTATGTTAAAAACATGATCACTGGTGCTGCTCAAATGGACGGAGCAATCTTGGTTGTTTCAGCAGCTGATGGTCCAATGCCTCAAACAAGAGAGCACATCTTGCTCGCACGTCAAGTTGGCGTTCCATACATTGTTGTTTTCATGAACAAAGTTGACCAAGTTGACGATCCAGAACTTTTAGAATTAGTTGAAATGGAAATTCGTGATTTGCTTTCAGCATACGGATTCCCAGGCGACACAACTCCAATTGTTAAGGGTTCAGCATTAAAAGCTAACGAAGCTTGCGATGCAAACGCACTTGACAGCGAATGGTTAAAGCCAATTCAAGAACTTCTTGACACAATTGACGCTTACATTCCAGCTCCAGTTCGTGACACAGACAAACCTTTCTTAATGCCAGTTGAAGACGTTTTCACAATCACAGGTCGTGGAACAGTTGCAACAGG
>CAYLHO010000005.1:0-39626 GCA_964383665.1 uncultured Lachnospiraceae bacterium
GCAAAAAGGTTTACTTTTCTGATAAGGTGGGGGTCGGTGGTTCGAGTCCACTCATTCCAACCAAAGAAATGCTTGGCAAAGCCAAGCATTTTTTTGTTCAAAAATTGCGTTAAAAATTTATTTTTATAAGCAAGAATTTGAGCAAAAAAAACAATGTTGCGTTCGCAATATTGCTTTGGTTGAGATAAGCGCGAGAACCACAATCTTAAAAAGGCTCCGGCCCTTATGTCGCGTCAGCGAGCATAAGGTGGGGTCGGCGTCTGCTGCGCAACTCCGTGCTGCGCTTTGCTTGCACATTCGCGAGTCCACTCATTCCAACCAAAGAAATGCTTGGCAAAGCCAAGCATTTTTTTGTTCAAAAATTGCGTTAAAAATTTATTTTTATAAGCAAGAATTTGAGCAAAAAACAATGTTGCACCTGGCCACTTAATTTTTAAGCATAACTCCATTAACATTTTTATAAACTCTGTTTTCATTAATCTGGAGTTTTTTATTTATTTCATCCTCCAATGAGAAGCCAAGGAGTTCAAATAACCCTAAAAGATAGATTGCAACATCGGCAAGTTCCGATCCCAAATCGTCTTTTTTCTTGCTGTATGCATCAAAAGCTTCTGCCACCTCACCATTTAGGTAACAAAATTCCTTACAAATATCGGTTGTGTTAAATCCTTTTTTAATCTTATTTTCAATAATTTTCTTTTGAACACTGTTTAAATCCATAATTTTTTCCTTTTTATTGTTTCTTCCCTTTTGTTATTTCGTCAAAAAGCCCCGAAATATATTGCAAGCATTGTTCCTTGTTATCTAACAGTTGCCAAACCTTTTGTTGTTCTTTAACTGTGTCAGGAATATCCAACCAATATTTAACATATCCATTTCGCCCAAACTTTTCGTTAACGAAATTATAAATTTTTTCTAAATGCTGTTGCTTCGTAAGACTTTTTGATTCATTTTTTAGTGCATATTTTATTGGCCTTGAAAACACCAAATATTGCGTATTGTTTCTGTCGGCATCGGCAACAATTTTTCCATAAATGTTTCTTGGCGCGCCTAAAAGATGGGAAGAATGGTCTTCAACAGCCTCCGCGATAAGCTCAATTGTTTCTTTTGGATAAAACTTTGCAAGGACTTTATCTTCTCGTACAAATTTCCCCGATGAAATTGCATGATTATCTCTCCCGTAAATTATCCCAACGTCGTGATACGCACCAACGATATATGCGATGTCAACGTCAACATCAAAACCCTTTTCAATCATCTGTTTCCCATAATTCAAACAATTTCTGGTTACAAACATAAAATGCGAAACATTATGCCCTTTATCGAAAGTTTTATATTTTGATTTTATATTTTCGTTAATATATTTTTTTAATTCTTTTTCCATTCTGCCACCTATTTTTTATTTGAGTTTTTTGAAACATCTACTGCAGGAACAAAAAATATATAGTCTGTCTTTATTTTAATGTTTTTTCCTCGTGAAGTCGCATTTCAATTGTTTTTTTGCATTTGCAATTGCATTAAAAGGACTGACATAAAATCTTAATTTTGTCTTTTGCTAAACTCCAAGTTTTCTTTAAATTTGGATATGTTAACTTCTCATCAACTTCATCAATTGGAATCCAATAGGTTTCGTGAGTGTCCTCGCTTGAATTGTTGCTTTTTCCTTTGTCAATTGCAATGAACATAAAGCATTTACATTCTTCGCCTTTTGGCGTTGTGTATTCCTCAACAATTGGAGCAAAATCACCAACAATTTCAGCAATTCGCTTTGTTTCTTCCGCCGTTTCGCGAACTGCACACTCCTCCATGGTTTCTCCACTCTCCAAATGCCCTTTTGGAAATGAAAAATCTTTTTGCTTTTCTCTGTAAACAAGGGCAATTTCTCCTTTCTCACGATTAAGTAAGAAACAGCCCGCTTTAAGTGTTTCCATGCTCCCTCCTATAACTTTTTACGAACAGACATTTGTTTAAGATGTATACACGCTTTTAAACGGCTTTCTAATCGTTTTTAAGCAAATTAAAGAATTACTGTTACAAATTTATTTCGTTTCAATTTTACCTTTAAAACCGCTCCTAAAACAAGCAACATTATATTTTACAAGTTAATTATATCACAGAATAATGTAAAAGTGAATATAAATCTTATTTTTTAACATTTCACATTTAAACTTTATATACTGCTTGTAAGGGGGATATTAAAATGAGAAGAAACAGAGGCTGCTGCAATCAATCAACAACAATTTTTGGAGCTACATCAACCCCGGGCACAAATCCTAACATAAATCCGAACCCAAACGTCCCATTTTTTGGACCAACCGAACCTTTCATAGGACCAAACGGAACAATCGGGCCAACAGGGCCAACGGGTCCAACCGGTCCAACAGGACCAACAGGCGCAGATTTAGCCCTTAAAATGAGAAGCGCCTATGTTGTTGCGTATGATGAGAACCCAACCGACACCGGAATTCGAATTGAAAGCAAGGGGAGGCTTCCTCTTAAGCGAATTGAAATGGACCCAAACAACTATGTAACACTTGACGCCGAAAACAGCACAATTTCTTTTAACGCTGCTGGGTGGTATCGAATTTCAATTGTTGTAAGCGCATATGCAAACTACGCCGACGATCAAGCTTTCAACCAAGACACCGATTTTGTTGCCGTTGGTTTTTGCGAAGCCGGAACAGACAACATTTATGTTGGTGCAAGTCAATGGATTTATGATGAGTTCCCAATTCCAATGTTTGCACAGGGAATAATTTCTGTTCCAAATCCAAAAAATGTTTATGAACTTATTAACACAACGAAACGCGAAATATATCTTTCAACTCCAAAACTTGAGCACACCGCTTCGAAATCCTATTTCACAACTCTCCCGGTTTCAATAGTTGTTGAATATCTTGGAAGAGAATAAAAAAGAGCAAAAAAGCTCTTTTTTAAGTTATTTTTTTAATTAATTAATAGTTTTCTATTTTTAATTGTTTTTTATTAATTTTTCATTTTTTAATCGCAAAAATTAGTGTTTTTAATTAATTTCAGGCTTTTTATAAGCATTTTTCATGTTTGATTACATTTTTTCATGATTTTATTGCATTTTTTATGTTATAAATGAAAATTATTTTTCTCACTTATAAAAAAATCTTATTCAGATTTAACATATATTAAATTTTTATAAAGTTTTTAAAGCAATATTGCATATAAAAAGCCTTGCACTTGCAAGGCCTTTTATTCGTTATTCAAACCAAATAACTCTTTCGTCGGTTGCCAATGTTATCATGTCAACAAGCCAAAGGAATGGAATGCCAACAAAAAGCATGATAACTCCCAAAACAACTCCTAATGTGTTTTTGCTTTCTCCGCTCTTGCAAATTCTGTAGATAACCCAAAGGATATCAAAGAAAGGCAATGCAAGAAGAACTTTCAAAAGTTTTGAAAACCCATCAAATGCTTTAACGTATGATTTCATGTTAAACCCTCCTAAATGTATTATATAACACATTTGACAAAAATAGCAATTTTTCGCGAAAAATTTTTAAAAAATTTTTATTGCATTTTGCTCTTGCTTTCATCCCTATTTTTTGTTATACTTTTTTACGGAGATAAAAAATGACAACAACACCATTTTATGAAAGAAAGTCGTATGTTTTAAGTCCAAGCGAATTTGAAGAGTTATTTAAGAATAACGAAGAAATTAATAAAATTGCAGAGGGAATTTGCCCTGTCTTCCACGAAGATTGGAAATCCAACCTCATTTTGGAAAAAGGAAAAGACTACCAACACTTTCGCCCATGCAAAGACGATGACCTTTCAAAAAAAATTATTGAAGATTTTAAGTTTAGAAAGTATAACGGCCAATTTGCAGATGCAAAGTCGAGTGACGGAAAATCTCTCTATAAATTTGAAGTCGTTTCCGGGAAGGAAGTTGGAAAGTTAGATTTAATTCGCGTTCCATTTGAAAATTTGCCGCAAAACTGGCAAAAAGCAAATTTTGACGCGGCTCTTTTCGCGGTTGCTCTTATTAAAAAATACTTTTCGAAATACGACCATTTTTCGTTCCAATCTTTTGAGGCTCTTTCAAGCGATGTCCATGAATTTTGGGTTTCAAAAAATGGTTACCCTGGGCAAAAAGCAAGTTTGATGCTTCCATATGCACTTTTGCCTGTTGAAACGTTCCAAAACAACGAGAAAGACAAAGACCGCAAACATATAATCTTAACAACAACCGAACTCACAAATCAATCCAATGTTCTAAAAAGAAACAGAGACATAGTTCTTCGCGCAATTGAAACAGTTTTCGTTTCTCAAAGCTGCCCAACCGGACTTAAGGAAAGATTTATGAAGGAAATTGAGGCGCTCAAGTATGAAATTGCTGAAAGAAATGCGTTTGACTTTGGAATGCATCAAATGTTAAAATCGCGCGTTAAAAATTGCTTAAACAATGCAATTGAAAGCAAAAATTTAAAACCAGAAGGACTCACTCTTGATGTCTTTGAAAAAGTTCTTTGTGTTCCATACTATGAAGAATGGAAAACTTTTCACAGCGCAAAATTGTTAAACAAAAATTTAGATGTTGGTTTCGATGAAATTGTTGTTAATAACGAGGATTTCAATGCTAAACAATTCGTCCGCGAACAAGTTTCATCAATTTTAACGGAACTTGCCGAAAATGGTGAAATCAACAGGGAATTTGCAACAAAGTCGCAGGAACTTTTCCAAAACGAAATCCCAGTGAAAAACAAACAAGATTTCGCAAATTTTAAATCATCAGTTCAAGAATAAAAAAAACAGGTTTTTAAACCTGTTTTTTTGATTTTATTTTTTTATTACAAAGTAATTATTTTCGCCATCAGAAACAAAATCATAATCTGTTGCGCCAAGGTCTTTAAGCGAATATGCAAAACCGTTTGGATTTTGCTCATTCCCAATTAATGCATTAACAAACTCTGAACCAAGTTGAAGATTTAATTCTTCGGCAGTTCCGGTTTTCGCAATTAAATTTAACGTTTTAAAAAGCCCCGTTGTTTGCTCATTCGTTAAATTGTTAACCGTCATTCCAACACTTTCAACTGTATATTTAAACGCACTCTCGCCTTTTAAAACGGAAACAGTTGATGAAATATAGAGAGTTGAAGGAACAAATCTTTTCACCCAGCTTAACGGAAAATCTTTCATTTCATCTTTAAGCGGAGTTACGTCGGCTTTAATAACAAAATTAATGTCGGCAGAACTCATTTCAATGTTGCTAAACTCAACTTGAATCAACTCTGCATTTATTTTTGTTCCTGCAAGTGAAACTTCAAGCCCTTCGTTGCCAATCAAAATTTTGGCAATTGCCCCAAGTTGCTTATCTGTAAGTTTGATTGCCGCTTTAACTTCAGCCCCCGCTGGAAGCGTTGAAGCAATTTGATACCCCGTTTCCTCGTTTCCTTCAATAAGCCCATCAACTTGCGCATTTACTGTTGTTTGAGCTGAAGATTTGTCATCTTCAGAAAATTTATTGGAAAACAACGTGTCCTCGTCAACTTCCCCTTGAAGAGCATGAACCTGCCCAATTGTTTCAAAAACACTAACGTCATATTTAACCTTAACGAATATGCATGCCCCGCCTGCAGCAAGGACAACAACAAGAATAATAATCAAAATTGAAAGTAGAAGTTTTGCCCACCAAGGTTTTTTAGCTTTTTCCATGATAATCTCTCCCTTAACTTTATTAAATATAATTATAACACTTTTTAAGAAAAAATCAACCAAAGGTTAAATAAAAAACTCTCTTTCGAGAGTTTTAAGTTTATTTTAATTGAGATTCAATTGCGGAGATTGCCGAACTATAGTTCCCCATGTAGTCGAAAACATAACTTATTGTTCCAACTGCATTAGCGCTGAACCCTCCGCGACTTATTTCATAGTTTTCCGTTGCTGTTACTGAATTAATGCAACCATATGTTTTATCAATCTTTATGTTTAAGGTTATGGATTTCATTGATGGTCCACTTCCCCCATTTGATGCAGTTAAGTTTTTAACATAGTCCTTCCAGCAAGATGAGTTCAACGAAATTGTTAAAACATAATATGATTTCGAAGGATCATCTTTAAGAAGAGGAACTGTTTTAATTGCTGCGTTCATGTCGTATGGAAGAACGTTTGGCATAACCCCATAAGTTGAAAGATATTGCGAAACAGTTTGGCTTGACAATCCATTTCTCTTAATTGTTATGTTCGAGCCATCAATTTTCTTATACTCTGTGTAGCTCTCCCCTTGCCCTGCCGGAACATCGCTTCCATCTGCAACAGATTTAATATATGCCTTCCCGCCAACATTATAGATCCATTCGTCAACTTTTTGGACGCCACCAATGCTTCCTGCTTTGGCATCAACCGCTTGTTTTTTGACCATTCTATAGTCGTATTTATTTAGCAAGCCAAGAGCATAACTTAATGCTTGAGCGCCGCTTGAAAAAGTTTGATTAACTTTTTGCATTCCATTTCCGCTTGTTTGCCCCGATGAACTTTCGCTTCCCGAAACATCACCAGTTTCGCCGGAGTTCCCGCCGCCCGTTTCAGCATCCGCTTGATCAATTGAAATGTCTTGTTTTGGCGATGAAAAGTCGATTGCTGAAAACGAAATAACAACGCCAATTAAAACAAGCGTTAAACAAAGAAATATATTAAATTTTTTCTTACTGAACCCCATTTTCTGTTCTCCGAAAGATTTTCTTTTGTCATTTGTTAATATAAATTATGTTATTTTAAATATACAATAAAATATTCAGCATGTCAACCAAATTTGCATAAATATTCATTTTTCTTGAATTTTATTGCAATCCAACTCTTTGGCGCATTTCAGCAACATTGCCAGAAATATCCTTGTTATAGTTGTATTTAACGAAAACTTTTCCGCTTGCAGCAACGCTTGCTTTAATTCCGTTATAGTTATAAACGAGAGAATATTTTTCTGTTGAGTCGAAAGAAATAAATCTTCCTGTTGTCTTGTCAATTTTGATAACGATATCAATTGATTGAATTTTTGGCAATCCCTCAACATTTCCAATAACATCTTTTAAAACTTCTTGATATGTTCCCCAAGCTTTGGAATTGAGCGTCATGTCAAGTTCATAATATCTTTTCGATGGGTCATCTTTAAGATATGCCTTTGCTGTTGAACTGTTAATAACATAAGGAATTTCATATGTTGTTATTCTATATTTTTCATACTCTTCTTTCATGCTATGAATGTTTGTTGGGGAGATTTGAACAAAGCCATTTGCAAGATCGAAGCACGTGTATGAAGTGAAAGTTTTGCCTGCGCCAATGTTAATTCCAAGATTTCCAACGTCAATTATTGTTTCAACGCCATTAACAACATAAATTTCGCTTAAGTTATCATAAATTTTTCTCTTTCCCGTGTAATCGATTGTAACAGGGAAACTTTCTGCATCGCCGTGAACAGTCCAAAGATATTCACGATAATTTTTGTGTTTTTTCTCCATTGCTAATGCGTAGTTATATGCTTGCCATGCATTTGTGAAAACAAGTTTGGAAGAGTTTCCGCCCGACGAAGAAGAGCCAGATGAATTCCCTCCAGTTGGGTCGTCGGAAATTCCATAGTCGAAATCGTCTTCAATTGGTGCATTAGTGTCGGCATCGGCTTTGCCAATTATGCTGTTAAAATCTGCCAAGGAAAGACCAACAGTTATGCAAATAACTGCCATAATAATTGCAACAAAAACATGTAATTTCTTAACGCTTAATTTCATTTTCTCTTCCTGTGTTATATATTTTATTAATTAATTTAGCGTGACTATTATCTCACTTATCAATAAGATAGTCAAGTCTTTTTTATCTTTTGCATAATTATGCATTTTTTATGCCTTTCCCTCACATTTTGAATTTAACATAAAACGTGATATAATATAATGTATGGAAGATAGTGAGCTTTTACACAAAGCAAAACAAGGCGATGAGAAAAGTCTTGAATTACTCCTTGTTAAATTTAAGCCTCTTGCGTGCAAAATTGCCCGCAGGTATTTTCTTGCCGGCCAAGATGAGGAAGATTTGTATCAAGAAGCAATGATTGGTCTTTTCAAGGCGGAACAGTCTTTCAACGAAAGTTTAGGTCAAGATTTTAAAAGTTTTGCCTCACTTTGCATTAATCGACAAATTCAAACTGCCGTTAAGAACTCAAACAGAAAGAAAAACCAAATTTTAAACAACTCGATAAGCCTTAACAATCAAGGCGGAATTGAAACGGCAACTGCCGACGAAGATCCTGAATTATATTTCATAATTCCTTCGTCCTTACCTTTGCCCGACGATGAACTTATCTATAAGGAAAAGATTGAAGAAATCAAAAAAGCAATTTCGCAAACCTTAAGCAATTACGAAAAAAAAGTTTTAACGCTCTATCTTGAAGGTTTAAGTTACAAGGAAATGGCACAAAAACTTTCAAAGGAAACAAAAAGCATTGAGAACTGTCTTGCAAGAATCAAAAACAAGTTAAGTTATTTAAAATGAAAAAAATCGCTTCAAAAAAGCGATTTTTTGTTATTTTTTATAAAATTCCCCAAATAAAGGTTGAAAGCGTCACAAGCGACCCAAGAATTATAACAGCCCAAAAGAACACCTTATCAAGCAAAGTTGGTTTAATTTCGGGTTCCATATAAAACCCAAGAATTTCATATGGAATTTTAACGCTCATTGTGTTTTTCATTGCATTTCTTGCAAAAATTATTGGCGATTGATTAAGTTCGATGTTTGGTTGCTCTGGACGAATATCCTTAAGAACCTCGTTTCTCATTGCCAAAAGAGTTTGGCGCTCGGCATATTTAACAACAGATTTTTCCGCATTAATTTTAAGAAGCATGCTGATTAGAAAAACAAGAAGCAAAATTAGAAGCGACAGGATCACAATTATAAAAATCAGATTTGTGAAAATATTTCCACCAACAAGCAGGTTTGAAATTTTGGTGTAGAACCCTGCTCCAAAAATTCCTTTCGATTGCGCAAAATCAAAATAGACATTAAATGCGTTGTTCATAAAATGGATTATAATTGCTGGAACAAGGCTTTGAGAGTATAAAGTTACAACTGCCAAAATAATGCCAATTATTGTTGCATAGAAGAACTGTCCAACATTAAGATGAATGAGCCCAAACATAAGCCCTGAAAGCAAAACTGCCTTTTTAAAACCAAGTTTCTTATAGGAAGAAAGAATCATTCCTCGATGGGTGAACTCCTCGCAAACTGCTGGCAAAACAGCAACAGAGAAAAGCGAAAGGAAGAATGTTCCCCAAGTTTGTTCTCCACCTGCCGAAGTTGCCGTTCGATAGCCAAACATGCTTAAAATGTATGAAAAGAATGTGCTTACGAAAATGTTAAGAATGAAAACAATAATTCCAATTAAAATTGAAATCATAACAACTTTAAAACTTGTTCCTTTAAAGCGGAAATCCTCCCATGTTTCAAAAGGCTTTTTTTTGTTTAGCTTTGAAAACAAAAGCCAAGGCAAAACAAACATTAACCCAACTTGAACAATAACTGTTAAAATTAAGTCTTGTGCGTTTCCAAGAAAAGAAAAAACGTCCATGGCAGTGCAAATCCTTATTGCAACAAGAAGAACCATGATTATAAAATATATTAAATTCGCGCTAAATAAATCGTTATGTTTTTTCACTTTTTATCCTACTTTAACTATTATATAATTTTTTTTCGAAAATAAAACAATTTAACCAAGAAATGTTCCCAAGCACCAAATTAAAACCGAGAGTCCAAGCCCAAGGAAAAACATTAACATTGAAGCCTTACTTGAAAATTTCCTGTCGGTTTGAGAATAGATTTGGTTATATGTTTCATTTGAAGAAATTTCCTCGTTTTCCCCTTTTCGTTCCTTAACTCCACGAAGAATAAGCCAAACAACAACTCCCGCCAAAATTGCAACCAAGAAAGAAAGGACAATAACAAGCGGAGTGAACGGTTGAGTTTCGGCAAGCCCCATGTTAAGAATAATATAGTTATAAACAACAACCGTTGCATTGTTAACGAAGTGAGTTACCATGCTTGCAACAATCGACCCCGTTTTAAGAACAACCGCGGCAAGAACAAGCCCAAGAATGAATTGATAGAAAAATTGCATTGCGCTTCCATGGGCAAGAGCAAAAAGCAAAGCTGAAATGAAAATTGCGCCAACATTTCCAAATTTCCTTAACCCATTGAAAACAATTCCTCGGAAAACAAGTTCTTCGCAAATTGCAGGAACAACCGCTAAAAGAAACAAGTTAAGAACAAGCCACCCGCCGTTTGAAAGGGGAAGTGGCAAACTTGAATCTGGGTTATAACCAATCATTTCCATAAGGGAAGATAAATAGTTAACAAGATATAGCGAACCAAAAAGGGTTATTAACGCAACAACAATTGAAACAATAAGGTTAACCCAGCCAAACTTAAACTTAACAAGCCCTGCGCAAACATAGTTGGTTCTCGTAACTTTGTTATAGACAAAGAAAACGCCAAGAAGTGATCCGTTAACAATAATTAGATAGAGAGAATATAGCAAAGGACTTTCCGCAAAACTCTCAAGCCCCTGCGAGGTAGCAATTGGCGTGAAAATCATTGAAAGAATAAGTCCAATCAAGATTGGAACAGCAATAACAATTAGATATCCAAGTCCACCGTCAAAATCGGTGTAAAAATTTCTTTTTTCTTTATTCATATGTGTTATTATAACAAACTTTTTAAAAAGTTACAACGTTTATAAACAAAAACAACGGCTTTCTTGGGCCGTTGTTTATGATGTTGAATAAGCTAGTCTGTAAGCCGAGTTCTGTATTAAATGGTCATCTATCTAGACGCAACGTTTCCGGTGCGTTCAAGCGGTGTTATTAAGAAGCAGGCGAACAACCCATGCGCTTCTTTTAACCTTACTCCGGGCGGGGTTTACATGTGCCGCAGTTGTTACCAACCGCGCGGTGAGCTCTTACCTCCCCTTTCCATCCTTACCAAGAAAACTTGGCGGTTTATTTCTGTTGCACTTTCCCTAAAGTCGCCTCCGCCGGCAGTTAACCGGCGCCCTGTTCTGTGGAGCTCGGACTTTCCTCATGTTCTTCACTATAAAGACATGCGACCATCTGGCTAACTTACAAAAATATTATATCAACTTTACAAAAAAATTGCAAGCCATAACCTAAACTTTTTTATCGTCTGAAAATTTATTTGCCGACTCAAACTTTTTCCCATGTGCAAAAAAAAGTTTGTTTTTTTATTATTAAATATATATTTTTTGTTACAAAAATAAACATAATTTTATTATTATAAAATTTAGTTATTTTGCACAAAAAATTGTCAACCAAAATTCTTAATTTTTTTGAGCTTTATAAGTTTGCAAACTAAAAAATTTTTTGCTAAAATAGCGTTGTGCATGGTCAAAGTTTTTTAAGCTTAACATGTTTAAAGGAGATTTTATGAAAAAGAAAATTTTAAGTTTTGTTTTGGCTTTTTGCTTTCTTATCCCTTGCGCATTAGCACTTAACGCATGCAATGAAAACATTGAAACAGAAAAGTGCACCGTAACCAAAGAAGAATGGAACAACGCAATGGATTATGCGAAACAAGAAAATTTAACAATAAGCAGCAAAAACATTCCAGAAGGTAACTATTCAGCAACAGCGTCCGTCGTTAAATATGACGGCACAAAAATTTACTGGTCGCAATGGTTCGAGGAAGACTCTGAAGCATCTCTTGTTGAATATTACTATATTAAAGACGGAAACATTTACACAAAAATTGAAAAGGGCGCAAAAGGAAATTCTTCCTACACAATTTCGAAAAGTGAATATGATGATGTTCTTGAAAATGAACGTCGAAACATTCTTAACAATCTTTCATACGATGATTTCAGTTTTAATGAAGAAACAAAAGCGTATGTTTCAAACGATAATTGCATAACCGTTTCGTTTACGTTTGAAAACGGAAATTTGGCAAAAATTGATGTTGTTAAACTTAATAACAGTTCTGGATCTGTTCCTTTCAGAGAAACAACAACAATAACTTTCGAGAAAGTTACAATAACTCTTCCATAAACAGCCAAAGTTGGTTTGCGGCGTTCGCCTGGCAAAACAAATAAGACAAAAACTCACAAGATTAGTTTCTTGTGGGTTTTTTTGCGATTATTATTTGTCGTTTTTTCTCTTTTTAGCACTAAAACGTTTGGAAAATAGATAAAAAAATGTTAAATATATATAATATAAAGTAAATTAGAGAAATTTATCTTTATCAAAAAGGAGCAAAAATGCGAGAAATTTTAAGAAATCAATTCTCACCAAAAGCATCGAAAGATGCAAGTTTTTTTGCTTCAACAAAATTATTAAATGAAAAATGGGGAAACTAAGGAGAAAAAAATTATGAAGTTGATGAGTTTTTGGAGTAAATTTTTAATTGCCCTTGCGATAACAATCTTCGCAACCTGCGGAGTTGTTGTTGGTGTTTTGGCAGGGCAAAAAGAAGAATTCAGCATGGGCGGAACAATTAAATATTCCGTTCCTTCTTTCACGGTTGAATTTTTAGACTACGACAACAATGTTTTTAACACGCAAACTGTTTCGTATGGTCAAAATGCAACTGCTCCATCTTCCAACCCGTCTAAAACTGGTTACACTTTTGCTGGCTGGGAAGATTACACAAACATAACAGCAAACCGCCAAGTTAAATCAAAGTGGACAGTTAACATCTACACCATAACTCTCAACAACCAAAGCGCAACAACTGCTGGAACTGCTGCTGTTTACTATAAATATGGAACCAGCACATTCTACTCCAACTCTGGTTGCACAACAACCACAACTTCAATAACAGTTCCAACAAGAACTGGTTACACATTCGGCGGCTACTATTCCGCAGAAAATGGAAGCGGAACGCAATATATAACAGCAGCTGGCGCTTTCACAAGCAGTTTCAATTCTGTTGTGAGCGTTGCTTCAAACCAAACCATTTATGCAAAATGGATTCCAAAAAATTCATATTTACGAAAAGATTGGTTGTCTGTTTTAACAACAACAAATTCAAATTTCACCGCTCCAAACATTAAAACAATTCAATTCGTTAACACAATTCCAAGCGGAACAGGCTACACAACAGTTTCCGTTGGTGCAACCTCACAAACCGGCGAAACCGCTTGGACGGCTTCAACATCTGGCGTTTTAGATTTAACCGCATATGTTAAAGCGAACTCAAGCGCCTCATCAAAATATGACGTAATTTTCTACGCACCAGGAATCACATATGCTCCACTTGATTCATCTTTCCTCTTCTGCCCTCAAGAAATAGATAATCCATTAACTGACACTTTTGTAAATTTAACATCAATTTCATTTGGCAATTTTAACACAACAAACGTTACGAATATGTCTGGAATGTTTGCTTATTGCGCAGAATTAACAAACCTTAATCTTTCTAGCTTTAACACAAGCAGCGTTACAAACATGCTTGGTATGTTCGCATTCTGCAAAGAGCTTACAACCCTTGACCTTTCAAGCTTCGATATGTCAGAAGTTACAACTGCAGAAATGATGCTCAATTGCTATGACCCATCTCTTGAAGGTGTTATGGTGTCCAAATTGAGAACTGTTAAGACACCAAGTTCAATTAGCAGTGCTCTTTTTGTTGATCTTCCTGAATTAACCGGATATTTATGGGCTGACAGTGACAACCCATCAACGTTCTACACAACAATTTCATCTTCAAACACCAACAAAACATTAATTGCAGTTTCAAACGAAGCTTACCTCAGAAAAGACTGGCTTACTGTTTTAGGTTCTGCTAATTCGCAATATACCGGACCTAACATTAAGAAAATCTACTTTGAAAGAACAATTCCAACCGGAACTGGTTACACAACAGTTTCTGTTGGAGCTTTGAATAAGCACGGAACATCGGCATTCGTTGCTGGAACTTCTGGAGTTTCCGACGTAACTGCGTATATTAAGGCAAACTCCTCTGATTCAACAAAATATGACATAACCTTCTATAGCCCAACAACAATTTTCGCGCCAGTTAATTCAAGCCTTTTGTTCTCCGACCCTAACACAAATTTCACAACAGAATTTGATGACGGAGTTGACCTTGATAATGCTTTAAGTAATTTATCGAACATCTATTTCGACAATTTCAGAACAACTTACACAACAAACATGTCAAAAATGTTCCTCAATTGCATTTTCTTGTCTGGACCAAGCCTTGCAACCTTTGACACAACCAATGTTACAGATATGTCTTACATGTTTGCATACTGCATATCAATGAGCAACCTCTACTTTTCTGATTGTGCAAATTTCAAAACAAACAACGTTACAAACATGGCAGGAATGTTCCTTGGTTGTTCAAATTTAAGCATCAACCTTTCAACCTTCAACACAAGCAAAGTTACAAACATGAGCCGCATGTTCAAACAATGCGCAAAATTAACTGCTTACTCAAATATATCAAACCTCGACACAACAAATGTAACCGACATGTCACACATGTTCTCTGGCTGCACGGGGGCAACAGGCCTTAACCTTTCAACTTTCAACACAAGCAAGGTTACAAACATGTCACACATGTTCTCTGGCTGCGACAAACTTACAAGTCTCACCCTTTCCAGCTTTAGCACTGGCAGCGTTACAGACATGTCATACATGTTCTATCAATGTAGCGGACTTACAAGCCTTGACGTTTCAACTTTTAACACTGGGAATGTTACAGATATGTCTCACATGTTTGCAATGTCAACATCTGAAGGCGGCCTTCTCAATCAAACCCTCGTCAGCAACATCGCAAGCCTTAATCTTTCCAACTTTAACACAAGCAAAGTTACAAATATGGCATATATGTTCTGTGAATGCATTAACCTCACAAGCCTTACCCTTTCATCAAGTTTCGTTACAAACAACGTAACAGATATGGTTTCCATGTTTGCAAGATGCCGCACACTTACAAGCCTTGATCTTTCAAGTTTCGACATGTCGAAATGTACAGGTTCTTATGCCGTAAACGACATGTTCGTTGGCTGCTCGGCTTTAACAACAATTAAAACTCCGAAGGCAATGGGGTCGGTGACAGTCGATCTTCCAACACCAGACAACTATGCTTGGTTTAACAGCGAACTTACAACAACCTACACAACCCTTTCAAGTTCCAACATCAATAAGACACTTCTTCTTAAGAGAACATCTTACACCGTAAGATTTAATGCAAATGGTGGAACCGTTAACCCAGCAAGCAAAACAGTTACCTACAACTCAACCTATGGAACACTTCCAACTCCAGTTCGCGAAGGTTACACGTTCAAAGGTTGGTTCACAGCAGCAAGCGGCGGAACTCAAATTACAGATTCAACTAAATTTACATTAACAACCGACCAAACACTCTATGCACAATGGACGATAAGCGAATCCTATCTCCAAAAGAATTGGTTAACAACATTATCAACAGCAAATTCAAGTTATACCGGCCCTAACATTAAGACAATTCAATTTGTTAACACAGTTCCAAGCGGAAGCGGTTATGCAACTGTTTCCGTTGGAGCAACGGCAATCGACGGCGGAACAGCTTGGACTTCAGGCAGCAACGCTTTTGATATAACTGCATATATTAAGGCAAATTCCTCCGATTCAACAAAATACGACATAATTTTCTACAGCCCTGTAACAATTTATGCGCCAACAGATTCAAGCAAGCTTTTTGGAAATTATAATTCTTCATCAACAATTTTATCTCAATTAACTTCGTTGACTTTTGGCAACTTTAATACAAGCAAAGTTACAAATATGGCATATATGTTCTATCAATGCGGATTAACAACTCTTGACCTTACTTCATTTAACACAAGCAGCGTTAATAATATGTATTACATGTTCTACAACTGCACCGCGCTCACAAGTGTTAATGTTTCAAGTTTCGACACAAGTAATGTGGCAAATATGTCTTACATGTTTAGTAACGTTCAATTTACAAGCGTTAACTTGTCAAGTTTTAATACAAGTAAAGTTACGAATATGTCATACATGTTCTCTGGCTGCAGCAAACTCACAAGTCTTGACCTTTCAAGTTTCAGCATGTCCCTTGTTACAAACACAGGGAATATGCTCTATGGCTGCTCGGCTTTAACAACAATTAAGACTCCGAAGGCAATTGGGTCTAAAGCGGTTGATTTGCCAACAAAAACTGCTTATTCTTGGAAAAACTCAAGCGGAACGGCTTACACAACAATTTCAAGTTCAAACCTTAACACAACATTGACATGGACTGCTAACTCCTACACCGTAACATTCAACGCAAACGGCGGAAGTTGTTCGACGACTTCAAAACAAGTTACCTACGACTCAACTTATGGCGATTTACCAACTGCAACAAGGACTGGTTATGCATTCAAAGGTTGGTTCACGGCAGCTTCTGGCGGAACTCAAGTTACAGCATCATCAAAGGTTGCAATAACCGCAGCGCAAACGCTTTATGCACAATGGACGGCTAACACATATAAAGTTAGATATTTCGACACATTCAACAACACAATCACATACACAGAGGTAACATACACCTACGACAACTCAAGCAAAACCTTCCCAACAGGATCGTTAACCTCGGGCGGCTGGACGTTCGTTTCATGGGCAACCTCGGCAACATCGTATGCAGCAACTTCTAACACTGCTGGAAAAGCTGTTAGCAACTTGACCTCCACAAACGGAGGAATAGTCAACCTCTACTCTGTTTATAAGCGCACGGTAACCTTAACCTATGCAGCAAACGGAGGCTCTGGGTCAACAGCGGCACAAAGCGAAATTCAATATTACAACCGCGCCGGAAAAGTTTGCAACTTGCCAAGCGTAACATTACGTGCAAACTCATTCACAAGAACCGGGTACACGTTTACTGGCTGGCAAATTGGTTCAACAACCTATGCAGCTGGCGCTTCGGTTCAACTTGTTTCCGACCAAGATTCCCCAGCAAGCGTAACCGCAACGGCTCAATGGAGAGCTAATGTCTACAAGGTAACCCTTGACAACCAAAGCGCAACAAGCGCAGGAACAACTGCTTTGTGGTTTAAATTTAACACCGTTGAAAACGGATATTACTACTACACCAACGAAGCTTGCACAACCGGGCTTGCAAACTACACAATAACAGTTCCAACAAGAACTGGCTATACTTTTGGCGGGTATTACACCTCAACAAACGGAGGCGGAACGCAATATATTAATGCAAGCGGTGGCTGCATTAACAACATGTATAAATCCGAAGCAAGAAACTTCACGCTTTATGCAAAATGGACAATTAACACATACACAATAACTCTTAATGCAAACGGATCGTCGTTCCTCTCAACAACAACGTTAACTCTTGCTGCATCAACAGGAAACTGGAACTATAATTCAATTTCAAGCGGAAAATTTGCTCCAGACACAAATTATGTTATAACAATTGGATCTGCAACTTTAACAGCAGGAACTGCAACAAAGTTCAACATCAGACTTTACGACTTTACAGATAACAAAGATATTGGAACAGTTGTTGAAGGAACATTTGGTCAAAGCAACACTATAACCATAACTTCAAATTCTTCTCTTAACCCAGACCACGACAACCGAATTATTGTTTATGCAGGTCTTACAGGTTCAACGGCAAATAATGCCGCAACCTTCAGCAACATAAGCATTGTTGTTAAGAAAACAGTAACCTACGACTCAACCTATGGAACGCTTCCAACCCCAACAAGAACTGGTTACACATTCAAAGGTTGGTTCACAGCAGCTTCCGGCGGAACTCAAGTTACAGCATCCACAACACTTTCATCGGCCGCAAATCAAACATTGTATGCGCAATGGACCGGAAACACTTACACGATTAACTACTACAATGGTGCAACAAAGTTAGGAAGTTCAACACACACTTATGGATCATCTAAAGCCCTTTCAACTTGGAGTTCACTTGGCGGATCAATTTCAAACTACTCCTTCTACGGATGGACAACCTCAACAAGTTCAACCTCAAGAACATACACCGACGGGCAATCTGTAAGCAACTTAACAACAACTGCAGGTGGAACGATAACTCTTTATGCAATTGGTTCTGGAACTGTAACTTTAACTTACTCAACAGCACGCGGAACAGCTCCAAGTAAACAGACTGCAACAAGGTATTACAACACCAAGGGCGGAAATGTAACAAGCGTAAGCTTTACCCTTGCAAGTGCGTTGAGTGCAACAGGATTTAGCTTTGGCGGCTGGACGATTAGCGGAACAACATATTCTGCTGGCGCAAGCTACACCAACAGCGCAAACACAATAAGCATAACAGCAACGGCAAAATGGAATGCAAACTCTTACAAGCTTACATTAAATTCAACCTCCGTAACTGTTTCAAGAACATCCTCACCATATGGAGGCGCTTCAACAGGAACACTTTCCAACGGAGCAACAATCTACTATGGAGACGTTCTTAAAGTAGTAACAAACATTGGTTATTTAACAATCAACGGTCATAATTACTCAATGTATATGGATGTTTCCATCAGTCGCCCAACTTCAGTTGGTGGATCTAATTCAACCCTTTCTTACACAAACAAAGCAACTGGCGTAACAGTTAACAGCTCGTTAACGGTATATGGAAACATAACAGTTGATGGGTCGAGAAATCAACAGTTCAGATCCGTTTGGACAGGAAATGTCTCAACTGGTTGGATTAGAAATAATTCACAAACGATAAGCCACTCAAGCTTCAACACTCAAGCATCGGATATGATTTCAAACAGCTATGAATATCGCATAACCGGAAAATGTACATTCGGTTCGCAAAGTAATCAATCTGCATCAGCAAGCTTCACAGAAACAAACTACTGGAGCGGAGACTTAACACACGCAAGCTGGAAAGGATCATTCTCTGCAACAATTGGAACAGATGGCGTATCATTCCATGGTAGCAGCATGGGGGCATACTATGCAAAGGGATATATCACCGAAATTAAAGTTTGGTATTAATCCTTATTCTCAACCAAAAAACAACTCGGAAAATTCCGGGTTGTTTTTTTGTGGTGTTAAATGTTAAACACACATGGCGGAGAAAGGTTTTGTTTTTGGGAAAGATGTGGTAGAATATGGATATGTTTATCGACATTCATTCACACATTTCCGACGAAAAGTTTAACGGCGAAATTGAAGCCGTAATTTCGCGTGCAAAAGACGCGGGGGTTGGAAAGATTGTTTGCGTTGGGTGCAGCAAAAAGACGTCGAGACAGGCAATTGCGCTTGCAAACAGGTTCAGCAATGTTTACGCAGCAATTGGCTTCCACCCAAACAACGTTTTTGAATTTGACAACGAAGCAAAGGAAATTTTGAGAAGCGCGAAGGGAAACAAGAAAGTTGTTGCAATTGGGGAAATTGGTTTGGACTACTTTGATTTCGATCATCAGATTTCCGAAGTTAAATTGCAATTTCCTTCTCTTTCGAATTTGACGAAAGAAGAATTTATTGAAAAGCAGAAAGAGGTTTTCATCTCTCAACTTGAAATTGCCAAGGAAATTGGGCTTCCAATCATGATCCACATGCGCGAGGCAACGGGCGACACACTTCAAATTCTTGAAGAAAACAAGGGTTATGTTTCAAACGGCGGACTTCTCCACTGTTTCAGCGGGAGTTTGGAAACAACAAGGCGAGTTATTAATCTTGGAATGTATTTTTCGATTGGGGGTTCAATAACGTTCAAAAATTCAAGGGTTATGCCGGGAGTTCTTGCGGAAATTGGGCTTGGGAATTTAACTCTTGAAACCGATTGCCCATATCTTTGCCCCGAGCCATTTCGCGGGCAAAGAAACGAGCCGAAAAACATTCCACTTATTGCAAAAAGAGTTGCGGAAATCACGCAACGCACCGTTGAGGAGGTTGAAAGGATTTCAACCGAAAACGCATATAAAGTTTTTCCGAGGTTGAAAGATGGAGAATTTTAAGTTTAAAAAAGAGTTTGGTCAAAATTTCATTTTTGACGGGAATTTACTTTCTGCAATTGTTTCAGATTCGGGTATAACCAAGGACGATGAAGTTTTGGAAATTGGCGCGGGCGCTGGAACATTAACCGAAAAGTTATGTTCAAAAGCGAAGAGGGTTGTTTCTTATGAAATTGACAAAAAATTAACCGAACATCTTAACTCTCTCGAGCAAGCGCATGGAAATCTTAAAGTTGTTATGGCAGACGCGCTTAAAACCCCAATTGAGGAAATTGAGTCCAATTTTTCGGGGAGATACAAGGTTGTTGCAAACCTGCCATATTACATAACTTCGCCAATGATTTTTAAGTTTCTTGAGCAAACAAAGAAAGTTGATTCATTAACGGTTATGGTTCAAAAAGAGGTTGCGGAAAGGTTCAGCGCGAAGGAAAACTCGAAAGATTATGGCGTTGCAACAATTATGATAAACCATGTTGCCGATGTTTCCTATCTTCGAACGGTTGGAAGAAAGATGTTCACGCCACCTCCAAACGTTGATTCTGCGCTAATTAAGATAACACCAAACCCAAACAAGGAACGAGCAAACAACGAAGAATTTTTTGCGAAGCTTGTTAAGGCAAGTTTTTCAATGAGGCGGAAAACCCTTCAAAACAATCTTCTTTCAATTTCAATTCCAAAAGAAAAAACCGTTCAGGCGCTTAAAAAACTTTCAAAAAGTGAAAACGCACGCGCGGAAGAACTTTCGATTTCAGAATTTGTTTCTCTTTCGAACATATTAGATTAAATTTTCAACAAAAAACATCAAAAAAGCGAATCAATCGCTTTTTTTTGCGTCCGTTTGAAGTAATTAATTCATATATAATAATTGTGTTAGGAGAAACAAATGGACAACAAAACAATAATTCTTTCATCGCTTAGCGAAAACAATCAGAAAGCGGTTTTAAACCTTGAGAAAAATGTTGAGGGCTATTGCGGAAACCTAAGGTTATATAACTTCAAAGAAGAGCCAAGCGGAATTTTAACAGTTGCTTTTTTAGTTAACAAAGAAGTTATTAAAGCCGCGCTAACGCCGTCTTCAAAAAATTTATATTCCTTTAATTTTGAATTTGAAAAAGAGATTCCTTCTTTTTCATGTGCACTTGTTTCAATTTCAAAGGGCCTTGCAACTCCACTTTTGCTTGGATCAACAGACGAAAGAATTAACCCAATCGACAAAGAGTTTGCGAAAAATTTTGATCTTTTAGACAAAACAAATTTAGGCGTTGACGAAGTTGAAAGCCGTCTTGACGAAAGCGGAATCGACTTTTCCGCCGACGAAAAAGAAGAGATTGTGAAAACAATTGACTCAAGTTTCTCAATTGCCGATAAGTGCGCTTCATGCAGCTATCGCAACGCGTTCTATGGTTGCAACAAAAAAGGGGAATCCTGCGAGCAGGTTGAAATGTTTTGCGAACCCGAAAGTCCTCAAGTTCAAACAAGCAAAACAACTTTCTACGACGATATTAAAGGTCAACTTGCTCTTCTTTTTGAACGATACCCAGAGGACACATTTTTAACCGAGATAATTCCAAACAGCAAGTGGGTTAAGGTTGATTATGAGGACAACGGACAATATTTCGTTATTGGGCTTTTATATGAAAACGACGAGGTTGCATATGTTTGCTATGGAATGCCGGGAGAATTTAACGTAACTCCCCCTCGCGAATTTGCGGGCTTAAGCCAATGGCTTCCTCTCGACCCGGAAAAGCCAAACGAACTTGGCTACTGGCTTATGTATCAAGATGCGGAAACAGGCGAAAACGTTGAAATTAAAATAAGTTAAAAAAACCAAGCATTTTTGCTTGGCTTTTTTATTCAGCTTTTTTTCTTCTTTTTTTAATTGGTTCATAGGCCCTGTTTTTTGAATTTCCCCAAAGTTTTTCAAGGTTATAATATTTTCTTGAATCTTCGGTGAAAATTTCAATGAGAACGTCACCAAGGTCAAGGATAATCCACTCTCCCGGGAACTCCCCTTCAATTTCTGCTTTAATTCCTTTTTCAGCAAATTCATTTTGGAGATCAACAGCAACTTGACGCGAAAACTTTTCGTTTGGGGAAGTTGCCAAAACTATATACTTAACAAGTTCACTTTTAAATTTCAAATCGAAAGCTTCAACATTTTTTAATTTTTTGCTTTCAAGAAGAGTTGCAAGCTCTTTAACATTTTCATTTTCCATAATTAAATTTTATTCTAAACAACATTAATTGTCAAATATATTTAATAATTTATGCAAAAATTACATTAAATATTAATTAATTGATTATATAACTTATTTTTGTCAATAATTAATTCGTGATATTAAAGTTTTTTAACATACTGTTTCGAATTGTTTTAATTTTTTTAATTTGTTTTGTTTGGGCAAGATATTTCGTTCAAAGTCTTTCGCTTGCTTTGGTTTACACCGCAATTTTAACGCTTTCAATTGAACTTTTAATTCATATTTTTCTTGAAAGAAAGCAGCGAAAATTCAAACTAAAAAAAGAAGAACAATCGCTTGCCGAAAAAATTACAGCAAATTTTATCTACTCCCCCGAAAAAGCACTTTCCTATTTCTATAACCTTGGAAAAATTAACTACAGTGCAACAAAACATTCAAAGTTTGTTGTTCTTAAAAGAAAAAGTGAGATTGACGAACTTGGAAGCGAGGAGAAAACAATAATTTTCCCTTTCTATTCCTTTTCGCCTTTTTCCGCTCAAAATCTTGTTGAGGTTTTAAGCAAAGTTAAAAAAGTTGAGGCGAACAAAATTGTTGTTTGCTCTAACAAAATTTCGGAAGATGCAAAACTTGAAGCAAAAAAATTTCAAGATGTTAAAGTTGTTTTGCTGGGTTCAAACGATGTGTTTTTAAAACTTATCAAAAAAAACAACTTCTATCCAAAAGATCTTAAAGAAATTTCAACCGAGAACAAACTGGGTTTCAAAGGTTTTATTAAGCTTGCATTCTCCAGGCAACGCGGAAAGGGATATCTCCTTGGCGCTTTGGTTTTGCTTTTTTCAAGTTTTATTGTTAAAACCAACATCTATTATGTAATTTTTTCGTCGTTACTTTTGATTTTTGCGTTTGTTTGCTTGTTTATTTCCCCAAGAAAAAATATTTCCGACGAGGAAATTATTTAATTCTCTTTGACATGAATTTCTTTTGTGATAAAATTTAGTTGCAAAGGAGAAAAATATGAAAAAACTTAAGAAATTTTTTGGCGATTTTAAAACATTCATAAGCCGCGGAAACGTTTTAGACATGGCTGTTGGTGTTATAATTGCTGGTGCGTTCAGCGCAATTGTTACGGCTTTAACAAACAAAATTATTCAACCTTTAATCAACCTTATTGTTTTTGCTTGCACAGGCGGAAATAACTTCACTCTTATTTCAGTTTTGAACGGCGAACCATATTTATTGCCAGACGGAAGTGTTAACGGGGCATGCATTTTCATTGACTGGGGAAATTTCATTATGGCAGTTTTGGATTTCTTCATCATTGCGTTTGTTTTGTTTATTGTTTTAAAAACTTTTATGAAAGCAAACAACGTTTTCAAACAATCTGTTGAAGCAGCAACAAACAAACAATTAAGAAAAGAACGCAAGGAAGTTAGAAAACTTGCTAAAGAACAAAACAGAAGCTTTAGAGAAGTTTGGAAAGAGCACGAAGAAGAAAAAGCTCGATTGAAAGAAGAACAAGAAAAACTTGAAGCCGAAGAAAAAGCAAGAAGGGAAGAAGAACAACGCCTTGCAAACCCAACAACAGAAATGCTTCTTGCCGACATTTTGAAAGAACTTAAGAAGCAAAATGCAGAAAAGAACGACACACAAGAATAGTTAAAACAAAAAAAATACAAATCAAATGATTTGTATTTTTTATTATTAAATTTTAGAAAAGTTCATGTCCGAATTCCATTCCAACATTTTTAAAGTAGATTGGAAGTTCATCGTTAAAATCGCTTGGACGAACTAAATTATAGTCGGAAATTTCATTTTCGGCAACCTTAACAAAGCCGTTGTTTTTATAGAAATTTTCAAGTTTTTCTTGCGTTGTGTTTTCCGATTCAACGTTAAATGCACTTGCTTGAAGAACTATTCCGGAAACTTGTTCTTTTTCGCAAAGCGTTGAAAGGAATTTCAACGATTCTCGATAAAGCCCTTTACCCTTTTCAAAGCTTTCCGCTTCGTTAATTAAACAGCGCTTTTTCGTTTGTTTTTGGGTTTTGATTTCCTCAATTTCACAATCTAATTTAAACGAAATGTCTTCGCTTAATGAACCGTCTTTCATAACCTTATGGGCGGTTATTGTGTTTGCGTTTAACAAGCCCTCGCTAACAGGTTTTTCCATGCTTTTGTCTTTCGAGAAATGTTCAACAATTTCGCTTGCAGAAAAATCCGATTTGTTTGTTTTAATAATTAAGTCGGTAATTTGCTCGATGGCATCAGATTTCTTTTGGAACATTTCGCAAAAAATGTTAAGCGCGTTTTGATTACTTTCGCCCGCATACGCCAAAAACTTTTTAAGTTCCGCGCTGCTTAACGTTCCGCTTGATGAAGGTTCGTTGCAAAGAAGGACAAAAAAGTCCTTAATTTCGTCGCCTTTGGTGTAAGGATAAACATAAACATTTCCTTTTGGAAAATTTGGATTATCGGTAAAAAATTTCTTTAATATTGCTTCTTTTGTCATAGTTATATTATCAAATAAAAAAGCGCTTTTGTCAAGCGCTTTAAATTATTTTTTTAAAAATCAAAGTCATCAAAACCCGATGAACTTCTCATAACTTTGCGGTTCCGAATGTTAATATCGTAATAAATTTTATCCTCATTAAGCGATCGAGAAGGCGCATATTCCTCTGGAGCTGTGCGTTTGTCGAATTGAGGAGTTGCATAGAACGGAGTCATTGGAGTTTTAATTGGATTTTCTTTAAATATTTTAATAACAACGTTAAACTTTTCAAGTTGTCCAAGTTCATACGGATAGATAAGCGGACGCGTTTGACGTTGTGCTTGGCGAGTTTTGTTTGTTCCGTCTTTTGACCCTTCACTCTTGCTTGTTGACATCGTTTCGGTTTCAATTGAAACATCGCCGCACATTTTCGAAAATTCTTCGCGTGTTTTTTGGTCTTCCGTTCCAATAAAGATTTGAATGTTACAGTTCGAGCGAATTGTTTCGGAAACCTCTCTGCCATATTTATTATCTAATTGGCTGTAAGATTGAACAACAAGCGAGAAGAAAATTCCTCTTGAACGGCCAACCGTAACCATGCTGTCCATTTTTTCAATCTTTGGCAAGTTTGCAAACTCATCAAGCATGAAATAGACGTTTCGTGGAAGACGAAGATTGGTTTCTGTTGCCTTTTCAACAAGTTTTTTATAAAGTTGGGAAATGCACATTGTTGCAATGCAGTGGCGGCTTTCTTTTTCATCTGGAACTTTGATGAAGAATGCGGTTGGCTGATCAACAAAATCGTCAAATGAAAGGTCGCTGTAGGAGGTTGCATAGCAAATTCCTGCGTCTTGGAAAATTGAAATTCGGCTCATCAAAACGCCCATGTAAGAACGCGTTGTGTTTGGCGCGTTGTTAATTGCCGTTGATGTTAACGCTCCAACTTTCGAGAATTTATCGCGATAACTGCAGTAGTTTCGAAGAGTTCCGAATGGGTTATCGGGGTCGCTGTCCTTATATGTTGCAATTTTTGCCATGTTATAGAAGTTGAATTTTTCGCGTGTTAAGCCAAGTTCTGGATCAAGGCTGTCCTCAAGCATGGCAAGCATAATTCCATAGATGAAATCTTGCGCGCCGCGTTCCCATGAAGCATCGGTTTTGCTTTCAATTGGAACAATTGCCGAAGCAATTTCCCGAAGTTCGTTTTCTGCGTTATCTCGAAGTTCCTGTGCGCGCGCCTCAAGATCACCGCGAAGTTGTTCTTTAAAGCTGTAGGCGGTTCGGTTAAATTCATACCACTCCTCGCCATATTCCTTAATGTTTGAAGCAAGTTTAAAGTTATAAGACTTTGGCGAATCGCCGCGGTGGACCTTAACCTCCTTAATCATGTTTTTTGCGCGGTGATATTGAACAAAAGCATTGTCCATTGGATTCCAACGCGTTGACGCATATGGATTTCTTAAATCAAGAACAGAAATTCGATAGCCTGCGTCCTTAAGTTGAAGCGCATTGTCGCGATAGACCTCGCCTTTAGGGTCGGTTATAACAAGACATGGTTTCGATCCAATTTGCGAGAGAATTCGAATTGAAGGATTAATGTAAGTTTGGGTTTTACCCGAACCTGTTGTTCCAATAATCATAGTGTGGATTGGATCGTAAAGATTGATTAAAAGTTTTCCGTGTTTTTCGCAACTTCTGATAACAATTCCGTCTTTTTTAACATTTTTTAAGCTGTTCCAAGTGCATGGGTGGAAACGGCTTTCGGAAAGAAGTTCGCTTTCTTTAATGAAACGGGCATCATAGTATTGTGAAATTTTTTCGCCCGAGGAGGTTGTTCCAATTCCGCTTGCCTTTGCTCCGCCGTCAGATTTTAATGATTTTGAGAGGACATATATGAGGACAAGCGCACCTCCGCCAACACCAATTGCAATTCCAATTGTTGCGTTTGCAAGCATTCCAATAAGGACGCCAAGAATTCCAAAAATAACAATTAAAATTAAAGGTGCAAATTTCTTATATTTTTTCATTTTTATCTCCCTATAATATAATTATATATGTTTTCATGCAATTTGCAAACAAAATCTTTAATTTTACAAACAAAAAAGCCTTGGAGGTCCAAGGCTTTTTCAATAAATTTGATTTGTAAAGTTATTAAGCAGCAGGTGTATTCCCGGCATTAATAACAAACGCATCCATAATCAATGGGAACAATGTTGTGAAGAAGATAATCAATACAACAAGGATTGCAATTCCAACAACCAAACCAATGAGTCTTTTCTTAATCTCATCACGTTTATCGGAAGAATCTGCTCTTGCCATTTGAACTCCAAGAACAATTGCCCAAATAACACCAGCAGCTGCAACAATTGCAAGAATAGGTGCTAAAATAACTTGAACTGCGTCTGTAATCTTAACTACCCAACCCCAGGTCGGATCATCTGCAGTAACGATATTTCCTTGAGCATCCTTAAATGTCCATCCCAAAAACTTCATAAATGAATTTGCTAATTGAAACATTTTTTCACCTCCAAGTTAACTTATCTTAGGTTATACAATAATTTTTTTAATATTCCTTCCCCCAAGCTTTGTTACTTACATTGAAAGAATAACATATAATTTTATTTTTTCAAAACAATTTTACATATTTTTTTATTTTATTTTAAAATCTTTTTTATTTTAATAATTAATTAAAATTTATAATTTTTTCGATATCCTTTTCTTGAATTTCCTTTAACTTTAACAATAACAATTGTAACAATAATTCCTGCAACAACTGGAACGCCAACAATTAAGGTTATTGCCCACCATGGAAGCCCGCCTTTTTCCTCTTTAATTTCCTCAAAACGTGCTTCAATTGTTGTTTCGGAGTTTAATTCAAATTCATAAATTAATTCCTTACTGAGTTCATCTTCCCCGCTGAACCAGCCAACAAATTGCATTCCTTCGCCGGCAACCGCTTCAAGAGTTATTGTTGTTCCGTTAATAATTTTTTCGGAATAGGACGATGTCTCTGAATCTCCGATTTTAACTTTTCCTTCGCCTTTTGTGGAAACTGAAAGCAATTTTGTGTTGTTCGAAAAATAGGCAACAACCGAAGCAACAAGTCCATCGGAGGTTGAAATAACGGTTGGATAGAATTTTGACCCAGTTTGAGCTTCGCCAAGTTTACTGTTGTCAAGTTCAACAACAATGCCTTTAAATGCATTAATTCTTGATGTGTTGTTTCCGTCTTTCCATTCATTCGAGAAAATATATTCCCCGCTTTCGCTTGCATCGGCAGTTAAAGTTACAGCTTGTTTGTTGAGATATTCATCAATAACAAATGAAAAATCTTCATAATATGTTTGAATTTCGTTCCCAAGTTTTTTTGTTATAACGCCAATATTTTCTTGTTTTGCCCCGGTCTCTTTGTTTCTGAAACTTACGTTAACCGTTACCGGGCGACCAACAATTCCAACGTCGTAAGTTCCTTCTGTTTGAGAAGAAGCAATGAATGTTATTGTTGTTTCCCCCGTTTCTGGGTTAAGAGTAACATTATAGCCGCTTTGAGCCGTGCTTTCGCCATCATAGTTTAAGTTTGCAATTGTTGAATTCCCAAAAACCCAAGTTGTAAATTTAAAATAGTTTTTAAAATCTCGAAGTTGATTTCCCGCCTCGCTGTAGAATCTTGCAATAATTTTAACTTCCTGCCCTGCAACATATTGATATGTTTTTTCTGTTATTCCAGAAAGTTCCAATGTGTAATATCCGCTTAAATAGGAGTTTGAAGGAGCAAACGCAACCTCTTTACTTCCCGAAACTGTTATTGTAAATGATGCAAATTTTTGAAGTGCTGGGAAATAGAACCCCATTGAAGTTATGGTTGAAGTGTCTTTCCAAACATCCTCGCTCCAAGGGCGAAATTCATTCCATGCCCAAGATTTAAACATTTGCTGTGTTGGGATTGAATTTGTTGCGGAAACGCTTGAGTTAAGAGAATATCCAACTTCAAGTCCGTTCCCAACCCCGCTTGAGAATGTCATTATGTTTGCTTGCGCGTTGGCAATGCTCAAAAATTTTCCATACATAATTTGATTTGGCCAATCCGAACTGTTTGTTGAAATTTTTCCAACAATTCCGCCGCGAACAAGTTTGTTTCTTGAAAGAGATGCAACAACCGACGAGAACAATGTGTTTTGAACAACAAGCCCGCCTTCGGTTGCAAGCCCAACAACCCCGCCAAAAACAACATTGCTTGAGTTATCTTTGCTTGTGTTAATAACAATTGCTGCGTCCTTTGCGTCAACAGCCGAAAGGTTTCCGTTTTTCGATGAGATTGATGAAACAAGAGAATCGGTTGGGGCAACATAAACGTTTTCAATTGTTCCGCCTTTTGCCCAACCAACAATTCCGCCAAAGAACGAAGAAACAGCGTTTGTTCCGTCTTGGAAAATTCTTATGCTTGGAATTGAATAGGAGTTTGCAATTGTTGAACTTATTGATTTTCCCGCAATTGCGCCAACATAAAGTTCACCCATGTAGGAATATGTTTCATATTCATATGTTGTGTTTTCGTCTTCCTCAATTTGTTCGCTCCCCTCAATTTTCAGATAGAACTCTTGAGCGTTTGATTCAAGCATTCTTGAAATTCTTGATGCTTTAAAGTTAAATTTAACATAGGACGCGCTAATTTCGGAATTGAACGCAATTGCAGCAATTCCGCCAACAACAGTTTGAGAATTTGGGGTTACAACGCCCTCGTTAACAGTTTCAGTTAGAACAACGTTAACGCTTAAACCAAGGTTGGAAATTTTTGCACCATTAACATTTGCAAAAAGCCCAAGTTCAGTTCCGTCTTTAAGGTTAACATTATCAATTGTTTTTCCGTTTCCGTCAAAAGTTCCCTTGAACTCGTTTGTTGTTCCAATTGGCGTCCAACTTTCAATTTCTCCAAGGTCAAGACTTCTTTCAAGGCGGAAATTTGCATTTAAATAAGTTGAATTTCCCCCGTTAATTTGCTGTTGAAAATAAACAAGATCTTGAATCGAAGAAATTAAATATGGGCTTTGAGCCGTTCCCGAGCCTTCAAGATCTCCCGCCGCCGAAGCGCTTTCCACGTTGAAAGCATTAGAAAAAAATGCGGCTGAAAAAACCAATAATAAACATAAAATTGAAGATACAAAAATCTTTTTTAAACTTCTCATTTGTTCCCTCTATAAATTAATATATAACATAATTCAAAAAATAAACAAAATCATTTAATAAAATTGTTTATTTTGCCGCCGCCAATAAGCATAAAAAATTGACTTAAAAAAATTTGTGTGTTAAAATTTTAAACGTTAAATAATGGGGCGTCGCCAAGCGGTAAGGCACGGGACTCTGACTCCCGCATTCCTAGGTTCGAATCCTAGCGCCCCAGCCAACATAAAACCCAGCCGAAAAATCGGCCGGTTTTTTTATTTCTTAAATTGCCATACCTTCTTTAACCCCCACAGCAACAACCAAAAAGCGCTTGAAGAAACAAAAGCCTTGTGATTTAACTTGAAAAATTCGTTAAAATGGGATATAATTTTTTTATGGAAAACAAACAAGAAAAAGAAATTGCCGTCCTTTTTGGAATGAGTTTGAACGGCGAAGATGGAACTGTTAGTTTAAAAGAACTTCAACGCCTTGCCGAAACTGCAAATGTTGAAGTTGTTGGAACTCTTTATCAACGCGCAAAAGAAGTTACGCCTGCAACATATATTGGAAGCGGAAAAGTTCTTGAGCTTAAGGAACTTATTGAAAACAATGGCGCAAACCTTGCAATTTGCGATAATGAACTTTCTGGTTCGCAAATTAACAATATATCCGAGGAAATTGGAGTTAAAGTTGTTGACCGAACAACTTTAATTTTAGACATTTTTGCAAAACGCGCGCTTTCAAACGAAGGAAAACTTCAAGTTGAACTTGCAATGCTAAAATACTATCTTCCTCGCCTTTCGGGAATTTCGGGAACAAGCGGACGCTTTGGAAGCGGCGGAGTTGGAATGCGCGGCCCAGGCGAAACAAAACTTGAACTCGATAAAAGAAAAATTCGCGACCAGATTCAAAAGCTTGAACTTCAAATTAAAAAATTTAAAAATGAACGCGCGCTTCGACGCAAGAACCGAAACACTTCAAACGTTAAACGCGTTTCAATTGTTGGTTACACAAACGCCGGAAAATCAACCCTTATGAACCTAATAACAAAAGCTGGAATCTATGCCGACGACAAGCTTTTTGCAACTCTCGACACAACAACTCGCCTGCTTTGGCTTGCCCCTGGGAAACAAATTGTTCTAACCGACACCGTTGGATTCATTAGCAATCTTCCCCCTGCGTTTGAACCCGCATTCAGCGCAACTCTTGAGGAGGTTTTGGAAAGCGATTTAATTCTTCATTTAGTGGACATAACCGACAAAAACTTTGAAATGCAAGAACAGGTTGTTAGAAATGAACTTGAAAAAATTGGAGCAAATGAAATTCCAGTTTTAAAAATATATAACAAAATTGACAAGTGCAGCCACCAAATTTTAAACGAAATTAAAGAATCAAACAAAGATGCGCTTTTCATTTCTGCAAAAAAATCTGAAAATATTGAAACGCTTAAAGAGGAAATCATCTCCTCTCTTTGGGAAAATTAAATGAAATTCTTATACTAAAAACACTTGCAAAAATGTTTCGATTATGCTAATATGCATATTGCAAAAACAAATTGCAGTGCTTTGCCGAAGTGCTGGAATGGTAGACGGAGCGGACTCAAAATCCGCCGAGGGCAACCTCATGAGGGTTCGAGTCCCTCCTTCGGCACCAAACAAGAAATAATCCGAACCGCAGAAAATGTGAGTTCGGATTTTTTATGATAATTATTTTTGGATTAAAAATAACATAGGAGAATTTAATAAAAATTGAAATAATTAAAGATACTTTAGAACAAGATGAATTGTTTAAGCGAGCAAACAGAATATAGATTCCAGCCAGCATGTCAGCAATTCCTTTTTATCGTAAAATGGGTTATGAACATAAAAATGGGCATTTATTTTTTTAGAAGGGCATTTTTCATTGGAAAAATTCAATAACATTTAATTGCCTTTCGTCTAAATATCTGTTCGGGCATATTACTTGCCGAAAAAAGGCGCGTCCATTCCAATTCTTTTTCATATTTTTAAAAATATGATATACTCTTAATTTAAGAAAATAAAATCTTGACAAACGAAAAATTTAAGCGAGGAATTATGAAAGTTTTGTTTTTAACAAGCAGTCTTGGCTCTTACACAAAAGAAATTGTTAACGGAAATGTTGTTAAAACTGCGAAAAAAAGCGACAACAGCAACCATTTTATCGACAGACTCAAAAACTATTCAACAAACATAAGCAATCTTGTTTTTGTTGCAAGCGACCCAAATTGTGGGGCTGTGACCGATGAATATGCAAAAGTTATTACAGACTCATTAAACTTGGACGGTTTTGAAATTAAAAACATATTTATAATTGACAATCGATTTAATGGCGACATTGAAAAAACAATTGCCATGGCGGATTGCGTGTTTCTGATGGGCGGAAATGTTCCAACCCAAAATGCTTATTTTAAGGAAATTGACCTTAAGGAAAAATTAAAAAAGTTTAACGGAATTTTAATTGGGCAAAGCGCTGGAAGCATGAACTGCGCTTCTCTTGTTTACACTCCTCCAGAATTAGATGAAGAATTTGAAGACAAAAATTTCCAAAGAAAAATAACCGGCTTGGGGTTAATCAATTTCGCAATAATGCCCCATATGAACGAGGCAGAAGTTGTTGACGAGAAAAACCACCCAACACTTTTGGAAATGTGTTTAGAAGATTCGTTTGAAATTCCTCATTTTGGAATTTGCGACTTTGGCTTTATTGAGGTTCAAGATGAAAGCATAATTTCCTATGGAAAAACATTTTTAATTAAAGACGGGAAATACAAAGAACTTTGCAAAAGCTCCCAACCCCTTGATTTAAGTTACGCAATTAATGGAATTGTTTAATTTAAAATTAATTTAAGAAAATTCACTGAAAAATAAATAAAAAATCGCATTTTTTTGCGATTTTTTTAAATATTATTTTTTTATTAATAAATCAATGTTATTTTTTGCCCTTGACTTTGCCGAATAAAAATCCTATAATTAGAAAGAAAAAACAAAAGAAAAGGACAAGAAAATTATGTGTTTTAAGAAGGTTATATTAAAAATTGAAGAGGTTAAAGACGGGCGCAGATTTTTTGTTGAAGAAAACAACAAAACCGCATACCTCTATGTTATGTCTTTTGATTTCTCAAAAGTTTATTCAATTGGCTGGATTGCAAACTACACCAAAGCACCTGTTAACGTTGACATAAAATCGATGGGGAAAGGGCTGCCTCCAAGAATGCACGTTTCCGCTTGCACAATTCCAGATGGAATTTCGCCAATCAAAGACTTTGCGTTTGAATGGCTTGATGAAACCTCATTTGCAATTAAAGGCGACGGCGAAACAGTTGCCGTTGTTGCCGATGCTTTTTCAAATGAAATTAAAATTTACTCAAAATATTTATCAACTGAAACGCGTTATGGCGTTCCAATGAAAATTTAACAAACAAAAAACAATTAATCCGCGATTTATTTCGCGGTTTTTTTAACAAATGTTTGCAAGTTTATATTTAGTTTGATAGAATATATAAGACATAAATTTCTTATAAAACTTAAGGAGAAAAAATGGACAAGAAATTATATATAACAACCCCAATCTACTATCCAAGCAACAAACTTACAATTGGAAACGCATACCCAACCGTTGTTGCCGACGCAATTACTCGTTTCCACAGAATGCTTGGCTATGATGTTTTCTTTTTAACAGGAACCGACGAACATGGTCAAAAAATTGCGAAGGTCGCAAAAGAAAAGGGCGTTAGCGAAATGGAACACCTTAATGCAATTGTTGCCGATTCGAAAAAACTTTGGGAAAAACTTAACATTTCGTATGACCGCTTCATTCGAACAACCGACCAAGACCACGTTGAGGCGGTTAAAAAAATCTTTAACAAATTGAATGAAAAAGGCGAAATATACAAAACTCACTATTCTGGGAAATATTGCGTTCCATGCGAATCATTTTGGAGCGACGGACAACTTGTTAACGGGAAATGCCCAGATTGCGGCCGCGAAGTTATCGACAGCGATGAAGAATGTTACAACTTTAAGTTAAGCAACTACACCGAAAGAATTAAGACTCTTTATGAAAACAACCCGTCTTTCCTTCAACCTCAAAACCGCGTTAACGAAATGGTTAACAACTTCCTTAGCGAAGGACTTAAAGACCTTTGCGTTTCAAGAAAAAGCGTTAAATGGGGAATTCCTGTTGACTTTGATCCAGACCACACAATTTATGTTTGGGTTGACGCGCTTTCAAACTATTTAACAGCGCTTGGATATATGAGCGATGACGATTCGCTTTTTAAGAAATTTTGGCCTGCCGACATACACATTGTTGGAAAAGAAATTGTTCGCTTCCATGCAATAATTTGGCCTGCAATTCTTATGGCTCTTGATCTTCCACTTCCAAAAGAAATTTTTGGGCATGGTTGGCTTTTGATTAACAACGACAAACTTTCAAAAAGCAAAGAAGTTGGCAAAAAAGAAGTTATCGACCCACGAATTTTGATTGAACATTATGGAAGCGACTCAATAAGGAACTTCCTTATTGGCGAAATTAATTTCGGAAGCGATGGTCCATATTCTCAAGAAAATTTCCTTCTCTCGTTCAACACAAATCTTGCAAACACAATTGGAAACGTTGCTTCAAGAACGCTTGGAATGATTGAGAAATATACCGGAGGAATAATTCCAAAGGTCAATGACCTTTCAAACATTGATGTTCAATTTAAAGAAAAAGTTGTTGAATTAAAGAAAAAGACAATAAGCGAAATGCTTGAAAAACGCCCAACTCAAAGTTATAAAGCAGCGCTTGAAATTTTGGAAAACTGCAACAGATATATTGATGAAACAAAACCATGGGAACTTGCAAAAGAAGGAAAAACAACTGAACTTGAAACATTCTTAAATCTTCTTGCAAATGCACAAGTTGAAGCATACACACTTCTCCTTCCATTCCTCCCAGAAAAACTTCCTTACGTTTTTGAAAAATTCGGTTTAAAAATTCCTGAAAAAATTGATGAAGAAAATTCATTTAATAAATTGGTTGAAGGAATTAAAGTTGAAAAAGGCGAAAATTTATTCAACAGATTGGATGTTAAAAAAGAAATTGAAAAATTAAATTTAATTGCAAATTCATAAAAAATAATAAAAAATCCCAATTTTTTGGGATTTTTTATTTATTTTTATGATATTTTTTTACCAGCGGCCCCCGCCACCTCCGCCAAAGCCTCCGCCGCTGAATCCTCCGCCTTTGCCGGAAACTAATTTTCCAACTTTCGACGCCGAACTTGCGACCGATTTTGCAATAGACTGGGCAATTGATGCACTTATTGAATTCATTGTTGAAAGAACTCTTGAAGCAATTAAAACATCAACAATTCCAACATTTCCAACATACCATTCTGGCGCTTGAACTTCAATTGTTTTAAACTTGTCGATCCAAACATCGCTTATCCCAAGAACATAGGCATAAGGCAAAACATCAAAGAAAAGTTCTGGATTATCCTTTGCAAGAACCTCAATTCTGTCTTTTTCCGTTGTTAAAATAAAGGTTCTGAGCCCGAAAATACGCCCAACTTCCTTATTTTCCCCTTCTTCTCTCGCATTTAAATTCATAACTGTAAAAATTGAAACAAAAATAAAGACAGGAACAAAAATTGACGTTAAAAGCGGATCGGAATATGGTTCAAAAAGGAAATATCCAAAAGGGGCGCAAATTGCAATGTATGCAAATGATAAAAGCACAATAAACGCCCAGAATTTTCCCTTCCCAAGCGTGAGCTGTTGATCTTTAACAGCGATAATTGCAAAGCCAATTGCAGCAATCATAACAGAAACACAAACAATAACTGTTGTGCTTAAATTGTAACTTACAACATTTGATATTTGAGAGAGGAAAACGCCAAAAAGAACAGCAAAAAGAATAATTAAAAAGCTTTTTCTTGAAAGCACCTTTTTATTGAAAAATTTACTATTTTCTTCTTTAATGCTTTGCCTTGCATTTGAAATTTCACGTGCAACTTTTTCATTGACATTTGAAATTTTAAATTCATTTCCTTCCTCAAACATTGTTTCAAAAATTCGTTTTTCATAATTTTTAAAACTTTCGTCGGCATCTTTAATTTTAATCAAAATTGTTTCCTTTGTTGTTTCATCAATTTTAATAAAACCTTTGCTTGCCCAATAAACTATAAGCGCGGAAACGTCGCCATTGTTAACTTTTGAGTCGATGATATATCCAGCGTCGGAAGGTGTTATGTTTTCAGGGGCTGAAAATTCAACAATCGGAACAATTTTTTTGCGTTTTCGATTAATAAATAATGCAACAAAAGTTATAAGAAAAAGCATTATTGCAGAGCCAAAAATTGCAACGCTTGGAACTATTGATTGTTTTTCAGTTTTGAAATATCCCTCGTCTAAAACTGCCCTTGCAGTTATCCCTTTGAACGGAAAAAGTGTTCCAGAGTAAACAAAAGAAACTTGGTTATTTGCAATTGTTGACGTTACAACTTCATCTTCACTTTGCGTTCCAACATAAAAATTTATTTCTCGATTTTCAATTGGTTTTTCAAAAAGAATGTTTATGCTAATGTTTGAAAGAGTTGTATCCCAGCCTGTTCCAATGAAATTATAATATAATTGGTCAAAATCTGAAATTTTATCGTCGCCAAGCGAAATTGTGTAATTAATGTGATAGGTGGAGTTTTCGTTCGCGAAAGAATTTGGGTCGCCAAGTTGGATAACATACGAATCGTTTTCAACATAACTTTCGAATTTATCAGTTTTTGATTTGTTAACTTCAACTTGAACTTTATAGTTCTTTGAATATAATTTCCCATCTTGATTAAACTTAACGGTTTCATAAAGAGGAATATATCGGAAAATTCCGTGACTTTGAAAATTAAATTTAACATCAATAATTTCATCAATTTCAATTGAGTTGTTTTCCTTAACAACCGCATTAATTTCATAAGATGAAACACTGTATGCGCTTGTTTGGTCAATTTTTTCAGTTGTTGAAAAAGCGCTTATCAAACTTAAAACAAGCGCTATAACAAAAAAAGGCAATAAAGTTAAGATGCCTTTTTTAATCATTGTTAAAACTCAACTTTAACATTTTTTCTTTCTTCGGCAGAATCAACTTCATAAAGAGGTTTTTTCTCGAATTTAAACCATTTTGCAACAATATTGCTTGCAAAAACTTCGCGTTTTGTGTTGTATTGTTTAACAACACCATTATAATATTTTCTTGAAGATGCAATTTCATTTTCAAGTTGTTTCAAAGTGTTTTGAAGATCAACAAAATTTTTGTCAGCTTTAAGTTCTGGATATTTTTCAATAACAACTGCAAGTTGTTTTAAAACAGAGCTCAAATTTGCTTCGTTAGCCATTTTATCTTCAAGGTTTCCCGGAACGGCGCAAGCATTTCTTGCCGCAATAACCTTTTCCAATGTTTCCTTTTCATGCTTTGCATAGCCTTTAACCGTTTCAACAAAATTTGGGATAAGGTCAAATCTTTTCTTAAGATAGACGTCCATTGTTGAAAACGCTTCCTCAATTGAATTTTTCATTCTAACAAAATTGTTATATGTTGAAACAAGCCAAATTAAGAAAATTATAAACAAAAGCCCAACAATTCCGCCAACAATTCCCCCAACAATTGCTCCAACACTACCAAGAAGATTCATATTTCCCTCCGTTTTGATATATTTTACATATATATAATATATTTTATGAGCCTAAATGTCAAATTCTGAAAATAAATTTTGGAGAGAATATGAAGAAAAATAAAGTTCTTTTGGTGGATTTTAACGACAATCCAATAAAAATTGTGGATAAAATTTCCGCACATAAAACCCCAAAGTTACACCGCGCTTTTTCAATTTTTCTTGTTAACGGGAATAAAATGTTAATTCAAAAGCGTGCAAAAACTAAATATCACAGTCCATCTCTTTGGGCGAACGCATGCTGCAGCCACCCTCTTTCCAATAACTTTTTTGCCGAAGCAAACACCCGCCTTGCCGAAGAACTTGGAATAACACAAGAATTGGAATTTGAAGAGCTTTTTTCATTCATCTATTTTGCAAACCTGGGAAATCTTTTCGAATTTGAACTTGACCATGTTTTAATTTCAAGTTACGCAGGTAAAATTGTGTTAAACCAAGACGAGGCAGAAAAATTTGAATGGATTGAAATCCCAAAACTTGAAAAGCAAATGATAAAAAATCCAAGGAAATTTGCTCCTTGGTTCTTAATTTGTGCTCCAAAAGTTATTAAAATACTAAAAAATCGCTAAAATTTAGCGATTTTCCTATAAATCCCTTATTGGTGCTGTGTACTCTTGGAATTGGGTTACATGATTTTGCAAAGTTTCTAAAAATTCGTCCAAGTCTGCATGTTCTTCAAATTTTTCAAGATATTTTCGTCTTTTTGCTTTTGAAATTGCTTCACACTCGCCATATCCGTTTATAACCATCTTGTCGAACGTTGTTAAACTGTAAAACTTTTTTCTTATCTCTCTTGCATCAATTTTAACGCCAAACTCGCTTCCAAATTTAGAGAAAAATTCAAATACATTTGCAGCATGAATGTTAATGTTAAATTCGTCGTCATTAATAATTGCAT
Source organism: uncultured Lachnospiraceae bacterium (assembly GCA_964383665.1). Classification (GTDB taxonomy): domain Bacteria; phylum Bacillota; class Clostridia; order Christensenellales; family UBA1242; genus UMGS687. Next base: position 38,425 of record CAYLHO010000005.1, read on the forward strand.
AATACCCTCCAGAAACACCAAATTCATTTCTTTCAAAATAAATCTGTGCTTTTTCCGGCATTGTTAGGTATAAATTCAATTCTTCAAACATTTTCCACCTTTTTCGGTTATTTAATCGTTTCCAAATTTTTTATTGAATTAATTTTGTTTTCGATTTTAACCAATTTATCATAATTTAATGTCTTATTTTTAACAATGCAAAGCCCTAATCCTTGATATTCCATGTTTTTAAGCAAGAATTTTGTAACTTTCTTTTCAAAAGAACCATAAAGAAAGCGGCTTTTTATTGGTAAATATTTGTAATATTTACCTTCCTTGCCAGAAACATTAACAAAAACTTTGTTTAAATCATACAGAGGAAAGGTTTTAACGCCATCTAATGTGTAATAGTTATCCCTTTTAATATAGAATTTAAAGTCCGATTTATCCTCATAATAATAAAGGTTATCGATATTTACCCCGTTAATTCTATGAAAGTCTTTAAAAAATTCTGAAAATCCCGAGTTTTTCATATTATCTCCTTCAATTTTTTTGATTATAACATATAAAACTCAAAATAGCAATATGCAAAGTTAACAAATCTCCTTAAAAGGAGTAAAAAAAACACCCGAAAGGGTGTTTTATTTAGGTGCGCTGGCAATGTTCTATCTTTCCGGACCGTCTCCAGTCAAGTATTTTCGACGATGAGAAGCTTAACTTCTGTGTTCGAGATGAGAACAGGTGGGACCTTCTCTCTATTGTCACCAGCACTGGTATAATAAACAACAAATGTTGTGAATTATCGAACTTTAAGTTGACAATTGAATTGTATAACATTTTTCAAATATTTCATAACGATTTTAACTTATTTTTAAGATTTCATATTAGCTTGCTTGAAATCACTTACGTGTGATCAAGCCCTCGACCTATTAGTATCGGTCAGCTCAATGCATTACTGCACTTACACCTCCGACCTATCAACCTTGTAGTCTTCAAGGGGTCTTACTAACTTATGTTATGGGATATCTAATCTTGAGGCAGGTTTCACGCTTAGATGCTTTCAGCATTTATCCTTTCCATACATCGCTACCCAGCTATGCCACTGGCGTGACAACTGGTGCACCATTGGTATGTCCATCCCGGTCCTCTCGTACTAGGGACAGCTCCACTCAAATATCCTACGCCCACGATAGATAGGGACCGAACTGTCTCACGACGTTCTG
>CAYLHO010000006.1:0-36478 GCA_964383665.1 uncultured Lachnospiraceae bacterium
CGGCGCTAAAAAACAACGACACTGCGTTGTTTTTCTTAACGCTTAGTTCGAATCCCAATGTTTTTGAGACATAAAAAAAACTATGCGTTAACATAGTTCTTATCATTTGGTGCGCCAGAAGGGATTCGAACCCCTGACCTTTGCCTTAGAAGGGCACTGCTCTATCCAACTGAGCTACTAGCGCATTTCCAAATGCTTTGTTATATTAGCACAGCCGGAAAAAAAAGTCAATGAATTATCTTATTTTTTAACAATTTTCTTCAATTGAATTTGAAAGTTCAAAAAATTTTGAATGTTTTTTTGCTTTATCAATAATTTTTTCGGTTATAACCTGCATATCTTTAACAACAATTTCGCCGTTTAACCCCAAAATCGTTTTGTTTGCCCGTTTGCCAATAATGGATTTTGAACTTGAAATTTTTTGCGGAAATAAAATTCCTTTTTCATTTAAATTTTCAAGTTTTCCTTCAATAATTCTTTCCTTTGAAAAACTTTGCTCATTAAAATTATTGCTTATTATTGGGAATGCGTTTTCAATATCCTTTTCGTTAAGAATTGAAACTTTAATTTCTGGCAAGTTTTCAGAAATAATTTTTTGATTTTTTGGCTTAAATCTTGCAACACCAGAAGTTGATTTAAGGTCAAAAACAACAACATCTTCTCCAACTGTTGCAAGATATGAAACCGGAATTGCAACCCCGCTTTCTGTTTCAAAAACAGAAACAGAAAAATGCTCGTCAAAAAAGCAATCAACAATTTTGCCAAGACAATTTCCCTGTGTTGTTAACGCCGTTTTAAAAATGAAGCTTTGAACCTCGATTGAATTTCCTTGCAAAATTGAAATTTCATCGAAGTTTTTTATTGTCAAACTGTTTTCACCAATTGAATATATTTTGTTAACAGGAAGAAAAAAGTCACTGCTGGAATCATCATTAAAAACAATAAAACCTGAAATTTTCTTTGTTTTTAAATTGAAAACAAAACTGTTAATTGAGCCAACATACGCTCCCTCAAACAAACTGTAAACTGGCATGGAAATTATTTCCGAAGTTTTTTGCATCGTCGCCTCCCTAAAACATTTTAAGCAATTAATTTAATTTATTTTTCCGATTTAGAATTTATGCTATCACTTGCATTATTCGCGCTTTTATGCTATATTTATTAAAAATAGGGAGATAAACATGTGCTTTGGAAAAACAAAATTTGTTAAAACAAATTTAAATATACCCTCAAAAGAACTAATTTTCTTTCAAGATTTCAAAAGAAATCGAATATATTTTGGAACGCAAATTAACGTTCCAAGAAATTTCTCTTTTGTAATTTCAAAAGATGAAAAAGTTTTCGATGTTGTTAAAGAAAGTTTTATTATTTCGCCAAAAGATCTTCCTTTAACAACTCAATATTTAAAATTATATAAACTTAATAAAAAAGGAAGAATGCCAAAATATTTTGATGCGGAAGCCTATTTCGTCAACCAAAACACGAAGTCTGGCTTTGCATTTGAAACTCCTTCAATTGAACTTGAGGACCATGAATTTGGTGTTTATTCAGTCAAAGTTAATGGCGAAATAACATTTAAAATTTCAAATCCAAAAGGTTTCGTTGAGTTCCTTCTTCCAAAAATGGGAATCATAAGTTCAATTCAAACACAAAAAATTTTAGAAAATCTCGTTAACGAAAGAATTGCAAGAATAATTGAAAAAGAAAACCCAACGGCAAGAAATTTGTTTAACAAAAATGAAAGTGTTTTAAAAATTGTTTTCGAAAAACTTGGAAAATGGCTTGACGAAATTGGAATTGAACTTTTAAGCATCAACCTTGTTTCGTCGAAGTTCCCTCAAAAAATTTCCTCAACCCTTTCCTCTTCAGAGGTTAACCCAAGCAATTCCGGAATTTTCAGCGGACTTTCGTTTGAGGAGTGGCAAGCAAATAACCCAAGCGAATTAAAAGAAAAAGTTGTTAAAAACAAATTTGTTACAATAACCCCAACAGGAAACAAAAATGGACCTTTCTTTAAGGAAAGCATGGCGCCATATTTCTTTGAAGATGAACCAAAAGAAGAACCAACAAAAAAACAAAAACGTTCGCTTTGGCGCGGCGTTGACGACATTGCTCGAGAAGAAAAATCAAAGCGAATTGTCGATCTCGATTCAGAAGATTAAAAAAACAGGATTTAATTCCTGTTTTTTTTAAAATATGTTTTCAACAAATTCTTTTGAATTAAACTCCTCAAGGTCGTCAATCCCCTCGCCAACCCCAACATAATAAACCGGAAGTTTAAGCGTTTTTGCAATTGTTATTATAATTCCACCTTTTGCTGTCCCATCAAGTTTTGTTAAAATTATTCCATCAAGTTTGATAAACTCATTAAAATTTTCAATTTGACTTATTGCATTTTGTCCCGTTGTTGCATCGATAACAATAAGATTATATCGGTTTGCCTCTGGATATTCCTTATCAATTATCCTGTCAATTTTTGCAAGCTCGTTCATAAGATTTTCTTTTGTGTGGAGTCGACCTGCCGTGTCAACCAAGAGAACGTCTGTTTTCTTTGCCTTTGCGCTTGCAATTCCATCGTAAACAACTGCCCCAGCATCTGCTCCTTCCGCATGTTTAATGATTCTAACTTTCGACCTGTTTGCCCACATTGTAAGTTGTTCGGCAGCAGCTGCGCGGAAAGTGTCGGCGGCAACAAGGCAAACTTCCTTTCCGTCTTTTTTAAGGTTGCTTGCAAGTTTCCCAAGCGAAGTTGTTTTTCCAACTCCATTAACGCCAATAACCGAAACAATTGCAGGTGTTTTAAAAAGACAACCATCAGTTTTTTCAACTTTAACTTCATCAAAAATTGAGATTAAAATTTCCTTAAGTGCCTCACGAACATCGTTTGAGGTTCTAATTTTGTTCTTTCTTGCATAAACGCGAAGTTCGTCAACAATTTCAATGCTTGCTTTTGCGCCAATATCTGATGAAATTAAAACATCTTCAAGTTCCTCAAAAAACTCGTCGTCAAGTTCTCCTCCGCTCAAGATTGCATCAAACTTGCGCGAAATTGATTCCTTTGTTTTTTTAAGCGCATTTGCAATTTTTTTAAACAATCCCATAATGTTTTCTCCCAATTGATTAAATTTTTTGAAGAGGTGCAATCTCTGTTAAAAGAGTTTTAACCCCAAGTTTTCCAAAATCAATGTCAATGAATTGCCCATCAACACTTTTAACAACTCCAACCCCAAATTTTGGGTGGCTAACCTTGTTGCCAGAAACAAAATGTTTTTCTGGTTTCGGGTTTGAAGAAATGTATTCTTCATATTTTGTTTTCTCTTGTTTCTTGAATGGATTATAAGAATATGTTGAAGTTTCTTCCCTAACACTTTCTGTTTCGATGTTATAAGATTTTGGAACGGAATATTGAGGAGATGAATATGTTTGCCTTGAAAGAGATGGCATAACATAGTACTCGGGTTTTGAAAGTCCAAGTTCCTTTAAGAAGCGACTGTCAATTTCATATTCTCTTCGTCCATAAAGAAAACGCGTTTTGCATCGAGAAAGCATCAAATTTTCTTTTGCACGTGTTATTGCAACATACATAAGCCTGCGCTCTTCTTCCATGTCATCTGGGTTGTCATATGCACGAGAAATTGGGAAAATCTTTTCCTCAAGCCCAACGATGAAAACATATCGGAACTCAAGCCCCTTAACCGAATGGATTGTTGCAATTGTAACAGCATTTGTTTCGTCGTCCATTGTGTCGATATCGGAAACAAGAGTTACGCTTTCCAAAAAGTCTAAAAGCGTTCCGCTTTCATTGCTTTCGCAAAATTGCTTAACAGCGCCAAGGAAGTTGTCGATGTTAAGTTTCCTGTCAAGGTCTTCCTCGCTTCCGCTTGAATATGCACTTAAAATTTCAAATTTATTTATAACATTAGAAACAAAATCATATAAATTTAGTTCGCTTTGAGAATTTTGAAGAGAAACAAAAGTTTGCTTAAAATTTTCAAATTTTTTAGCAATACCCAACGGCGCTCCAAGTTCTCCAAGTTTTAAAACCGTTTCAAGCATGCTCAAGTTGTTTTCATTTGCTAAAATGGAAAGGGAATTCAAAGCACTTTCGCCAATTCCTCTTTTTGGAAAATTCGCGATTCTTGAAAACGAAACATCATCTCGTGGATTCAAAAATAACCGCAAATATGAAATTACGTTTTTAATTTCAGCACGCTCAAAAAATTTGAACCCTCCAAAAATTCTGTGAGGAATGTTATACGACAAAAACTTTTCTTCAAAAGGATATGTTAACGCATTAAGCCTTGTTAAAACAGCAAAATCGCCATAGCAATATTTCCCGCTTCCAACAAGGTCATAAATTTCGCGAGCAACAATTTCTGCTTCTTCCTTTTCATCATAAACAAGGCGAATTTCGGGCTCTTTCCCGCCTTCGTTTTCTGTCCAAAGGTTTTTATCAAGGCGAGATTTATTCTTTTTTATAAGCGAATTTGCAAGGCTTAAAATCTTTTTTGTTGAACGATAGTTTCTTTCAAGTTTAAAAACTTTAACGTTTTCAAAGTCTTTTTGAAAATCAAAAATATTTGAATAGTTTGCCCCGCGCCAAGTGTAGATGCATTGATCCTCGTCGCCAACAACAAAAATGTTTTTGTGTTTTCCAGCAAGAAGTTTAATAAGATCATATTGAACTTTGTTCGTGTCTTGGAACTCATCAACAAGGATATATTTAAAGCGGTTTTGATATTTTTCTAAAACTTCTGGAACGGTTGAAAGAAGTTGAAACGTTTTGTTTAAAAGGTCGTTAAAATCAAGTGCATTAGCTTTTTTAAGTTCTTCTTCATATTTTAAGAAAACTTTTTTTATTTGGTCAAAGTTTGAAAGATAGGAATACATTTTTTCATATTCTAAAAGTGTCATATTGTTGTTTTTAAGGTTGGAGATGTGGAACACGATGTTCTTTTTAACGTCATCTTTTTCAACCCCAATTTCCGAATATATTTTCTTTAAAATCTTATCGGAATCTTGATCGGAATAAATCGTAAAATTTTTAGTGTATGAGCCAAGCGCCTCAATGTCGGTTCGTAAAATCCTTGCGCACATCGAGTGGAACGTTGAAATCCAAACAGCGCTTCCCTGCTCAATAAGTTTCTCGCAACGTTCTTTCATTTCTTTTGCTGCTTTATTCGTGAACGTTATTGCCAAAATGTTGTATGGCAAAACAGCCTTTTCTTTAATTAAAAAGGCAATTCGATTTGTTAAAAGTTTTGTTTTTCCGCTTCCCGCGCCCGCCGTAACCAAAACAGCGCCTTCTGTTTGAAGAAGGGCTTGTTTTTGCTCGGGATTAAGTTGGTCTAAAATTTCACTCACGGAAATATAATATCACATTTGCCACGCAAAAGAAAAGAAATTAACCCACGTTTGAAAGTTCTTTTTCTTGTTCGAAGCGTTCTTTCATTTTCTTATATTTTTCAACCAAATTAAAAAGATATCTTTCTCTTTCGCTTGCCGACAAAGCCGAGAACTTCGACTTGTCAACAAGTTTTCCAATTGGGTTAATTATGTCCTCATTTTCGCTTAAAATTTCTTTAACTTTGCAATATAACTTTTCGTCTTCTTTTCCGCTTAAAAGAACAAGTTTATAATCTGCAAGATATCCTCCGCTAACCACTTTCAACTCACCTTTCCCATTAATATAATTTCGATTGCTCAATCGATTTTTTGCTTGACGTGCAAGTCTTTTAAGTGCATCACAACTGTAATTTTTCTCCATAAATACCTCCTTAAATTCATTTGTAGTGCCACGGGCAATTTTAAAGGAAAAACGAAAGGTTTTTAGATGAGAAAAAACGCCTTTTAAGTCGAAAAATAGGCGCTTTTACGCAACAATGACGAAAGCAAAAAAGCAATTATTTTTTACAACAAAAACCAACAAAAATGCGTCAATTTTTTCCAAAATTTTTCAACAAAATTTTGCAGGATTGAATAATAAAATTAAAAGTTCTTTTCAAATAGTTTGATAAAAATTTTTATTATGGTAATATATTAAAAAAGGAGAAGGAAATGAAACTTTTTGATAAATTAAGAAAAGAAGATGAACCAATTTTCCATAAGGGCGAAAACGGGCTTGAAATAAAAGAAGGACGTCATTTTTTTGAAAACTGCGAAAACATAACCTTAACAGGAAAAGCAATTGCTCTTGAAACAACAAACTCAACTTTTAATAACGTTTCAGGCAAAGCAAAAATTTTTGTTTTTAACAGCGGAAAAATTAAAAATCTTTCCGGAAAAGCCGTTGTTGGTCTTTTTAAGGAAGGCGAAATAACAAATGTTTTTGGGAATGCAGAACTAACAACTGTTAACAGCGCAAAAATTGACTATTTAAAAAACAAAACAAAAATTGGAACGTTCAACAGCGGATCAATAATGTTCATGGACGACAAATCAAAAATAACAACATTTAACAACGGTTCAATTTTGTATATGCGCAACAATTCAAAAATTGGAACGCTTATAAACGGTGAAATTCTTGCCATGGAAGACAGTTCCCACATAACAACAATTATGAACGGAAAAATTGGGCAAGTTCTTAACAAAGCATTTGTTGGAACAATTAATGCAGGAGAAATTGAGAAGATTTGCGATTGCGCAAAAATTGCCTCACAAAACGATGGAACAATTGCTCTTCTTATGGGAAATGCAAAAATTGATGCACAAATTCAAGGAAAAGTTACCTCATCTTGCGGAGACAGCGAAATAACATACGCTCAAAGCGGAACAAATAATTTTTCTGTAACTCTCCCACTTAAAGAGCAAAGCGTTAAGCAAAACGAAGCCGAAGAAAAGGCTGAAAATTAAAAAACGAACGGATTTCCCGTTCTTTTTTTTGCTTTACATCTTGTTTTTCTTGTGCTATAATTGCGTTAGCTGCACTAGGTGGGGAGCTAGCGGTGCCCTGAACTTGCAATCCGCTATAGCAAGACTGAATTAGTTGACTGCGGCAATTCCAAATTGACGGAATGAGTTATGGGTTTTGTGTTGAAATCAAGGTCTTAAGCATTGCTTTGCTGTGAACCATGTCAGGCCCTGACGGGAGCATCATTAAGCAGATTAAAGCAAGTGATTTAAGGAAACTTTGGTGGAGCAAAATTTATAATGGCTCGCCAATTTGGGTTGACAAATCAATTGTGCAGCGCGGCGAAAGCCGTTTTTTTATTGCAATTTAAAAAAATTTTGAAATGTAAGCAGCGCCAAGAGAAACTCCAAAAATTAAAATTAAATAGAATGTTAAAAGAACAAATTTTTTAAATTTAAATTTCTTGTTGCTGTTTTTTTCTTCTTGTTCAACTTCAAAAATTCTTCGCCCCCTTGGAAGAGGCGAAACGCAAAAAACCTCATTATCGCTATACTTAACCGAAACATACTCCCCCGATTTTAAGTAACCCATAAGCTGCGAAATGGTGTCGAAATCAACCTTAAATTTTTTTGGCATTAAACGAATTAGGTCGTCAACTTCCAAAACTCGATACGACCCTTCGTTGCATTCCTTATTAATAATTCTTAAAAGCGCCTCGCTTCGCTTGTCTAACATAACCATATTATTTGCAAAATGTTAAAAATTAAAAGTGAAAAAACAACGACACTGCGTTGTTTTTCTTAACGCTTAGTTCGATTCCCCGGAGCATATAAAAAAAGAAAGCAATTTAATGCTTTCAAGTTTTTTGGTACCCTCATGGGGAATCGAACCCCAGATTCCGCCGTGAGAGGGCGACGTCTTAACCGCTTGACCATGAGGGCATGTTTAAAACATTTTGATTATATCAAATGAAAAACAAAAAAACAAGTGTTTTTTAACACTTGTTTTAAAGAATTTGTTCTTGATTTTTTTCAATAATTTTATTAAAAACATTTTCAACACGATTTGTGTATGCCGGTTTTGAAAAATCGAAAAGATGATTAAGAATTGACGGAATGTTTCCATATGCTTCGTTATACAGCTTATCAACAACCGCATAATTCGGCGCGTTTCCAACTGCAATTTCGTTGTTTATCTTATCAATTTCCTTAATTGTTTTGAAAACATTTTCAACTTCTTCCTTAACGCCCTTGTTTTCGCGAAGAATCAAGTTTATAAACGCCTCATTCCTTTCAATTTCCATTATTACAAATTGTTGGTTATTTGATTCATTAAGATGTGATTTCAAAACTAAATTGTCTTGAAGATTGTCAAAAACGCTGTTAACGCATTTAATTATTTTTTCGTCATTAATTAAATATTTCATTAGCACCTCAAAATTTTTAAGTTTTCAATGAATTTCAAGTTTGGCATCTATACACTATATTTATATTTTAAAACATTATATCTGATGGCAAAACAACAACTATTCTTCTTCGATCAATGTTTCATAAACATTTTCATAAATTGTTGCAGCCTTCTCTCGCCAAAGACGAACTGCGTTAATTGCACTTGAGCGCGAAGGAGCGCGAAATTCAACAATAAACATTGGTTCATTATCGAAAGGCGAACGAATTTTTAATTTTAGGTTATACGACCCATCTTCAAGTTTTTCATAGTCTGCCAAATATTCTTGACTTCGCTTGAAAACAAGCCTGTTTTGTTTTGTGAATTCGGTTATTTCCTCCCGGAGAGCAAGCGGAATTCGACGATAGAAATGGGAAAGGCAATTTCTTCCTTCATAGGAAATGTTATATCGAGGTTCTTCCCCGTTTGTGTCGATGTTATATATGAACCCCACTTCCAAAAGAGAATACAAAATTTCTTTGCATTCCATATAGTTAACCCAATTGTTTCGGCTTGAACAAATGTCTAAAATTGAATTTTCTGCAAGAGGAATTTCAATTTTTTCCAAAACAAAAAGTAAAACTAACTTATTAACTGTTGAATCGGAACTGATGTTCATATTTTATCTCCATGTTTAAATGCAATATTTCCATGCCCCAAAAAGTTTATCTTTGGAAATTTGTTTTCCATCGCTAAGTCTGCTTAAAACTGGGACAGAGTTTAAAAGCGAAAGTTTTTCGCTTTGAAGCGCAACGCTTGGGCTTTCATAGTCAAATTCAGCATAAATCAAACTTCCTTTAAGCCCAAGGTTAATTCCTCGAAGTCCTTTTCGATATCTTGCTGAAAGACCAAACTCTGCAATTGGAACACGTTTTGCAACGCCCTTATCTGAAATTAAGGTCAAATTTCCTGCCTTATCAACTTGAGTTGCATAAACAACACTGTCGTCCTCGTCAAGATTAATTCCCTTAACCCCTCCCGAAACTCTTCCTTGAGAAGGAATGTCAGATTTTTCGAAGTTAAGAACCATTGCTTGCTTTGTTACGCAAACAATCGACCCGCCTTCCTTAAACAACTCAACGCCAACAACCTCCTCGCAATTTTTAAGTTTTATTGCTTGGAAGAATGCTTTTGAAATGTCATATTCCTCAAGTTTTGTTCTCTTAACCATTCCGTCGGACGTGAAGAAAACAAGTTCTTTCCCATCGAGTTTTTCTGGAAGTTCAAAAATTTTAATCGCTTTTTCATCGCTTGGAATTCTCTTGTCAACCGATTTAAGCGTTGCTCCCTTTTCTTTCCACTTAATTTCTGGAAGGAAACCGGCAGTTGTTTTATAGCAATTTCCCTTGTTAGTTAAAATCAAAATTCTTGAAGTGTTTTTGGTTTTTAAAAGTTGAGTGTGGACATGTTCAATTGTTGATGATTCGCCAAGTTCCTTTTGAGCAAGGTTGAAATTTTTGACTGGAATTGACTTAACATTTCCGCTTGCCGTAACACCCAAAACAACTTCAGTTTCGGTTATAACAGGTTCAATTTTAATTCTTGCCTTTGCTTCTTCAACAATAATTTTCTTGTCAATATTGCTCTTTCTTGTTGATTTGAAACGGCGTTTGATGTCGCCAAGTTCACTTTTAACAACCCCAAGTTGAAGTTTTTTGCTTTCATAAATTTTTGTGAGCTCTGCAATTCTAATTTTAAGCGCCTCAAGTTCTTCTTTAAGTTTGTTAACTTCAAGGTTAACAAGACGCGCAAGACGCATATCCAAAATTGCTTGTGCTTGTTTTTCGCTTAACGAAAATTTTGAGCGAAGTTTAAGTTTTGCTTCGCTAACCGAAGCAGAAGATTTTATGATTTTAATAACCTCGTCGATATTCTTAATTGCAATTAAAAGCCCTTCCAAAATATGTGCACGGTCTTTCGCTTGGTCAAGTTCAAATTTGGTTCGACGATATATGATTTCGCGTTGATATTCCGTGTAGTATGAAATTATTTCCATAAGTCCCATTTGCTTTGGTTTCCCGCCCGCAATTGCAACCATGTTAATTCCAAACGTAACTTGAAGTTGGGTTTGTTTGAAAAGATAATCTAAAATAAATTGCTCGTTTGCTTCTTTCTTAAGGCGAATAACGGCTCGAAGTCCGCTTCTGTCCGATTCATCTCGAATTTCGGTTATGCCGGAAAGAATGTTCTTGTTTTGCTCGCGAAGTTCAGCAATTTTTTGAAGCAACGTTGCTTTGTTAACTTGATATGGAACTTCGGTTATAACAATTGATTTTTTGTCGCCCTTTTCTTCGATGTGGGTTTTTGCGCGAATCAAAACTTTTCCGCGCCCTGTTCGATAGGCTTGTTCAAGTTCATCTCCCGCAATAACAATTCCACCGGTTGGGAAATCTGGTCCTTTGATGATTTTCATCATTTCTTCCAAAGTTATTTTTGGATTATCAATATATGCAATAATCCCCTCAACAACCTCTGAAAGATTATGCGGAGGAATGTTTGTTGCAACACCAACTGCAATTCCGTATGTTCCGTTAACCAAAAGGTTTGGAAATCTTCCTGGAAGCATGGTTGGTTCTTTAAGAGTGTCGTCGAAGTTCAACATCCAACGAACAGTGTTTTTGTCCAAATCTCTTAAAAGTTCCATTGCAAGCGGAGTTAAACGCGCTTCTGTATATCTCATCGCCGCGGCACTGTCGCCATCAATCGACCCAAAGTTTCCGTGCCCGTCAACAAGCGGTTCGCGAAGAGAATAACTTTGCGCCATTCTAACCATTGCATCATAAACCGAACTGTCGCCATGTGGGTGATACTTACCCATGCAATCCCCAACAATTCTTGCCGATTTTCTGTATTGCTTGTCTGGTTGAAGCCCAAGTTCAAGCATTGTGTATAAAATTCTTCTTTGAACTGGTTTAAGCCCGTCCTCAACGCGAGGAAGAGCCCTGTCCAAAACAACGTGCTCGGTGTATGGAATCATTGAATTATGGAGCACGTTTTCCAAAGACGTTAAAATAATTCCGCTTCCATCTGCTTCAGAGAGGTCAAGTTTAACTTGCTTCATTCTCTCTTTTCTAACAGAAGGCTTGCTTGCTTCCCTGTCCGCTTCAATTTCATCTAAAATGCTTTCTTGCTTTGGTTGAGCCTCGTTTCGAGCCTCATCCAAAATTTCTTCGTTTCTTTCTTCGTTGTTAATGTTTTCCAAATTCGTTCCTCTCTTGCTGTTTAAGTTTTGCTTTTTTTCATCACTTTTAAAATCTCGTTTCGGAATTTCTTTTCCCAACAGTTCAATTTCATCAAACCCAATTTGCCCAGGCGTAACAATTTCTTGCTTTTCAGTTTCCTGCTCAACAATTGGCTCTAATTCGTCATAGCAGATTTGCCCATCAATTAGCTTGATTCCTTCGCTTTCGTTTAACTCTTCCATAATACTTTATTATTTTATCACATTAACAAAAAAAATTCAAAACAATTCATTTTGAAAAAATCAATTTTAATAGTATATTTAAATTATGATCAAAAAAGAGATAACAGCAAACAAGCAAGATAAAGTTCTTAACATAATTTCAAGGAATGAAATAAGTTATGCAACTGCAAACAAATGCTTAAGAAAAAAAGACATTCGAATTGACAACAAAAAAATCAGCGAGAACATTGTTGTTTTTCCCGGTCAAACAATAACAATCTTTTTGCCAGAGGACGCCGCAGTTGTTGATGAAAAGAAATTTTATGAAATTGTTTTTGAAGACGAAAATGTTGCAATAATCAATAAAAAAAGTGGGATTGAAGTCACTTCGCAAAACGAAAATTCTGTTGAAAAAATGCTCAACAAAAATCCGCAAAAAAAATATTACGCTTTAAACAGGCTCGACAGGAACACCGAGGGGCTTGTTATTTTTGCAAAATCAAAAAATAATTTGGAAATTCTTAAAAAATCAATGAAAAATAACGAAATAAATAAATTTTATTTAGCAAATGTCGTTGGAAATCCAAATTGGGAAACAAAAACAGCAATTTCATTTTTAATTAAAGATGACGAAAAAAGCGAAGTTAAAATCTTTGACACGCCAAGAAAAGATGCCGTTAAAATTCAAACAAATTTAACAGTTATAAACCGCTCTTCAGGCGGAACAACAATTGTTATGGCAGAAATCCACAACGGAAAAACCCATCAAATTCGCGCGCAACTTGCACACCTTGGTTTTCCAATTATTGGCGACGGAAAATATGGAAAAAATGCTGATAATAAAAAATTTAAAGAAAAAACACAAAAATTAACTTCATTTAAAATAATTTTTAATTTAAAAGACGAAAAATTAAAATATTTAAACAATTTAAATTTCGAAATAACCCCTTCTTGGGCAAAATAAATGGAGAAAAATATGGAAAAAAAAGTTGTTTTAATAACAGGTGTTTCATCTGGAATTGGGCTTGAACTTGCAAAAAAATTTATTAAAAACGGAAACAAAGTTTACGGAGTTTCAAGAAAAGAATTTTCTCTTGACGGCTTAACCCACATAATTTGCGACGTATCCTCTCTTGAGCAATGCACAAATGCTGTTAAAACCGTTATAGAAAAAGAGGGCAAAATTGACCTTTTGATTAACAACGCCGGAATGGGAATTTCGGGTTCAGTTGAAAACACAAGCGAACAAGATGCAAGAAAAATTTATGATGTTAACTTTTTTGGAACATTTTTTATGTGCAAGGCTGCTTTGCCTTTTCTTCGCGGAAGCAAAGGTCGAATAATTAATGTTTCATCGGTTGCAAGCAAATTTTTTATCCCTTTCCAAGGTTTCTATTCCGCAACAAAAGCCTCAATCGATGCAATTTCTGCTGCCATGCGCGCAGAAACCAAGCCGTTTGGAGTTAAAATAACAAATGTTCTTCCCGGCGACACCAAAACCTCTTTCACTGCTAACCGCGTTAAGCAAGACGACGGCGTTTACAACGAAAGATATGTTTCATCGGTTGGAAAAATGGAACATGACGAACAAAATGGCATGAGCAGCGAATATGTTGCAAAAGTTATTTATAAAGTTGCCTTAAAGCGACGCCCTCCTCTAACAAAAACCATTGGAGTTCCATACAAAATTTTGCTCTCTCTTTCAAAAATTTTACCAAACAGATTTATTGAATGGATTGTTTCGAAAATGTATTCATAAAATTAAGCATTTAGATAAGGTTTTTTTTTAACAAATTTCTTTTCCCAGTCATATAAAAAGCAAGAGGCAAAATTTGGGAAAGAAAGAAGAAAGTGGGCGCGAATATCCTGTTGTTAAAAACTACTGTAAGAATTCGTATTACAGCGGAATTTTGCAAAATCTTTATGCTGGTTCTGAAGGCGAAGTTATATTATTTCTCCAACTACGATATCAAGCGATGATCCTTAAAAATTTCAATCCAAGAATATCTAACATACTTAATGAAATTGCTTTGTGCGACCTAACCCATCAAGAACTGCTTTCCCAAGCAATTGAAAAAACATTTGGCAATCCAATTTATGCAACTTCAACCGGGAAATGGATTGGTGGAAGACAAATTGATTATGTTAAGAACATCAAACAAATTTTACTTATAAATCTTGAAGCCAAGGAAAAATCGATTATCGACTATAAAGTTGCAATTTCAAAAATTGACAATGTTCAAATTAAGTTGCTTTTAAGCGCAATTCTTTCCGACGAAGAAAATCATCGATTGATATTAAAAAAACTTATTTCCTCGCTTGAACAAGAAAAATAAAATATTTTAAAAATTTTTATAAAAATTGTTGACATGGCAGGCTAACTTGTGGTATATTATTTCTCGGTTGGAAGTTTAGCTCAGCTGGTTAGAGCACCTGCCTTACAAGCAGGGGGTCATAGGTTCGAATCCTATAACTTCCACCATTTTTTTATAAAAAACAGCCTTGGTTAAGGCTGTTTTATTTTTACATAAATGTTTTTGCCATAAATTCATCTTCACGATCAAAATTTGCATATTCCGAAATATACGCTTTTCTTGCTTCGATGTTATCCCCCATAAGAGTTGTTATCATCTTTTCTGCTTCGGCTGCATCTTCAATTGTAACACGAATTAAATTGCGTTTTTTAGGGTCCATTGTTGTTTCCCAAAGTTGTTCTGGGTTCATTTCACCAAGTCCTTTATATCTTTGAATTTGATATCCTTTCCCAACGCGTTCAATTGCCTCTGGAAGCTCGGCATCGGAATAAACATATTCAACAACATCTTTTTTATAAACTTTATATAAAGGTGGTAAGCCAATATAAACGTCGCCGTCATAAATCAACCCGCGCATATAACGGAAGAAGAATGTTAACAAAATTGCGCGGATATGCGCACCGTCTTGGTCAGCATCGGAAAGAATTATAACCTTCTTATATCTTAAGTTGCTTAAGTTGAAATCTTCTCCAACACCTGTTTCAAGCGCGCTTATGATTGTTCGAATTTCCTCGTTTGCAAGAACTTGATCAAGGCGTTTTTTCTCCGCATTAAGAGGTTTTCCTTTAAGCGGCAAGATTGCTTGAAAAGTTCTGTCACGTCCTTGTTTTGCGCTTCCGCCCGCCGAATCACCCTCAACAATAAAGAGTTCGCTTATTTCCGCTTTCCTGCTTGTGCAAGCCGAAAGTTTCCCAACAAGGTTATATTTGTCAACGCTGTTTTTTTGTCTTGCAAGGTCTTTCGCTTTTCTTTGAGCCTCACGAACTTTTGACGCACCTTTTGCCTTGTTAAAAATAATTTCCGCAATCGACATGTTGTCTTTTTGCTCGAAATACTTTATAAGTTCATTATAAACTATGTTTTCAACTTCTGGACGAATTTCCGGATTTCCAAGTTTTGTTTTTGT
The DNA here is from genome assembly GCA_964383665.1 of uncultured Lachnospiraceae bacterium. Taxonomy (GTDB): domain Bacteria; phylum Bacillota; class Clostridia; order Christensenellales; family UBA1242; genus UMGS687. The sequence goes on from CAYLHO010000006.1 coordinate 15,141, forward strand.
TTGCCCTTCGAATTGAATGTTTCTCATTTTAATCGAAAGGATTGCAGTTATGCCCTCTCTGAAATCCTCGCCAATAAGGTTTTGCTCTTTTTCTTTAAGCCAGCCTTGCTCGCGTGCAAGTTCATTCATAAGGCGTGTTAAAGCCGATTTAAACCCAGTTTCGTGAGTTCCCCCTTCGGTTGTTGGAATATTGTTTACATATGAGAACATGTTTTCAGTGTAGGTGTCGGTGTGCTGCATGGAAAGTTCAAGTTTAACAAGTTTGCTTTCCCCAGAAATATAAACCGGTTCCTTATAGAGCGCTGTTTTGTTCTCATTAAGATAAACAGCAAAATCTTTAAGTCCGCCCTCATAAGCAAAAACTTGTTTTTGCCCCGATCTTTCATCACTAAATTCGATATAAATTCCCTTGTTCAAAAATGCAAGTTCTTTAAGACGTTTGGAAATTGTTTCTGAATTGAAAACAACGCTTTCAAAAACGCGAGGGTCAGGCAAAAAGGTAACTTTTGTTCCGCTTTTTGTTGTGTCCCCAATTTCCATAAGTGGCGCAACAGGAATTCCGCTTCGAATTTTACCTTTCTCATCTGCTTTGCTCTCAAATTCCATGAAATAACGTTTTTTGTTCTTGCAAACATAAACCTTTGTCCATAAACTTAATGCATTGGTTACCGAAGCCCCAACGCCGTGAAGTCCGCCAGAATAGCCATAGTTGTCGTTATTAAATTTTCCCCCTGCATGAAGTTGAGTGAAAACAACCTCAACGCCGCTTTTATGAAGCGTTGGGTGCATATCAACAGGAATTCCGCGCCCGTTATCCTCAACGCTTGCGCTCCCATCTTTATGAAGTGTTATTGAAATTTTGTTTCCATAACCATTTGAAACTTCGTCGATTGCGTTATCAACAATTTCCCATAAAATATGATGCAATCCCTTAATTCCCGTTGTTCCAATATACATTCCTGGGCGCAATCTAACGGCGTCAAGTCCTTCAAGAACAACAATGTCTTTCGAGTCGTATGTTTTTGCCATTTTGTTTCCTTTTAAGAAGTCAAATTAATATAATATTAATTTATCATATTTTAGACAAAAAAACAAACTTTATATTAAAAAATTGTGTTTTTGCATAAAAAAATGCCACTTACTGTGACATTTTTTTAATTTAATTAAACTAATTCAATAAGTGCAACTTCTGCATTATCGCCGCGTCTTGTTCCAAGTTTGATAACACGTGTGTAGCCACCTTTTTGTCCAAGGTTCTTTGCTCTTTCAGCATATCTTGGAGCATAAACGTTGAAGATTTTTTCAATTAATGGGTGGTTAACGTCTTCTGTTTTAGCTCTGAAAGCAGCTTTACTTTCTTTAGCACCTTTTTGTTCTTGAAGGTCATAAAGATAGCTCATAATCTTTCTTCTAGCATTAAGTTTTTTAACGCCATCATTGATAAATTCTTTTTTGCTTTCAACACCTTTTTCATTTTTAACTGTTTTAACAACTTTAACTGTGTCCTCATAGCTATTGATTGCAAGAGTTAAAATTTTCTCTGCAACTCTTTGAGTTGATTTTGCACGCTCCAAAGTTGTTTCAAGTTTTTCATTCCAAAGAAGGCTTGAAACTTGGTTACGAATCATAGCAACGCGTTCTTTCGTTGGTCTTCCTAACTTACTATTTGCCATTTGTTTCTCCTTTTATTCTTCCGACTCTTTGAAGCTGAGCCCATATTCGTTAAGTTTTTCAAGAACTTCATCAATTGATTTAAGTCCAAGATTTCTAACTTTCAACATGTCTTCTCTTGTTTTTTGAATCAAGTCCTCAACAGTGTTAATGTTTGCTCTTTTAAGGCAATTGTATGAACGAACTGAAAGTTCCATTTCCTCAATTGGCATATCTAAAATTTTTGTTTTGTTATCTTCTTCGGTTGAAACGAGGATATTCATTTTCCCCATTGCTTCGCAAAGATCAACAAAAATTGAGATATGGTCTTGCATGATTTTTCCGGATAAACTTACAATATCTCTTGCGGAAATTGTTCCGTTTGTTTCAACTTCTAAAACAAGTTTATCGAAATCGATACTTTGTCCAACACGTGTTGGTTCAACACTGTAGCTGCATTTTTTAACTGGTGAATAGATTGAATCAATTGCAATGTATTCTGGGTTGTCAAGAAGTTCTTTGTTCTTTGCATTTGAAACATAGCCTCTTCCTTTTCCAACCAAAACTTCCAATTCAAACGGATAGCCTTCTTCAACACTGCAGATATGAAGATCTGGGTTTAAAATTTCAACTTCACTGTTTGGTTCGAAATCTCTTGCTGTGATTTCTCCGCCTTTAGTTGTTTTAAGCTTTAAAACACTTCTGAAATCTCTGTCTGGATTTGCAACCTTAACTGCAAGTCCTTTGATGTTTAAAACGATGTCAACAACATCTTCGTAAACACCAGGAACTGTTGAAAATTCATGCAAAACACCTGGGATTCTTATTGCAATTCCTGCTGCTCCTGGGAGCGAGGAAAGAAGAGTTCTTCTAAGTGCATTTCCAAGTGTGATTCCGAAACCTTTTTCAAGAGGTTCAACAGTAAATTTTGCATAACTTCCGTTTTCGGTTTCTTCGCATGTAATTTTTGGTTTTTCAATTTCCATTAACATAATTTATAATCTCCTTCTTACTATCTTGAATACAACTCGATGATGAGGTGTTCTTTAATGTTGAGGTCGATATCTTCTCTTGATGGATTTGCTAAAATTTTTCCTTCAAGTTTTTCAGAATTAAATTCAAGCCATTTTGGCATTATAATTTTCATTCCTTTAAGGTCCTTAAACATTTCAAGTTCGCGTTTATTTTCCTTAATTGCAATTATGTCGCCTGGTTTAACGATGAATGATGGAACGTTAACGCGTCTTCCGTTAACTGTGATTTGACCGTGGTTAACGATTTGACGGCATTCTTTACGGCTTGCGCCAATTCCCATACGATAAACAACATTATCAAGTCTTCTTTCGATTAAAGATAACATGTTCTCACCGGTGATGCCTTTCATACGTTCAGCTTCTTCATAATATCTTCTGAATTGCTTTTCCAAAATTCCATATGCTCTTTTAACTTTTTGTTTTTCACGAAGTTGAAGACCATATTCTGTAACTCTTTTTCTTGCTGCGCCGTGTTGTCCTGGAAGTGTTTGTCTTCTTTCAAAAGCGCATTTTTTGCTTGTGCATCTTTCGCCTTTCAAGAAGAGCTTGCATCCTTCGCGTCTGCATTGACGGCAACTTGCTCCAATTAATTTAGCCATTTTTCCTTCTCCTCTTAAACTCTTCTAATTTTAGGTGGACGGCATCCATTATGTGCAATTGGGGAAACGTCTTTAATAAGAGAAACGCCAATTTCCAAGTTTTGAAGTGTTCTTATTGCTGCTTCACGACCATTTCCTGGTCCTTTAACATAAACTTCAACTGTTTTAATGCCATATTCCTTTGCGACTTTTGCTGCATCCTCAACTGATGATTGAGCTGCGAATGGAGTGCTTCTTTTTGAGCCTCTGAAGCCAAGTTTTCCTGAACTTGACCATGAAAGAACGTTTCCAGCCATGTCTGTGAACGTTACAAGTGTGTTGTTGAAAGAAGATTTGATATGGACTTGACCTTTATCAATGCTTTGTGTAATCTTTTTCTTTTTAGTTTTTGCTACTTTTCCTGCCATGATCTTCCTCCTTATTTACCTTTCTTGCTGCTTCCTGCAACTGCCTTTCTTGGGCCTTTGCGTGTTCTGCAGTTTGTTCTTGTGTTTTGACCTCTAACTGGAAGTCCACGTCTGTGACGGATTCCTCTGTAGCAGCCAATTTCTGTTAAGCGTTTGATGTTCATGGAAACTTCTTTTCTCAAATCGCCTTCAACAGAATAATGTTTTTCAATGTAGTTACGAAGAGTTGCAACATCGTTTTCGTCGAGGTCTTTAACTCTTGTGTCTGGATTGATTTTTGTTGCTTCCAAAATTTGATTAGCAGATTCTCTGCCAATTCCATAGATGTAGGTTAAACCAATTTCAATTCTCTTGTCTCTTGGTAAGTCTACGCCAGCAATTCTTGCCATTTTATTTTCTCCTATTTTAGTTTTTAGTTTTGTTTTTTATATAAATAACGGGTGTGAGATGTGGAACATATCCACACAGCCGCCTCACGATTTTGCCCGAGATTTGTCAAATTAATTAACCTTGAACTTGCTTATGGCTTTTGTCTTTTGAACAGATAACCATAACTTTTCCTTCTCTTTTAATAACCTTGCATTTGTCGCACATAGGTTTAACTGATGGTCTAACTTTCATTGCCTTTTCCCCTTTTTAATTTTTTCCTCGCCATGTGATTCTTCCTTTCGTCAAATCATATGGGCTCATTTCGATTTTAACTTTGTCGCCTTCAAGAATTTTAATGTAGTGCATTCTTAAACGACCAGAAATGTATGCGGTTATCACGTGCCCATTGGAAAGTTTAACAAGGAATGTTGTGTTTGGTAACACTTCAACAACCTCACCTTCAAATTCTATCACATCTTCCTTCGACATACAATCTCCTTTAACAAGTTTTTTCGTATTTTTTCAAAATTTTTTTGATAACACCGTCGTTTGTTTTTGATTTGTCCTCGAAATCTGCATTAAGTTGAGTTTCAACTTCTCCAATCGAAATCAAATGCTTAATTTTCTTTCTTTTTGGCTTTGAAATTGGTTTTGTTTTTCCGTCGATAAGCAAAACATAATTCTCATCAACAATTTCGCTAACAAGATAGATTGAACCTTCGTCCCGTCCTGCAATTGACTTAACAACTTCAAATCTTTCCAGTTTCATTTCTCCTCTCAAAGTGTCAAAATTTCGATTCTGTCTTCAAGAACTAAAACAGTGTTTTCATAATGGGCCGAAGGCTTTAAATCTTGTGTTATGGTTGTCCAACCATCGTCCAAAATGAAAATTCTTCTTGTTCCCATGTTGACCATTGGTTCAATTGCCAAACATGTGTTTGCTTGAACAATTGGTCCATCGGTTTCTTTGCCGTAGTTTGGAATGCTTGGGTTAAGGTGCATTTTTTCGCCAATTCCATGCCCAGTCATTTCCCTAACAACGCTAAAGCCATTTTTTTCAACATAAGCTTGGATGCTTGAACTAAGCTTTCCAAGTTTTTCCCCTGCTTTAAGGTTTTTGATTCCCTCAAAAAAACTTTCTCTTGTAACATCAATAAGTTTTTGTTTTTCCTCAGAAATTTTTCCGCAAGGAAATGTTCTTGCAGCATCTCCGTTAAAGCCTTTATAGATAACTCCAACATCAACGCTAACGATGTCCCCTTCTTTAAGTTTTCTTTCGCTTGGGATTCCATGAACAACAACTTCATTGATTGAAATGCAAGTTGAATTTGGATATCCTTCATAGTTCTTAAATGATGGGATTCCACCATGTTCTATTATATACTTTTCTATTAACTTGTCAAGTGAATTAGTTGAAATCCCCGGTTTTATAAGGGTTTCAGCATATAAAAGAGCATTTTTTGTTAACTCGCCTGCCTTTCGCATTAAAACAATTTGTGCTGGCGATAACTGTTTCATTTTTTCTCCTTATTTTTTCCGCATTTATGCGAGCAAAAATTGCTCGCATAAAAAGGAAAATTATTTTCTTTTTGCATGAACCTGCAAAAGGATTTTTTTAACTTCTTCGTAAGTTTCTTCAGGGCTGTTTTTGCTCAAAACAGTTTTCAAGTTCTTACGCTTCTTGAAAAATTTGATGAGAGGCTCACTTTGAGAAAGATATTGATCAACACGCTTCCTAACGACCTCGCGTTTATCGTCATCTCTTTGAACAAGTTTTGCCCCGCATTCATCGCAAACCTCGGTATATTTTTCAGCAATTGAAAAGATTTTTCCGCAATTTGGACAAATTCGTCTTGTTAACGCACGTCTTTCAACCTCGTTAATGCTTATGTCAATAAATATAACAACGTCAATTTTAGTTATTAAATCAAGTTGTTCCGCTTGCCCAATTGTCCTTGGAAATCCATCTAAAATGAATCCTTTCTTACAATCTGGCTTTGAAATTCGATCTTTAACGATTTCAATTATCATTTCATCTGGAACAAGTTGTCCGTTGTTAATTAAGCCCTCGGCAACTTTGCCAATTTCTGTTCGGTTTGCAATGTTTTCTCTTAAGATATCTCCGGTTGAAATTTGTGGGATTCCAAAATCGCGCATAATAAATTTTGCTTGACTTCCTTTCCCGCAACCAGGAGCACCAAATAGAATAACTTTCATATATTCTCCGTTTATTTCAAAAAGCCACGATAATTTCTTGTCAAAAGTTGCGCTTCAAGTTGTTTGTCAAATTCAAGTGCAACAGAAACAACAATCAAAAGTCCGGTTGCGCTGAAAGCATTAACCAAAACTGAATCGCCGCTTATACCCTTGAAAATCAAACTTGGAACAAGGTTAATGAATGCCAAGAAAATTGCGCCGAAGAAAATTATTCTGTTCGAAATTTTTCTTAAATGATCGGCAGTTGGTTTTCCCGGACGGACATTTGGAACATATCCACCATTTTGTTGAATTTGTTTTGCAATGTCATCTGGATTAAACGTAATTTGTGAATAGAAATATGCGAAGAACAAAATCAAAAGCGATGAAACAACGATGTAAGGCCATGAGCCCGTTCCCATCCATTGATTATACCATGCCATCGCATCTGAATTTGGCCAGAAAATGCTCATAATCATTTGTGGGAACGTTAAGAGAGCGCTCGCAAAAATGATTGGCATAACTCCCGATCCGTTAATACGGATTGGAATGTTTGTGTTTTGCCCGCCATACATTTTTCTTCCTTTCATTTGTTTTGCATACTGAACAGGAACTCGACGTTCTGCCCCGTCAACAAAAACAATTAAAGCAAAGATAATAATTACGGCTGCAAGGAAGATTAAAAGCGTCCAAAGTCCGTTTAAATCTCCTGATATGATCGATTGAACATTTGAAAGAATTGCCATGCCAGCTGATGAAAGAATACCAACGAAAATTAAAAGCGAAAGTCCGTTTCCAATTCCAAGTTCTGTAATTCTTTCTCCAAGCCAAACAGTGAACATTGCGCCGGCAACCAAAACCAAAACAACAACGATTGATGTTGTCCATTGTGGTGCTCCGTTCCAAAGCATGTTCGCTTGAATAACATCACCAAAACCAACAACAATACCAATTGCTTGAGCAAGAGCTAAAAGCAATGCAGCAATTCGAGTGTATCTTGAAAGTTTTTTTCTTCCCTCTTCGCCTTCCTTGCTTAAGCGTTGCCAGCTTGGAATTGCAATTGAAAGAAGTTGAATGATGATTGAAGCGCTGATGTATGGAGAAACACCAAGAGCCAAGAAAGCTCCGTTTGCAAGCGATCCACCGTTGATTGAGCTAAGCAACGACAAAAAGCTGTTTTCGCTTGTTATAATTTCAAATGCACTTGTGTTGATTCCTGGGATAGGAAGCCAACAACCAATTCTAAAAACTAAAAGCAAAAGAAGCGTTATTAAAATTTTAACGCGTATTTCTTTTGTTTTAAAACATTCAGCAATTCTTTTAAACATTAAATCACCTCTGCTTTTCCGCCAACTTTCTCAATTTTTTCTTTAGCGGAAGCAGAGAATTTTTGTGCTTTAATAACAAGAGGTTTTGTTAATTCCCCGTTGCCCAAAACTTTGAGACCATATGGCATAATTTTCCCAATAACTCTGTTTTCATACAAGAACTCTTGAGTTATTTCTGTGTTTGCTTCGAATTTATCTAAATCGCCAACGTTAACAGTTGCATATTCCTTTGTGAAATTTGCATTGTTAAATCCGCGAATTTTCATTCTACGGATAAGTGGAAGTTGTCCGCCTTCAAATCCTGGACGAACTCCTCCGCCGCTTCTAGCGTTTTGACCTTTGTGTCCTTTTCCACTTGTTTTTCCAAGACCACTTCCAATGCCACGGCCAAGTCTTTTTTCTGAAAAGCGTGAATTAGGTGCTGGTTGTAAATTTTGTATATACATTTTTGCCCTCCTTAAACCTCTTCAACCAAAACAAGATGCTTAACATGGAAAATGCTTCCACGAATGCTGTCGTTGTCTGGGAGAAGTTTTGTTTGGTTAAGTTTTGTAAGTCCTAATGCTTCAAGAATTTTAGCTTGTTTTTTGTTATAGCCAATAACGCTTTTAACATAAGTAACTTTTAACATTTTTTGTTTCTTTTCTGCCATAATTCACCTCTTAAATTTCTTCAACAGATTTTCCGCGAGCAAGTGCAACTTCTTCTTTTGTTCGAAGAGCTTCAAGCCCTTTAAGAGTTGCTCTTACGCAGTTAATCTTGTTTGTTGAGCCATGAATTTTTGTAACAATATCTTTAACGCCTGCAAGTTCCAAAACAGCACGTGTTCCGCCCCCTGCAATAACTCCACAACCTTTCTTTGCTGGAAGCATCAAAACTTTGCTTGTGCCATATTTTCCAACAATTTCGTGTGGGATCGTTCCGTTAACAATATTAATTTTCTTAAGGTTATTTTTTGCTTGAAGAGTTGCTTTGTCAATTGCAGCAGGAACTTCTTTAGCGCGTCCTGTTCCAATTCCAACTGTTCCTTTGTGGTCGCCAATAACAACAAGTGCGCTGAAACGCATTGTTCTTCCGCCTTTAACAACCTTAGTTACGCGGCGAACTGAAACAAGCGCTTTATCATATTCGCTGTCTTCGCGTCTTCTTTCGCGTCTTTCGCCGTTTTTCTTGTCGCGTTTAAAATCTTCGCGTCTTTTCTTTTCGTCTTTAACAACGTCTGCAACAACTTCTTGAGTTTCGACATTTTCATTTTTGATTTCTTCGTTCATAAATTCCTCCTAAAACTCCAAGCCAGCTTCTCTTGCGCTGTCTGCAAGAGCTTGAACTCTTCCAGTGTAGAGATAGCCGCCTCTGTCGAAAACAACAGCTTTAATTTTTTTCTTTAAAGCACGTTTTGCAAGATTTTCGCCAACAATTTGAGCTTGTTCTTTTCTGTTTTTGCCTTCAAAAGCTTTGTTAGCAACAAGTTCTTTATCAATTGTTGAGCATGAAACTAATGTTACGCCTTTTTCATCATCGATGATTTGAGCATAAATTCCATTAAGACTTCTGTAAACTGCAAGTCTTGGAGTTGCGCTTGTTCCGCAAACTTTGTTTCTTATGCGGGCATGACGATTTTTTCTGATTTCGTTTTTATCTTGTCTATTAATCATTTTTCCTTAACTCCTTATTTCTTGCCTTTACCAGCAGTTTTACCTTGTTTTCTGATAACAACTTCGTCATCATATCTAACTCCATAGCCGTGATATGGTTCAACTGGTCTGAAGTCGCGAATGTTTGAAGCAAGTTGTCCGACTTTTTGTTTGTCAATTCCCGTAATTTTGATGTCGTTTGCTGTTGGGCATTCAATTTTGATGCCTTCTGGTTCAACAACTTCAATTGGGTGGGAAAATCCCAAGTTTAAAACGAGTTTGTTGCCAGCTTTGTTTGCTTTATAACCAACGCCTTTAATTTGAAGGCTTTTTGAGAATCCTTCTTTAACACCTTTAACCATGTTTGCGATTAAAGCTCTGTAAAGGCCGTGTTTTGCTTTAACTTCGTTTTCGTCATTATTTCTTGTTAAAGTAATAATGTTGTTTTCAATGCTAACGTTAACATCGGAGAAATCTTGTGTTAAAGTTCCAAGAGGTCCTTTAACTGTTATTTGATTTCCTTCAATTGTTGCGCTAACTCCGTCTGGCATAACGATTGGATTTCTTCCTATTCTAGACATAACCTCTCCTCCTACCAAACGTAAGCAAGAACTTCGCCGCCAACTTTAAGTTCTCTTGCTTGTTTGTCTGTTAAAATTCCTTTGTTTGTTGAGATGATTGCAATTCCCATTCCGCCAATAACTTTAGGCAATTTATCAACGCTTGCATAAACTCTGAGGCCTGGTTTTGAAATTCTCTTCAAACCATAGATAACGCTGTTTCCGTTGTTATCATATTTGATTGCTATGTTAAGGTATTTAATCTTATCGTCTTCAACTTTTTCATAAGATTTGATATATCCTTCCTCAAGCAAAATCTTTGCAATTGCTTCCTTTTCTTTTGAAACAGGAACCAAAACGCTGTCGTGTTTTGCTGTTATAGCATTTCTAAGTCTTGTTAGCATATCTGCTATTGGATCCGTAACTACCATACTTTTCCTCCTTACCAACTAGCCTTTTTAACGCCAGGGATTTCGCCCTTGTTTGCTTTTTCGCGGAAGCAAACTCTGCAAAGACCATATTTTTTCAAAACAGAATGTGGACGGCCACAAATTTCGCAGCGTGTGTATTCACGAGTTGAAAATTTCTGTTTCTTTTGTTGTTTTTCAATTAAAGCTTTTTTTGCCATATTCCCTCCTATCTATCCTTGAAAGGCATTCCAAGAGCCTCTAAAAGAGATAATGCCTCTGAATCCGACTTTGCAGTTGTTACGATCATAATGTCGAAACCTCTGATTTTTTCGATTTTATCATAGTTGATTTCTGGGAATATAAGTTGTTCTTTAATTCCAAGTGCATAGTTTCCATGTCCGTCGAAAGATTTTCTTGAAACTCCTCTGAAATCTCTAACTCTTGGAAGAGCAACAGAGATTAATTTATCAAGGAATTCATACATTCTTTCTCCGCGAAGTGTAACCTTTGCACCAATTTTCATGCCTTGTCTAACTTTGAAGTTAGAAATAGCTTTTTTAGCTTTTGTTGCAACTGGTTTTTGTCCTGAAATAAGTCCAAGTTCGTCAATTGCAATTCCCAAGCTTTTTGAATTGTCCTTAACGTCGCCAAGTCCCATATTCAAAACAATTTTGTCAAGTTTTGGAACTTCGTTAACGTTTTTATAGCCATGAAGCTTCATAAGTTCAGGAACAATTTCATTTTTATAAGTTTCTTTCATTCTGTTAGCCATTGTTTTCCTCCTTACTCAGCCTTTTTAGCTTTAGCAGTTGATTTAGCTGCTGTTTTTGCAGGTTTTTCTGCCGACTTTTCTTCAGTTTTTGCAGTTTTAGCAGCTGCTTTTGCATCTTTCTTAACTGCTTTTGCGTGTTCTTTATCTAAACTTGCACCGCATTTCTTGCAAACTCTAACTTTTTTGCCGTCAACGTCTTTATGTGCAACTCTTGTTGCTTTATCGCAACTTGGGCAAACAACCATAACGTTTGAAGAATCGATTGGGTTTGTTTGTTTAATAATTCCGCCTTTATCTTGAGCAGAACGAGGTTTTTTGTGTTTTGAAACAACATTAACGCCGTCAACAACAACTTTTAAAGATTTTGGAGAAGTTTCAAGAACTTTTCCTTTCTTTCCTTTGTCTTTTCCGGCAATAACAACAACATTGTCACCTTTTTTAATTTCCATATCGACTTCCTCCTATAGTACTTCTGGCGCAAGCGAAATAATCTTCATATAGTTTTTATCACGAAGTTCTCTCGCAATAGGCCCGAAAATACGTGTTCCTTTTGGTTGTTTTTGATTGTCGATGATAACTGCTGCGTTGTCGTCGAAACGGATATGTGTTCCATCTGGTCTTCTAAGACCTTTTGATGTTCTAACAATAACCGCTTTAACAACATCACCTTTCTTAACAACTCCGCCTGGAATTGCAGATTTAACTGATGCAACAATAACATCGCCGATGTTCCCGCTACGTCTGTAAGACCCGCCGAGAACACGAATACACATGATTTGTTTAGCGCCTGTGTTATCGGCAACTTTTAATCTTGTTTGTGGTTGAACCATTTTTCTACCTCCTACTTCGCTTTCTCAACGATTCTGACTAAACGATTATATTTGTCTTTGCTTAATGGGCGTGTTTCCATAATTTCAACAGTGTCGCCAATTCCGCAAACGTTTTCTTCATCGTGAACTTTATATTTTTTTGTGCTCTTAACAACTTTCTTATAAATTGGGTGCTTTTTATTTTCAACAACAGCAACAACAACGGTTTTGTTCATTTTTCCAGCACTAACAACAATTCCTTGTTTAGTTGGTCTGCTATTTCTGATTTCTTTTTCCATATTGTTTCTCCTTACCCATTAACCTTTTTGATTTCTCTTTCACGAATTATTGTTTTAACTCTTGCAATGTCTTTCTTCAAATTGTGAAGTTGCATTGGGTTTGTTAAATTTCCTGTTGCATGAGAAAATCTTAAGTTAAAAAGTTCAGTTTTTAATTCTTGCTCTTTAGCAATTAATTCTTCTGTTGTTAAGTTTTTAACGTCATTTATTTTCATACAGCACCACCTTCTGTTGTTACGGTTTCGTCCTGCTTCTTAATGATTTTTGTTTTGCATGGAAGTTTGTGGGATCCAAGTCTTAAAGCTTCCTTAGCAACTGCTTCTGGAACTCCAGCAATTTCAAAAAGAATTCTTCCTGGTTTAACAACTGCAACCCAGAATTCTGGAGAACCTTTTCCGCTTCCCATTCTTGTTTCAGCAGGTTTTTTTGTTACGGGTTTGTCTGGGAAAATTTTAATCCAAACTTTTCCGCCTCTTTTTGTGTAACGTGTTATAGCAATACGAGCTGCTTCAATTTGATTTGATTTAATCCAGCATGGCTCTGTTGCAACGAGTCCTAATTCGCCATAAGCAAGTTTGTTTCCTCTTGTTGCAACGCCTGTCATTCTGCCTCTGTGAACACGTCTTCTTTTAACTCTCTTAGGCATTAACATTAGTTCATACCTCCTTTGTTTTCAGCGGATTTTTTTCCAAGGATTTCACCCTTGTAAATCCAGCATTTAACTCCGAGCTTTCCATAGTTAGTGAATGCCGAAGCAACACCATAGTCAATGTCTGCTCTTAATGTGTGGAGTGGAAGAGATCCTTCCATATAGTTTTCGGTTCTAGCAATTGTGTTAGCTCCGTCAACAACTCCGCTAACTTGAACTTTACATCCTTTTGCGCCTGCTTTCATAACACGTTGAATTGCTTGTTTCAAAGCTCTTCTGAAAGCAACACGTTTTTCAAGTTGGCTTGCAATTCCTTCTGCAACTAAAACTGCATCAAGATCTGGTTTTTTAACCTCTTTAACATTAACATAAAGAGCTTTTGCTCCAACCATTTTTGAAAGTTCTTTTTTAATTTCCTCAACTCCTGCGCCTTTTGTTCCAATGAGCATTCCAGGGCGTCCGGTGTTAAGAGTTACAACAACTTTTGTTGCAGTTCTTTCAATTTCAATGCTTGAAATTGCTGCATTATAGTATTTTTTCTTAATAAAAGCACGAATGTTGTCATCTTCTTTAATGTATTTAGCAAAATCTTTTTTGTTTGCATACCAAGATGATTGCCAGCCTTTATTAACTCCAATTCTAAGTCCAACTGGACTAACTTTTTGTCCCATCTTGCCCTCCTATTCTCTACTGTCAAGCACAATTGTTATGTGGCTTGTTCTTTTTAACATTCTGTCTGCTCTGCCTCTTGCGCGGATGTTCAATCTTTTCATTGTTGGTCCTGGGCAAGCATATGCTTCAGCAACATAAAGGTCTGCTCTGTTCATTCCTTTGTTGTTTTCAGCATTTGCAATTGCAGATTTAAGGAGTTTTGCGCATTCAGCTGCTGCCGATTGTGGAGAATTTTCCAAAATAGCAAGAGCTGTTTCTGCATTTTTGCCTCTAACCAAGTCAAGAACAATTCTAACTTTGGAAGGGCTCATACGAACGTATTTAACCTTAGCATATGGGCGATTATCTTTGTTTGCCTTTCTTGCTTCGGCTTTTTCTCTAATTCTTGTTGCCATTTCTTATCCTCCTAATTTTTTGCCTTCATTGCAGCAACTTTGCCGCCCGACTTTTTGTCTCCTGCGTGACCTTTATAGGTTCTTGTTGGAGCAAACTCACCAAGTTTGTGTCCAATCATTTCTGCTGTGCAATAGACAGGAACATGTTTTTTTCCGTTGTAAACAGCAAATGTTGTTCCAACAAATTCTGGGTAGATAACTGATGATCTAGACCATGTTTTAATTGGTTTTTTGTTGCCTGATGCGTTGTTTTCTTCAACTTTTTTCATAAGTCTGTCAAACACATAAGGTTGTTTCTTTAACGATCTGCTCATATTCCTCTCCTACTTTTTCCTCTTAACAATTAACTTGTTAGAAGCTTTATTTTTCTTTCTTGTTCTAAGGCCAAGAGCTGGTTTACCCCATGGAGTAACTGGCGAAGCCATACCAACAGGGCTCTTACCTTCACCACCGCCGTGTGGGTGGTCATTAGGATTCATAACAACACCGCGAACCGATGGACGAACTCCCATGTGTCTTTTTCTTCCTGCTTTTCCAAGAGAAACAAGTTCGTGATCCAAGTTTCCAACTTGACCAACTGTTGCCTTGCATCTTGTTAAAACTTTTCTCATTTCGCCGCTTGGCATTCTAAGGGTTGCATATTTGCCTTCCTTAGCCATAAGTTGAACTTCAGCACCAGCGCTTCTTGCAAGTTGTCCACCTTTTCCTGGTTGAAGTTCGATGTTGTGAACAACAGAACCAACTGGGATATTTTCAAGTGGAAGTGCATTTCCAACTTTAATTTCTGCGTTTTCGCCAGACATAACAGTGTCGCCAACGTTAAGTCCAATTGGAGCCAAGATATATCTCTTTTCTCCGTCTGCATAAACTAAAAGTGCAATGTATGATGTTCTGTTTGGATCATATTCAATTGTTGCAACTTTTGCAGGGATTCCATCTTTATTTCTTTTGAAATCGATGATTCTATATTTTTTTCTGTTTCCTCCGCCAATATGACGAACGGTTATTCTTCCTTGTGCATTTCTTCCCGCTGTTTTCTTGATTTTAGCAAGCAAACTTTTTTCTGGTTTGTCGGTTGTTATCTCTTCGAAGGTTGCTGAAGAGTAAAATCTGCGGCCAGCACTTGTTGGATTACTTTTTTTAATAGCCATTTCTTTATTCTCCTTTTAACCTTAAGATAAACTTTCGAAGAATGCAATTGGTTTTGAATCGCTTGTTAAGGTTACAATTGCCTTTTTGAAGTCGCTTGTTTTCCCAACTGTTCTTCCGTTTTTAGTGTTTTGAGCTTTTTCATGCCCTTTAACATTTAACGTGTTAACTTTTTCAACTTTAACGTTGAAGATTTTTTCAACAGCGTTTCTAATGTCAATTTTTGTTGCGTTTTTGTCGACAACAAATGTGTAGATTTTATCGCTAATCTTTGCATAACTCTTTTCTGATAAAAGAGGTTTTTTAATGATGTCGTATGCGTTCATTAGTTATATGCCTCCTCTAATGATTTAACTGCCTCTTTTGTTAAAACAACTTTGCTGTTTGCAACAACGTCGTATGTTGACAAAAGTTCAGCAATTTGAATTTGAACATTTTGAAGGTTGCCAGCTGCTCTAAGTGCGTCTGCATTTTTTCCGTCTGTAACAATAACAACAGATTTATCAAATCCAAAAGCGTTTAAGAACTTAACAACTTCTTTTGTTTTTGGTTCTGCAAGTTTGAATTCGTCGATGAAAACAATTTCGTTTTGTCTAAGTTTTTCACTCATTGCAGAAGCAAATGCGATTTTCTTAACTTGTTTATTAAGTTTCTTTGAGAAATCGCGTGGTTTTGGAGCGAAAACAACTCCGCCGCCCTTATATTCAGGCGATTTTGTTGAACCATGTCTTGCGCGTCCTGTGTGTTTTTGTCTGTATGGTTTTTTAGCATGTCCTCTAACTTCACTTCTTGTTAAAGTTGATTTTGTTCCTTGACGTTGATTTGCGTTGTAAGCAACAACAACTTCGTGAATTAAAGGTTCGTTGTATTCAACTGCGAAAAGGTTGTCTGAAAGATTCAATGTGCCAACTTCTTCGGCGTTCATATTAAAAAGTTTAGATTTCGTTGCCATATTTCCTCCTATCTTTTAACCGCTTCTTTAATTGTTACGATTGAACCTTTTGGTCCTGGAAGGCAACCTTTAACTAAAAGAATGTTTCTTTCAGCGTCAACCTTAACAATTTCAAGATTTTGGATTGTAACACTTTCTGAGCCGTAGTGTCCTGGCATTTTCTTGTTTTTGAAAACTCTTGATGGTGTGCTGTTTGCGCCCATTGAACCAACTTCTCTGTGGACAGGTCCAACACCGTGGGTCATTTTTAATCTGTGAGCATTCCATCTTTGGATTGTTCCTGTGAATCCTCTACCTCTTGTTGTTCCGGAAACGTCAACAATGTCAGCTTCTGCGAAAATGTCTGCTTTAATTTCGCTTCCAATTTCATAGCTTTCTGTGTTTTCAAAACGGAATTCTCTTAAGATTTTTGAAGGAGCAACATTTGCTTTTTTCAAAACTCCAAGTTGAGGTTTGTTTAATCTGTTTTCTTTTGTTTGGTCGAAAGCAACAACAACTGCTTCATAACCATCTTTTTCGTTTGTTTTCTTTTGAACAACATAGCATGGACCAGCTTCAACAACTGTAACTGGGACAACTAAACCATCAGGCGTGAAGATTTGGGTCATGCCAAGTTTTTTACCTAAGATTGCTTTTTTCATTTTTTATCTTCTCTCCTTATAGTTTAATTTTTACATCAACACCAGCAGGCAAATCCAATTTCATAAGAGAATCAACTGCTTTTTGTGTTGGGCTGTAAATGTCAATCATTCTTTTGTGTGTTCTGCATTCGAATTGCTCGCGGCTGTCTTTGTGTTTGTGTGGCGAACGAATGATTGTTACCACTTCTTTATCTGTTGGAAGTGGAATTGGCCCTGCGACTTTTGAACCATTCTTATTTGCTGTTTCAATTATTTTAGCACATGCTAAATCAAGCAAAACGTGGTCATAGGCCTTTAATTTAATTCTAATTTTTTGCGATGCCATTATTTTTCCTCCTGTCTGAACTATTTTTACCCCGAGGCAACTCACTATTTAAATGTCGCTTTAAAAGCATAAATGCCGCAGAAAAACAGTTTCAACCAATTGTTGACTTGTCTTTTAATGCGGTTTAAGGCTTCCCTTAACAACTATTCCGTGTGTGTCGCGCTTGTGACCAAAAAAAATTAGCTTTTTGCGGGGTCGCTTTAATCAATGTTAAAACTTGTCGATGTGAATTCTCTTGCAATGAGCGCTCGCATAGCTCAAAGAAGTAACCTCACATGTCATTCCCTGTCTCAAGCGTGTTAATGATACAATAAAAAAAAGTTGTTGTCAACTGTTTTTCAAAACTTTTTTAAATAATTTTTCAGGCTATGTTTTCTGTCCTCTAGCCCCCTTTAATATTAAATGAATATAATATATAAAAATAAATTAAGATTAACATAAAGGAAAATTTTAATATTTGCTATTGACAAATGATTGAACTGGGGCTATAATTAATCGAAATTAAAAAAGGGGTCTAAAAAATGGACAAAAAGACAAAAAAAGTTTTAGCAACTTTAGCAATAACAACAATGGCCGTAATGCCAACAACAATCGCAATTGTTAGAACGGTTGAACATCAACCACCTGTTGCAAACGCTTTTTCTCAAAGCAACATCTCAAGCTATTCCCAAGAAAAGTCCTATGAAAATGTATCTCTTTATGATGACATTTTATTTGACAACAGTGATGTAAAAGTGGTTAATGAAGTTAAAAGCTCAACAGATCGCGGTTCAGCAGCCGACAGGTTCATAGGAAGCGCAACCGACAAAGTTGGCGCCCCAAGCGAAAGCGACCTTAGCCAAGAAGGATTTGTTCCTCCACAAGACACAAACGATTTGTTAGATGAACTCGACAAAGGCAATGCCCCAACAATTGTTGATCCAACAATTAACCCACCAACTGATGAAACAGCCGACGGAATCAACAACGTAAGCCAATCAAATTTAACCGGTCAAAGCGTTGATGTTAATGAAGCAATTGCCTACACAATTAGCGCCATTGCTGGAGTTTTATCTCTTGCGGTTATAATTGTTGGTGCAATTCATATTCGCCGAAGAACAGATGGCGAACGCGTCCGCACTAAAGGAACAAGAGTTATTCAAGACAGTTTCTTCATTGGCGATTCGAAAAAACTTTCAAAAACAGACAAGAAAATTGCAAAAAAAGAAGCAAATGGCAAAACTGTTTCAGATTCATTAAAAGAAAAACGCGAAGAACTTGCTTTGAAAGTTTCTGAAAAATCCTTTAAAACAGTTGGCAGCTTCAATCCAAAACTTTTGGAAAAATATGCTTACTATGCAAAATGGAGAAAATACCCTGGCTATTTTGATGTTAGCCTTATTAAAAAGTATGGATATATGGAACTTCTTACTGGGTTGTTCAACTATGCAAACTATCTCCAAGGCGACAGAACAAGAAAATCAAACCAAAGATATCTTAAAAACGCAATTACAGCCTTTAACAACGCTGCATCTGAAATTCAAAACGACGTTTACTTTGGGTCATGGACAATTTCAAACGATGCCCCAGGGCTTAACGGAGACGTTAAACTTTCAAAGATCCCAGTTTTCCCTTTCAGATATGTTCAAAATCAAGGTTTGGAAATAACCACTGACCAAAAAGTTGAACTTGAAAACTTCTTTGACGATGTTTTTGCAGAAAATGCACATAACGAACAAACCGTAACATATGGAACAATTTCATACTACCGCGAAGGAACAGAAATTCCATCACAAATGAAATATGCATTCGACAGTAGAACCGGTTCAAAACTTCTTAAATCAAAACTTTTAACTCTTATTCCTGAAGATGCAACAAAAGTTATTATTGAAGAAACAAACAAAAGAAGCAAAGCGGAAACAACAACCGAAACTTTAAAAACAAGACTTTCAATTGCAAAAGCAAAAGAAAATGCACTTGAAACCATAAGTAATTTCAACAAAACTTATGAAGTTACTTCGAACAACTCAACGTCAAAAGATGACGGAATGGGGATGTAACAAAAGAGCCAGCAGAATCTGCTGGTTTTTTTATTTGCAAAAATTATTAAAAAGTGCAACAATATTGTTATGAAAAGTTTTTTAAATGTTAACCCGGGTTTCTATATCGGCAACCTTCATGTTGCTTGGTATGGAGTTATAATGGCGTGCTCAATGGCTCTTGCAGTTGCGCTTTGCTATTTTCTTTTCAGAAAGCGTCGCCAAATTAAAGGCTCGGAACTTCTTGCCTGCGCGCTTTACGTCCTTCCCCTCGCTGTTATTGGCGCAAGATTTTTCTACGTTATTTTCAACCCAAACGGCGAAACATATTCGTTTGTTGAGGCGCTTAAAATTTGGAACGGCGGAATGTCAATTTGGGGTGGAATTATTGGCGGTTTTCTTGGCGTTTGTTTGTATTGTTTGATTCACAAAAAAGATTTACTTTCTCTTTGCGACATAATTGCCCCTGCCCTAATTATTGCGCAAGCAACAGGACGTTGGGGAAACTTCATAAATCAAGAGGCGCATGGCTGGGAAGTTTTTGATCCGAAATATTTTGGACTTCCTTTCACGGTTGAAATTGGTGGGCATTATTTCCTTGCAACTTTTCTTTTTGAAGCAGCGTTAAACACAATTGGCTTTGCGGTTTTGGTAACCCTCCTATATAAAACTAAAAAACGAGGGCTTGTTCTTTCAACCTACTTAATGTGGTATGGAGTTGTTCGCTCGGTTATTGAAGTTTTCCGAACCGACCCAATGCTTATTGGCTCTGTTAAATTTTCACAACTTATGAGCATAATTTCCGCTTGCCTTGGCGCAATAATTTTTGTTTACATTTTCATTCGTGATGCACTTTTGAAAAAACGTGGTCGAAATCCAAATGAATATTTCCATCTTCGTGGAATTGAAAACCAAATGGAGTTTAAAGGAAATGTGATGTTTGTTAATCTAACATCAAGACATTATGGCGAAACAGAAAAAGAAGCGAAAGCTCGAATTGCGAAAGAAAAAGCTAAATCTTCAAAATTGAATGCTAAAATAGAAAACCTCGAAGAAAAAACCCACTCAAAAAAATAACAAAAAATTTATTTAATTATTTGACATAATCCCTTTCTTATGATAACATTATACTTGTTTGAAGCAAAGGGATGTAGTTAAATGGTATAACTATGGTCTCCAAAACCATTGTCGTGGGTTCGATTCCTACCATCCCTGCCAAAAAAAATCAAAAACACCTTTTAAAGGTGTTTTTTAATTATTAATTTAATTATTTATTTTAAATATTTATTATTTAATTTATAATTTATTTATTTTATTTTTTAATTAAATCCAAGGCTTATTAAAATTGCAATATTAACCTTCCTCATTTTTAAACCATCAAGTTCACAAACTTTTTCTTTTAGGCGGCGTTTGTCGATTGTTCGTATTTGTTCAAGAAGAACAACGCTGTCCTTTTGAAGTCCAAACTCTTCAGCCGAAAGTTCAACATGTGTCGGAATTTTTGCCTTTGAAAGTTGACTTGTTATTGCCGCAACAACAACCGTTGGGCTAAACTTGTTTCCCGTGTCGTTTTGGATTATTAAAACAGGACGAATTCCACCTTGCTCACTCCCAACAACTGGACTGAGATCGGCAAAATATATTTCTCCTCTTCTAATTTGTTTCTCCAATTTTAAGTTTCCTTTCGTAGTTAAAGAAATCATTGTTTGCTTCGTTAAAAATTTCGCTTTCCTTAACAACTTTTTGATATGCTGATGAAAGATAGAATTTTTCAAAACCACCTTTCACTGTCATTTTATGCAATTCGCCCTCATATTCGTTCAAAAGCGAATTTTCATCTTTAACAGGACTAAAAGCGTTTTTATATTCATTCCATTCGATTTGATTTTTCATAACAATTATCCCCTTAAAAATAAATTTAAAACATATGTAAAAATAAAATGCGTAAATTAAATATAAATATTCGAAAAAATATTAAATAAATTATTTTTTATTTAATTAAAATATTTTTTAAAATAAAACTTAATGTCAAAAAATGCGTAACAACTCAATTCCAATTTACAGCAAACTCGTTAAGGATTTCGTTGACTTTAAATTTTAAGACAGAAAGTGAGAGGCAAAATTAAAAATCTTTTTTATCCAAAAGCGAGGTCAAACCTAAAAGCAACTAACGCTTGTTCAAGTCCTTAAAGCAAAGCAATAAAAAAAACTATGCGTTAACATAGTTCCTTCGTTGGTGCGGACGCCGGAATCCGTATTATATAATCGTACCCAAATTCGTACCCAAATAATTATTAAAAAATGTTAATTTTTAGGCATTTTTAATCAAAAAAATTAAAAACAAAAAAAGGGCTAAACAGCCCTAAATATCAAATGGTGCGGATTGGAGTTCAATGCACGAACTTTGGGGATTAGATAAAGCAGAGTTTATCTGCTCTAAGGTTTGTAGGTTTTCTTCTAGTGTTAGTTT
>CAYLHO010000007.1:0-32795 GCA_964383665.1 uncultured Lachnospiraceae bacterium
TAAACTATTCATTAAACACAAACATTTCCCACGAAAAAACAACATCTAAAAAACTATTTACTGAAATCTATTCAACAACAAGAGCATTCAAAGGTGGAACAACCAAAACCACAACAAAATCCTATGATGTCTATCTGGTAATTTAGAACGATTAAAAACTACTACGAATCATATCTTTATGCAATAAAAAAGAGCATATACAAAGGATTATCCTTAAAATATGCTCTTATTTCTTTAGACTATTCTGCTAGTTTCAAACATCATAGACTAAACCGTGATTTTTTTATTATATATTTAATTAAATTCCAATTTTTTAATTAAATTATTACTTTATTTAATTTTGTTTATTTTTTTAGCGAAACAAAATTATTAATTTTTAAACAATAAGCGACGCCACCGAAATTTCAAGGGAAATGTTTTCGAAATGTTCTTCGGGATTTTCAAGTGAGGAAAGGAATGATTGAAATTCGCCGTGAAGCGAGGCATCGAACTTTTCATAAGAGGAAAGGACATCGAGATTTCGGGCTTGAAGCTTTTTAATGATTTGTTCGAAATCGGTTTTGATTTTATCATTCAACGCGTTGATAAGGCTTTTTGTTGCAATTGTTTTTTCGCCAAGATAAATGTCTTTATCAATTTTGTTTTGATTAACCTCAACAAGGCGAAGTTTTGGGGAAATTTCAATTTTTAAAATTGCTTTCCCATTTTTTAAACTTGGGGAAAACTTAACTGCATTGTTTTCAATTGCAAAGGAAAGATTTGCGTTGTCAAAATTCTCGTTCGAAAAGTTGTTAATTGCCAAAAATCCAACTTGGGAAAACTTTTTTCCAAAGCGAAGGGCGGCTGTTTCTTGCTGGGAAAGGACGTGCGCCTTTTTCCCTTTTTTAAGGATCAAACTTTTTCCCTCGTTCAAAATCTTTTTGTTCCCTTGCTGTTTTGTTTCTTCCTGCCCCGGGCTTTGCTCCCCTCCGCCCGGGCTTGACGATTCAAGCCCTCTTTCCTCGCTTAATTCCATAACATTAATCATTGCACACTGACTTTTTGAATAGGCGCTTGAATAAACACTTTCCAAATTTGACTGTTGCAAAACAACTTTGTCCTCGTCGAACTTTGCAACATCTCCAATTTTAACCCCGCTGTTTTGGATAACAGTTTTTGCGGCTTCAATAACCTCTTTCGCATTTTTTTCGATATACACCAAGTTCGAGCTGTTATTAAGGCTGTAATCGCGAATTAGGTAGTCAAGCGAATCAACAAGCCCTTCTTCGCAAACAGCATCATTAACGTAGATCACGCTTGTGTGGGAAAGGGCAACCTCGCGCCCTGTTTCAATTCCAATGTTGGAAAACGCTTCATAGAATGATTTTCCTTTCCCCGAAACAACTTGAAAATTCTCGCTGAAAGTTTGAGTGGCTTTTGGAATGAAAACAATTGCCGAAACTTCATATTCTTCATCAAGTTTGTCAACTCCAATTGCCCTAACAACAAGTTTTGTTCGTGATTGAGGTTGGGCAACAATTGCGCTTGGCAAGAAAACCACGCAAAGAACGCAAAACAAGATTAAAATTGCATGTTTTTTAACAAAATTAAAAATCCTTGCCATATGTTTCCTCCTTCAAAACGAATTTTCCAAATTTAATGTGTTTTGCCTTTTTTTCTTTCTTTTTAGCAAGTTCAACAATAAAAAACAAAATTGGAAGTAACATAACAATTGCGCAAAGAATTGGAACATAAATGCTTTCAATTGCAACCGCTTTAAGGCTTTGGAAACTTGTGAAAAAAGCATAAACAAAGGAAACAACCGCCAAGTCAAAAATGAAAACAGAAAGGTAAATTAGCCATGGCTTTTCTTGCTTCCTAAAGTTCATAATTTTTGTTAAGGAATAGCACGAACAAAACATGAAAAGCCCGCCCTGAAGACACAAAAGCAAAAGCATAAGCGAAACTGCAAACGAGCTGAAATCTCCCAATATGCTTGGCAATGGAACAAACTGGATAAGTTCAGAAATTGCGTTTGGGTGGGCAACCGCTGTGAAACGGAAAATTGAGAAATACAAATAGAAAAACGCAATAACAATTGAAACCCCAAATAAAAGGTGGACAACAATTGTTCGCAGGCTGTGCTCCTTAAACTTAATTTTCCCCATGAAGAACAACATGAAAAGATAGTTCCCGCCAGAAATTAAAAAACTGAAAAACGTTGAGAAGAAATCCCCCGCTGTTGTTGTTAGAAAAGGTCGCAAATCTTGAAGAACCGACGTTAAAATTGCAATAAAGAAAAACAGCAAAAAGAAAAATGCAACAATTGGATAGAAAAATTCAATTGTCCTCCCAAACGACTTACTTTTAAACAAAACAAGCGAACTGCTTATTGAAAGAATAACGAACAAGAAAAGATATAACGGGGCGTCTTTGAAAATTGCAAATCTTGCATAATCATATCCCGCAACGGTTAAAATTAAAAATTTAAAAAAGTAGAACCCCAAAAACAAAAGCAAGATGATTTTTGCAAAGAACTTTCCAAATTTCTTTTCCAAAAATTCAGAAAATGAAACATCTTGATTTCGTTTTAGAAGGAAATATATCAAAAAAAACTCACAAAAATCCAACAAAAGCGAAAAAATTACAAGCAAAAGCGCATCAATGCTTATTCTGTTAAACAAAAGTGATGGCAAAATTGTTAATTTAAGCGCAAATGTTGAAATAAACCCAATAAGTGAAAGTTGGCGCGCGTTAATTGTTTTTGTCATACTTCAACCTCACAACATTTTTATTATGCAAACTTTCCGGACGTTTCTTCATGTTTATTAGATGTTGTTTATACAACCCGTCCTGAAGATCATTTTTAATTCGAGGTGCATATGGCGCAAGATATGCTGCGCCATAGTTCTCAATGCTTGCAAGATAGGCAACAACAAAAACAACGCCTGCAATAATTCCAAAAATTCCCAAGCACCCGCCAAGAATAATAAACGCCGCGCGCAAAAGAGTCATCTGGTCAACTTCATCAGGAATTGTGTAAACGGCAATTATGCTTATTGCAATAACCATAACCCCCGGCGGCGAAATTAACCCGGCTTTAACGCCAGTGTCACCCAAAATTAATGCCCCAACAATGCTTGTTGCAAGCCCAAGATATCTTGGAAGGCGCAAACTGACCTCATAAAGAATTTCAAACAAAACAAGAATGAAAACAATCTCCAAAAAAGGCGTTAGCGGAATTGCGGTTGTTGCATTTGCAATTGTAAACAAAAAATTCACCGGAACAATGTTATAGTGATAAAGCCGAACAGCAAGATATGTTCCGGGAATTAGAACAGCAAAAAACAACCCCAAAAGCCGAACAACGCGAACATATGTTGCATAGTTGCTTAAGGAATAGTAGTCGTTGCTGTTTTGAATGTCCTCAAGAAAAATGAACGGAAGAGTTAAAACAATTGGAGAGTTATCAACCAAAATTGCAACCCTTCCTTCCAAAAGTTTCGACGCAATTATATCGGGTTTCTCCGCATTCCCAATTTGCTTGAACATCGAGTTTTTCCGTTCTTGCAAAAAAGAAATCAAATAATATGAGTCGATAACTCCGTCAATTTTTATTTCTTTAAGGCGTTTTTTAACCTTGTTAACAATCTTTCGGCTTGCAACCCCTTTAACATATGCAACGGCAACCTTTGTTTGGGAGCACTTTCCAATTTCCATTTCGTAAACGGCAAGTTTTTCGCCTGAAAATCTCCTTCGAAGAAGCGAAATATTGCTTTTAAGGTCCTCAACAAAACCTTCCCTTGGTCCTTTCAGAACCGACGATGTTGGAGGCTCGGCAGGAACACGAACAGGATATTTTGAAATGTCGATTGAAAGAATTTTTTCTTCCCCGTCAAGAAAAAGCAAAACTTTGTTTGTTGAAAGTTCGGTTGCGGCTTCTTTCTTTTCAACTTCCTCAATTTCTGTTATTTTCAAAACTTCCCGTGAAAGGGTTTGAAGAGTGAACTCCCTTCCGCTTGAAATTGAACTTTGCTCGCTTCCAAAATCCATAATTGGGCTTAAAATTCCGCTTATGAAAAGGTTGTTATCAACCATGCTTTTTATAAAGATTAAATTAATTTGCTTTTTCCCACAGGACATTTCGCGAACAACAATGTCGCTGCTGTTGTTAAATTTCTTTTTAAGTTTTTCAACCTCTGGAAATATCATGTTTTTAGTATAAGAAAAAGCCAATTTTCTATTCATAATTGGCTTAATCCTTAACTATTCAACCGTAACACTTTTCGCGAGGTTGCGCGGCATGTCTGGGTTAAGACCTTTCGAAAGAGAAAAGTTATATGCTAAAAGTTGAAGCGGAATAACCGATAGGATTGGCAAGGCGTCTTCATCAATTTTTGGAATTAAAATTTTTTCGCCTTTTATATCCTCAAATTGTGTTACAAAAAGAGTTTTTCCCCCTCGCGCCTCAACCTCATTTGCAGCGTTAAGAGTTTTTTCCTTAATTGACGATTGCGTTACAATAACAACAACAAGCGAACTTTCGTCAACAAGCGAAAGAGTTCCATGTTTAAGTTCCCCCGCCGGATATCCCTCGCTGTGGGCATAGGCAATTTCCTTAAGCTTAAGCGCTCCCTCAAGCGCGGTTGACGAATCACACAACCTGCCGATGAAAAAGAATTTTTGTTTGTTGAAATATTTGTTTAAAATTTCGCTGTTAAAATTCTCAATAAGATCCTTTGCATATTGATCCAACTTCAGTTCCGGTTTTTTCTTGGCAATAAAGCAAGCCAAAAGATAGAGAACATAAACTTGCGAAACATAACTTTTTGTTGCCGCAACTGCAATTTCCGGGCCCGCTTCGGTTATGAAAACATAATCCGCAAGATTTGTTATTGTTGATCCTTTAACATTTGTTATAACCGCCGTTGTTGCCCCGTTCTTTTTCGCAAGGTCAAGAGCGGCAATTGTGTCGGCGGTTTCTCCGCTTTGACTTATTGCCATAACCAAATTGTTTGTTTCCTTAATTTGAGTTTTATATCTAAACTCACTTGCAAGCGCAACATCAACAAATTTTCCAGTGTATTTTTCCAAAATAAATTTGCCGTAAAGCCCTGCGTGATATGCCGTTCCACAACCTATTATTGTCACGCTTGAAAAATTATTAAATTTGTTAATAAATTCACTTATTTTTGAATTTTTTATTGATTTTTTTGTATTTTTTAAAGTTAATGGAATGTCATTTATTTCTTTTAACATTTTAAATTCGAATTTTTTTGAATTATTGCAATAAATTTCCTCTTTTTTTGTTTTTTCAAGGGATATTTTTTGCAATTTTTCGTTATAAATGATTAAATTATTTAAAGACAATTCACAAATATTGCCGTCCTGCAAAGTGTAGTATGTCCACTTTGTTTTTTTACCGTCCTCAAATGCATTAATATCGCTTGAAATGGCGCAGTCCACCCCATTTGTTGCAACAATTAATGGATTGGATTTTTTAAAAACATAAATTTTATTTGGAATTTTTTTGCAAATAAATCCAACCGCCCATGAACCAATTAATTTATTTGAAACAAATTTAATTGAATTTAATATATTTTCGTTAATTTCTTCAGTTTTTTTTAAATTTTTATTAAATTTTACTTCTAAAAGATGTGCAATAATTTCACTGTCGGTGTCGGTTTTTGTTTGAATATTAAATTCATTTTTAAGTTGCAAATAATTCTCAACAATTCCATTGTGAACAAGGATAAAATTTTCACTTGAATGAGGGTGACAATTTTTTAAGGTTGGTTTTCCATGGGTTGCCCAGCGCGTATGGGCAAGAGCAAGAGCCGACTCCTCCTTAAGATTAAGTTTTTCTTTAAGCTTTGAAACTTTCCCAATTTCCTTAATGATTTCTGGTTTATTTTTTTCGTTAACATAAACAATCCCCGCCGAATCATATCCGCGATATTCAAGTTTTTCAAGCCCTAAAATTGATTTTGAAACGGCATTACGCCCTATGTAACCATAAATTCCACACATATTAAATCTCCATTTTTTTAATATTGTATGAAAAAAGCACGCTTGTTGGTTCTTGCGTGCTTTTGGTTTTTTATTTTAGAAAAGGCTTAAAAGATTTTCCCTTTCCTCTCCAACTGTTGTTGGCATTCCATGTCCAGAAAGAAGAAGCGTTTCATCGTTAAGTTCCAAAATTTTCTTTATGCTAGATTTAAGATTTTCGAAATTCCCTGTTGGCAAATCTGTTCGCCCAACTCCATCTCTAAAAATCAAATCTCCTGTGAAAACAATTGTTTCACCGTTAGAGTTTAAGAGATAGGAAACACTGCAATTTGTGTGTCCCGGGGTTGAAAGAACTTTAAAACAAAGTTCATCGTCAAATTTAATTTCATCGGAGTTTGAAACATAATTAATTTCAACATTCGTTAAATCAATTTTAGGATTTCTGTCGCCCGCAAATGTTTTTTCTTTTTTCTCAATTTTTTCCTTTGCTTCCCTTGTCATATAAATTGGGCAATTAAATTCTTTTGAGAGACTTTCAAGTTCCCAGTAGTGATCCCAATGACCATGAGTTAAAAGAATTGCCGTTAACTTTCGTCCTTGCAAAACATTTTTTATCGATTCAACCGAACAACTTGCCTCAATCATAACAGCATTTTCACTGTTGATTAAAACATAATTATTCGTTTCGAGCATTGTTCCCGTTAAAACATTAACTTCAATCATTCGTTTTTCCCGCAGCAGTTTTTATATTTCTTTCCGCTTCCGCAAGGGCAAGGAGCGTTTCGCCCTGCTTTTGGCGCTGCCTTTGCAGTTTTTTGTTCAACAACCATAATCGGTTTTGCAACTTGGCGAGGAACTGGCTCTTCCTCAATTGTAACATTCAAAATGAAAAGCGATGTTTTTTCGCGAATTTCGTTAATCATGCTTTCAAACATATCGAATGCAATTTGTTTATAGGCAACAATTGGATCGTGTTGTCCATAACCTTGAAGCCCAATTTCATTTCGAAGTTGTGTCATTTGGTCAATATGGTCAATCCAAAGAGAATCGACAACTCGAAGAAGAATATACCTTTCAAATTCGCTAAAATCTTTCCCGTGTTCAGAGAAAAAGTCAACTTTTTCTTGATAACGTTGTTCAACGGCCTTCATGATTTTTTCTTTAAGATCTTCCCCGTCACAGTTTCTAACAAATTTCTCATCAACAAGATTTGTTCCCTTTGCGAAAAGTTTTTTCTCAAGCGCGTTATTAAGCGCTTCAAGGTCCCATTTTTCCGGCGATTTATCAACATTTATTGTTGAGGTAATAATTTCCCAAATGATTGAAGGGAACATATCGATGATTTCATCGTGAATGTTAACCCCATCAAGAACTTTATTTCTTTCCTCATAGATTATTTCGCGTTGTTTGTTTAAAACGTCGTCAAATTGAAGAACATTTCTTCTTGAACTGTAGTGAATGCTTTCAATTGTTTTTTGAGCACGTTCAATTTGTTTTGCAAGCATTTTGAATTGGAAAGGAGTGTCATCGTCAATTCGGCAGAATTGCGCAATTCTTGCAAGTTTATCTCCTCCAAATCTTTTAACAAGATCATCTTGAAGAGAAATGTAGAACACGCTTGACCCAGGATCGCCCTGACGACCTGCACGACCTCGAAGTTGGTTGTCGATTCGGCGCGATTCATGGCGTTCCGTTCCAATTATGTGAAGTCCGCCAAGTTCAACAACTTCTTCTTTTTCCTTATCGGTTATTTGCTTAAATTCATTATAGAACTTTAAATATTCCTCGCGCGCTTTTCTTAAATCTTCATTATCACTTTCAATTAACGATGTTGCATAGTTGATTTGTTCCTCGGTGAAATTTTCATCGCGGAGTTTTTTGATTGCCATGAATTCAGGATTCCCGCCAAGCAAAATGTCCGTTCCACGCCCTGCCATGTTGGTTGCAATTGTAACAGCGCCCTTTCGACCTGCTTGTGCAATGATTTCACTTTCTTGTTCATGGTTTTTTGCGTTCAAAACGTTATGTTTAATTCCCGCACGTTTAAGTTCTTTCGAAATTTCTTCCGACTTGTCGATTGTTATTGTTCCAATTAAAACAGGCTGCCCAACTTCATGGCGCGCTTTAACATCTTCCAAAATCCCTTTAAGTTTCCCTGGAACGCCAGTGAAAATTACATCTGGGGCATCATATCTCATGTTAGGTTTGTTTGGTGGAATTTGAATTACGTCGATGTTATAAATTCCAACAAATTCTCCCTCTTCAGTTTTCGCAGTTCCCGTCATTCCGCTAAGCTTCTTATAAAGGCGGAAATAGTTTTGGAAAGTTATTGTTGCAAGCGTTTTGTTCTCGTTTTTAATTGTTACGCCTTCTTTTGCTTCAATTGCTTGATGAAGTCCGTCGCTATATCGGCGACCTTTCATAACACGCCCAGTGAACTCATCAACAATAAGGATTTCCCCATTTTTAACAATGTAGTTTTCATCTCGAATCATTATGAAGTTTGCCTTAAGCGCATTGTTAATGTAATGGTTAAGTTCAATGTTGTCTATGTCGGCAAGGTTGTCGACGCCAAATGCACGCTCTGCTTTTGAAATTCCTTGTTCTGTTAAGTTAATCGCCTTTGTTTTAAGGTCAATCTCAAAATCGTCGCCTTCGTGCAAATTTTTTGCAAATCGTTGTGCCGTGTAATATGAATCGCTGGATTTCATTCCTCTTCCACTTATGATAAGAGGAGTTCTTGCCTCATCAATTAAAATGCTGTCAACTTCGTCAACAATAGCAAAATTATGCCCGCGTTGAACTTTGTCCTCTTTCCTAACAACCATATTGTCGCGAAGATAGTCGAACCCAGCCTCGTTGTTTGTGCAGTATGTTATGTCGCAATTATATGCTTCCTTTTTCGCTTTTTCGTCCATTCCGCTTAATGCAACGCCAACGGTAAGCCCCAAGAAACGATGGATTTTCCCCATCCACTGCGCATCACGCTCCGCAAGGTATTCGTTAACGGTAACAACGTGGACACCTTTACCAGTTAATGCATTAAGATAGGCAGGAAGAGTTGAAACAAGGGTTTTCCCTTCCCCAGTTCCCATTTCCGCAATTCTGCCTTGATGAAGAGCAATTCCCCCAAGAATTTGAACATAGAAATGTCGCATGTTTAAAACACGAGCCGCCGCCTCACGAACGTTGGCGAACGCCTCTGGGAGCAAGTTGTTAAGATCTTCTCCGCTTTGAGCACGCGCTTGAAGTTCGCGTGTTTTCGCTTGAAGCTCCTCGTTTGTTTTAAGTTTAAATTCTTCCTCTAAAGCAATAACTTTATCGGCAATTTTCATAAGTTTTTTCAAGTTTTTATTTTTAAAAAGTCCCATTTTTTTTCCTCAATCGCCTAATTATACAACATAAACCGTAAATCTTAAAAACATTTTTAACAAAAAAACGCTTGAATGATTCAAGCGTTCAAATTTGTTTCATAATTCTTTAAAAATCGTCGTCTTCATCGTCGAAATCATCGTCATCGTCGTCTTCTTCGTCCTCTTCCTCTTCTTCATCGTCGCCAAAGTCAAGGTCTTCATCGATTTCTGGAAGATCGTCATCGTCGGTTTCAAGGTCATCAAGATCGTCGTCATCAAGGTCGGTTACGCGAGCCATGTCTCCGGTTTCTTCATCTTCTGAAACAATTTCGTCTTCGTTCGATTCAACATAGTTTTCCCAATCATCGTCAAGCCCAATGTTTTCCCCATTGATTTGACGCTCTTTGGCACATTGCGCACACATAATTTCGTCTGGGCGAATAAAGTTTGTTTTGCAAATTGGGCAAGTTTCCATGTCCAACTCGTCATACGAAGAATCCGCATTAAGTTCTGCTTGGCAAACAGAGCAAAGTTTATCCTTTTTTTGAATAAAGTTAAGTTCGCATCTTGGGCAGCGAATGTATTGAGTTTCTTTCATGGTCACCTCACAAATAAAATTGCCCTTATTATATAAGCAAGAAATCAATTTGTCTACTAATTTTATGCATTTTCCTAAAATATTTTCACAATTTTTTTAAATTCTCTTTGAGGCATAGTTTTTGGGTTTTTTGACAAAATAATGAAGATATATAACTAACTATTATTTATATAAATCTGTTTACATTTTGGTTTTTTTGTGATAGACTTAAAAAAACAAAGGAGAAGTCCATGAGTGTTGTATATTTAGGCGGAGTTGCCGAAAAGATAAGAGAATGGGTGTCAGGTTTTTTTGGCGCATTAATTTCAATAATTCCAAAACTTTTATATTTCCTTTGCACATTGATCTTTCAAGTTTTAGACATACTCCAACTTTTAGTTCGAAAAGTTGCTGGTCTTGACGTTGTTTACTATTCCTCAAGTTCAATTTTGGGCGATGCAGGAACTTCAAGCGAAGAAACTGGCGATCTTGTTTTAAGATTCATAAGAACAATTTTCACAGGCGACAACGCAATTCTTTCAAACATTTTTTGGGCATTGATTATTCTTGGTCTTATCATGCTTATAATAACAACCTTTATTGCAGTTCTCCGTTCGGAATATGCAGCAACCGATGCTAAAAGCGCATCAAAAGGAAAAATTATTGGAAAAGCTTTCAAAGCAATTGCATCTTTTGCAGTTGTTCCAATTGTTTGCTTCTTTGGAATCTATCTTTCAAACATAATTCTTCAAGCGCTTGACACAATAACTTCGGGAACAAGTTCATCGCCGCTTGGAACGACCTACACAACCGAAACGGGCGAAACTTCGTCTGTTGCAAATCTGTTCCAACAATTCGACACAGCAACAGATCAAAAAACTTACATATCTTATAACTTCTTTGGTTCAAACAACGGAGATGTTGGCGTTGATGGGTCCGAAAAAACGGGAAACAGCATTCCAACAACATCAACCCCAATAAGCGGATTGCTTTTTAAAGCGTCGGCATATAAATCGAACAGAATAAGAAACAACTCTGTTTTCCAAAAACATTTAGGCGAGGAAGGCGTTAACGCAGGCGTGTTTGGGAAATTTGGAACGCAATATTCAAAGGCAGCCGACTTGCTTGACGAATGTTATGCAAATGCTTACACACTTAAAAACACAGCAACTCTTTCTTCAAACTCCGATTTTGAAGATCAATTCCTCTATCCATTTGGCGGAAGAGATTCATTCATTGGAAACTATCCACCATCTTCCTTCAGAACATTCGATAAAAACAACGTTCAACAAGTTTGGTACTACTATGATCTTTGGTCGTTTAACTTTGTAATTTGCATTGGTGGACTTGTTGTTGCCGCAAAACTTTTGATTTATCTTTGCTTTGGGCTTATGAAAAGAATTTTTGAACTTGTTGTTCTGTTCTTAATTGCCGCCCCAATTTCTTCGCTTATGCCTCTCGACGACGGCGCAGCGCTTAAAAAATGGCGCGAAAAATTCACATCAAAAGTTATTGCAGCATATGGTCCAATTGTTGGTCTCAACTTGTTCTTCGTTATTCTTCCTTTCATAACAGAAATCAATTTCTTCAACATTCCTTTTGTTGATGCAATTGTTAATGTTTTCTTCGTTATTGTTGGTCTTACAATGGTTAAAGACCTTTGCGGAACAATTTCCGAACTGATTGGCGGCGAGGACGCAATGAAAACCGGCGAAGGAATGGCATCTGAAGTTGGATCAACCCTTGGAAAAATTGGTCAAGTTGCTGCCTTCCCTGCCGGAATGGCTCTTAAGGGAACAAAAACCGCAATAAGCCTTGGCAAAAGAGGCATTAACGGAATTAAAAACAAAGTTGATAAGCATCACCAAAAAGAAGCCGAAAACGAAGCTGCCCTTGAAGGCCTTGACGACAACACAAGAAAGGCAATTGAAACCTCAAGCAGTGGCACGAAACGAAGAGCCTTGCGAGCCTTAAGAAATGGAATGTCCGACGAACAACGCGCAGAGGCTAGGGAAAAATATAACGCGAAACGCGCAGAGGCAAAAGCGGCAAACGCAACGGCAAAAGCAGCAAAGAAGGAAGATAAATTTCAAGCCGACCTTGCTGCTGGCAAAAGATCCGCTGTTCGAAAACAGAGAAAGCTTGATGCAACAAACTTAAGAGTTGCAACAATGAATGCAAATGGTATGTCTTCAGAAGAATGGAATAACCTTTCTATTGAGCAACAAGAAAACCTCATGAATGAGGAAAAAGAAAAAAGAGAAAAATACGACAGATCCCTTGGAACCAATGTTGAAGAAGAACTTAAACTGGCACAAGATTTTGAAGGGGCATCAGTGTTTTATGGAAATAAACGTAAGTCACTTGAGGGAGGCCGAGCAGAAATAGCACGGCTTGAAGAAGCACTTGCAAAAAAGAAGAAACAAGCAGGATATTCCAATGCAAGAATTGCCTTTGGTGGCACCGCTAACAAAGAAGGAAACAGCGAAAATGCAGCAAGAAAACGTGATGCCGAAATTGCATTTATGGAACAAGAACTTGCTGAAAAAAAGAAAGCATACTCCAACATTGATTTCGATAAAGAAATTGAATATGCTAAAGAGATGGAAGACACCAGTCGAGGTCTCGCAGAATCCCATGCTAGAAAAGGGCGTGAAGCTGCAGCCCTTCGTATGGAAGGTTCAGGAGCAAATGCTAGAAGGGCGGCAATTGATCCAAATCTTGGAGTTAATATTGCAAAACTTAATGAAGCCGGTGGATTTATTAAGAGCGGGCAAGCAATACTTAGCGCAAAAGACGCTATGAAATTCGGAAAGAAGATTAGCGACGGATTCAAAGAAGGACTTATCGATAACCTTAGCCCAATTTTCAACGCTCTTGGAGCAAACCTTGCTAAAGGCTTTAAAGATTCGGGAAGCTTTAAAGCAATTGGAAACAGAATGCACGGTTACAGCGGAAAAGAAGAGAAAATTGCCGACGAGGTTAAAACACAAAAGAGAATTCTCAGCGCGCAAGACCAAGCATCGAAACTTCTTGGCCGTGGTGGCGGAGGCGGCGAACCTTCGAAA
This sequence comes from uncultured Lachnospiraceae bacterium, assembly GCA_964383665.1. Taxonomy (GTDB): domain Bacteria; phylum Bacillota; class Clostridia; order Christensenellales; family UBA1242; genus UMGS687. The sequence goes on from CAYLHO010000007.1 coordinate 12,987, forward strand.
TTAAAACTTGATGATGAAACAATCAAAAAACTTTCGAACGCAATTGCCGATGCAATTCCAAAGAAATAGTTACTAAACAAAAACCAACAATGAAAATTGTTGGTTTTTTGTTAATTAAAGACTTCAAGCAATTTTTCAAAAAGTTCAAGATGCAACTCCTCATCTTCCGAAATTTTCAAATATAGTTGTCTTAAAGATTCATTATTTGTTTCTCTTGCTGCACGGCTTAACGAGTCGATTGAGTCTTTTTCAAATTTCGCATTAATTTGCAAAATGCGTTTAGGGTTTGTTGCAGTTGAAACATTTCTTCCTGTCCAAACATTTCCTTTTCCGTCGGTCAAATTTGGAGTTCCCCCAAGCGAAACAATTGCATTTGAAACGGCTTGCATATGTTTAAGTTCAACGCTTGCAATTTGACTTAAAACTTCTTTAAGCGTTCCAAGGTCTTTAGGAATTATTTCCGATTGGAACAAGTATGTAAGGAACGAAGACAGTTCCCCATCTCTGCCAAAATTAAGTGCTTTAGCAATTCGAATGTCCTTTTGATTTTGAGGAAGCGGAACGATTTCTGGATATGGCGTTTGCGATTCAAAAAGTGAATTATTTTGAGTGCTTTCGTCGGAGTTTTGCTCCTGCGGGCTGGGTTCATTAACCGAGTCAAAATTTTGCAAATCGTTTTCTTTCTCATCACTTTCACCGCCAGTTTGAGGTATCAAACTTTCGTTTTGCGGGGCTTCATTTTCGTTCCCTGCTTCTTGTTCTTTCTCTTGAAGCGCGCTTTCAGAGACTTGTTTTTCAAGGTTCTTTTCCTTTCGTTCAATGCTTTCCTTTAAACACGTGGGCGTAATTTTTTTGTATATTTCCATTTCGCTTAACTCTCCTTTTAATGTAACTATGCAAAACTGCAACAAAAAGTTAAATTTAACAAAACCTCTTGTTTGTTCATATAACAATTAAAAAGTGAGAGAAAAAAATGGAATATAACGACAACTTAATTTCCTCTCCCGATGAATTTGCACTTCTTGCAAAAGAATATAACGAAAAACTTAAACGCAGCAAACTTGAAAGCAACAGTCTTTTCGAGAGCCTTTATCTTTTGAATTGGGTTTATGGCTTTATTTCGCGACACATTCGAAACCAAAGAACGGGCAAGCAACTTCAAGAGTTTGAAAAGAAAATTTCAAGCGACATTTCTTTTTTGTTCTCCGAACTTAACGCAGAATTTGAAGAAAGCAAACTTTCAATTCCCAAGCGAGTTTCAAATTTAAGATTTTGCCTTCAATTCGCAATTGAGCAGGAAACAAAATTTTTGTGTGAATTAATTCCTTTTCTCGACGACGACAAGCCAATTCTTCGCGAAATGGCTTTTTCCCATCTTGAAATTATTTCAAAACTCACAAAATACATATAAAAAACACGCAAAAAGCGTGTTTAAAATTTTTTATGGGCAAAGGCTTGAAGGGTTTTGCTGGCTGATCTTTTTCTTAACCGAAACTTCAGTTAATTTTGACGCCCCTTCTTGGGGTGGAATTATTTTAACCTCATTCTCCGGAATGACCATTCCTTCCCCAAGGACTTCCGTTCCTTCCATAACAATCCCTTTTTGAGGTTTATAAATTTCGTCGCGAATAAGTTTTTCGCTTATAAGTTCCCCATTTTTATAGTAACAAAGGTAACCTTTGGAATGATAACCCTCGCGCGGATATCTAATCCTTAAATATTCCCCAGCATAAGTAATTTTGTCGGAATATTCGCCCTCGGTATCCTTTATGATTGTGTCGCCTTCGTGTGGGATTGTCCCAACGAATTCCGCGCGACGTTTAATTTCAAGCCCTTCTTCAAATGGTTCGCCATAAATTTCAACATAAGCCCTTGTTTCGTCGCCCCAAGTTTTAATATAGATTGGGTTTTCCAAATTATTTTTGAATTTTAAATCTGAATACCCCTCGCTAACCATTGCATCAAACGCAAGCGGAACATACGAAACAGGAAGGGAATGCGGATTAACTTCAAGAATTTCAATATCCGAAAGTATGAGCGCGTTATATAAGGTTGTTGATGCTTGGCATGCACCCCCGCCATAGCCGTCAACATAAACCCCGTTAAGAATTATTTTTGCCTTTTGATAACCTTTTTCTGGTGTCTTATCGCCCGTTACATCGTTAAAACTAACTTCCTCGCCCGGTTGAACAACCATTCCGTTGAAGTCGAGCAAAGCCCTGTTAACGTTGTTTTTTCGTCCGTCGATGCTCGAAGAATAGTCGGTTGAGAAAACCGAACGACGAACGATGTTTTCAAGAACACTGGTGTCTGCTTCGCCTGCTTCAATTTCTTTTGTTGGAATTTCAACCTCAATCTTCTTCGCTTTTCTAAACGCGTTATCAATTTCGTTAAGTAAGGCTTCTTTGTCAACCTCAACTCCATTTTGCCCTTCTCCAAGCGAGAACATAACCTCTTCGGTTGGTTTAAAAACAATCTGTGTTGAAACTGGCTCAACATTAATTTCTTCAATAATTTCATCAATTTTTTCGTCAAAGCCATTCAAAATATACCTATAGGACAAGTTTATTTTAAGCCCGTTTGTTTTTATGTTGCGAACGCTTGAAACTTTTTGAGAGATATTTCCAGTGTGAGTTTTGGTGAAGGTATCGTCAATTTTTTCAACAAGTTTATTGCTGTAATCAAAATCTGAACCGCTTAAAACCCATTCTTTTTCCTTATATTTCAACTTAACTTCAATTTCATCTTTTGAACTTAAGAGTTTTGTTGAAATAAGTTGAGCCGCCTCATTCTTGTTCATTCCCCCAACGTCAATCCCGTTGATTGTTGTGTTATCGTAAAACTCATTTGACGGAATAACACCGTTGTCGAAAAGAAGTTGGAAAACAAGAATTGCGGCAACAACAAGAAGAGCAATGCAAACAAGCGCAAAAACCAAATTATAAACTTTGGATTTTTTTGGTTTTGCGGTTTCAATGCTGTATGTTCCGTTAACTCCGCTTTCAGTTCTCCCGTTTGTTTCATTTTCTTTTTTAACATTTTTCATAATAAAAAACTCCGAAAATTTGATTTCGGAGTTAGTATTTGTTATTGTTAAATTTTTATGCTCTAACTTTAACGCCAGGACCCATTGTTGTTGCAAGAGTTGCAGACTTAATGTAAGTTCCTTTTGCTGCTGCTGGGCGAGCTTTGTTGATTGCTGCTAAAATAACTTCAAAGTTTTCAGCTAATTTTTCTTTTCCAAAACTTACTTTTCCAATGATAACGTGGATATTGTTTGTTTTGTCGAGACGATATTCAACTTTACCAGCTTTAACGTCGGAAATTGCTTTCTTAACGTCCATGGTTACAGTTCCGCTTTTTGGGTTTGGCATAAGACCTTTTGGGCCTAAAATTCTTGCAATTCTTCCAACCAATCCCATCATATCTGGAGTTGTTATGCAAACATCGAAGTCAACCCAGTTTTCTTTTTGGATTTTTTCGATCATGTCTTCTGCTCCAACATAATCTGCGCCTGCTTCTTCAGCTTCTTTTGCTTTTTCGCCTTTTGCGATAACCAAAACTTTAACAGATTTTCCTGTTCCGTGTGGAAGAACAACAACCCCACGAACTTGTTGGTCAGCATTTCTTCCATCAACGCCAAGGCGGAAGTGTGCTTCAACGGTTTCGTCAAACTTTGCTTTCGATCCGCTTATAACAAGATCCATAGCTTCCATTGTTTCATATTGTTTTGTTTTGTCAATTGCGCTGGCTGCGCTTACATAATTTTTACCTCTTTTCATTAAGCGCCTCCTATTAGTCTTCAACAACAACGCCCATGCTACGTGCGCTGCCTTCAATCATTTTCATTGCTTGCTCAATGCTTGATGCATTAAGATCTGGCATTTTAAGAGTTGCGATTTCGCGAATCTTATCTCTTTTGATTGTTCCGACTTTTTGTTTGTTTGGTTTTGCTGAACCAGTTTCAAGATTGATTGCTTTCTTAATTAAAACAGCAGCTGGTGGTGTTTTAAGAACGAAATCAAAAGATCTGTCTTGATAGATGGTTATAACAACCGGAATGATGAGCCCTGCTTGAGATGCAGTTTTCTCATTAAACTCTTTGGTAAAGCCTGCAATATTGATTCCATGAGGACCAAGTGATGACCCAACTGGTGGTCCAGGAGTTGCTTTACCGGCTGGCAATTGGAGTTTAACAATTGCATTAATTTTCTTAGCCATATTTTCCTCCTTTGTGGTCTTAACAAAACGGAATGACTAACTAAACCGTTTCTCCCACTGATTTCATTTATTTTAACGCATAATTGCGATAAAATCAAATTAGAATTTTTTGATTTGGCTGAAATCCAAATCAACTGGTGTTTCGCGTCCAAACATTTCAACATTAACTTTTGCTCTTCTGTTCTCTGCGTCAACCGACATAACAGTTCCAATCATGTTCATGAGAGGTCCGTCGATAACTTCAATTTTGTCGCCAACTTCAAGAGCAATGTTGATGTCAACTTTTTCAAGACGCATTTTGCGAATTTCGTCTTCTGTTAAAGCAAGAGGTCTTCCCTTTGGTCCAACAAAGCCTGTTATCCCGCGTGTTCTTGTTATGTTATGCCACAAATCGTCGCCATAAATCATTTTAACAAGCAAATAGCATGGCATAATTTTCTTTGAAACAAGTTTGCGTTTGCCATTTTTTTCTTCAATAACATCTTCCATAGGAATTATTATGTCGAAAATTCGGTCTTGAAGATTAAACTTTTCAACAACTGTTTCAAGGTTATCTTTTGCAACTTGTTCATAACCAGAAAAAGTGTGGAGAACATACCATTTTGAATCTGGGCTGTTTCTTAAAGGATTGATTTCACTTTTTTCTGAAACATTTTCCTCGCTAATTTCTTGAGCAACAGTTTCGTCAAGTTCAACTTTGTTTTCTTCCATTATTTGCTCTCCTTTTTGTTTCTTTTAACAAGCCAGATTGTGAGCCAAATTAATGCGCCGACAACAACAGCTGCCGCAAGCCCAACGGTTAACCAAAGTTCTGTTTGAGAATATTCTTGGCTGTTCATAAGCTTGAAGAAGAATTTTAAGATATAATCGAAGGCAAAAAGAACAACAGTGAAGAAAACAACAACTGCCAAAACAATTCCCGTTTGTTTAACAACTTTTGGGAATGTTGGCCAAGTTACTTTCTTAAGTTCGGAAAAGGTTTCTTTAAATTTTCTTCCAATTTTGCTTGGTTTCTTTTCCTTTTTAACTTTCTTATCCTTCAAAGCCTTCTTTTCTTTTTTAGACTCTTTTGAAGAAACAACTTCCTTGTTCACGTTTTCGGCAACTTGATTCTCTGAAGCATTTTCTGCATTTGAAACATTTTCAGTTTCAACCAAATTTTGTTCAACAGAATTTTTTTGAGCAGAAACTTTTTTCTTGTTTTTCTTTCCCATTTTAATCTCCTATTATCAATTATTTGGTTTCTTTATGGACAGTGTGCTTGTTGCAACGTGGGCAATGTTTGCTGAGTTCAATTCTGTCAGCATCGTTTTTCTTGTTTTTAATTGTTGCATAATTTCTTTCTTTGCATTCTGTGCAAGCAAGAGTGATATAGGTTCTTGCTAAATTTTTCTTTGCCATATTTTCTCCTTAAAAATCCAAGTTCGGTTCTTGAAAAAACACCCCGAACTTAGGATGCATAGTTATATTAACATACTAAGTTCGAAGTGTCAACAAATTTTTAAAAGTTTTTCAGCTTTAATCTAAATAAAAGTTAGATTCTAGAGGGTTGAGAAGAATGCATACAAGGTTAGTGTTTTTTGGGAATAGGTCCATGCCCCGCTGCTATTTGTTGTGTCAAATTGTATGTCTGGGGTGATGCATTTAAGAATGTATCCGTTTGCGTCAATTACCCATGGATCTATAACGCCTCCGCTATATGCCCAAGCCTTAAATGTTTTGCCTTCGGGCGCTGTTGGATTCGACCCAAAGAAAACTTTTCCCGTTTGACCTATGTATATCTTAATCGTGTCGTAAACCCGGTCGCCAACCATTAACGTTACTGTTGTGTGCGTAAGTTCTTCCCAATGAGCATAAAGAGTGTGGTCGCTGGCAGTTGTAACAATTGTTGTGTTATAAACTCTTGTTCCTCCAACTGGTGCAGTATACCAACCCTCAAACGTGTAATATCCGGTTCGTGTTGGAGATGAAAGCCCTCCGTAAGCCGACCCATATGTTACCGTTCCTATCGATTTTCTACCCTCATAGTTTAAATCGAATGTAACATTATAGGTGTTTGCCGCCCAAATTGCAAACAATGTTTGATTTTCAGTTGTTTCAACTTTTGTTGATTCTGTAACTTTCGTGCCGCCGGAAGCCGACAAGAACCACCCTCTAAATGTGTATCCTGTTCTTGTTGGAGTTGGCAACTCGCCATAGGTTGAGTTGTATGTTACTTCTTTTGATGTTGTTGAGCATGTTCCGCCGTTCACATCAAAGGTTATCGTATAGGTGTTTGCAACCCATTGAGCATAGAGTGTTTGAACCGTAGTTTTATTTTGAAGGTTGTTTATAAACTTTCCTTCTGCTGTTATATATTGAGTTCCCCCTCCATTTGCTGCAGTGTAGTAACCATTAAAACTGTATCCTGTTTTTGTTGGGTTTGCTATGGCACTCAATTCATTTAAGCAATCAGCATCAGAATAATATTTGTTAGTTTCAAATTTGTAATAAACAACTGCTGTGCCTGCACTCGACGCACTTTGATTGTTAAGCGTTGCACTATAAGTGTTTGCCGTCCAATGCGCATAGAGAGTATGGTTTTCAGCCACAGTAACTTTTGTTGAATCCGTAACTTGCGTGCCGCCGGAAGCCGACAAGAACCACCCTCTAAATGTGTATCCTGTTCTTGTTGGAGTTGGCAACTCGCCATAGGTTGAGTCATAGGTTACATCTTTTGATGTTGTTGAACATGTTCCGCCGTTCGGATCAAAAGTTATGGTGCAGGTGTTTGCCGTCCAATGCGCATAGAGAGTATGGTTTTCAGCCACAGTAACTTTTGTTGAATCCGTAACTTGCGTGCCATCAGAAACCGCTGTAAACCAACCATCAAATGAGTAACCAGTTCTTGTTGGGTTTGGAAGAGCTTCATAGTTTGAGTCATAGGTTACATCTTTTGATGTTGTTGAACATGTCCCACCGTTCGGATCAAAAGTTATGGTGCAGGTGTTTGCCGTCCAATGCGCATAAACTGTAATTTCGTTACAATATTGACTAAAGATATCATTAGCGCAAACACCGTCTTCGCCAACGAGCCTTGTTCCTTGCCCGTTCTTTTCTGTGAAATAACCTTTAAAGGTGTATCCAGTTCTTGTTGGAGTCTCTATCTTTGAATCAACAAGCCCAGTTTCGCAGGTTTCGTCTTTAAAGTAATAAAGGCTATCTTTGCTTGTGTTATACATAAACCATATGCTTTGAGTTCCAGCCTCGGTTGCATTTTGATTGTCTAACACAACTTTTATGATTTTGCGCCAACTTCCGTCATGTTTTCTATATTTAGCTCCGCCAATTGACGCTGTGGTGCTTCCTGGTTCATTTTCAGTTGATCCAAAAACAATGTAGCACCAAGTTTCGATGTTTGTAATTGTTTCCCCCAATTCAACTTTCTTTCCTTTAATTGACAATGGGATATAAAGTTTTGCAGCTGTATCTGTGTTTTTTGGGACATTTTTTAAAGTTAAAATTGTTGAGCCTTCGTCAAACTCACTGTTATAATAATTAACAACAGTTGCGTCTTCCGCAACAATTTCCCAAGCGTCACCAGACTTCGTGAACTTAACAACCCCAATTGAAATGCCCATGTAACTTATGCCCATCGTTATTGAACTGCAGCCTTCGCCAGCAACAATTTTGAACGAGCCTGCGGTGTTGTCGTAAGTTATTGTTGCATTCCCAACCAAAATGTCGTAAGAGAACAATCCGCCAATCGATCCTGTTATTGCATCGCCAGCATCGGTTGTTCCTGGGGTTGCTTTAATCAAATCTCCCCAACCATTTGTTCCGTTCGAGAATGGAAGTTCTTTTGTTCCGGCAATTGCTCCGCCCGTAACTTTAATTCCGCTGTATCTTGCGCAATGAACATTAAGAGTTCCGATAAGCGAGTTGCTCTTATCATACTGATCACCGAAGAAATTAACAATGATCGTTTCTCCATTCTTAATTTCCTTTCCGTCGTTGCCTAAATCGGTGTAATCCGCGGATATGTCATAAGTACGTCCATAGTAGTCGAGGAATTTAGCTTTTGAAAGGCTGTCGGCAGTAACATTCTTAACAGTTCCTGGAACAACCATTCCATAAGACGTGTAGATGTTGGCTTTGCTTGTGTCAACGTCAACATATTGCATTACGTATTGATAGTTAAACGAAAGCGTGTTGCCTTCAATCTCATTAATTGTGTAAGTTCCTTTCCAAACGCCTGCTCCGTTTTGAACAAGTTTATTGATGTAGGAAACGCTTGCACCAATGGCTTTGAAGCCCTCTTCGCTCGCAACACTAAATTGAATATCTTTTACTTCTTCCCCTTTCTTATTATCGTAAACTTTGAATATGCTTGCAACATTTTCAAATTGTTTGTTGTCAATAACATATTCACTTCCATTATGATAAATAGGAATATATATTGTACTATACTTGTTATAAAGATTTATTGTTGTAAGCTTATATCTTTGTTTAACCGTTGTTGAAATTTCAAAAGAAATTGTTTCGCTTCCAGAAATTACGGTTACAACAAAGTTGTTGCCTGCAATTTTCTCTTCGCTAAAGAAAGTGTTTGCAACGAATTTGATTGTGTTATTCGCTGTGTCAAGAAGCGGTGTTCCGCCCATATGGGTTGTAAGCAATTCGCTTTGTGCAATTGAAACTGTTGTTCCTTCTGGAACACCATCTGAATTAAATGTTAAGTTCTCAATAACAATAATGCCATCTTCGCTTAACGGACCAGATTCCTTTTTGCTCCAGATTCCACTTTCATATTTTGCATAAACTTTTTCGCCTTTTGCGCTGTCATTTTCAACAGCCCAAATTTCGAAAGCATCACCTTCATAGATATCTTTTGACGATTCAACTTTGTTGAATTGAACGCTTGAACCATCATATTTCTTATAGTGAAGAGTTAAGGTTATTGGGTTCCCAGAGGTGTCGGTAACTTGATAGCCGTACTCATCGGTTATTAAAATTTTAATTTGAGCGCCACCAAGTTTTGTGTTTTTAAGAATCAATCCAAAATTTTCAAGCCCATTCCCTGTTGCGTTAAGTCGTTGAATTCTGTTGCTTCCACTTCCGCTTATAACATAATCCGAAGAATTGTTTGAAATAACACTTGCTGAAAGTTTTGCAACATCAATGTTTTCAACTTGAATTATGTCGGAAAGTTTAACCTCTGTGTTATGACTTATCTCGCTGTTAACAATTGTGTCCCCAGAAACAGAAAGTGACTGAATTTTAACATTAGGCTTAATAAGGACTCTTAAAACATAAACTTCATCATCTGAATTATCAATTTTTAAGATAAGGTGAACAATGTCGCCGCCGTTTTTTGCTCCATGAGGAACAATTTCATAATTATATTCGTCTTTAGCGGTTATTGAAATTAATCCGTCTTTGTTTGAAATGAAATTTGAATTAGAGATGTATTCTCCATATCTTAACGACAACTTAAGCTCACTCTTATATGCAGTTCCATCAAACTTTGTCATTCCAAGTTCACTTATAAGTAAATCGCGAACAAGGTCGTAAGTTGTTCCCGCAACAAGCTCAATTGTTTTTGAAACTGTTTGAGCACCGATGTAGCCTTTCCATTCGCCATCAACATACTCGTTCAAACCGTTTCCTTCAATCATTCCCTCGCCAGGAGTTATTGTTTCAATCAAATTTTCGTCAAACTTGTAATCTCGATAGATTGTATAACTATATTTCCCAACGCTTGTTCCAAACTGATCAACAATTTCAGTTTTAACTTTATATTTATCTGTGTAGATAATCTCTTTTAACTTTTCGTTGCTATTATTTGTAAAGCTTTCAACACCTTTTGCAAACGGAATAACATAGGTTTCGTTTCCAACAGTGTAAGAGAAAGTTATGTTTGGAGAAGGTTGGATAACATCAAGCCCTTGAATTGCCTCAAGCCCAACAGTGTTGGCAGATGACGATGAAACGCCAAATTCATACAAGTCTTTGTTATCAATTGTTCCTAAAATTGTTTCAAGTTGAAGTTCGCCAGCATCGCCAATTTCTTTATAGTATGTTGCGTTGAAAATTTCACCGTCTTTTGAAACGACAACGTAATAATAGGAAGTTGTTTCACCAGAAACAATTTGAATTGGCCATATTCCCGCCTTCTTAAACGAAATTGCTCCTTCGCTGAATGTAAAGATTTCGTCGTCTGTTGCAACTCCCAAAATGTTTGCGCTTGTTATGTCTGTTGGAGTTATTTCATTTTTCCCCAAGATATAGAGTTTCGCCAAACTTGCTTTAACATCGCCAATTGCGTAAACCGTTACAGGGGCAATGCTTGCAACGCTTAAGTAAGAATATTTTGGTCTTGCAAAAACTTCAAAGGAAACAACGCCAAAGTCGAGCGTGTTTTGCTTCATCTCAACTTTAATCTTTCCGTCTTTAAGTTGGAAAACAGAGTCGCTAGACGAAATTTGCGTGTTAGGAATTTCAATGCTAAATTCCTTCATTTCATCGTTTTCGGCTTCTGGGAAAGTTATTGTTAAAACTTTCGTTGGCGAAAGAATTAAGTCGTATGCGCCAAGAACTATGTTTGTGTCCTTAATAACAATGTCAACTGAAACAAAAATGTTTTGACTTGAGTTTTTTTGTTTTATGGAAAGTTTTCCGTCTGATGTAACTTCAATATAGTCGTTATAGTTATCCGACACTTTAAATTCAACATCAGTTAAGCTTCCGCCGTTGATTTCAACTCTCCCGCCGCTTGCAAGGTCAAGAGCATATCCATCTTTGTTTTGATTAACATAAACTGCTTCCTTATTGAAAGTTGCGCCCGTTCCGTAATCTGGATAAGTTGTTTCAAGAACAAAAACAGGATTAATCGTAAGCGTTATGGTTGAGGTTACGCTTTCTCCAATTTGTTTGTTGTCTGCATCAAATTTTGCAAGAACAATTGTTATTGTTGCAATTCTTGTTGATGAAACATGAGAAATGTTAAGATTGATTACTGAAGTGTTGTTAAATTCAACCCCTGCATAATCACCAACAAATTGAAGGCTTTCTCCACGCTCTCCGTTCCAAACAATTGATGCTGTGAACTTATAGCCATTATAAATTTCAGACAAAACATTGTTTAAGAAAAGGTTTCCAATTTCATAATTCCCCTTGTTTGCCTCTGTTTGAACTGAACTGTTAACGCCCTCAAATCGAGGTTTAACTTTCAAGTTAAATTCAACAACACATGGCGAATCTTCGCTTGTTCCGCTTAATGTTCCGCTTGGACCTTCGCTCCAAATTTTGATTGTTATTTTAACATTTTTTTCTGTTACAACAGGAAGAAGGCTTAAATTGTTTCCGCTTGCAACTGCAAAACTGCATTCATTTGGAACTACAATTTCCCACATTAAGTCGTCTTTAATAACTGTTAACCCGTTGTTTGTTATGGCAAGCCAATCTCTAACGTCAAGTTCAGAATCGCCATAAACATAATTCGGAACATCGGTTGTTATTTTAATTGGACTTTCCGCAACAAGTTTGATCTCGGCAATTGTTCCAAGTTCTGTGCTATAGATAACAAGGATTGCGCTTTGTTCGTTTGGAGAAGATTCAACATAAACTTTTCCGCTCGAAAGATAAATCATGTTATCAGATGTTTGGATAACTCCGTTTTCATCTATGATTGCATATCTTAAGCTTAAAGCCGTAACATCAATATCTTTAACATCAAATCCTGTTGCAACAGCAATTTGAGAACCAATGTTACTTAAAGTTTCGCTGTTAAATGTTACAATCATTTCGCTTGTGTTTCTTGCCTTTGCAAGAATTTTGTATGTTGCCGTTGCGCCATTAATTGTTGAAACTTTTATTGATATTTCAATTTTATTTGCAAGGTTGCGTTTAATTAAAACATTTCCATCGCTGCTTACCACAACATAATTTGCAAATTGACTTTCCTCAATTTCCTGATCGTCAACCTTAACCGCTTCAAGGGCAAAATGAAGTTTATTAAAAGCCGCTGAAACGTCGCTTGTTATTCCGTTTGTGAACGCAACGTTAGCATAATGTTTGCCAAAATAGTTCCTGTTTGTTGAACCAAGATCAATTTTATATTGTGAATCTGTGAATTGATCGAAATAGATTATGTGTCCATCGTTTTCCCCGTGAGGATAGTTAATTTCAATTATTTGAGTTCCTTTAACAATAATGTGATAGTTGAAAACATATTCTGCTTTTTCATAACCACTTGAGAATCCGGAATAGGTTACTTGAACAACATACTCCGAATCGGCCGCAACAGGTTGAGCCGTTAAAACCATTGTTGTTGGATTAACTGAAACAACTCCGCCAATTGAAGGAATTTCAACTCCATTTTGGAAAAGTTTGAAAGTCATTCTGTTTGGCTGACTTGTTAAGAAATATAGAAGTTGATTTATGCAAGTGTTAAGAGAAATTGAATTTCCGCTTAACATTGTTGTTTTAAAAACTCCGTCAACAACTGCATTGAGGTTGTTTTTCCCATAAGTTGTTGATGTTCCACCCTCCGAAACGGTTACATTTTCAATTTTGTTGCCGTTTTCATCATAGAACTTCAAGAATGAGGACCATTCAAAAGGCGTTACAACAACGTCGAAGATTCTTGCTTCAAGATTTTCGCCTTCCCCAACATAAACAACAATTTGAGTTGTGATAAACCCGTCTTCCGATTTAAGAATTTTATATGCAACTCCATCTTCTTGAATGTTGTCAAGTCCAGCTGTTGCATAAAGTTTTGGAAGGTTCAAAATTGCGTTATCTTGTTGAATTTCTCCAAATTTAACAGCAGAAATTGCTTTTCCTTCTTCAATCATAAACCAATCTGCTGCTGAACCAATTGGTTGCCCACAATAGAGCGAAATGTATGTTTTTCCGTTGTAAACAACTTGTTGAACATTTGATGAATTCCATTCATTAAACACAATGTATGGAGCAACATAGAAAACAAAGGTAAATTCTTTTTCGCCATAAGCAAGTGTTATTTCTTGCGTCCCAAATTTCTTAACATTTTCAATTAAGAAACTTGATTCTTCGCTTCCGTTAATTAATGCGCTTGAAGCAAAGGCTTCTGTTCCCCTAATTCTCTTGAAAATTGCTTCAATCTCGGTGTTTCCGAAAACAAGTTTAAATTCCGCATCGTCGAAATCGATCGATTCCCCATTAAGCATTGGATTTAATTTGTTATTGATATAGTATTTTCCATTTTCAAACGCTATGTTGGAATTTTCCTCTATTTTAATGTTTGGAGTAACATTAAATTCAATTTCTTTAATAAGATCATATGCTGTTGGATTTTCAGAATTGGAAATTTTTAATGTGAATTTTCCGTCAACGGTCTTAAATTTAATCGAGTTGAGCAATGTTCCAGAAATATCAACAAACGCAAAGTCATTCTCGTAATCTTCAATCAAATTCCCGTTAAGGAAGAAATATAATGTGTCGTCGGCATAAGACGAATATGAAGAATTGTTAAAATCATAGCGCATGAACCCAAAGTTCCCTGGTGTAACATTCGATTCGGCATAAACTCCAATCTCTCCGTTTTTGCCAATTGCTCCTTCGTGCCCAGAAATGTCGAACTTTAATTCATAATATGGCTTAACTGTTATATTAAAGTTAAATGTTTGCCCAACTTCAAAACTTGATGCCGAAACAGAAATTGTTGCAGCAGCACCAAAGTTGCCAATAAATTTAATTCCTGTTCCATAAGTTTCGTCGTTAACAATCTCAATTTTTTTACTTTCGCCGTTAACAAGAACTGTATCAATTTGAGGAACAAAAGTGAAAAGCGAGGTTATGTCGAGTTGAGTCCCCTCAACGCCAGTCTGTTTTGCAACAATCTTAATTAACCCGTTTTTAGTTACTGAACCTGCGTTATAACCCTTGAAATAGATAACACTTTCGCCTTTAGCGCCCATAATTTGATAACCAAAAATGTTATCAAACGAAAGAACTCTTTGATCTGTTAACGCGCCGGTTGCTGGATAAGAAACTTCAGTTTCATAATTAGAACTAACATTTATCGTCAACTGCTTCTCATTGAAATCCGCGTGGGCAAAGCCTGCGCTTAATGTTAAGGTTGCTGTTCCAGCTTTAAGGAAACTTATTGAATATCTTGGACCTTCCCAGTTTAAGGAAACAATTTCTGGGTTGCTTGACGAAACAACATAGGAATCGTCAAATCCAAAGCCCTTAACAAAAACTTCAAGATAATATTTCCCGCCTTCTTGCAAAATTGCAACAGAGGAAACGTTAATTTCAAATCCAGATTCCCCAATAATTTTTTCAACATTTATGTTTGTTATCTCTTGACCTTCTTCCCCAAAATTTGCTTCGCGAATTTTTCCGCTGTAAATTTGGAAAACGTCAGATGTTCTTGTAACAGTCTTAAGTTGCAAAGGTAAATTGTTTGCAACAATCTCATACGTTCCAGAAATATTTTCTTGTTTTTCAGCCTCTGCTCCAAAATAAGTTATTTCGTTTGTTGAAAGCTTTAAAACATAACTAACAAACTCTTCGTCCTCAAGTCTTGAAATCACTTCGGAGAACTCTGAAAGAGGATTTTCAACTGCAAAAATTGAAACCAACGCATCGGCAAGATCAACTTTTGTTGTTCCAAGCTTAACATATAAGTTTGAGTTGCTGTTCAATTGGAAATTTCCTGCTTTGGCAAGAGATTTAAACAAGTTTTCATCATTTTTTGCAATTTTTATTGCAAATTCGATGTTATTTTCAGTTTTTTGAAGGAAATAAATTTTTTCCGCTCTTGGATCGAAGTTCTCTTCGCCTTCAACATTTGTTCCGTAAGGATAGATTCTTGACCCATCTTTAATTTCAAAAGTAAAATCTTTAAGCGCTCTTTGAACACGGAATGGAGCGTAAACAAGTTCTCCCCCAATTGTTGGAAGCGAAATTATTCTGTATGCGTCTCCATAAAGAGTTGCCGCACCTTTTGGATTTGTTTCAACAACCGCAAAAATAATGTTGAATTGAATTTCGTCAATGTCCAAATCTTTAACAATCAAATTGAATGCAGAATCAATTTCATAAATGGTTCCCGCAACACCAGAAATTGTTCCATTATATTTCTTGACGTTCAAATATTTTGTGAGGTCAACATCGGAAGTTGAATAAACAAAATATTTAATTGCTTTGTATGTTGGATTTTCTGAAAGATTTGTTATTCTTGCCAAGTTTTCAATTGAAATTTTGTTATATGCTGAATATTCTTCGCTTGAAGAAACAAAAACTCTTTCATTAAACTCTCCCGTTCCAAGAAAGCCATTTGTTTTTGTTTCTTCGCTTTGTTGCCATTCAAGATTTGGAACAACAACCTCATTAACAGCTGAATCAACATAGTATGGCCCATAATTTTCTTCGTCATCAAGAACAAGTCCTTGATCTGGGCTTAAATAGTAAACGCCAATTCTTAATGAGGAAATTCCATAGGTTGCCAAATTCTCAAGAGATGGAAGCGCAACAATTTCCCAATAGCTCAAGTTTGAAGCGTTTAGATAGATTGGACGATAGAAATTAAAATTAAACAACGAATTTGTTGAATCAATTCCAAGATCGCTCCCAGTTACAATGCTATGTCCCGAGTAGAACTCAAAGAACTTTGGAATTGTGTCAAACCCAATTGTGTTAAGAATTGTTGCGTCATACCATTGACCATTTGCATAGAACTGGATTGAAAGCAAAATGTTTCGGATATTATTTTGCGCAGAACCTTGAGTTGAATTAATCAAAATTCCAAGGTTATTGTTTGCTTGTTGATTGTTTGCAAAAATAATATTTGAATAGTTAATATTAAAATCTAATGGATTTCCACTGTTGAATTGATCTTTTTCGCTAACATCAAATCCACTTATTGGAATTTCCTTAATTAAAAATTCTTTATCTGTTCCAACACCTTTTGTTGGATCTCTCATAAGAGAATCGTAATCGCCAATTGTTCCCGTTCCATTGCTTATTGCTTCATCTTCAAGAAGAGAGGTCTTAAACATTCTTGCATAAAGTTTAACCATTCCTGTTAAATTTGTTGTTAACAAACTGCTTCCCAACGTCTCTTTGTTATTGAAAGCATATTGTTTTCCAAATTCCATTGTTGAAGACGAAATTGGTTGATTATTCGAATTTGCAAAGTTGATTATTGTTCCAGAATTGTTAACGTCGTTATCGAAAGCAAAAATAACTTTCTTGAACTCTTTAACTCCGTTCGTTCCGTCTTTGCCATATTTATAAACCGCTCTTGAAGGGGTTATGTTTAAGATAGCAGAAAAGAGGCCTTCGCTTCCGACCTCGATTTTTCCGTTGTTAATTGAAAGTTCAAATTCATTAACTCCAGGAATTGTTGTTGGCGACAAGTTGTCTCCTGTTATTCCAACGATTTCAATTTTTTCAACAGCAACGTCGATGTTGATATAGGTTGAAGTGCTTGAAACTTTTGGTGCAGAAACCGATGATGCAATAAGTTGAGTGTAGCCGCCAATGTTATAAAGTTTTGTTGTTTCTTCAACTGAATCATTAATGTTTTCTGGAGCAACAACAGCAATTGCCGTAAACATCTTGTTAATTTGAGCAAAACGAGGAACAACAACAATTCCATTTGTTATGTATTGGGCATTTTCCTCGCTGCAGGAATAGAAAACAAGTAAGTTTCCGTCTTTATCATATCCGCGGAAAAATTTCATTGTTGGAGATGGAACAATTTCATCTTCCTCGCCCATAAGCGCTAAAAATGTTTTTGACTGTGCTCTTGGAAAACTCAATTCAAGTTCCATTTGGTTAACACCCTCTGTTGCACTTGACACAATGAGGTCAAGATTTCCTCCAACATTATAAGGGTCTGACCCGCGGGATTCATAAACCTTGCTTCCGTTTTCATCAATTGAAACATTTGCAAAGAATATATCTTCAGGGTTCTTTGGAGCATTAGTTAAGTTTCCGCTTAAATATAAGCCGAGAACAATAACGCCAATTAATCCAACAACCGAGCAAACTGTTGCAATAATAAATTTGCCAATTGTTCCAAGTCCCTTTTTCTTTTTTGTTAAAATTTTTTCTTTTTTGTTTTTCATATTTTCCCCCTTGGGTTTTTCATTAGAAAATATTTTCTGCAAATATATTAAAATTATATATATAATAAAATATTTAGTCAAATAAATTGGGGCGAAAGAAAAAAAGAAAAAGCCTTTCAAAACGAAAGGCTTTTTTTGTTAAATTAACCAAATTTAGTCTGCAACAAATGGGAGAAGAGCCATAACTCTTGCACGTTTGATTGCATCGGAAAGTTCGCGTTGATGATATGCACAAACTCCTGTTTGTCTTCTTGGGAGAATTTTCCCTTTTTCTGTCATAAATCTTTTTAATTTAGCAACATCTTTATAGTCAATTTTTTCTTCTTTATTTTGGCAGAAAATGCAAACTTTTTTCTTTGAAGGCTTTTTAAATTTTTTCTTTTCTTCGCCTGCAACTTTTTCGCTCATAAATAACTCCTTTTAATTAAAATGGAAGACTATCGTCATCGATAGGTTTAAGTTCAGTAACATCTTCAGAAGCAACTTCATCTCTTGCTGCTCCATCTTGATTTCTGCTTGTTGAAATGAATTCAACTTCGTCTGCAACAACCTCGGTCACATATCTTTTTGAACCGTCTTGTGCATCATAGCTTCTTGTTTGAAGCGTTCCAACAACACCACATTTGCTGCCTTTTTTAAGATATTTGTGGCAGTTTTCTGCTTGTCCTCTCCAAACGACAATGTTAATGAAGTCGGTTTCTCTTTCTCCGCTTGCTCCAACATATCTTCTTGAAACAGCAATTGAGAAACGGCAAACTGAAATTCCGTTTGTTGTTGTTGTTAATTCTGGATCTTTTGTTAAATTACCAACCAATAAAACTTTGTTCATATTTTTCTCCTAAAATTTAAATAAATTTAATTAAAAAATGATTTTTTTATTATTTTTTAATTATTTTTTAACAAAAATTTGTCGAACAACGTTATCTGTTATGTTCATTAAGTTGTTAATTTCTTTAATCATTTCTGGATTAATTGAAAGGTTAACAAGAACATAATATCCTTCATTTTTGAAGTTGATTGGGTATGCAAATTTTCTCATTCCCCATTTGTCTGTTCCTTCAACAACTCCACCTCTCGACTCAATCATTGAAGCAACTTTTTTAATTGTTTCTTCTTTTTGTTCGTCGGTTGCGCTTGATGAAATGATATAGAGCAATTCGTACTTATTCATATCTTTTCCTCCTTTTGGACAAATTCCAACCTTCAAGTTGGTTTTGGTTTTTCATAAGAAAAACAAGGACTTTTGTCAAGTCGTTGATATAATAACACATGCAGCTTTTTTTTGCAAGCAAAATTTAAAAAACGCCAAGAAAATTCTTGGCATTTCTTTATTTCGACATTTCATTAACAACCATAATTGCAACAGCTCCCGCAGCGGCTGTTCCCAAAACTGTTAGAACCTTTTCAACAGGCGACGAAGCTGAAGTTGCAATTCGGACAAGAGCCATTGCTTCAACCCCAACAATTGTTGCATCTGTTAAAAGTTGGAGCCCGTCAATCTTACCCTTCTTAAATGTTTTCTTAAATGCTGGCAAATTAAGCATTTCAGCTGCCTTTTTAACCGTTTTCGGGCACACATCAACCAAATCTGCAAGCTCATTAACACTTTCAGGAAGATTTTCAAGCGTGCAAAAACTGTTTTCTTTCCTTAAAATTCCACTTCCACAAGCATCTTCGCACGCTTTCAAAACCCCATGTTCTTTAATTTCATTTTCAAGTTCATCAAGATTTTCGCGTTTGAATTTTTCGGTTGTTGTATACGAAATTGTAAGTTCAAGAGAACTCTCATTTTTTAACAAGACTTCAACCTTTGGCGCTCCAGTGAAAATCTCATTAAGCAAAACCCTGTTGAAACTAAATTCGTCTAAAATTTCCGTCCAGTCAGAATTATTCGACCAACTTATTTTGGTTTTAGAAAGGTCATTGCCTCGCTTTAAACTTTTCTTAAATTTTATATACTTCATTTCATCATTTTCCTTCATAGAGTTCTCCTTTATATTGTATTATACGACGAAAAAGTTGTCAATAAAACAAAAAAAAGAACACCCCGCTAAAGGTGTTCTTTTATTCTTCCTTGATTTAAAAACTGAATACAAATTGGAATGGGTTTTGACGCTTAAACACATGGTTTACCTTGTTTTTTATTACTCATTCATAACAAAGTTTTGATTATAAATCACAAATAATTTCAGTCACTTTCGGTGTTGCTTTTTACTAAAAGCATAAAATTATAAATTTTCGATTTGTTTTAAACAAATCCACCTTAATTGAACATGTCAATTATGATGTCGACTTTAAAGAAATACTCTTTAAAAGGAGGTGATCCAGCGGCACCTTCCGATACCGCTACCTTGTTACGACTTCACCCCAGTCATTGGTTTTACCTTAGACGGCTGCCCCCTTGCGGTTAGCTCACCGGCTTTGGGTCCCCCCAACTCCCATGGCGTGACGGGCGGTGTGTACAAGACCCGGGAACGCATTCACC
>CAYLHO010000008.1:0-3350 GCA_964383665.1 uncultured Lachnospiraceae bacterium
GGTACTATACGCTATCGGTCACTAGGTCGTATTTAGCCTTAGGAGATGGTCCTCCCGCATTCACACCGGATTTCACGTGTCCTGTGCTACTCTGGAACACCCTAGGTTTGATTTCGGTTTCGGTTACGGGACTTTTACCCTGTTTCGTCTAACTTTCCAGTTATGTTCACCTACCAATTTCAATACCATGTTGGGGTCCGAACCCCCAATCCATTTCTGTTTTGGGTTTGGGCTCTTGCAATTTCGCTCGCCACTACTTTCGCAATCGTTTGTTTACTTTCTTTTCCTCCAGGTACTTAGATGTTTCAGTTCCCTGGGTTCCCCTCATAACATTATTTTATTCATGTTATGATACTGGCTCATTACAGCCAGTGCGTTTCCGCATTCGGACATCTGCGGGTCATAGCTTAAGTGCAGCTTACCGCAGCTTATCGCAGCTTATCACGTCCTTCTTCGGCGCCAAGTGCCAAGGCATCCACCATACGCTCTTTGTAGCTTAATCTATATTACGTTTTGGATTTCTTAGCATTTTCACTAATTTTAATCTTAGATTTGTTAAAGATAAAAACTCAGCGTAAATTAACAGTATATCTTGTATTTGAAGATTTTACATATTACACTTTATTTTTGTTACTGATATTTGACTCGAATATAATAATAAATTTATTATCACATTTGATATCTATACTATTCAATTGTCAAGGTTCATATTTTCGCACATCAGTGCGAGCCGTCATGTTTTTGGGTTGGATTTTTTCCTTCCTCTTCACACGCGGTGACATTAATATACAACTTCAAAACACAAAAGTCAACACTTTTTTACACTTTTTTTAAAAATTTTTTAACTTTTTTTTGCCTTTTTTTAAGGTTTTTCGCAACACCTCGCCGTGTGTTTGCAAAACCTCCAAAAAAAGTTGAAATTTTCTTCAAAAAAATTCCTAAATTTTATAAATTTATTTTTCAAGCGAAACAAAATTTAGTGTAATTCTTTAGATAACTTTACAAAGCAAACAGGAAACAATTGCCGCAACAAGCGAGGCAACAAGCGCACATGGAATTGCATAGAGAAGTTTTTTAACCTTGGTTTGAGAAAAATAGACCGTTGCAACATAGAAAACAGTTTCGCTGCTACCCATGATAACCGCGGCACAGCGAGAAATGTAACTGTCGGCGCCATAGGTTGTGAAAATGTTGTTAAGAAGAGCAAAACTCCCGCTCCCCGTGAATGGGCGAAGAAGAACAAGTTCGCTAACCTCGGGTGGGATTCCAAGAAAATTAAAAACCGGGGAAACAAGTTTGGTTATAAGGTCGGTTATTCCGCTTGTTCGAAGAAGCGCAACCGAAATCATGATTGCAACAAGATAGGGAAAAATTGAAACAACAAGATCAACCGCTCCTTTTGCGCCATTAATAAATATGTTATATGTACTTATATTCTTATAAGAACTATATAACATTATTAATATTATAAATATTGGAACAATATATGCACTCAAAGGTTCTCCAATCTAAAATATGCCACAAAACATCGAAACAATTATGAAACACAAGCTTAAAATGAGAAGTTTATATCTTTTCATAACAAGAAACAAAATTGAAAGAGCAATAACAACAAAAACAAGAACTTTAAACATGTTTCGTTTTCCTTTTAAAAATTTTCCCGCAAAGAAGTGTTAACCCAACCCCCGTCAAACACGAAATTAACGTTGCAAGAAGAGTTGGAAGAATTATGTCGGCGGGAGAAGAACTTCCCGCCGCCGCCCTAAGCGAAATTGTTGTTGAAGGGAGAAGTTGAATTGACGTTGCATTAAGAACCATAAGCATGATCATAGATTTTGTTGCAACCCCGCTTCCGTCGTCAAGCCCTTTCATCGCCTTAATCCCATATGGAGTTGCCGCATTCCCAAGCCCAAGCATGTTTGCCGAAATGTTGATTGCAATGTCCTTTTGCGTTTCCTCGCTTGCCCCTTTGAAAAGCCGCCGAATGATTGGCCTTAAAAGTTTTGAAATTTTCTTTGAAAGCCCGCTTGCGTCAAGAATTTCCAAAAGCCCAAGCCAAACAGCATAAATTCCAAGCAAACTTATTGAAAGCTCAACCGCGCTTGCCGATGCATCAAGAAGAGTTGAAACCGTCGCTCCCGGGTTAACAATTAAAAGAGCCGCCGTTCCAAGAAGCATCATAACAACCCAAATTTTGTTCATAGTTAATATATATGCTTTCCACGCACGGAAATTGAAACCCCATAACAAAAGTTTTTCCGCGTGCCCCTGCTTTTTCATTTTGTTTTTTACGCTAAATAGGTTAAAATATGGCTAATTAAATAAACTAAAGATATCCTTAAGGGGGAAAAGAAAAATGCGAAACAACAGAGAAAAAGAAAGTAACGCAGTTAACGCAATTTTAAGAGGAAAATATAAAAGGAGCCTTAAATCTAAAATTATTTTTACTTGCTCCCTTCTTGTTGTTGCAATTCTAACAACAATTGTTGGAGTTTGGGCTGCAACCCGAGTTACCGTTTCAACAACAGGAACAATAACCTATGTCGCCAACGATGTTGACGCAATTGTTTCTGGAACAATTTCCGGCGCGCAAACAAATCCAACCGTTGAAACCCTTGTTTACACCGCAACAAGCGAGCCAACCCAAAGTCAACTTGATTCTTGGAAAGGTCTTGCCCTCAATTTCAAACCAAGCGGCGACAAAGTTTCAATTAAAATAACAATTAAAAACACCTCAACCGAAAACACCCTTCGCTATGCCGTCTCCGACGAAACAACCTCGTCGCAAACCAATGTTATGAAATCGGTTATTGGCGGAAAAGTTGGCTACCTTGCAGCCGGCGAATCGAAAGTTATAACAATCCAATTCTCAATTATCGATAAAACCAAATCCTTTTCCGAAATTGGTTTTAATTACGTCTTAACTTTGTCAAACGAAGGCTCTGAACCTCCAACCTCTGGATATTTCATGACCTCGGCGAAATGGAGAGAGGCAATTCAAAACGTCCTCCCAGACTTCCTAAGTTCTGATGTTTTATCCATTGAATTCACCGACGTTCTCCCAACCGGAACCGGTTACACAACCGTTTCCGTTGGCGCAACCGACAAAAACGGAACAACACCATATGTTTCAGGAACAACCGGCGTTTCCGACGTCACCGCCTATATTAAGGCAAACTCCTCCGATTCGACAAAATTCGACATAATTTTCTATTGCCCAGGAACAATCTACGCCCCTGTTGATTCGAGTTATTTGTTTTGTGATCCAGAAGAAAATGACGCTGATTTTTATACCTTCTATAGCTTAGAAACTCTTAAACTTGATAATTTCAATACATGCAATGTTACAA